>CAZNWE010000006.1:84766-87195 GCA_964576715.1 uncultured Geminicoccaceae bacterium | reverse complement strand
GCATGGGCTCGGCACCCAACATCGCCGCCTGCGCGGTGCCGCAGCCGCACCATCCCTCGAGCCAGGGCTTCGTCCAGGCCTTGGGCGTGTTCATCGACACCATCCTGGTCTGCACGGCGACCGCCCTCTTGATCCTGCTTTCCGGCACGCTCGATCCGGGATCCGGCGTGACCGGGACGCCGCTCACCCAGGCCGCACTCGACACCCATATCGGCTTCTTCGGCGGCACCTTCGTCGCGATCGCCATCTTCTTCTTCGCCTTCACCTCGATCATCGGCAACTACTCCTATGCCGAGAACGCGCTCACCTATCTCGGCATGGCCAACAAGACCGGGCTCACGGTGCTGCGGTCGCTGGTGCTCCTGATGGTCGTCTGGGGGGCGGTGCAGACGGTGGCCACCGTGTTCAACGCGGCGGATGCGTCGATGGGGCTGATGGCGACGATCAACCTGATCGCCATCGTGCTGCTTTCGGGCACCGTCGTGAAGCTGACCAGGGACTACTTCGCGCAGCGCGAGGCCGGCCAGGAGCCGGTCTTCCACGTCGACGACTACCCGGAGCTGACCGGCGAGATCGACAACGAGATCTGGCGGCGGTGACGAAAGCTGCGGCATCGCTTCGTCGCCGCAATTGACAACCCGCGCGGCAAGTGGCCCCATCCTCCGAGACCAACGCAGCAGCCCGGAGTCGTCCCTTGCAGAACAAAGCCCTCGTCGCCCAGGGCGGCGGGCCGACCGCCGTCATCAATCAGAGTGTGATCGGCGTCGTCCTCGAATGCCGGAAATTCCCGCAGATCGAGCGCATCTACGGCGCCCTGCACGGGGTCCGTGGCATCGTCGACGAGGAGTTCCTCGACCTGACGCAGGAAACCACCCAGAACCTGGAGCTCGTCGCCGAAACGCCCTCCTCGGCCCTGGGCTCGACCCGCGACAAGCCCGACCGCGCCTACTGCCACGAAATCTTCGAGACCCTGAAGGCGCACGAGATCAACTATTTCTTCTATGTCGGCGGCAACGACAGCTCGGACACCGTGCGCATCGTCGCCGAGGAGGCCGCCTCCGCCGGCTACCCGTTGCGCTCGATCCACATCCCCAAGACCATCGACAACGATATCGTCAAGAACGACCACACGCCGGGCTACCCGTCCGCCGCTCGCTTCGTGGCGCAAGCCTTCATGGGCATCAATCTCGACAACAAGGCGCTGCCCGGCGTCTACATCGCGGTCGTCATGGGCCGGAACGCGGGCTTCCTCACCGCCGCCTCGGCCCTGGGCAAGAAGTTTCCCGACGACGGCCCGCACCTCATCTACCTGCCAGAGCGCGCCTTCGACCCCGACCGCTTCCTGACCGCCGTCAAGGAAACCCACGAGCGCCACGGCCGCTGCATCGTCGCCGTGTCGGAAGGCATTCATGACGGCACCGGCACACCGATCATCGGCAAGCTCGGTCGAGCCTTGGCCGCCGATGCCCACGGCAACCTGCAGCTCTCCGGCACCGGGGCGCTAGCCGACCGCCTCGCCGACCTGGTCAAGGACAAGCTCGACATCAAACGCGTCCGCGCCGACACCTTCGGCTACATGCAGCGCTCCTTCGTCGGCTGCACCTCCGACATCGACCAGCGCGAAGCCCGCGAGGTCGGCGAGAAAGCCGTCAAATACGCCCTTTGGGGTGACACCGACGGCTCTGTCACCATCCAGCGCGTCGGCAACTACCAGGTCGACTACGACCTCGTGCCACTGACCGACGTCGCCGCCAAGACCCGCACCATGCCGGCCCACTTCATCGACGAGGCCGGCACCGGCGTCACCGACCAGTTCCACATGTACCTCCGCCCCCTGCTCGGCCGCGGCATGCCCGAAGAATTCCGCCTGCAAACCAGCAACCGCGTGCCCAAGATCAGGAAAGCCATGGCCGCGGAGTAGAGCGAGGGCAGGAAATGTGGGCGGGATGACCCTTGTAACTTGTCCGCGCCGTCATCGCACACGTCCCCATCACCAACCGCGGCTGCGTCTCGCTCTTCTGACCTGCGCCCAAGAAACCGGACCATCCGTTTGGCGGGTCTGTTCTTATAACGTTCGTCGGAACAAGCCGAACAGACGATGCACGAGGGGGATGAAGGCGGTAGGTGCTGTTTGCCGGACATAACGGCGGATCGCGTCGCCGCTTGCAAGGTCGGCTCGGACCGTCCACGGGGACTTTGCTCAGCGGCCCTTCTCGATCGCCTCGACCCGCTGTGCCAGCGCATCGAGTTGGCCCCGCAGCTGATCGAGCTGCTGCTCGATGCGTGTGCGTGTGCCGATCGACTCGCTCCTGGTTTCCACGGTGATCACCTCCAAGAGCTCGATCTTCGCGAGCTCCAGCTGTGCCAGGACTTGCTGCCGCGTCGCTTCGATGGCGCGCGCCGTCAACTCGCCCCGCTCCTGCATGCCG
>CAZNWE010000006.1:16972-84666 GCA_964576715.1 uncultured Geminicoccaceae bacterium | reverse complement strand
CTGCCGCGTCGCTTCGATGGCGCGCGCCGTCAACTCGCCCCGCTCCTGCATGCCGTCGAGACGCTCGTGCACGCTGCTCAGCTGGTCACGCATCGCCCGCTGCTCGTCGAGCATCCGCCGCAGCTGCTCGCCGAGGCAGTCCAGGGTCACCTCGGCCAAGGGCCTCTCCTTCACACCGGCACCCTCAACCCTACAGCAATCCCGACCCGAAATAAACGATCCGGGAAGATCGGCGACAACTGACTGTTCTATCGACCGCTGGCGCCCCTCGCAGTCGCCCGCCGCGCGTAATCGCTGAAACCGCGGCCACGGCAAGATCCCGGTGGGTCGAGGCAGGATCATCCTCCCCGGCCGCTCGATCAAGCTCGGCGATCGCAGCGAACGACCTTTGCCGACCGCTGGCCCGGACGCTGCGACGTCGCGATTCGCCCCGGGCGCGGCCGATCTCGATCAGCTGGTCGTCGAGGCCGGCGGCTGAAGCACAGGGTCGCCGGCCGTCGGTGCGCGGCTGCGGGCCACTACGATTCCTGCCGCTCGCCGACGTTACGGCCCAGACCCGGATCATGCCGGACCATTTGCTCGGCGACGACGGCACCGGGGTTACCGACCATCCCCACTGCTGCCTCCGCCCGCTGCCCGGCGCCGGCGGCACCGCCGGTGGCGCGCTTGTGCCGGGACAGTTTGTAGCAACCGTCACAGTCGGCGGCGGCTCGGTTCGCCTAGCTTGCGACCCAGCGACGTGGAGCGAGCGCGAAACTTACAACAGGCACCCAGAGGCACATCCGCCAAACCTGCCGCTCACTCGAGAGGAGTGACGGCCAGCAGGAGGATTTGCCTTGCCTGACGTCGGCTTTCGCCTCGATCCCTTCACTCAAGTCGTCGCCGTCGAACCGTACCGTCCCACGGTCTCGGTCATCTGGGACCGCGCGGTGCAGGAGGCGGTGACCATTGAGCGCAGCGGACCGACGATCGCGTCGCGCGCCTATGCGCTCACCCATACGGCGATCTACGACGCCTGGGCGCAGTTCGATCCGCACGCCGTCGCGACCAGCATCGGCGACTCCCTGCAGCAACCGGCCGAGTATCGGACGGACGCCATCAAGACGGTGGCGATGAGCCATGCTGCCCACGATGTCCTGGTGGCGCTCTTCCCGGACCATGCCGAGTCGTTCGCCCGGACCCTGGTCGAGGCTCTGGGGTACGACCCGGCACTGCTGCCGAGCGGCGGCGACGCCGCTTCGCTCGTCGGTGCCGACATCGGTCGCGAAGTCGCGGCGGCCCTGCTCGAGACGCGGGCGGCGGATGGGGCGAACAGCACTGACGAGTATGCCGATCCGAACGGCTACGCGCCGGTGAATGCCAACGCGCTCGCGGTCGAGGACATCGCGCGCTGGACGCCGGAAGCGGTGCCGATCGATCCTGAGCGTGCCGAAGATGCCCAGACCTACCTGACGCCGCATTGGGGCGAGGTCGAGCCGTTTGCGCTGCCGAGCGGTGACGCGTTGCGCCCGCCGCCGCCCGAGCCGTTCTTCCTGCCCGGCGTCGAGGCCGAACTCGACATCGAAAGCCGGACCATCCGCCTCGCCGATGGCAGCGAGCTCGCCGTGTCGCGCGACCTTGTCGGCACGATCATCAACCCGGGCTTCATCGCGCAGGCCGAGCGGGTGGTCGAGGCGAGTGCCCGGCTCACCGACAAGCAGAAGCTGATCGCCGAGTTCTGGGAGGATGGGCCCGGCACCGCTTTTCCGCCCGGCACCTGGATGACCTTCGGCCAGTACATCTCGGCGCGTGACGGCCACGACCTGGATGCCGACGCCAAGTTGTTCATGGTGCTCGCCAACGCCGGGTTCGATGCGGGGATCGCCACCTGGGAGGCCAAGCTGTTCTACGACTACGCCCGCCCGGTGCGCGCCGTGCGCATGCTTGGCCAGCTGGGTCTGATCGGCGAGGAGGGTGTCGATTCGCAAACCGGCGAGACCGGCTTCGTGATCGATGCCTGGGGCGGCACCGGTGAGGGTACCCAGACAGTGCTCGCCTCGCGCTTCTTGACCTACCAGCCGCCCGGCGGCGATGCGTCACCACCCTTTCCCGAATACACGTCGGGTCACAGCAGCTTCTCCGCTGCCGGTGCCTTCATCCTCGAAGCGTTCAGCGGCGGCCCGGAGTTCGGTGCCGAGATCACGTTCCCGCCGGGCCACTCGCGCTTCGAGCCGGAAGCCACTCCGGTGGAGCCGACGACGCTCGGCTGGGACACGTTCGTCGATGCGGCCGACGAAGCCGGTCTCAGCCGAATCTTCGGCGGCATCCACTTCGACGACGGTGATCTGTTCGGCCGGGATCTCGGCCGACAGGCGGCCGAACTCGCCTGGCGCGAGGCGCAGCGCCTGGTCACCGGCGCCGCCGACAAGCTCGACGACCTCGCACCGCTGCTGGTGGTTGGCGGCGACGGCGGGCCTCTGGACGAGGCGCTGGTCAAGCCGATCCTGCCGGGTCTGCTCACCCTGACCGAGGCGGCGACGGTGACGGTCGACGTTATCGCGAGCGACAGTGACCTCGCCCAGCAGCTCTTCGCCTACACCGTGGCCGAGGATGGCACCTTCGCCGACGTCGTCGCGGTGCTCGACATGGACGGCATGGGTGAGGGCTCGACCGGCGCGGTTGCGCTGCCGCTTGGCGTCATGCCTGCCGGCACCGAGCTCGGCTTGCTGCTGGCCACGAGGCCGCTGCCGCTGGACGGTCACGATTCAACCACGACCTACGCCCTGCTCGACGCGGCCGGCGATCCGGCCTCGATTCACCAGGGTGCGCCGCCGACGCTGGTCGCTACCGGTGCTACGGGCGGCGAGCTGCCGCTCGACGCTGCCCTCCACTTCGCACTCGACTACGATCTGGCGCCCGGCAACCGCCTCAACACCAGCGGCGACATCCAGGCGATCGCCGGTGCCGACGACGACCGGCTGATGATCGCCTTCGAGGACGGCGAGCGCCATCGCGGCGCCGGTGACGACTTCGCCGACCTGATCCTCGCCGTCGACATCGTGCCGGTGGTGGCCAACGAGCCGCAAGCGATGGTCCAGCCGCCTGCCCCGTCGCTCGGGTCGGACCATGACCCCCAAGCCGCCCTCGACCTGATCGCGCTGCTCGACGAAAGCGAGCGCATCGAGGGCCTGGATGACCCGCAGGCGGGCACGGTGGCGGCTGGCCAGGCGGATGCGGCGGACGGCCAGGGCGCAATCCCCCCGCCGGTCGTCTTCGCCAGCGACGCGGGCGCGGTCGATCCCGATCTCGATCAGCTGCTCGTCGAGACCGCCGGCTGAGGGCTTGGGTCGCCGGCCGACGGTGGGCGCGCTGCGGGCCGCCGCGTCCGGTGGCCCGGGCTGCCCTGTGAACCGCGCCTTCGACACCCCATGTCTCGACGAGAAAGAGCGAGCGGCGGTCCGGCCGCCGCTGGGGTAGCGGAGGCCGCGGGGAGCCTTGTCGGCGCTGTTGGAGATGCATGAGCTGCCGCCGGCGCTGCTGTTGGCCTTGGCGGGCGGTTGTTTGGGCCTGGCCACCGGCTGGCTGATCGAGCGCACGCATTTCTGCACCATGGGAGCGATCAGCGACGCCTATCTGTTCGGCAGCTGGCGGCGGCTCCGGACCTGGTGTCTTGCCGTTGCCACCGCCTTGCTGCTGACCCAGTTCCTGGCCGCGAGCGGCATCGTCCCGCTGGCCGAGACCTTCTATCTGGCGCCGCGCCTCGAGCCTTTGGGCCGCTTCGTCGGCGGTGTCGCATTCGGTATCGGCATGGTGCTGGCCGGGGGCTGCGCCAGTCGCAATCTGGTGCGGCTGGGCGGCGGCAGCCTCAAGGCGCTGGTCGTCGTGCTGGTGCTCGGGCTTGCCGCCTTTGCCACGCTCGCCGGCCTTTTGGTCTGGCCGGCCGAGCTGCTGCGCCAGGCCATGGTCTGGACGGTGGACCAGCCAACCCAGAGCCTTGGCGCCGTCCTCGCAGTGACCGGGCTGGTCGCCCGACCGGTCGCCGATCTGGCGCTCGGCCTGGCCATCGCGGCGGTCCTCCTGTGGTTCGTGCTCATCGATGCCCGATTTCGCCGCAGCTGGCCCGATCTCGGGCTCGGCCTCGGTCTCGGCCTGCTCGTCGCCCTCGGCTTTCTGTTGACCGGCCGGCTGCTCGCCGATCCGTTCGAGCCCTTGCCGGTGGTCTCGCTCGCCTATGTCGCGCCGACCGCCCGGGCGATGCTCTGGACGATGACCGGCAACGGGCTCTGGCCTGGCTTCGGAGCAGCGCTGGTGCTCGGCACCATCGCCGGTGCGGCCCTTTCCGCGAGCCTCGGCGGGCGCTTCAGGATCGAGACCTTCCGCTCCGGCGAGGACATGGTCCGCCATGTCTCCGGGGGTGTATTGATGGGCTTCGGCGGCATCCTGGCCTTGGGTTGCACCGTCGGTCAGGGTATGACAGGGCTTGCCACTTTGGCGGTGGGCTCGTTCATCGCGGTCGCCGGCATCGTGACGGGTGCGCTCCTGGCACTGCGCCGGCTCGAGCGGGGCAGCTGGCGGGCGGCCATCGGGTTGCGCACGCCGGCAGGGCTCGGGCCGGCCGGGCCACGCTAGAGCGAAACACCGACGGGTTCTGGGGGAACAGGGGGACCGGTAGGCATGTCGATCGCGGAACTGGACCGTGCGAACGTGGCATGGCTGAGGCTGCCCGGGAGTTGCCGCAGGGGGTGCCGGTGAGCCTCAAGGTCGGCCTCCTGCTCGTGGTCCTGGTGGTCACGGCCCAATCCCCGGCTGCCCGCGCAAGCGGCTTCATCGCCGACCTCTCGCATCATCTGATCGCCATCACGACCGCCTTCACCGGCAGCAACGTGCTGCTCTTCGGCGCCCTCGACGAGGCTGGCGGCGATGTGGTCGTCGTCGTGCGCGGCCCGGAGACCGAGGCCACGGTGCGTCGCAAACGGCGGGTCGGCTTCGTCTGGTTGAACACCGACGAGTTGGCCTTCACCGGGGTGCCGGCGTTCTATGCGGTCGCCGCGAGCGGCCCCTTGAACGGGATCATGGCCGCGGACGAGCAGGCGCGGTTTCACATCGGCACCGAGCAGTTGGCGCTGCAGCCGCTGAACGGGGTCGGCCGCTCGGCGGTGGAGGTCGACTCGTTCCGCGAGGCGCTGGTGCGCAACAAGGCACGCGACGAGCTCTACGCCATCGACGTGGCACCGGTGCGGTTCCTGGGCGATCGCCTGTTTCGCACCACATTGAGCTTTCCGGCCAACGTGCCGCCCGGCAACTATCGGGTCGAGGTGCTACAGCTGCGCGACGGCGTGGTCGTCGGCGCGCAAACCAGCGTGCTCGTCATTTCGAAGGTCGGGCTAGAGGCCGAAATCTACGATGCGGCCCGGACCAACCCCGCACTTTACGGCCTCGTCTCGGTCATCCTCGCCATCGGCGCCGGCTGGGCCGCCGGCGCGATCTTCAAGAAGCAGTGACGCGATGCAAAGCATGAACGCCGATCCAAGCGCGCCTCCCGAACCGCCCGGGGACCCCGAGCGGCCCGGGCCGGGCGGCGACGTCCCGAGATCCGCCGGCGCGCCGAACGAGGCGCCGGCCGAGGCCGCAGCAGCGCAGCGGGTGTTCCTCGTCGTCGTCGACGAGAGCGAGGAGATGCACAACGCCTTGCGCTTCGCCTGCCGCCGCGCCCAGCACACCAGGGGGCGGGTGGCGCTGCTCTACGTGATCGAGCCGGTGGAGTTCCAGCATTGGATCGGCGTCGGCCGGGTGATGGAAGAGGAGGCGCGGCTCGACGCCGAGCGGCGCATGCAGACGCTGGCCGCCGAAGTGTTCGCCCAGACCGGCAGCATGCCGGCGGTGCATATCCGCGAGGGGCAGCGCGCCGAGCAGCTGATCGAACTGTTGCGCGAGGAGCCGTCGATCTCGCTCCTGGTGCTGGCGACCGCCGAGGAAGGCAAGGATCCGGGGCCGCTGGTCACCTATCTGATCAAGAATATCGGCCAGAACAAGTTCCGCATCCCGGTGACCCTGGTACCCGGGCAGCTCAACGACGGCGAGATCGACGCGCTGAGCTGAACCGCCAGGCCAAGCTGCGCCAGCCAAGCTGCTCAAGAGCGCCGGCGGATGACCAGGGTGGTGCCGAGGGTGGCGACGGCCATGCCGACGAGCGCCATGACCCCCAGGGTCTCGCCGAGCACCAGCCAGGCGACGAGTGCGGCACCCGGCGGTACCAGGAAGAAGAGCGAGGCCACCCGGCTGGCCTCGCCGCGGCGCAGCATCAGGTTGAGTAGCGCGATGGCGATGATCGAATTGATCAGCACGAGGTAGGCCAAAGCGGCGATGAAGGACGGCGTCCAGGCGACGGCGTTGTCTTCGAGCAGCAGGGCGGCGAGGCCGGTGGCGAGAGCGGCCACGGCAAATTGCAGCGTGCCACCGGTCCACAAGTCGAAGCGCGGGCAGAAGCGCTTCTGGTAGAGGGTGCCGCCGGTGATCGAGAACAGGGCGAGGACGGCGAGGGCGATGCCGAAGGGCGTGCCGAGCCCGGCTGCGAGCTTCTCGCCCAGCACCAAACCGACGCCCGCGACGCCGAGGCCGAGGCCGAGGACCTGCCAGGGTCGGACCCGCTCGCCGAGCAGCGGCGTGGCGAGGACGGCTGTCACCACCGGCTGCATGCCGACGACGAGGGCGAGGCCCCCGGCCGTCACCCCGGTCGCGAAGGCGAGATAGGCGCTGCTGAAATAGAGCGCCTGCATGACCAGGCCGACGACCATGACATGGCCGATCTCGGCGGGCCGGCGCGGCCAGGGGGCCCGCAGCAGCAGTGCTATCGCGAGCATCAGGGCGGTGACGATGACGAAGCGCAGGGCGAGGAAGGTGAGCGGTGCAGCACCTTCGAGCCCGAGCTTGGCCGCAACGAAGCCTGACGACCAGAACAGCAGGAAGAGCGCCGGAGCGGCGCGCTCGATCGGCCCCGGTGCGGCGAGCCGAACGGCACCGGCGCTAGAAGTGCCGCCAGCCAAGGCCCTGCACCGGCAACGGCGTGCCCGTGGCGTCGACCACGCTGAGCCCTTGGCCTTCGGCGATCCGGCCGATGGCGGTCAGCCGGTGCCCGAGCGCTGGTTCCAGCGCCTCGATTGCCGCCGTGGCGCTCGCCGGCGCGGTGAACAGGAGCTCGTAGTCGTCGCCGCCGCCTAGTGCCGCCTCGAGCCAGCCGGGGAGGCCGTGGGCGATGTCGGAAAGCGGCAGCCGCTCGGTCTCGATCCGGCCGGCAACCCCGGATTGCTCGAGGATGTGGCCGAGATCGGCGAACAGGCCGTCGGAAACGTCGATCGCGGCCGTGGCGAGCCCGACCAGCTTGCGGCCGAGATCGAGGCGCGGCTCCGGCCGGCGGTAGCGCTCGACGAGGTAGTAGGCTTCGTCCTCGGTGGCGGCCAAGCCCTTGAGCACCCGCAGCCCGAGCGCGGCGTCGCCGAGCGTGCCCGAGACCCAGATCAGATCGCCAGGCCGCGCGCTGGCGCGGCGGAGTGCTCGCCCTTGCTCCACCAGGCCGAGGATGGTGCAGGAGAGCACCAGCGGCCCGGAGGTCGAGACGATATCGCCGCCGATGAGCGACAGGCCGAAGGCCGCCTGGTCGCAGCCGAGGCCTTGGGCAAAGCGCTCAAGCCAGCGATCGTCGAGTTCCGGCGGCCGGGCGATGACGGTGAGATAGGCGAGCGGTGCGGCACCCATGGCGGCGAGGTCGGAGAGGTTCACCCGCAACAGCTTTTGCGCCACCGCATCGGCCGGGTCGTCCTCGAAGAAGTGGACGCCGGCAACGATCGCGTCCTTGGCGATGACCAGGGACATGTCAGCCGGCACATCGACCAGCGCGGCGTCGTCGGTCAGGCCGAGCGCGCCGGGGAAGCCTTGCGCCAACGGCTTCAAGAGCTCGTCGATGAGGGCGAACTCTCCGCGCATCAGCGCCGGCCGGGTCGGCGTGAAGCAGCCGGCGGATTCACGACACCGGCTCCGGGTCGGGCCGCAAGATCGGCGCGAGCCGGTCGAGGACGGCGTTGACCAGGGACGGCTCGTCGCCGTCGAAGAAGAGATGGGCGAGCTCGACATACTCGTTGATCACTACCTTGATCGGGACGTCGCTGCGCCGGGCGAGCTCAAAGGCGCCGGCGCGCAGGGTTGCCCGCAACAGGTAGCCGCAGCGGGCGAGCGTCCAGTTCTGCTTGAGGCAGCTCTCGATCGCCGGGTCCAGCTGATCCTTGGCCTCCCAGGCGCCGCCCGCGATGATCGCGAACCAGACCTCGTCGACCTTGGGCGAGGCGGCATCGAGCTCGAGCGGCTCGAAGATCGAGGCTAACCGATGCGCCTTGAATTCCGCGATGACCCGGTCGACGGCGAGCTCGCCGGCCTCGGCCTGGTAGAGCGCCTGCACCGCCGCGAAGCGGGCCGCGCGGCGCTTGTTCAGGGGCGGCTGGCGGTGCCGTTCGGCCATCGGCTCAGGCCCCCTGCAGCCGGCGGCGGAACGCCATGAGGGTGAGGGCGGCGAGGGCAGCGTGCCCGCCCTTGTCCTGCCCGGCCGGATCGGCGCGGGCGATCGCCTGCGCCTCGTTCTCGACCGTCAGGATGCCGTTGCCGATGGCGAGGCCGAGACGCGTGCCGAGGTCCATGATGCCGCGGCAGCTGTCGTTGGCGACCAGCTCGTAGTGGGTGGTCTCGCCGCGGATGACGCAGCCGAGGGCGACGAAGCCGGCAATCGCACGGTCGAGTTCGCTGGCGATGCGGATCGCGGGCGGAATCTCGAGCGCCCCCGGCACCACCAGATGCGTGATCTCCACCTCGGCCCGCTGCAGCATGGCGGTGGCGCCAGCGAGCAGCAGGTCGTTGATCGGGGCGTGGTAGCGGGCCTCGACGATCAGCACGCGAGCCCCCGGCACTGCCGGCAGCCCCTCGATGTCGGACGTGCCGGCCATCAGCACTCGCCTTCCTTGTCGATCGGGCGCGTCTCGACGACGCGCAGGTTGTAGCCGTCGAGGCCGACGATGGTCCGCCCGGTGTTGGACAGCAGTATCATGTCCTTGACCCCGAGATCGCCCAGAATCTGCGCGCCGATGCCGTAGACCCGGAGATCGGCCGGCGACGCGTCGCGCTGACCGAGCGCCACCATGACGCGTTCGGAGATGCTCCGCGGCGAAGGCTCGCGCAGGATCACGACGACGCCGCGGCCCGCCTCGCCGATCATCCGCATCGCCTGGTGCAGCTGATCGCCCCGCCCGCTTTCGCCCTCGCCGAGCAGGTCCTGCAGCATGTTCACCGCATGCACCCGGACCAGCACCGGCTCGGGCGCGGTGACGTCGCCCTTGACCAGCGCCACGTGTTCGATGCCATCGAGCACGTTGACATAGACCTGGAGGCGGAAATCCCCGCCGAAGCGGCTGGTGAAGGTGGTGGCGATGTCGCGCTCGACCAGTCGGTCGTGCTTGAGGCGATAGGCGATCAGGTCGGCGATCTTCGCCACCTTGAGCCCGTGCAGCTGGGCGAAGGCGACGAGATCGGGCAGCCGCGCCATGGTGCCGTCGTCGTTCATGATCTCGCAGATGACACCCGCCGACCGGCGGCCGGCGAGCCGGGCGATATCGACCGCGGCCTCGGTGTGGCCGGTGCGGACCAGCACCCCGCCGTCCCGGGCCATCAGCGGGAAGATGTGGCCCGGGGCCACGAGATCCTCGCGCTTGCTCGCGGGATCGATCGCGACCTGGATGGTGCGTGCCCGGTCGGCGGCGGAGATGCCGGTCGTCACCCCTTCGCGGGCCTCGATGCTGACCGTGAACGCGGTCGAGATGCGGGGCTCGTTGCCTTGGGCCATGAGCGGCAGGCCCAGGGTCTCGCAGCGCTCGCGGGTGAGGGCGAGGCAGATCAGGCCGCGGCCGTGCTTGGCCATGAAGTTGACGGCGGCGGCGTCGCAGCACTCGGCCGGGATGACCAGATCGCCCTCGTTCTCGCGGTCCTCGTCGTCGACCAGGATGAACATCCGGCCGGCCCGCGCATCCTCGATCACGTCCTCGATTGGCGAGAGAAAGCTAGGGTCGAAATCGGTCGCGGCCATCAGCCGACACCTTCCCTGCTGGCCAGTTGCCGGGCGACGTAGCGGGCGAGCATGTCGGCCTCGAGATTGACCGCATCGCCGATCCGCCGGTGCTGCAGGGTGGTCGCTTGCCAGGTGTGCGGGATGATCATCAGCGCCATGGTCGTGGCGGTCGCCTCGTTGACGGTGAGCGAGATGCCGTCGACGCTGATCGAGCCCTTGACGGCGACCAGGGGGCCGAGGGCAGCAGGCAACTCGATCTCCAGCCGCCAGCTCTCGCCCACCGGCGCGAGGCCGGTGATCCGGCCGATGCCGTCGACATGGCCGAAGACCAGATGGCCGCCGAGCTCGTCGCCGAGGCGCAGCGAGCCCTCGAGGTTGACCCGATCCTCGACCCGCCAGCCGCCCATGGTGGTGCGCGCCAGGGTCTCCGACGAGGCATAGACCCCATAGCGGTCGCTGGTCTTCTCGCCGATCGTGAGGCACACTCCTGAATGCGCCACCGAGGCGCCGATCGCCAGGCGCTCCAGGTCGAGGTCGGCCGCGATCCGCAACCGGCGCCCGCCGGCCTCGTCAGCGATGTCGGTGATGCGGCCCTGATGGGTGATGATACCGGTGAACATGGGTCGTCCAGCAATGATCCCAGGGGTCTCGGGGAGGCGTCAGGCGGGCTCGAGCACGGACAATCGATCCGGCGGCAGCGACCGCGACGCCACCTCGCGCCAACGCTGCGCATCGACCAGGCGCTCGATCCCGAGGCCCGGCACGCCGGCCGCACCGTCGCCCCCGATCAGGCAGGGGGCGGTGAAGAGGTAGAGCCGATCGACCAGACCGGCGGCGAGAAAGCTGCCCGCGAGCCGGGCCCCGCCCTCGACCAGCAGCCGAGTGATGCCGCGCGCGGCGAGCCGGGTCAAGACGGCCGGCAGGGACGGATCGCCGTCGGCGTCGGTGACATGGATGAGCGGCAGCGCGGCTGCGGTGGCGACCAGCCGGCTGCGCCGTGGCAGGCGGCCCCGGCGGTCCATGACGACGCGGATGGGCGAGCGGCCCTCGAGCCCGGGCAGGCGGCAGGAAAGCTCGGGATCGTCGGCGAGTGCCGTGCCCGAGCCGATCATGATCGCATCGTGGCTGGCCCGCAGCCGATGGCCGAAGCGGCGCGCCGCCTCGCCGGTGATCCAGCGGCTGTCGCCGGTGCGCGTGGCGATCCGCCCGTCGAGGCTGGTCGCGAGCTTGAGGCCGACCATCGGCCGCTGCTCACGAATCCGCCGATAAAGCCCGAGATTTTGCGTCAGGGCCTCGGCCTCGCGGACGCCGACAACGACCTCGAGCCCGGCGGCGCGGAGCCAGGCGATGCCCTTGCCGTCGACCCGCGGGTCGGGGTCGACGCAGCCGATCACCACCCGCCGAATGCCGGCATCGATCAGCGCCCGGCAACAAGGCGGCGTCTGCCCCCAGTTCGAGCAGGGCTCGAGGGTGACGTAGGCGGTGGCACCGCGAGCCGCTTCGCCGGCCCGCGCCAGCGCCTCCGTCTCGGCATGCGGCCGGCCACCGGTATGCGTCCAGCCACGGCCGACCACCACACCGTCCTTGACGATGACACAGCCGACCGAAGGATTGGGTGCCGTGCGGCCGAGCTGGCGCTCGCCCAGGGCGAGCGCCAGCTGCATGAAGCGGGCGTCGGCGGGATCGATCGAGACGGGCAAGATGACGGGCTTTCAGAAAGCCGGCGATCAGGACTCCGCGTCCTCGGCCTCCGGCAACCGGCGGATGAACTCCTCGAAGTCGCGCGCCGTGGCGAAGTCGCGATAAACCGAGGCGAAGCGGACATAGGCGACCTCGTCCAGCTTTGCCAGGGCGTCCATGGCGAGCTCGCCGATCCGGGTCGTCGGCACCTCATGCTCGCCGCTGGTCTCGATCCGCCGGACGATGCCGTTGACGATCCGCTCGATCTGCTCCTGGTCGACGCCGCGTTTGCGGATCGCGATGGCGATCGAGCGGGCCAGCTTGTCGCGATCGAAGGGGACGCGCTTGCCGTCCTTCTTCAAGACCACGAGGTCGCGCAGCTGCACCCGCTCGAAGGTGGTGAACCTGGCCCCGCAGCCCGCACACTGCCGCCGCCGGCGGATCGAGGTCGCGTCCTCGACCGGCCGCGAATCCTTCACCTGGGTATCCTCGGATCCGCAAAACGGACACCGCATGTCGCGCCTCTCGAGCCGCCTCAGTGGCAAGTCGGCGGACTATAGGCGCGGTGCCGGGAAAGGGCCATGTCGGGCACGGTGTGGCGGCGCCGTCGTCGCCTACTGTGCCGCGATCGGCACCGCTTCCTCGGCCTGCTGGCGCTGCCAGAGGCGGGCGTAGAGGCCGTCCTTGGCGACCAGCTCGGTGTGGCTGCCGCGCTCGACCACCCGGCCTTCCTCCATGACGATGATCTGGTCGGCATCGGTGATGGTCGAGAGGCGATGCGCGATGACGAGCGTGGTGCGGCCGCTGGCGGCCCGGCCGAGTGCTTCCTGGAGCGAGTGCTCGGTGCCGCTGTCGAGGGCCGAGGTCGCCTCGTCGAGGATCAGGATCGGCGGGTTCTTCAACAGCACCCGGGCGATGGCGACGCGCTGCTTCTCGCCGCCGGAGAGCTTGAGGCCGCGCTCGCCGACGAGCGTCGCGTAGCCGTCGGGCAGGCTGACGATGAAGTCGTGGATCTGTGCCAGCCTGGCGGCCTCGACGATTTCCTCGTGACTGGCGCCCGGCCGGCCGTAGGCGATGTTGGTCTCGATGGTATCGTTGAACAGCACGGTGTCCTGCGGCACGAGCCCGATCTGCTCGCGCAGCGACTGTTGGGTGACCCCGGCAATGTCCTGGCCGTCGATGCTGACCACGCCGGCGCCCGTGTCGTAGAAGCGAAACAGCAGGCGGACGATCGTCGACTTGCCGGCCCCGGTCGGGCCGACGATGCCGAGCTTCTGCCCGCCCGGCACCGCAAAGCCGAGGTCGTCGACCAGCGGCCGGCGGTCGTCATAGGCGAAGCGGACACGGTCGAAGCGGACGCTGCCCTCGGTCACCACCAGCGGTCTCGCATCCGGCCGGTCGGCGACCTCCGGGGTAAGGGCGAGGAGAGCCTCGATGTGCTCGAGATCGGTGAGCGACTGGCGGATCTCGCGATAGACCACGCCGAGGAAGTTCAAGGGCTGGTAGAGCTGGAGGAGGAAGGCGTTGAGCAGCACGACGTCGCCGATGGTGAGCGATCCGGCCACCACCCCGCGCGCCGCCATGATCATCAACAGCGTCACCCCGAGGGCGATGATCGCGGCCTGCCCGCCATTGAGGAAGGCGAGCGTCGTCTCGGACTTGACCGCGGCGGCCTCGTAGCGGCTGAGCTGGCCGTCGAGGCGGCGGCGCTCGAAGCCCTCGTTGGCGAACGCCTTGACCACCTCGTAGTTGATGAGCCCGTCGACCGCAGACGCATTGAAGGCGTTGTCGGCGGCGTTGAGTTCGCGGCGGATCTCGGTCCGCCAGTCGGTGGTGGTCACCGTGAAGACGGCGTAGCCGCCGATGGTGACGAAGACCACCCCGGCGAAGCTCGGCGGGTAGTTCCAGAGCAGGATGCCGATCACCAGGGCGAACTCGAGCAGCGTCGGACCGAGGCTGAAGAGCGCGGTCCGCAACAAGAACGAGAGCGCCTTCACCCCGCGGTCGATCGCCCGCGCCAGCTCGCCGGTGCGGCGCTCCAGGTGGTAGCGGAGCGACAGGTCGAACAGGTGGGTGTAGACGGCCAGCGCCAGCCGGCGGCCGGCCCGCGCCCCCACCTTGGCGAACAGCGCGTCGCGCAACTGCTGAAAGACCGAGCCGAGTAGCCGGGTGGCACCGTAGCCGAGCAGCAGCGCCAGGGGGATGACCGACAGGCCGGGCTCGCTCAGCGCGTCGATCGTCCATTTGAGAAAGAACGGGATGTAAACCGTGACGATCTTGGCGACCAGGAGGCAGGCGAAGGCCAGGACCACGCGGACCCTGAGCCCGGTCTCGCCGGCCGGCCAGACATAGGGCATGGCGAACCGGGCGAGTTCGGCCCAGCTCTTCTCGACCGGCGGCTGGGGCAAGGGCGGGGCGCTGCCGCGACGGCCGCTCAACGCCCGGCCGCCCGCGCGGGCCGCTGGTCGCGTTGGCCACGGGACGGACCACGCGACACGCGCGCCGAAACCCAGTCGATAATCGTTCCAAGCTGCATGACCGCAACGTGGGCAGCCGATGCCGCGAGGGCAAGCGCGGATGGCGCGCGACCGACCGTTGCGGCCGGCCGGGCCAGTGGCTACCGTGCAGCCATAAAGGTGCTGAACGGGAGGCGGCGGCAGCTTGGACGTGTTCGACTACATCATCGTCGGCGCCGGCAGTGCCGGCTGCGTGCTCGCCAATCGGCTCTCCGCCGACCCGCAGAACCGGGTGCTGCTGCTCGAGGCCGGCGGTCACGACCGGCAAATCTGGATCCACATTCCGATCGGCTACCTCTTCACCCAGAACAACCCGAGGACCGACTGGTGCCTCATGACCGAGGTGGAGCCGGGGCTCGGCGGCCGGGCCTTGCGCTATCCGCGCGGCCGGGTGCTGGGTGGCTGCTCCTCGATCAATGGAATGATCTATATGCGCGGCCAGGCCGCCGACTACGACCATTGGCGGCAGCTCGGCAATCCCGGCTGGAGCTGGGACGACGTCCTGCCCTATTTCACGAAGTCGGAGGATTTCGCCGGCGGGGCTGACGCGGTGCACGGTGCCGGCGGCGAGTGGCGGGTCGAGGAGCCTCGGGTCGCCTGGCCGATCCTCGATGCGTTTCGCGACGCCGCGGCCGCGGTCGGCATCCCGAGCACCGACGACTTCAACCGAGGCGACAACGAGGGCTGCGGCTATTTCCACGTCAACCAGCGCTCCGGCGTGCGCTGGTCGACCGCCAAGGCGTTCCTCAAGCCGGCCCGCTCGCGGCCCAACCTCGCCGTCGTCACCGACGCGCAGGTCACCGGGCTGCGCTTCGACGGCCGGCGGGCGACAGGCGTCGATTACCAGCAGGGCGGCAGCAGCCGCTCGGCGACGGCAGCTGGTGAGGTGATCCTCGCCGCGGGTGCCATCGGCTCGCCACAGCTGCTGCTGCTCGCCGGCATCGGCCCGCCGGCCGAGCTCGCCCGGCACGGCATCAGCGTCCGCCACGCCCTTCAGGGTGTCGGCGAGAACCTGCAGGACCACCTGCAGATCCGCACGATCTTCAAGGTCGCCAATACCCGAACCCTGAACCAGCAGGCGGCAAGCCTGTGGGGCAAAGCGATGATGGCGCTCGACTATGCGCTCTATCGACGCGGGCCGCTGAGCATGGCGCCGTCGACCATGGGGGCGTTCGCCCGGACCGATCCGCGCTTCGCCACCCCCAACGTCCAGTACCACATCCAGCCCTTGAGCCTCGATCGGTTCGGCGAGCCGCTGCATCGCTTCCCGGCGATTACCGCCTCGGTCTGCAACCTCCGGCCGACCAGCCGCGGCACGGTGCGGCTCAAGGCGGCCGCGCCCGCGGCGGCCCCGGCGATCACTCCCAACTACCTGTCGACCGACGAGGACCGGCGGGTCGCGGTGGACGCGATCCGCCTGACCCGGACGATCATGGCGGCGGCACCGTTGGCGGCGTTCCGGCCGCAGGAGTATCGGCCGGGGGCCGGGGTGACCGAGGAGGCTGATCTGGTCAAGGCGGCGGGCGAGCTCGGCACGACGATCTTTCACCCGGTGGGCACCTGCCGGATGGGGCCGGCCGAGGAGGCCATGGCCGTGGTCGACCCCACCCTCGCGGTGCACGGGATGGCCGGGCTGCGGGTGGTCGACGCCTCGATCATGCCGACCATCACCTCCGGCAACACCAACTCGCCCACGGTGATGATCGCCGAGAAGGCAGCGGCACTCATCCTTGCGGCTAGCCGATAATGAGGCCCGGCAGCTTCGGCCGTGAGGTCCCTGGCATGAAGCGGGCGAATGCGGTACCCGAGGGGCATCAGGGACATCGCGGGAGGAGGGTGCTGTGAGCTGGCTCTTGGGCTTCATCGTCGGCGTGGTGGTGGGCGTCATCGGCGCCTGGTGGTTCTTCGAGCGCCGCGATGCCGCGAGCCGCGGGGCGATGGAGGCCGGCTGGAAGAAGAAGCTGGAGCATGTCGAGGCCGAGGTGCGGCGCGCCGATGCGGCCCACGAGGAGACCAAGGAGCGGCTGCGCCAGTTGCAGCAGGCGAGCCTGCCGCCGCCGGCCGCCGCTGCGGCAGCGCCCCCGAGTGCCAAGCCCGCCGGCGCAGCGCCGGCGGCAGCCCCGGCCCCCGGCCCGGAAGAGGTCGAGCGGATTGCCCAGGCGCGCCGGAAGATCGACGCCAAGCTGGCCCAGCTGCCGGCCGGCTCCTCGGCGCGGCAACGGCTGCTGGCCGAACGCGCGACTTTGGCAGCCAATACCCCGCCAGCCGCACCGGCGAGTGCGCCGGTGCGCAGGCTGTTCGAGCCGCCGCCGGGGCCGGCGGACGAGCTCGAGCGGATTCGAGGCATCGGCCCGGTGCTCAAGCAACGGTTGAACGAACTCGGGATCACCACGTTCGGGCAGATCGCAGCACTCTCCGAAGAGGACCTGGCCCACATCGACGAGGTGCTGGACTTCAAGGGGCGCATCGGTCGCGAGGGCTGGGTCGAGCAGGCCAAGGCGTTGCAAGAGGCCGGCTGAACGAAGCGTGGATGAACCCATTGGCCAGCACGTCTTAACGGTCGCGAAAAAAACTTCCCGCGATCCGGTGATTCGCGTGATCCGTCGCTGACCGGTCGGCGTAACATCTCATAGCCAGCCGGCTGAAAAGCCAGTGGCAATGCCCGCCGGTCTTTCCTCCCCCGGGGCCGGCGGGCCCCGCCACCGCAGGGATTTGACGCCCAGGCCGGTGTGCATTGTAGGCTCGTTGGCGAAAAGACAGGCGGTTCGTCGCCACGCACCTGAGCAAACCATAAAGCGCGTCGCTCAGCTTCACGGAGACAATCGCTTGCAAATCGGTGTTGTCGGCACGGGCATTGCCGGGCTTTCTGCCGCGTGGCTGCTGGCCCGGCGCCACCAGGTGCTGGTGTTCGAAAAAGAGCCGCGACTGGGCGGCCATAGCAACACGGTGGGCGCCACGGTGGCGGGCCAAAAGGTCGATGTCGATACCGGCTTCATCGTCTACAACGAGAAAAATTATCCCGAATTCGCGGCCTTTCTCGCGCACCTGGACGTGGCAACCGAGCCGAGCAGCATGTCGTTCTCGGCCAGCATCGACGGCGGCCGGTTGGAGTATTGCGGCGCCTCGCTCGGTGCCCTGTTCGCCCAGCGTCGCAATCTGCTGCGCCCGCGCTTCTACCGCATGCTCGGCGACATCCTCCGCTTCAACCGGCTGGGCCTCGCCCATCTCCAAGCCGCCGAGCGGGTCGATTGGACCCTCGGCCGGTTTCTCGACGAGCATCGCTTCGGCACGGGCTTCACCGGTGGCTATCTCCTGCCCATGGCGGCCGCCATCTGGTCCTGCCCGACGCGAACCATGCTGGCGTTTCCCGCCAGCAGCTTCCTCCACTTCTTTGCCAATCACGGCCTGCTGACCATCGCCGACCAGCCGGCCTGGCGGACCTTGACGCATCGTTCGAAAGACTATGTCGGTCGCCTTCAGGCGGCTCTCGCGCCGCGCGTCCGGGCGGCAGCACCGGTCGTCGCCGTGCGCCGGACCGGCGGTGGCGTCGAGGTGGTCGACGGGCGCGGCGGGCAGTTCCGCTTCGATGCGCTGGTCATGGCGGCGCATGCCGACCAGACTGCGGCGGTGCTGCTCGACGCCGACGACGAGGAGCGCGACATCCTCGGCAGCTTCAAGTTCCAGCCGAACCGCGCGGTGCTGCACAGTGATCCGTCGCTGATGCCGAAACGGCGTGCGGCCTGGGCCGCCTGGAACTATAGTGCCGCGCGGCTGCACGAGCCCGAGGGGCGGGTTGCCGTGACCTATTGGATGAACCGGCTGCAGAATATCGACGAGCGACTGCCGCTGTTCGTTTCGATGAACCCGCTGCGCGAGCCTGACCCGGCTCTGGTCCACGGCGAATACGCCTATGATCACCCCGTCTTCGACGCCGCGGCGATCGCGGCCCAGAAGCGGCTCGGGCAAATCCAGGGGCGTGGCGGTATCCACTACGCCGGTGCCTGGCTCGGCTACGGGTTTCACGAGGACGGCCTGCGCTCGGGCCTCGAAGCGGCGGCCAGGCTCGGCGTCGAGGCACCGTGGAAGCCGCAGGCGGAGCGGTCGGTTCGGCTGCCGGCAGCCTCGGCAGCCGGACTGCCCGAGCGTGCGGCAGCGCAGTCGGCATGAGACGGCCGGTCCGCGATGACCGGCAGCCGCTCGTGACCGAGGCTGGCGCCGCGCCGCCGTTGCGCTCGTGTCTCTACGAGGGCATGGTGATGCATCAGCGGCTGCGCCCGGTGCGCCATCGCTTTCGCTATCGCGTCTTCTCGCTGCTGCTCGATCTCGACGAGTTGCCACTGATCGCCGACCGCTTGCGACTGTTGCGGATCGAGCAGCCGGGGGTGCTGTCGTTTCGGGCCAAGGATCACGGTACGCGCGATGGCTCGCCGCTTCGCCCTTGGGCCGAGGCGCGCTTCGCCGAGGCTGGCATCGGCCCGCCCGCACGGCTCGAGCTGCTCTGCTTCCCGCGGCTCTGGGGCTTCGTGTTCAACCCGCTCAGCGTCTATTACGCCTACGATTCGGCTGGTGCGCTCAACGGTGTGCTCTACGAGGTCAAGAACACCTTCGGCGGCCAGCACGCCTACGTCCTGCCGGTCGACGCCAAGCGCAGCGGCGGCGCCGGCCGCATCCGGCACAGTGTCGACAAAGCGTTCTACGTCTCGCCGTTCATCGACATGACCGCCGTCTACCATTTTGCACTGCTGCCGCCGGGTGACGAACTCGAGTTGGTGATCCGCGAGACCGGGCCGGATGGGCTGTTCTTCACGGCGAGCCAGAGCGGCCGGCGGCGGCCGCTCGACGACCGGGCTCTGGCGCTTTGCCTCGGCCGCAATCTCGCCATGACGTTCAAGGTTATTGGTGGCATTCATGCCGAGGCCCTTCGCCTGTGGCTGAAGGGCGCCCCCTACCACCCGAAGGCTGCCGGGCAGATCGACGGTTGATCAATTCGGTCTGCAAGCTGCGTCAGGATTGATGAACAGAACAATGGGCACACGACAGACCCCCGCCATCGACACCGCCGCCACGCCAAAGACCGTCGGCACCGCCGATCGGATGCGAAGCGACACCATCCTTCGGCTATTCCGGCGGCTCAAGCACGGCACGCTCGAGCTGACCCTGCCCGACGGCAGCAGTGAGACGATCCACGGCGACGCGGTCGGCCCACGGGCGGCGTTGCACGTCCGCGATGGCCGGGTGGTCGATCGCTATCTCAAGCACGGCAGTGTCGGCTTCGCCGAAAGCTACATCGCCGGCGAGTGGGAGACGCCCCATCTCGCCAACCTCCTCGAGCTGCTCGATCGCAATTACGATGCCTGGAGCGACGGCTATTTCGGCCCGGTCCTGGCCCGGGTGGTCGCGCGTCTGCAGCACTGGTTCCGGCACAACTCGAAGCTCGGCAGCCGCCGCAACATCCATGCGCACTACGACCTCGGCAACGAGTTCTTCGCCGCCTGGCTGGACCCGACGATGACCTACTCGGCGGCGCTGTTCGGCGCCGAGCAGGGCACCGCCGGCACCGATCTCGAGGCCGCGCAGCGAGCCAAGTACCACAATCTCTGCCGGATGATCGAGCTCCAGCCCGGCCATCGCCTGCTCGAGATCGGCAGCGGCTGGGGCGGCTTCGCGATCACTGCAGCCCGCGAGTTCGGTGCCGCGGTCACCAGCGTCACCATTTCCAGGGCACAGCACGAGCTGGCGACCGAGCGGGTGCGCGAAGCCGGGCTCCAGGATCGGGTCACGATCGAGTTCGCCGACTACCGCGATGTCCAGGGCCAGTTCGACCGGGTCGCCTCGATCGAAATGTTCGAGGCGGTGGGCGAACGCTACTGGCCGACATATTTTTCCAAGGTGAGGAGTGTGCTCAAGCCTGGCGGCCGCGCCGGGCTGCAGATCATTACCATCAAGGACGCCTATTTCGAGAGCTACCGACGCGGTGCCGACTTCATCCAGCAATACATCTTTCCGGGCGGGATGTTGCCGTCGAACGCGGCGCTGGCCGAGCAGACCCGCCGGGTCGGCCTCGAGATCACCGACAAGGTCGCGTTCGGCGGCGACTATGCGCGCACCCTCGCGATCTGGGGCGAACGCTTCGATGGCGCCTGGGAGCGGCTGATGGGCCTCGGTTACGACGAGCGGTTCCGCCGTCTCTGGCGCTATTACCTCGGTTATTGCGAGGCGGGGTTCCGCACCGGTAGCACCGACGTGCTGCAGCTGGCACTGAAGAGGAACTGAGCCCGTGGCCAATCTCGACGGCGGCGCATGAGCGGGCAGACCGGGAAGGATAGGCGGCTCGGCCTGATCGACCTCACGGCGTTCGGCTTTCTGGCGCTGCCGCTCGCCGCGCTCAACCTGCCGTTTTACGTCTACCTGCCGACCTTCTATGTGCGCGAGCTCGGTCTCGATCTCGGCGTGGTCGGGGCCATCCTTTTGGTCGCCCGGGTGATCGATGTGGTGACCGATCCGGTCATCGGCACCCTGGGCGATCGCACCAGCACCCGCTTCGGCCGGCGGCGACCCTGGGTCCTGGCGGCCTTGCCGCTCTTGCTGTTCGCCAGCTGGCGGTTGTTCTTGCCGCCGGACGATGCCGGCGGTCTCTATCTCTTCGTTTGGGCGAGCCTGGCCTATCTGGCTTGGACCATGATCCTCCTGGCCTACAGCGCCTGGGGGGCGGAGCTTTCGACCGATTATGACGAACGCTCGCGGATCTTCGGGGCGCGGGAGTGCTTCGTCATCCTCGGGGTGTCGGTGGCGGCGGCCTTGCCGACGATCATCGGCACCGATCCCGGTAGCCGGGCGACGATGGCCTCGATCTTCTGGATGATGGCCATTGCCCTGCCGATCGCGACGCTGATCCTCTTTGCCCGCATCAGGGAGCGTCCCTACGCCGAAGCTCAGGCCATGCCGTTCATCCGCGGGGTGCAGACCGCGCTCGCCAACAAGCCGTTTCGTCAGCTGATCTTCGCCTATCTCTTGAACGGTGTGGCGAATGGGCTCCCGGCGACGCTGTTCCTGCTGTTCGTCCAGCACGTGATCGCCGCGCCCGATGCCGGCGGGCCGTTGCTGCTGCTCTACTTTGCCAGCGGCCTCGTGGCGATCCCGTTCTGGCTCAAGGTCAGTGCCTCGCTGGGCAAGCATCGAACCTGGTCGGTCTCGATGCTTTGGGTCTGTCTGGTTTTCGCCTTCGTGCCGTTCCTCGGTTCGGGTGATCTCTGGTGGTTCGCGCTCATCTGTTTGTTGAGCGGCGTCAGCCTCGGCGCCGATCTCGCCCTGCCGACGGCGATGCAGGCCGACGTCGTCGATGCAGACAGCGTGTTGACGGGCAACAAGCGTGCCGGCTTCTATTTCGCGCTCTGGAGCATGGCGACCAAGCTCTCCTTCGCGCTCGCCGTCGGGATCGCGTTCATCGCCCTCGAACTCGTCGGCTTCGTCGCCGATGCGCCGCTGAACGAGCCGCCGTCGCTGCTGGCGCTGTCCATTCTCTATGCCCTGTTGCCCTTGGTGATGAAGCTCGCCTCGATCGGCCTCGTCTGGAATTTCGAAATCGATGCTGTGCGCCATGGTGAGCTGCGGAAAAAGCTCGCCGCCGCTGAAGGAACACTCTGACGTGATGATCCGCCGCTTCGTCCTCGCCGTAACCCTGTTAGTCATAACGGGTTGTTCTGCCATGAAGATCGAAGATTTCGCCGGTACCGGGCCGGGGTTCGTGCCAGAGGAGTACTTCCTCGGACGAACGAAGGCGTGGGGTTTTTTCCAGGACCGTTTCGGTACGGTGCGGCGCGAGTTCGTCGTCGACATCCATGGGTACATGGACGGCGACGTGCTCGTCCTCGACGAAAATTTCGTCTATGCCGACGGCGAGATCGACCAGCGGGTCTGGCGGATTTCGCATCTGGGTGACGGTCGCTACGAGGGCGAGGCCGACGACATCATCGGCACGGCAACTGGCGAGCGGCGCGGCAAGGCCATGCGCTGGGGCTATGACTTCGACCTCGCGGTTGGCGACCGGACCTGGCGGGTGACCTTCGACGACTGGATGCTGCTGCAGGACGACGACGTGATGATCAACCGCACGACGGTCTCGAAGTGGGGGTTCAAGCTCGGCGAGGTCTACATCTTCTTCCAGCGGCAGCCAGCCGAAGCCAGCGCTCCGGAGGCGGATGCCGCGTCGTCAAACCGGGGCAGCCAGGCGCCGACGCAGCCGGCGCAGGAGGCTGCCGAGTAGCGGCAGCTGCTCATAGAGCTGACGGGCGGCGTCCCAATAGTCGATATGCGCGATCACCAGTCCTGCTTCGTCGAACCGCACTTCAGTCACCCCGTCGATCGTCATCTCACGATGGTAAAAGCGTTGCTCGATGGTGCAGGTGAAGCGCCACTTGATAAAAGCCGTTTGTTCGCCGACGATCGGCGTCTCGGTGACGAACTGTGGGTCTTTCGTGGTTTCGAACATATGGTCGAACACCACCATCAGCTTGTCGATGCCGTGGATGTCGTTGAACGGATCGGTGAAGTGGATGTCGGGGTGCACTAGCTGGCGCAGCTGATCCCGGCTAGCCGGGCCGAGCGTGTCGAAATGGCGGGCGTACGCTTCGGCGCGCTCGCGGATGGTCATTTGCCGGTGCTCTGCCCGACCAGCGGGAAGTAGAGGCGGTACGGCAGCAGTCGGAGGAACTTGAGGATCAGGACGAAAGGTGTCGGAAAGGCAATCTCGAAGCGATCGCTGGCCAAGCCCCTGGCGATCACCCGGGCGGCCTCCTCGGCCGGGACCAGAAACGGCATCTCGAACGTGTTCTTGTCGGTCAGGGGCGTCTTAACGAAGCCTGGGTTGATGAGCTGCAGCTTGACCCCGGTCTTTCGCAGATCGAAGGCCAGCGATTCCACCATGTTGATCAGCCCGCCCTTGCTGCAGCCGTAATAGGCACTGGTCGGCAGGCCGGCATAACCGGCGACCGAGGCGACCACGGCGAGCCGGCCGGCATTGCGCGCGAGCATCCCCGGCAGCACCACTTCGATGCTGTTGGCCACGCCCATGACGTTGAGCTCGAGCAGCTTTCGGAGATCGGCAGCCTTGAAATCCGCGGCCGCCACCGGCTGGTGGGTGCCGGCATTGAGTACCACCGTATCGGGCGGCCCGCCTTCGGCCTCGATCGCCGCGAGCGCCGCGGCGACGGCGGGTTGGTCGGTGACGTCGAGCGGCAGGGCATGGATGTGGCCCGGATGCCGGTCCGCCAGCGCTTGAAGCTTGTCCGCGCTTCGCGCACTGGCCCAGACCACCTCGCCGTCCTCGGCCAGCCGCTCGGCGAGCGCCGCGCCGATGCCGTAGCTCGCGCCGATGATCCAGGCCCGCCGGCTCATCGGTACTGCGCCGGATCGGCGGGCTCGAGGCGGTCGAGAAAGGCCCTCGCATCCCGGACGACCGCCACCTTGCGCTCGTCGCTCATCCGATCGAGGGTCTTGAGGATCGGCCCCATGCGCGGGTTGCGACGGAATTGCGCCTCGTTCTCGATCATGAAATTCCAGTAGAGGTAGTTGAAGGGGCAGGCATCGGGGCCGAGCTTTTCCTTTACCTTGTAGCGACAAGTGCCGCAAAAGTTCGACATCTTGTCGATATAGTTGCCGGACGCGGCGTAGGGTTTCGAGCCGAGATAGCCGCCATCGGCATGCATGACCATGCCGAGCGTGTTGGGCAGCTCGACCCACTCGAAGGCATCCGCATAGACGGCGAGATACCATTCGCAAACCTCTTGCGGGATCACCCCGGCGAGCAATGCGAAATTGCCGGTGACCATCAGCCGCTGGATGTGGTGCGACAGGGCCTCGCGCCTGGTCTGGCCGAGACTGTGCGCCAGACAGCGCATCTCGGTCTCGCCGGTCCAGTAGAAGGCCGGCAAATGCCGTTGGTTGCCGAGCCCGTTCAAGCCGGCATAGTCCGGCATCTTGAGCCAGTAGATGCCGCGGACGAACTCGCGCCAGCCGAGGATCTGGCGGATGAAGCCCTCCACGCTGTTGAGCGGCAGGTCGCGCGCGCGATGCGCCTCCAGCACCGCCTCGCAGACCTCGCGCGGGGTCAACAGCCCGCAATTGAGATACTGCGACAGGCCGGCGTGGAAGAGCCAGTCCTCGCCGTCGAGCATGGCATCCTGAAAGGCGCCGAAATCGGCAAGCGCGGTGCGGATGAAATGCGCCAGGGCGCGGCGCGCGTCGCTGCGGCTGACGGCGAACCAGAAGGGCTCGAGATCACCGAACCGGTTGCCGAAGCGGCGGCGCACGAGGTCGAGCACCTCTTCGGTCGTAGCATCCGGCGCGAACCGCAGCGGCCGCGGGAAGTCGGTTTCGTGCTTGGCCGGCTTGCGGTTCTCGGCATCGTAGTTCCATTGCCCGCCCAAGGGCTCGCCGTTCTCGTCCATCAGCCAGCCCGTGCGTTCCCGCATCACCCGATAGAACAGCTCCATGCGCAGCTGCTTGCGGCCTTCGGCCCAGCGGGCGAAATCGTCGAGCGAACAAAGGAAGCGATCGTCGGCACGGATCTCGACCGGCACGTCGAACGCTTGCTGCCAGCCGTGGATGTCGTCGAGCACCCGGTACTCGCCGGGTTCGGTGACGATGATCCGCGCCGGCGCGAGATCGGCGAGCGCACGTTCGACTTCGCCGCGGAAGCTGCCGCGATTGGCCGGATCGTCGAGCCTGACATAACGGACGGTGACGCCCTTGGCCGCGAGCTCTGCCGCGAAATGGCGCATCGCACTGAAGAGAAAAGCGATCTTCTTCGGGTGATGCGGCACGTACTCGGTCTCGGCCGCGACCTCGGCCATGAGCACGGTATCCTCTGCCGGCGCGAGGTCGGCGAGCGCGCTCAGCTCGTGGCTGAGCTGATCGGCGAAGAGGAAGCGCAGTGAGCCGGTCAAGCGCTGGTCGGCTCGCCCGGCCGAAACGAGAGGAAATCGTAGGCCCGGGCGTCGGTCAGGCGGTACTCGATCCGCGAGCCGTCGGAAGCATCGAAGCCGAGCTTCACCCAGCGCTCGTCATGGTACCAGAGGTCGACATCGAGATCGCCCCGCACCTTGTAGCGCTTGGCCTCGACCCTTCGCCCCGCCGATTCGATCCGCTCCGTACCCTCGGGAGTTACGGCACTCTCGACGATCCGCCCGTTTTGGGTGTCGATCCAACGGTCGCGGTCCATGAAGTTACGATGCCAATAGGTGGTCGGCAGCAAGTCGGGTGGTGCCGTCAGGCGGCCGGCACTGCCGACGATAACCAGTTGCCCGCCATCGCGCCGGGTCTCGACGCGGTGCCTGGTGCCGTTGTCGTTGGTCCGGCTCTTGAAGCTGAAGAGGCGACCATCCTCCCACTCCTCGTGATTGCGATGCTCGTAGCGGTAAGCGGTGATGAAGGCGAAGCGGACCCTGAGATCGATGTCGATATCGACGCTCAGCCGCTCGCCCTGCTGCCGGAAGGTGAGGACGTGGTAGCCGATCTCGCTGCCATTGCGCATCACCTCGAAGCGCAGATCGCCGCTGGCCGCCGCCGCGCCAGCACTCTTCGTTCCAACCATCGCCATCCCGGCCACCATTCCCAGTCCACGCGTCAACACCTGCCGTCGGCGCAGCATCCCATCCCCTCCGTTGCCCACCTCAGCTACGCAGGCGGGCCGGTAGAGGATCAATCGAGCGACCGCGGCGCTGGCAGTTCGCCCAGACGAGCCTCGATCTCGGCGGCTTGCGCCTGCGCCGATTGCGCGCCCACGGCGAGACAGGCGAGGCCGGCGCCGATGCTCGCCCGGTGCAGCGCCTCGGCAATCGACCGGCCGGCATCGAGCGCGGCGGCGAGCACGCCGACGAAGGCGTCCCCGGCACCGGTGGTGTCCACCGGCTGCAGCTCGAGGCTGGCCACCCGCCAGGCGCCCTCGGGACCGACCGCGACAGCACCTTCGGCCCCGAGGGTGACGACGCAGGTCAGCCGATGCGCGGCGGCGAGCCGGCGGGCGAGATCGATGGACTCGCCGGCGTCCGTGCCGGCCGCCATCCGCGCCTCGATCTCGTTGACGACGAGCACGTCGAGCGTGTCCAGGACCTCGGGCGTCAGCGGGCCGGCCGGTGCCAGGTTGAGGATCGTCCGGGCGCCGGCGGCCTTGCCGCGGCGCAGGATCGCGGCGGTCTCGCGCATCCGGATCTCGTTCTGGCAGAGCACCGTCGCGCCGGGCCCGAGCAGGTCGTCGGCCACCTGGTCGGCGGCGGTGTCGAGATTGGCACCGGAGGCCACGATGATCGCGTTCTCGCCGGCCTCGTCGACCCCGATCACCGCAATCGCCGTCGGCTTCCCGGAGACGGCGAGATCGCGGCAGTCGATACCGGCATCGAGCAGCAGGCCGCGGACGATGGGGCCGTAGGCGTCGTCGCCGAGATGACCGATGAAGCGGGTCGCCGCACCGGCCTTGGCGGCGGCCGCGGCCTGGTTCGCGCCCTTGCCGCCCGGCGCCATGGTGTAGCCGGGGCAGAGCACGGTCTCGCCCGGTGCCGGCAGCTTTGCCACCTTGAACAAGAGGTCGGCGTTGACCGAGCCCAGAACGACCAGCATGCGCTTGATCCTCCCCGATTGGCGGCGGCCCTTTGGGCGGCGCGCAAGGCGTGTTGGTGCCCGGTATGCGGCCTCGGCGGGGCGCTGTCCAGAAGGCGCCGCAGGGCCGGGGAGTCAGGCGGCGAGCTGGTCGAGCAGATCGGGCAGCGGCGCCGGGCGGCCGAACAGATAGCCCTGGGCTTCGTTGCAGCGCAACTCGTCGAGCAGGGCCAGCTGCTCGGTCGCCTCGACCCCTTCGGCGGTGGTCTTCTTGGCAAGCGCCTGACTGAGGCCGACGATGGCGCGGATGATCGCCTGCGCACTCTTGTCGCTGCCGGCGGCATGGATGAACGAGCGGTCGATCTTGATGCGGTCGAAGGGAAAGCGGTTGATATACGCCAAGGACGAGTAGCCGGTGCCAAAATCGTCGATCGAGAGGTGGATGCCCAAGGCGGCGAGGTCGGCGAGCCGCCGGCCGAGCATCGGCAGCGACGGGTCGAGGAACAGGCTCTCGGTGATCTCGAGCTCGAGCCGCGCCGGGTCGAGCTGGTGCCGCGCCAGGGTCGCCCTGACGAAATCGACGAAACCCTGGTCGCGCTTGAGCTGCACCACCGAGACATTGATCGAGAGCCTGAGGCCACTGCTGCGCAACGGCGGGCCGGCGAGATCGGCGCAGGCGCGGGCCAGCACCCAGCGGCCGAGCTCGACGATCGAGCCGGTCTCCTCGGCGAGACCGATGAACCGGCCGGGCGGCAGGAAGCCCTGCTCCGGATGCCGCCAGCGGACCAGCGCTTCGACCCCCGACGGCCGTCGGCGAACCAGGTCGATGCGCGGCTGATAGTGCAGCTCGAACTCGTCACGAGCGATGCCCTGGCGCAGTGCTTCGTCGAGCAGCAGGCCACCACTCTCCTCGCCGTGCACGGCGGCGTCATAGAACACCACCTGGTCGCGCCCGGCGAACTTCGCCCGATACATGGCGGCATCGGCGCGGCGCAACAGGTCGTCGGCGGTGGCCGCGTCGGTCGGAAAGCAGGCGACACCGATGCTGGTCTTGATCTCGAAGCGGCGCCCATCGACCTCGACCGGCGGGACGAGGCACCGGCGATAGCGGTCGATGCCGGCCTCGACCTCGCGCTTCGAGGTCACGTCCTCGAGCAGCAGCACGAACTCGTCGCCACTGTGCCGACCGATGGTGTCACCCGATCGGCCGACTGCGGTCAGCCGCTCGGCGATCTCGACGAGCACTGCGTCGCCGACTGCAGTGCCCAAGGCATCGTTGATGCTCTTCAGGCGATCGACGTCGAGAAACGCCGCCGCCACCCAGCGCCGATGCCGGCGGGCCCGCTCGATGGCATTGCCCAGTCGGTCGATCACGAGGTGCCGGTTGGGCAGCCTGGTCAGGCCGTCGTGGGTCGCATGAAAGGCCACCTTGTCGAGCAGTCGCCGCTCGTCGGTAACGTCGTTCAAGGCAATGACATAGCCCGGTCGTGGGGTATCGTTGCGCCGGCGAATCACCGCCTTGACGATGCGCCGGCTGCCGTCGGCAGCGGTCAGCGGCAAGGCCCGCCATGCCGCCGCCGGGATCGGCTGCTGCTCGCGAGAGGTCGGCCGATGGCCGGCGACGCCGGGCGGCACCACCGCATCGCCGTCCGGCGGGTGTTGCATCAGCTGCGGTGCGATATCCTCGAGGCGGCGACCGACCAGCGTGCCGTCCGGCGGGCACAGCAGGCGCTCGGCCGCGGGGTTGGCATAGTCGACGCGGTTGGCCGGATCCGTGGTGAGCACCGCGTCCGCGACATTGGTCAGGGCCGCATGCGCGAGGCTGCGCTCCTGCCGGGTCCGGCGAACGCGCCGGGACAGCCCGAGCAGCTGTGCGGCGAGCAGCACCGCGGCGATGGCCACAGCCACGCTCAGCTGGGGCAGCAGCAACCGCCAGCCGAGCAGGGCCACGACACCGGCCGCGAGCGGCAGCACCGGCGCCAACGCCAGGATCGTTCGACGCCGGACCGGTGCGGCGCCGAGCAGCAGGCTGCAGAGCCACGGCAGAAAGGCGCCGCCGGCCAGCAGCATCGCGGCGACGCCCGGCCGTGGCAAGAGGCGCACCGTCTTGCCCTGCAGCAGGGCCTGGACAGCGAAGGCGTTGAAGTCGATCGGCGGTCGCGTGGCGCCGGCGATGCCCGGTCCGATATCGACCCAGGCCTGCAGCCCGCGCGCCGTGGCCCCGACCAGCACGACGGCGCCGGCGATGTCGCCGGGGCTTCGACCACGGGCGATGTCCGCCGCCGAGACCCGGCGTAGCCGCGTCCGCGACTGCGGAATCGGCACCAGGATCGGCTGCTCGACGACCCAGTCGAGGACCATCGGCGGTGCCGCCGTCGCGCTGTTTCGCGGGCCGCTCGGCGTCGCCGCATGTGGATCGGGTGTGGCGCCGGCCGTGCCGGCTGCAACGTCGCGCACCGCCATGGCGAAGGCCGGCCAGTAGGCGTCGGCGACGCCGGCGTAGCGGTACAGGCGGCGCAGCCGGCCGTCCGGGTCGGCGGCGAGATGGCTGTGGCCGATCCCGGCCGCGGCCTCGGCGAGGCCGGCGAGCGGCACGATCTCCAGGGGCGGCGCCTGGCTGTTCGGCTGTTCGCCGATCATCGGCAGCACGACGGAGCCGGCCGCCGCCACGGCCGCCACCAGGGCTGCATCGCCGCTCGGGTCGTCGGCCGCGGCCTCGGCGAACAGAACGTCGTAGCCGATCGCCGCCGGGCCGGCCGCCGCCAGCCGCTCGATCAGCTCGGCATGCAGATGGCGGGGCCAGGGCCAGCGGCCGAGCCGCTCCAGGCTCTGCTGATCGATCTCGACGACCACGACCAGCGGCTCGCCGGCTGCGACCAGTGAGGACAGCTGGTCGAAGGCCAGCAGATCCAGCCGCCCACCCGGGCCCAGCCGCTGCAGCCCGAAGCTGGCGAGGATCGCCAGTGCGACGACCAGCCCGCCGACATGGCGCGCGGCGAGCGTGCCCGGGCGCATGCTAGCCGGCGCTCCAGGGCACCGGCGGCCGGCCGCCCGCTGGCGCCGGCTGGAGGTGGCCGGATCGGTGGCGGTCCTCGCCGCCGGAACCCTCCAGGGGCCGCGCGCGGTAAGCCATCGAACGAGGGTTCATCGCGCGGGCTCCGCGGCTAGAGCAGCAGCAACATGAGGGCGAAGGGGATCAGCAACGCCGGCCACCACCGGGCCGGCTCGACGGTGATCCGCTGCGGCGTGCCGAACGGTGCGACATAGCCGTCGGCCTCGATGATCTGCGCCTGGAACCAGTAGTCGCCGGGCAGCAGGCCCGGGACGACCAGCTCGGGCTCGGCCACGGTTCGATCGGCCACCGGCTCGGCAAAGGCGGCGTCGCGGGCCAACTGGAAGCGCACCTCTTGGCCGGGCTCGAGGGCGGCTAGCCGAATGGTCAGACGGCCGCGATCGCTGGCCACTTCGTCGATCGTCGGATCGGCGGGTGGGGCCACGATTTCGAAGCGGGCGACGTCGCTCCACGGGCCGATCTGGTCATCGCTGTCGATCGTCGCGAGCCGCCAATAATAGGTGCCGAGCGGCAGTGGTGCGGCGGGCGTGAAGGTCGGGGCGGTCAGCCGGTCGAGCATGACCAGCGGCCCGCCGAAGTCCGGCTCGGCCGCCAGTGCCAAGCGGTAGGCCCGGGCGCCCAGCGGCTCGCTCCAGGCGAACTGCGGCAGCGGGTCGCGCAGGCGGCCATCGCGCTGCGGCCGCAACGGCGTCGGCGGCTCCGGCCGCGCGTCCACCTCGAGGCGCCAAGCCAGGTCCTCCCCTTCGAGCCCATCGGCGGCGATGCCGCGCAGGCGTGCCGCATAGCTGCCATCGGGCAGCTCCAGCCGGGCCGCACCAGCTGCCGGGATCAGCTGGTCGGCCAGGCGCGGCGGCAGGCCGTCGGCGCTGGCCAAGGTCAGGCGAAACCGCTCGGCACCGGGCAGGGCCGGCATCGGCAGCCGCAAGGGCAGCCGCTCGAGGCGTACCGGGACGTCGGCCGCGGCAGGTGCCGGGAGCAGCGGGCGAGGCGGCGCCGGCGGCTCGCCTTCGCGGGTCACGGTGCCGAAGCCGGCGGTGACGTCGCGCGGCGTGGCGCGGGCTTCGACGGTGACCCGGCCGTCGAGCACCTCGGTGGCACTCCGCTCGATCGCCGCGTCGAGGCCGACCCGGAGGTCGGTGCCGCGGACCGAGGTGGTCGCCGGCGGTGTCCAGACCTCGAACCGCGAGCCGTCGCCGGCAGCGGGCTGGACAATGGTCTCGAGCCGACCGCGCTCGAGCCTGAGCCGGGTGTCGACCATCGTCGTGCCACGGTAGCGGCGCAGCGAATCGAGGTGGAGCTCGCTGCTGCCGGCCAGGTGCACCTCGGAGCCATCGGCGAAGCGAATGACGGCGCCACCGCCCGCACCGGTGATCACCCGGTCACCGATTTCGAGCGTAGCACCGGCGGCGACCTCGAGCGGGGCGTCCGCACGGCGCACCTGGACGTCACCGTACGCCCTGGCCAGCGTGGCCGGGACGTTCTCCAGACGGAGCAGGCGGAGCGGGATGTCGAGCCGCGAGCCGGGCGGGATGCGGCGCGGCTCGTCGATGCGGTTGATGGCCTGGATCTGCGGCCAGTTGCGCCAGTCGGCGAGATAGCGGCGGGACAAATCCCAGATATTGTCGCCGGGCCGGACGGTGTAGCGCCACACCGCCTCGTCGGCCGCCACCGGTGCCGGGTGGCCGAGCGGCAGCACCAACGCAAGCGCCAGCCAACACCACGACAGCGGCGACTGCGGCAACAATGTGCGCGATTGCGACACCAAAAAGACAATCTTCAGTTGAATTAAGCTTCAACGCCCGATCGTCAGTCTATTCGCTACAGGCGGTAAGATAAAGTCCCGGTCTTCTACTTGAAATTCTGAGTTGGCGTGGTCGCCAAAGCGGTCGCCGGCGCCCGCTGCCGTGACCGGTCGGGTGTGGCGGATCAGCGCTTGGAGAACTGGAAGCTGCGTCGCGCCTTGGCCTTGCCGTACTTCTTGCGCTCGACCTCGCGCGCATCGCGGGTCAAGAAGCCGCCATGCTTCAGCGCCGGGCGGAGGGTCGGCTCGTAGTTGATCAGGGCACGGGCGACGCCGTGCCGCACCGCGCCGGCCTGGCCCGACAGGCCGCCGCCGGCGACCGTGCAGACGATGTCGTACTGCTGCAACCGGTTGATCGAGACGAGCGGCTGGTTGATCACCATCTGCTGGGTCGGCCGCCCGAAATAGGCCGGCATCTCCTTGCCGTTGACGGTGAACCGGCCGCTGCCCGGCTTGACCCAGACCCGCGCCGTCGACTCCTTGCGCCGGCCGGTGGCGTAGGCCCGGCCGAACGGGTCGAGTTTCGGCTCGGCAACCTCGACCTCGGGCTCGGCACCCAGACCGGGCTTCAGCTTGTCGAGATCCTGAAAAGAGGTGACGGTCTCAACCATGCACGGCTCCGAGCTTGCTGTTCTTGGCGTTGAGGGCGGCGATGTCGAGCGGTTGCGGTGACTGGGCGGCGTGCGGATGCTCGGCACCCGCGTAGATGTGCAACTTGCGCATGACCTGCCGGCCGAGCGGTCCGCTCGGCACCATCCGCTTTACCGCCGCCTCGATCACCCGGTCGGGAAACCGACCGTCGAGCACCTTGTCGGCGGTGACACCCTTGATGCCGCCCGGATAGCCGGTATGGCGATAATAGGTCTTCTGCGTCCGCTTGTTGCCGGTCAACACCACCTTCTCGGCGTTGAGCACGACGATGTGGTCGCCGCAGTCCATGTGCGGCGTGAACATCGGTTTATGCTTGCCGCGCAGGCGGTTGGCGACGATGGCGGCGAGCCGGCCGAGGACCAGGCCTTCGGCGTCGATCACATACCAGTCCCGCTTGATGTCGGCGGGCTTGGCGGAATAGGTCTTCATCGGTTCAACTGCTCGTGTGCTGCAGCCGACCAGCCCACTGAACGACGGCGGCGGCGCCGTCGCCAACGGTGGTCGGCGGAGACTTGCGGACGACAACGAATGCAGCGAGCACGTGAGCGCACTCGCCTGGGCCGGAGGCATTACGCCATAGCCGCGCCGGCTGTCAATCGTCATTCACCGGGCGGGGCCGCCACCTGCCGGCGCTGCAGCCAAAGCTGAACCAGCAGGAAGAGCAGCGCCGCGACCAGCAGTGCGGCGCGCAGGCCGATCGCCTCGGCCAATGCGCCGGTCGCCAGCGCACCCAGGGCCGGCACGCTCCTGAAGACCAGGCCGAAGAAGCTCATCACCCTGCCGCGCAGCGCCGGTGCGACGCCGAGCTGGATCGCCGTGTGCAGGCCGACGCCACAGGCGATCAGGACGAAGCCGAAGGCGGCGATGGCCGGGATGGCGAGCCAGAAGCTGGGGCTCAGCGCGAACGCTGCGGCAGTGGCCGCCACCCAGAGCTGCAGCCGGATGAGCCTCGGCAGATCGAAGGCGGCCCCCGCCCAGGCCACCCAGAGCCCGCCGAGGACCGCGCCGAGCCCCATGGCCGCGCTCAAGGCGGCAAGCCCCTCGACCCCCGCCCCGAAGACTCCCTCGGCAAAGCCCGGCAACAGATCGCCGAGCGGCCGAACCGACAGCGACAGCACGATGAAGAAGGCAAAGAGCGGCGCCAGGACCGGGCTCGTGGCGATGTAGCGGAGCCCGTCCCCGAGTGCGGCACCGGCGCCCTGCCAGGCGTCCGGGGTCATCGGCTCGCGCAACTCGAGGCGCGGCAGGACGAACAGCAGCGGCAGGTAGCTCAGGGCGTTGAGCAGGAGCGCGGCGGGCACGCCCGAGGCGACGATGGCGAGCCCGGCCAGCGCCGGCCCGACAAAGCGGGCCCCGTTGAACACCACGCTGTTCAAGGCGATCGCGGTCGGCAGGTGCTCGCGGTCGACCAGGGCCGGAACGAGGGCGAGGCGGGCCGGCTGGTTGACGCCGATCAGGCAGCCCTTGAGGGCGGTGAGGGCGACAAGGCCGAGGATGCCGATCTGCCCGGCGAGGATCAGCAGCGCCGTCAGCAGCGTGACGAGAGCGAGGCTGGCTTGGCTCCAGAGCATGATCCGCCGCCGGTCGTGGCGGTCGGCGAGCACGCCTGCGAGCGGGCCGATCAGCACCGCCGGGAACAGGTCGGCGAATGCCACCATGCCGAGCCAGAAGGGCGAGGCGGTCAACGCCCAGGCGTACCAGCCGATCGCCGTGCGCTGCATCCAGGTGCCGATCACCGAGATCGCGTTGGCCGACATGTAGGCGCGAAAGGCGGGTTGTCGGAGCGTCGCCCGGATCGGCCCTAGCCGCATCGGACCGTCTCGCCCGAGGTGCCCGACGCCGCCGCCCGGCCGAGCCCGCCGTGCCTTGCCTGTCGACGCCACGGCGCCGGCCGACGTAATCGCTGCAGCCAAAGATGCCGAACCGCACCAGGGCCGAGCGGGCAGCCGTTCACGCCGCCATCCGCCGAATCGATGTTTCGCGATCGGGCGCGAGGGGCGAGACCGGCGGCGCGCGCGCCCTGGCGGCTGGCTGGGGCGGTAGGATTCGAACCTACGAATGCCGGTACCAAAAACCGGTGCCTTACCACTTGGCGACGCCCCAAGCCCGCTCGATCATCTACGCTGCGCCGGGGGCGGTTGCAACCGGTGCGGCATCACCGATCGCCAGGCCGAGCCGCCGGGCGGCCGAGCCGCCACTCTCGGCGATCTCGAGCAGGCCGCTGGCGTTGGCGTACCAAAAGACCGTGCCCGGCGGCACGGCGCCGAACACCGGGGCATGGCGGATCCGCTGCTCGCCATGCTCGAGCACGCTTGCGGGCTGCACCGTGGCGGCCCGGCGACCGCTGATCAGGTTGCCGTAGCCGTCGACGTGGACGATCCGGTCGAGGTCGTCCGGCCACGCCGGAAAGCGGGTCGCCTCCGCCGCCTGCAGGCCGGTGGTCCGCCCCCGGGCGAGGCGCCCGGCCTCCGGTGCGAAGATGTCGCGACCGTGAAAGCTCACCGAGGGTTGCGGCGCGCGCTCCGGGATGACGAAGACGGCGAACTGCTGCGCCCGGCGGATGACGAGCTCGAACAGCCCGTTATCGGGCCCGACCAGCCAGATCTGGTCGACCTTGAGCGCCAGCGGCGCCCGCTCGGTGCCGACCCCCGGATCGACCACCGCAATGACGACGTCACCACGGCGCAGGCGCGGCATCAAGGCGGCGAGCAGATAGGCCGCGAGATCGGGGCGGAAGGCCGGCGCGTCGGCCATGAGGTCGACATAGGGGATGTCCGGGGCCAGCCGAAGGGCGGCGGCCCGCATCTCGCCGAGATAGGGGCCCTGCCAGCCGAAATCGGTGAACGCCAAGAGCATCGGCCGCGGCCTTTCAGTCGGGAGTGCCCGGGGCGAGGCAGCTGCGGCACCACCAGCCGGGCTCGGCGGCACTGATCGCCGCCGCCGCCGCCCGGGCCTGGCCCGGATCGGCGAACAGGCCGAAGCAGGTGGCACCCGACCCCGACATGCGGGCCAAAAGACAGCCCTCGATCGCCCGCAGGCGCTCGAGCACCGCCGTTATCTCGGGGGCCAGCGCGGCGGCCGCCGGCTCGAGCTCGTTGCGGCTGGCCGCGAGCCAGAGGGCGAGACGGCCGAGCGAGGGTTGCGCCGGCAGGACCGGCCGGCGGACTGCGAGATCCGGCATGGCGAAAGCCTTGAACACGGCCGCCGTGGCCACCGCCAAGCCTGGATTGACGAGCACCAGCGGCAGGTCCGGCAGGCTGCGGATCGGATCGAGCCGCTCGCCGATGCCGCGCAGCCGGGCCGGCCGGCCGTAGACGCAAACCGGGACATCGGCGCCTAGCGCCAGACCGAGCTCGCGCAGCCGGTCCCCGGGCCAGTCGAGGCGCCAGAGCCTGGCCAGCGCCCTGAGTGTCGCCGCCGCATCGGCCGAGCCGCCACCGATGCCGCTGGCCACGGGCAGATTCTTCTCCAGCGTGAGCCGCACCGCCGGGCGGCGCCCGAGCGCGGCAGCCAGCCGCCGGGCGGCGGCCAGCACGAGATTGTCGGCCGCTGCGGCGAGCTGGGCCGCGAACGGCCCCTCGAGCTGAAATTCCAGGGCCGGGGCGGGCGCAACGCTCAACCGGTCGCCGAGATCGGCGAAGACGACGACGCTGTCGAGCTCGTGATAGCCCGCGGGCGTCTTGCCGGTGACCAAGAGGTCGAGATTGAGCTTGGCCCGCGCCAGCTCGACGATCGGCGCCGGGTCAGTCACGCCGGGCCCCGGGAGAGGTCATCGGATGCCGAGCCGTCGGTCAGCCGCGATCGGCGTCGAGCTCGGAGGCCTGCAGGCCACGCTGCAGCTTTTCCTCGATCAACGCCACCTGATCGTCCTCCGGTCCGAAGGTCAGCGCCCGCTGCCATTGGAAGCGCGCCTCGCGGTGCCGGCCGACCTGCCAGTAGGCGTCACCCAGATGATCGTTGATCACCGGGTCGTCGGGCCTGAGCTCGATCGCCCGCTCGAGATAGGTCACCGCCTCGTCGAACCGCTCGAGCCGGTAATAGGCCCAGCCGAGGCTGTCGACGATGTAGCCGTCGTCCGGGCGGAGCTCGACCGCGCGGCGCAGCATGGCCTCGGCCTCGGCGAGGTTGAGCCCCTGGTCGACCCAGCTGTAGCCGAGATAATTGAGAACCAGCGGCTGCTCCGGCTGCAGCTCGAGGGCCTTGAGGAAGTCGGCCTCGGCCTCGGGCCAGCGATCGGTGCGCTCCCGGGTGATGCCGCGCGAGTAGAGCAGCGGCCAGCGGCCGGCGGTGATCTCGGGCAGCCGCTCGATGGCACGGTCATAGGCCCGCTCGGCTTCGGCGTAGCGTTCCTCGCGGCGCAGGATGTCGCCCTGGGTGACCAACGCGTCGACCCGTTCGGGCCATTCCGCGGCCATCGTGTCGAGCCGCGTCAGCGCCTCGTCCTCACGCTCCAGCGTCGCCAATGCCTGGGCTTCGAGCAGCCGCGCCTCCCAGCCGCGCGGTGCATCCGACGGCACGTCGGCCAGCACCAGCACCGCCTCGTCGGCATTGCCCTGGCCGAGATTGATCTCGGCGATCAACAGCGCGATGTCGGCCTGCCCGGGCGCCAGAAAGCCGGCGAGCCGGGCCAGGACGAGCGCCTGGGCGCTGGCTCCCTGTTCGTCGAGCGCGCTCGCGAGGCTCAAGAGCGCATCGGCCATGCCGGTCGCCGGACCCTGGACCGGCAGTTGCGGCAGCGCGCCGGCCTCGAGTTCGGCGAGTGCCGTTTCCAGCACGAGGTCGCCCGGGTCGAGGACGAGCTGCTGGCGCAGCACGTCGATCGCCGCCTGCCGATTGCCGACCGTGGCCTCCATCGTCGCCAGGGCGGTGACCAGGCGAACCGGGTTGAGCGTGTTGGGCTCGACCAGGCGGCGCATCTCCTCGACAGCCGCCGGCTGGCGATCGGCGAGGGCCAGTATCATGGCCCGGTGATAGTCCTCCACGCGTTCGAGGCCGCTGCTCTCGCCGGTCTCGTCGAAGTGGGCGAGGGCGGCCTCGACATCGCCGCTGCCGAAGCTGATCCAGGCGGCGAAGATCGGCTGCGCCAGGGTGATCAACTCGCGCTCGCCGACGCCGTCGAGCTGCACGGCGGCCTCGGCGAAGTTGCCGTCGCGGACGGCCGCGGCGGCGAGCAGCAGCCGCGCCTCGCCGAAGCTCGCGTCGACCTCGGCCAGGGTCTCGGCGAGGGCGAGCGCCCGCTCGTAGTCGCCGACGCTCAAGTGGAGGATGAACACCTGCCGGCGAAGCTCGGCATTGTCTGGATCGTGGGTCAGTGCCTGGGCGAAGTTGGTCGCGGCGAGGCGCAGGTCGCCATCGTCGAGCGCGATCCGCCCGCCCAGATAGCTGGCAGCCAGGCTGTCCGGGCCACTCGCCGTGTCGCCGGTGGCCGGGCTCATGCGCAAGGCGTCGGTTGCGTAGCTGGCGGTCGACGAGAGCCCGGCAGCAGGTTCCGGCTGGCCGGTACAGGCCGTAGTGGCGGCGACGACCAGGGCGGCGAGCAGGCTGAGCGTCCGGCTCGAGCGCCTGGATCGGCGTCGACGCAACACCACACGCCGAGGGGTCATGAAAGGCTCCAATCCGCCGGAAATCCTTGAAATGTCGAGGCTGAGAAGGCCGCCGACCAGCCGCCTTCGGGCGGCGAGCGGCGGCAAGCGACTTGACGATCTGCGGCTTTCGCGCGACAAGCGAGGTCAACGCCGCGCGGTCGGACGACCAGAGCGCGATACCGTTTGCCTTTCGGAGCGCACCCGATGCTCAAGACATCGCAGAGCAAGAACGATCCCACCGCGCGTGGCCCAGCCCAACAGTTGAAGACCTTCGAAGGTAAGAAGGTCAAGCCCACCCTCTATGTCGGCACCGCCGTCGGCCATGGTCGCTACATAGCTGCCCAGGATGAGGGCGGCAAGCTGGTGCTCGACCGCGGCGGGAAGCCAATCGCCTATCGCGACATCTGACGGTCGCCCGTCACCCGTCCCGCAAGCGGATCGGCCGCCGCTTTCCCACCGGGCCGATCGCCGGCGTGGCGGGTACCGAACCGCAGGCGGTCGGCCGCGATTGTTTGACGCCGCGATTGTTTGACAATGCGGGGCCGAGGGGGAGCCGAAAGGCGGGTCTGACGAGGATGACAACAGGCGACGCAACGCCGACGACCAGCAGCAACGCGGCACTCGACGCGGCGGGGGCCAAGGCTCTTCTGGAGTGGTATGCCCTCGCCGGGGTCGACGCGGCGGTCGGCGCCGCACCGGCGGCCTGTTGGGTGGATGCTTCGGCTGGCAGTCGGGTGGCGAACCCGACCATTCGCGAACCAGGCCGGCACCCCGCGGTGGCCGACCGGGCAATGCCCGAACGCCAGGATGGTCGCCCAAGCCTCCTGGTTCCCGAGGGCCGCCGGGTCGACTACGCCCGCGAGCAGGCGGCGCGCTGCCGCAGCCTCGCCGAGCTCGAGGCCGCGCTGGCCGATTTCGACGGCTGTGCGCTGCGGGCGACAGCCAAGCAGCTCTGCTTCGCCGACGGCAATCCCGAGGCACGGCTGATGTTGATCGGCGAGGCGCCCGGTGCGGAGGAGGATCGGCGAGGCAAGCCCTTCGTCGGTCCGAGCGGCCAGCTGCTCGATCGCATGCTGGCGGAGATCGGCATCGACCGTACGAAGGCCTGGATCACCAACCTGATTTTCTGGCGGCCGCCGGGCAATCGCGCGCCGACCGGCGGCGAGATCGCCGTCTGCCAGCCGTTTCTCGAGCGACAGATCGAGCTTCTCGCCCCCTGGTTCATCCTCTTCGTCGGTGGCATCGCGGCCAAGGCGTTGCTCGGCCGGACCGAGGGCGTGACCAAGCTGCGCGGCCGCCCGTTGACCTACAGCGGTGTGGATGGCCGGGCGATCCCCTGCCTCGTGACGTTCCACCCGGCCTACCTGCTGCGCCAACCCTTGCAGAAACGGTTCGTCTGGCGCGACATGCTGCAGCTTCGCGAGCGGCTCGACGCCCTGGAGGTGGCATGCGGCTGATCCGGATGCTGGTCGGGCTCGGGATGCTGGCGCTGCCGCCGGTGTGGCTACCGGTGGTGGTGGCCGCGGCGCCGGCGACGGCGGGCGGCGCGGTCGCGCAGCACTACGCCAAGGTCGACCCGGCGGCCCCGGTGCCGACCGTGTTCGCCACAGTGCCGCGGCCGCTTTCGAGCGATGATGCAGCACTCTACCGGCTGATCTTCGAGCTGCAGGAGAATGGCCGGTGGCATGACGCGGACCGCTTGATCGGGCGGCTGCAGAACCGCCTGCTGATGGGCCACGTCCTCGCCCAGCGATTTCTGCATCCCACTGCCTATCGGTCGAGCTATCCCGAGTTGCGCGCATGGCTCGAGCACTATGCCGACCACCCCGAGGCATCGAGCATCCATCGCCTCGCGGAGCGGCGCCGGACCAACGGCGCGCCGCCACCGCCGGAGCCGGTCGCGGGATTTCTCGGTGGCTCGGGGCAGGAACTGCTCGAGGAACTGCCGACCCGATACGACAGCCCGGTAAACCGCTCGGCGGCGCAAGGCCGGGCGGTGGCCGAATGGCTCGCCGCCATCCGGCGGCTCGTCGCCCAGGGGCAGCCGAGCCAGGCGGCCAAGCTGTTGCGCCACGAACGCGCCGGCTATGCCGATGCGGTCGAGCAGGATCTTGCCCGGTGGTTCGTCGCGCGCGGCTACCTGGTGAACCGCCAGGACCGGGAGGCCATCGAGTTGGCCAGTGCCGCGGCGGCGCGCTCGGGTCATGTCGAGCCGCGGATCCACTGGACCGCCGGCCTCGCCGCCTGGCGGTACGGCGACATGCGGCGCGCCGCCCGCCATTTCGCCGCACTCGCCCATGCGGACGGTGCGGTCGAGGACGTCGCCGCCGGAGCCTTCTGGGCGGCCCGGGCGTATCTGCGTATCGTCGAGCCGGCGCGCTACCGGGAGTTCCTGGAGATCGCGGCCGAGGCGAGCGACGGCTTTTACGGCATCCTGGCCCAGCACGTACTCGGCCGGCCGGTCGCGTTCAACTGGCACCAGACCTTGCGCGCCACCGACCACATGGGGGCGTTGTGGCGCATCGACGGGGCGCGGCGGGCGATGGCGCTCGGCCAGCTCGGCCGCTTGGACGCAGCCGAGGCCGAGATCCGCAAGCTCGCGGCCCGGGCCAATCCCGGCCTGTCCGAGGCGCTGGCGGCCCTGGCGGAAAGCCTGCGGCTGCCGGCGACGCAGATGCGGGTGGCGCAGCGGGCGCGCCTGCAGGACGGCCGGCGGCACGACGGAGCACTCTACCCGCTGCCCCCCTGGGAGCCGGCTGGCGGCTTCACGATCGATCGGGCGCTGCTGTTCGCGATCATGCGGGCCGAGAGCGGCTTCGATCCCGAGGCGCAGAGCCAGGCCGGGGCCCTCGGCGTCATGCAACTCCTGCCGAGCACCGCGAATGCCATGGCCGAGCGGCTGGACATCGCCTTCGACGGTGCCGCCTCGCTCCGCGATCCGGCCACCAACCTGACCTTCGGCCAGGGCTATGTCGAGCGGCTGCGGGACACCTGGTTCATCGGCGACAGCGTCATTCACATCGCCATCGCCTACAATGCCGGGCTCAAGCGGGCCGAGGCGTGGGCCAAACGTTACGCCGACATCGACGATCCGCTGCTCTTGATGGAGAGCGTGCCGATCCCGGAGACCCGGCTCTACGTGAAGAAACTGTTGAGCAATCTTTGGGTCTACCGGCTCAAGCTCGACCAGCCTGCCCCATCGCTGGAGGCCCTGGCCGCTGGCGGTTGGCCGCTGTATCTGGCGCTCGAGAGCAACGATCCGGGATCGCGCCATGCCCGGGCGGATTGACCCGAGCCTGCCGTTTCAGCCGTTGCGGATCGCCGTGCTGACCGTCTCGGACAGCCGCGATCTGGCGACCGACCGCTCTGGTGACCTGCTGGTCGAGCGGCTGCAGGCGGCTGGCCATCAGCTCGCCGATCGGCGGCTCGTCAAGGACGAGCAGGCGCTGATCGAAGCGCAGCTGCGCGCCTGGATAGCCGATCCCGAGGTCGAGGTGGTGATCACGACGGGCGGCACCGGGGTGACCGGCCGCGACGTCACGCCCGAGGCGCTGCATGCGGTGATGGAGAAGCACGTCCCCGGCTTCGGCGAGCTCTTCCGCTGGCAATCCTACGAGAAGATCGGCACCTCGACGCTGCAATCGCGCGCCGATGCCGGGGTCGCCCAGGGCACCTACATCTTCGTCGTGCCCGGCTCGCCCGGCGCCTGTCGCGATGCCTGGGACGGCATCCTGGAGCCACAGCTCGACATCCGCCACAAGCCCTGCAACTTCGCCGAGCTGCTGCCGCGCTTGAGGGAGCACGAGCAGAACTAGATGACGACCGGCTCGCGGTCGGTCAGGCTGTGGGCGCTACCCTGAAGATAGGTGTTAGCCCGAGCCGCCCGGCGAGCGCGTCGGCGAAGCGTTGGCCAAGATTCAGGACCGCGGGTGGCCGACGGTAGCGCCGGGCGAGGACTAGGAGCTCAAAGGCTGTGCAAGTCACCGTCCAGGGGCCGGGCCGCCGTTGCCGGCCGTGCGTTTGAGCTCGCGCTCAGCTGGCGGCGGCGGTCGGCGGCACCGAGGGGGCGGTCGTCGTCTCCTCGGAAGACTGGAGCCACTTCGCAACGATCCCGGCGAGCGCCGCGCCGGCCAAGGGCGCCAGCCAGAAGAGCCAGAGCTGGGCGATGTAGCCACCACCGGCGAACAGCGCCTGGCTGGTGCTCCTGGCCGGATTGACCGAGGTATTGGTGATCGGGATGCTGACCAGGTGAATCAGGGTCAAGGCGAGCCCGATGGCGATCGGCGCGAAGCCGGCCGGTGCCTTCGGGCTGGTCGCACCGATGATGATGACGAGGAAGAAGAACGTCATCAGCACCTCGATGATCAAGGCCGAGCCTACGCCGAAGCCGCCCGGTGATAGCGCGCCGTAGCCATTGGCGGCGAAGCCGCCGACGCCGGTGAAGTCGGCCTTGCCGATGAGGACCACGTAGAGAACCAGGGCCGCGACCACGCCACCGACCAGCTGGGCGCCGACATAGGGCAGGAGCTTGGCGCGCTCGAACCGGCCGGCCACGAAGAGGCCGAGGGAAACCGCGGGGTTGAAATGGCCGCCGGAGATATGACCGACGGTGTAGACCATGGTGAGCACGCTGAGGCCGAAGGCGAGCGAAACGCCGAGCAGACCGATGCCGACCTCGGGAAAGGCGGCGGCGAAGATCGCCGAGCCGCAGCCGCCAAAGACCAGCCAGAACGTGCCGAAGCCTTCGGCTGCCAGTGCCTTCTGCATGATGCGATGCTCCAAGGATCAGGGGGCGGTGCGGCTGCCGCAGGTGCGCTTCATCGATCGTTGGCTTAAGGCTGGACCCCAATACTGGCAAGTCGAAAGACGGCGAATTTGGCGGGTCTTTTTCTACTTTATGGCAATCAATTCGACAGCCATCTTACTATCGACTGGCAAAGACCGGCTCGCATTAGAAACGCCACTTGGCCGCCAGGGTGACAATGTCGATGGCGTTGCGATAGTCGGCATCGAGATTGCCGCGCAGCGCGTTGCCCTCGTCCGTGCCATCGAGGCGGACATGCGCGTCGTCGAAGAAGACATGCGTGTAGGCGAGATCGAAAGACAACCGGTCGGTGACCGCGTAGCCGATGCCGGCGGCGAGCCAGTAGCGGTCGCTGTCGGGGATGCGCGGGGTGCGGTAGCGATTCCTGGTCGGCGTCTCGTCATAGGCGGCCCCCACCCGGAAGGTCAGTCGCGCGGTGGGTTTCCAGGTCCCGCCCACGGCGAAGAACCAGGCATCTTCCCAGTCGAACTGGGTGACGTTGTCGGGCTGGGCCGGGTTGTCGAATTCGATGACCAGGTCGTTGAAGGTGCTCCAGCCGGTCCACTGCGCCTCGGCCATGACGGCGAAGCGGTCGCCGATGTCCTGGTGGACGCCGAAATTGACCATCGGCGGGAGATTGACTTCGGTCTCCGCGTCGACGTTGCGAAAGGCGCCCGTGCCAGCACGAATGGCGGCGCCGATGCCCGCATCGTCGAGCTCGAAGCGGGAATTGCCGTTGAGCTGGGTATCGATCTTCGAGCGGAACGCAGCACCGAGCCGGGTCCCTTGGCGCGGCTCGGCCAGGACCCCCAGATTGAAGCCGTATCCCCAGCCGTCCCCCTCGACCTTGGCGCTGCCGTCCTGTTGGGTCGGCGCCGCTCCAGGAATGCCGGCACCAGCACCGAGCGTGCCGAAGTCGATCGCATTCTCGAGCTCGGCCTCGGCCCATTGCAGCTGCAAGCCGGCGGCGACGGTGAGCCAGCGGGTCGCCTTGTAGGCCATGACCGGATTGATGTTGACGGTGAGCAGGTTCGATTTTTGCGTGTGGTAGCGGCCGACCCAGCCGCTCGGGTACTCGGTGCCGAGCCCGAACGGCACGTTGATGCCGAGGCCGAAGCGAAAGTCGCTCTCCTCGGGCACCAGCACCCCATAGAACGACGGCAGCACCGCGTCGTTCGAGTTGTCGTCCTCGCGGGTGGCGCCGTCGATCGGCACGCCGGCGGTGGTCGACGCCTCCGAATCGCGCAGCCGCAGCGCCGTGAAGATGGCGCTGGCCTCGAGCTGCACGCTCGATTGGTCGAAACGGCCGAGGGCGGCCGGGTTGAAGAACATGTAGGACGGGCTCTCCGCCCCGGCGGTCGCCCCGGCGAAGGCGTTGCCCTGCGCGGTCGCCGATTGCTGCTTGATCGCGAAGCCCGCGGCATGGGCGACCGCCGGGGTCATCGTCAGGCTGGCCACTGTCAGCACAGAGGTCAGTCGCATTCCGCCCTCCCGCGTCTCGAACCGACCGGCATTTTTACCGCCGATTGTGCTTTCTTCAGCGGGAAACAACCTCAAGGCAACCGCGAGGACAATAGACCGCCTATTCCCGAGACGCGGCTGCCCGTCATTCGCGGGGAACTGTGGCAGTCGGGCGACGGTTCGATGGCCGCTCAGGCGTCGGCCGCGAGGATCGCGCGCAAGGTGGACGGCTCGACCCCGCCGCTCAGGAACGCCTCGCCGATGCCCCGCCAAAGCACGAAGCGCAGCGCCCCGGCCTCGGCCTTCTTGTCCCGGGTCATGGCCTCGAGCACCGCATCCACGGGGAAACCATGGTTGAGCAGCCGGTGCGGCTCGGTGGCGATGCCGAGCCCGTCGAGATGTGCTTCGAGCCGCGCCGCATCGGCCGCCGGTGCCAGGCCCGCCGCCGCCGCGAGCCGGGCCGCCTTGACCATGCCGAGTGCGACCGCCTCGCCGTGCAAGAGTCGGTCACCATAGCCGGTCATGGCTTCGTAGGCGTGGGCGAAGGTGTGGCCGAAGTTCAAGAGTGCCCGCCGCCCGGTGGTCTCGCGCTCGTCCTCGGCGACCACGGCGGCCTTGATCGCCACCGACCAGCGGATCGCCTGCGTCCGCAGCTCCGCGTCACCGTCGAGCAGGGCTGCGGCATGCCGTTCGAGCCAGGCGAAGTAGTCGGCATCGGCAAGGCAGGCGTGCTTGATCACCTCGGCGTAGCCGGCCTTGAGCTCGCGCTGCGGCAGCTGGTCGAGCACCGCCACATCGATCAGCACCGCCGCCGGCTGGTGGAAGGCGCCAATCAGGTTCTTGCCGTGCGCCGAGTTGATCCCGGTCTTGCCGCCGACCGAGCTGTCGACTTGTGCCAGCAGGCTGGTCGGCACCTGCACGAAGGGTAGGCCCCTGAGCAAGGTCGCGGCGGCGAACCCGGCGAGGTCGCCGACCACCCCGCCACCCATGGCCAGCACCGTGGTCTTGCGATCGATGCCGGTCGCCAGCATCGCCTCGACCAGCCGGGCGTAGCCGGGCAGGCTCTTGCTGCCCTCGCCAGGGACGACGACGAACCGCCGGACCTCGATGTCGGCCGCGGCGAGCGACGCCTCGAGCCGCGCCAGATGCGGGGTCAGCGCCACATGCGTGTCGGTGACGAGCAGCACCAGCGGCCGGGGCAGCAGCGGTGCGAGGAGCGAGCCGGCGCGCTCGAGCAGGCCGATCGCGACGTGGACCGCGTAGTGGCGCTCGCCGAGCCGGACCTCGAGCGGTGCCGTGGCCATGGCCGCCGCGCGTGCGTCAGTCGACATGGCGCAGCAGCCCCGCATCGACGAGCAGGGTCTCGAGCGCCCCGGCCACCTGTTCGAGCGGCTGGTCGCCGGTGACCACGGTGTGGTCGGCGAGCGCGTAGATCGGGTAGCGCCTGGCCATCAGGTCGGCCAGGATCTCGCGCGGCTCGCCCTGCAGGAGGAGCGGCCGGCTGGTCCGCTTGCGCGCGGTCCGGGCGACCAGCGTCTCGAGATCGGCCTTGAGCCAGATGGTCACGGTGCGCGCGGCCAGCTTCTCGCGGGTCCTCGGATCGACGAAGGCGCCGCCACCGAGGGCCAGCACACCCGGCGTCGCGTCGATCAGCCGGGCGATAACCCGTCGCTCGAGATCGCGGAACGCCGCTTCGCCATAGACCTCGAAGATGTCCGGGATGCTCATGCTCGCGGCCTCGACGATGGCCTCGTCGGCGTCGACGAAGCCGACGTCGAGCAACGCCGCAAGCTGGCGCCCGACGGCGGTCTTGCCGGCGCCCATCAGGCCGACGAGCACGACCGGGCGGGCGAGCTGCCACCGGCCGGTGGTCGGGACGGGTGTGGCGCCGACGACGCTGAGCGGTCGCGAAGCATCCTTCGAGGGAGACGAGGACATGATACAAAGGGCCTGCCGTTGAAACCCGGAGTTGCAAGGGGTAAGAGAGCTGTCAACGCGTTCGTGCCCGACCAAGCTAGGCGAGACGGTCTTTGGGCGGCAAGCCTGCTCTTGGCCGGCCAGCATGCCGAGCCGGTCGACACCGCAGTTGCCGGTCACCGACCTCGCCGGCTGCCGCCGCCAACCCCCAACCCCCAACCCCCAATGAAGGCCGCACCCGTCGCATGTCCACCGCCCGCCGCGTCCTCTTGCTCCTGCTCTTCGTCGTCGTGCTCGGCGGGGTGATCTTTCTCGCCACCTGGGACCGCCCGCCGCCGATCCAGCAGATCGAGGTCGAGATTCCCGACGCCCAGCTGCCGCGCTGACCCGACGCCGTCGCCGTGCTATGCCCGTCAGGGACTTGCCGACCGCGCCGGGAACAAGGCTATTCCACCAATGCGCGAACCCTTTCTCGAGATGCTCGCAGTCGAGCGCGGTGCCAGCCGCCACACGCTGGCCGCCTATGCCCGTGACCTCGCCGATGCCGCAGGCTTCCTCGAGGCCCGCGGGCGGTCGCTCGAGGCGGCGAGCAGCGAAGAGCTGCGCGCCTGGCTCGCCGCGCTCGACGGCCAGGGGCTGAAGAGTGCGACGATCGCGCGCAAGCTCTCGGCACTGCGCCAGTATTGCCGCTTTCTCTACCTCGAGCGGGTGCGGCCGGACGATCCGTCCTTGCATCTCGACCGGCCGCGGCCGCAGCGCCGACTGCCGCGCTACCTCAGCGAGGCCGAGGTCGTCCGCCTGATCGAGGCGGCAGCGGCACGACCCGGTGCCGACGGCCACCGCTTGCTGGCGATCTTGGAGCTGCTCTATGCGAGCGGGCTGCGGATCAGCGAACTGGTCGGCCTGCCGCTGGCCGCCATCGCTGCCGACCGGCGCAGCCTGCGGGTGCGCGGCAAGGGCGACAAGGAACGGCTGGTGCCGATCGGCGGGCACGCGCAGGGGGCGCTCGACCGCTGGCTCGAGCACCGTGCCACCCTGAACCTCGCCCCGGTGCAGCGGCCCTGGCTGTTCCCGTCGCGCGGCCGCCATGGGCATCTGACCCGGCAGCGCGTGGCGCAACTGCTTCACGATCTCGCGACGGCAGCCGGCATCGATCCGTTACGTTTGTCCCCGCATGTGCTAAGACACGCGTTTGCCAGCCATCTCCTGGCGAACGGCGCTGATCTCAGAACCGTCCAAGCGATGCTCGGCCATGCCGACATCGCGACGACGCAGATCTACACGCATTTGCAGCCCGAGCGTCTGGAGGCGGTGGTCGCGACATACCACCCACTTGCCCAGCGTGGCGATCCGGGGCAGAGCATGCTGCATCGCAGCAAAATGCCCGAGAAAACGGATCCTGCCGGAAGGAAACGACAGTCATGAGCTTCACCATCGTCGAGCAGGCAGTCCCGAGGCTCAATCGCTCCGAGCTCGCGGTGCCGGGCTCGAGCCCGCACATGTTCGAGAAGGCCGCTGCATCGCACGCCGACGTCGTCTTCCTCGATCTCGAGGACGCCGTCGCCCCGGACCGGAAGGTGCAGGCCCGGAAGAACGTCATCCAGGCGCTGCAGGAGGTCGACTGGGGCACGAAGACGGTCTCGGTGCGGATCAACGGCCTCGACACCCACTACATGTACCGTGACGTCGTCGATGTGATCGAGCAGGGCGGCGACCGGCTCGACCTGATCATGATCCCCAAGGTCGGCACAGCCGCCGACGTCTATGCGGTCGACATGCTGGTCACCCAGGTCGAGAACGCGATGGGCCGAACCAAGCGCCTCGGCTTCGAGCTCTTGATCGAGACGGCCTTGGGCATGGCCAATGTCGAGGCCATCGCCGGGGCCAGCAAGCGCAACGAATCGCTGCATTTCGGCGTTGCCGACTATGCCGCCTCGACGCGCGCCCGGACCACCATGATCGGCGGCCCTAACCCCGATTACGGCGTGCTGACCGGCGGGCCGGAGGACCGGGAGCGCGACTTCCACTGGGGCGACATGTGGCACTACGCCATCGCCCGGCTGGTGGTCGCCGCACGGGCCAAGGGATTGCGGCCGATCGACGGCCCGTTCGGCGACTTCTCCGATCCCGAGGGGTTCAAGGCGCACGCCAACCGGGCGGCGGTGCTCGGCTGCGAGGGCAAATGGGCGATCCACCCCAAGCAGATCGACCTCGCCAATCGGTTCATGAGCCCGTCGGAGGCCGATCTGGAGAAGGCGCGGCGCATTCTCGACGCCATGGCAGCGGCCACCCGGGAAGGCCAGGGTGCCGTGTCGCTCGACGGTCGGCTGATCGACGCCGCCTCGATCAAGCAGGCCGAGGGGCTGGTCAAGAAGGCCGAGCAGATCGCCGCCGCCTGAGCGGTGCGGCAGTGGAGGGGGGCGCATGAGCAGCCTGCTGGACTTCGAGAAGCCGATCGCCGAGCTCGAAGGCAAGGTCAAGGAACTGCGGCACCTCGCCGACGGCAGCGAACTCGATCTCGAGGACGAGATCGCCCGGCTCGAAGGGCGGGCCGCGAAGCTGCTCTCCAACACCTATGGCAAGCTGACGCCCTGGCAGAAGACGCAAGTCGCCCGGCATGTCGACCGGCCGCACTTCACCGACTACGTCAAGGCGCTGATCGACGACTTCACGCCCCTGGCCGGCGATCGCTGCTTCGGTGACGACCATGCGATCCTGGGCGGGCTCGGCCGGTTCCGCGGCCGGGCCCTGGTCGTGATGGGCCACGAGAAGGGCCGCGAGACCGAGGACCGGGTGCACCACAATTTCGGCATGGCCCGGCCCGAGGGCTACCGCAAGGCGGTGCGGCTGATGATGCTCGCCGAGCGGTTCAAGCTGCCGGTGGTGACGCTGGTCGACACGCCAGGCGCCCATCCCGGCATCCGCGCCGAGGAGCGCGGCCAGGCCGAGGCCATCGCCCGGTCGATCGAGACCTGCCTCAAGCTCACCGTGCCGATCGTCTCGGTCATTGTCGGCGAGGGCGGCTCGGGCGGGGCCATCGCCCTTGCCACCGCCGACCGCGTCTTGATGCTCGAGCACAGCATCTATTCCGTGATCTCGCCCGAGGGCTGTGCCGCCATCCTCTGGCGCAATGCCAGCCAGGCGGAGACCGCAGCCGAAGCCCTGAAGCTGACGGCGCAGGACCTGCTAGCACTCGGGCTGATCGACGAGATCATCGCCGAGCCGTTGGGCGGGGCGCATCGCGGCCGGTCGACCACGATCGAGAGTGTCGGGGATGCGATCGAGCGGCATCTCGAGGCCATGGACGGCGTCAGCCCCGCCGACATCCGCCACCGGCGGCGCGAGAAATACCTGCATATGGGCCGCGAGCTCGAATAGGCTCAAGGCACATCGCGCCGGCCCTTCACCTTCTTGTAGATCACTGGGAGCAGGGCGAGTGCCGCCAGGGCCAGCAGCGGCCCGAGGATCTCGGGCTCGAGCAGGAGGTCGAGATCGGGCTCCTCGCCGCCGGCGATGATGGCACCCAGGCCATTGCCGACGCTCGCATAAACGAAGCTGCCGGGAAGCATCCCGAGAACCGTGGCCAGGATGAAAACTCGAGGGCTGACGCCGAGCAGCGCCGGCACGATGCTGGCCACCAGGAAGGGCAGCACCGGCAGCAGCCGCAGGATGAAGAGATAGCGGAAGGCGTTCTTTTGAAAGCCCGCGCGCAGCCGCCCGAGCCGCGTGCCGGCGCCGGCGCCCAGCCGCCGCCCGAAGGACGTGCCGGCGACGAGAAAAACGCCGACAGCCCCCATCGTCGCCCCCGTGACGGCGAGGCTGCCGCCGAGCCAGGTGCCGAAAAGATAGCCGCCGGCGACCGTCATCAGCACGGCTGCCGGCAGGGCTGTCGCAACGACCAGCGCATAGGCGACGGCATAGCCCACGGCCATCAGCACCGGCCGGTCGGCGACCGCCTCGCGCAGCGCCTGATCGTGCTGCTGCAGCGTCTCGAAGCCGAGCAGCTGATGCAGGTCGAAGGCAAAGGCCAAAGCACTGGCAGCCACCAGGGCGGCGAGTGGCAGATAGTGGCGCCAGCGTCGTTTGCCTCGCCGATTTGCCGCGTCGCCCGTATCCTCCGTCATCGAAACCGCCCGCCCAGTCGCACTGACACGAGCAGCCGTTCAACGGTCGCGACGGCGCCCCTTGAGTTTACGGTAGCCGACCGGCAACAGCGCCAGCAAGGCGAGGCCGACGATCGGGGTCAAGATGGCGGGCTCGAGGATGATTCCGAGGTCGGGCTCGTCGCCGGCTTCGATGACCGCCCCCAAGCCATTGCCGACGCTCGCATAGACGAAGCCGCCCGGCATGATGCCGAAGAACGTGGCCAGGGCATAGTCGCGCAGCTTCACGCCGAGAAGGGCCGGGACGATATTGACCATCCAGAACGGAAAAATCGGGATCAGCCGCAAGACCAGGAGATAGCTCAAGGCGTTCTCGTTGAAGCCGTCCTGCATGCGCAGGAGCCAGGGCCCGGCGCGTTCCTTGAGCCCGTCGCCGAGCGAGGTCTTGGCGATCAGGAAGATGGCGATCGAACCGGTCGTCGCACCGGTCACGGCGAGCAGCGTGCCGAGCCAGATGCCGAAGAGAAAGCCGCCGGCGATGGTGAGAAAGGCCGCCCCGGGCAGCGAGACGGCGACCGCCGCGGCATAGGCGAGGACGAAGCCGAGGGCGGTGAGCAGTGGCCGTGCCGCGACGAACGCGCGCAGCGCCTGATCGTGCTCGCGCAGCGTTTCGAAGGCGAGAAAGCGCTGCAGATCCAAGGCGAAGGCGAGGCCGATGATCAAGAGGAGGATGCCGAGCGGCAGCAAGCGTCGCCAGAGCGGCTTCGGCTTCGGCAGCGGTGCGGCTCCGGTCTCTCGATCGGTCGATGTCGTCATCCGAACCACCGCAGGAAACTGACCAGCTTCTGTGTTCTCGCGCTGAACAGGCGGGGCGTGAAATAGGCGCCGGCCGCGCGCTTGCCGGCTTCACCGAGCGTCGGGTAGGGCGCGATCAGCCCCGCCATGGTCGAAACCTTGGCGCGCTCTTGCACCGCCATCACCCAGGGCAGGATCAGCTCGCCGGCATGTGCCCCCACGATCCCGGCACCCAGCACTCGCCCCTTGCCGATCACCAGCTTGACCAGCCCCTCGGTCGCCCGCTCGGTCCGCGCCCGGTCGTTCTCGGCAAAGGGCCAGCGGACCACCTCGGGTGCGAGTCCCTGCGCCTTGGCCGCGGCCTCGCTCAGCCCGACGCTCGCGAGTTCGGGATCGGTGTAGGTCACCCAGGGAACCGTCTCCGGTTTCGCCCTCACCGGCAGACGGAAGAGCGCGCTGCGTATCACCAGGCCGGCATGATAACCCGCGAGGTGGGTGAACTGCAGCCCACCGGCAACGTCGCCGATGGCGTAGACTTTGGGATTGCTCGTCTTCAGGCCGTCGGTGACGGTGATCCCGCGCTTGTCGTGGGCGATCCCGGCGGCCTCCAACCCGAGATCGTCGACATTTGCCTGGCGCCCGGTTGCCACAAGAAGATGCGAGCCCGCGATGCGGCGCTCCTTGCCGTCCGAGCGGATCACCAGGGCGGGGCCCGGCTCGGCCCGCACCACCTCGATCCGATCCAGGATCTCGACGCCGTCGTCCTCGAGGCTGCGGCGCGCCACGGCCACGAGCTCCGGGTCGTCCTTGGGCAGGAGCGGGCCGATATCGAGGATCGTGACCCGAGCACCCAGCCGCCGATAGGCCTGGGCGAGCTCGCAGCCGATCGGCCCGCCGCCGAGGACGATGAGACGCTCGGGGATGACGTCGTTGGTGAAGATGGTCTCGTTGGTGAAGAAGGGGACCCCGTCCAGCCCCTCCACCGGCGGCACCGCCGGCCGGCTGCCGGTGGCGACGACAAAGCGCCTGGCCCTGATCCGCTGCCCGCCGGCCTCGACCTCGGCTGGGCCCGTGAACCGGGCCCGGGCCTTGATCACCCGCACGCCCAGCCCCTCGAAGCGCTCCACACTGTCGTGCGGGGCGATCCCGGCGATCACCTCGTCGATGTGCCGCTTGACCGCTTTCATGTCGATTTCGGGCTCGACCGGGGTCACGCCGAACGGGCCGCCCTGGCGCATCGCGTGGGCGTGCCTCGCCGCCGCGATCAGGCTCTTCGACGGCACGCAGCCGACATTCAGACAGTCGCCGCCCATCCGGTCGGCCTCGATCAGCACCGTGGGCGCGCCCAGCTGGGCCGCTCCAGCGGCGACCGAAAGCCCGCCGGAGCCGGCACCGATCACACAGATATCCGCTTCGATCAAGTCGCTCATGCAATCCAAAAATCGCCCTTCGTCGGAGTTCCCGACCTAGGGGCTCGAGCCGGTCGCGGCAAACCACGATGGCGTGACAGGCCCGCTTGCCACGCTGCGGGCGCATTGCTACGAGCCCGGCCATGCCCAAGTGCCGCGCCGATCTCTTCGCCTATCTCGACAGCCTCGGCATCGCGCACGAGACCATCGAGCATCCGCCGGTCTTCACCGTCGAGGAGGCGCAACGGCACACGCATCATCTGCCCGGCGGCCACACCAAGAACCTTTTCCTGGAGGACAAGGCAGGCGGCCTCTGGCTCGTCACCTGCCTCGACGCGCAGCCGGTCAAGGTCAATGCCTTGGCCCGCCTGCTCGGGGCCCCGCGCTTCTCCTTCGGCAAGCCGGAGCGGCTGCTGGAGGCGCTGGGCGTCGAGCCCGGCTCGGTCACGGCACTGGCGCTGATCAACGACACCGAGCGCCGCGTCAGGCCGGTGCTCGATACCAAGCTCCTGGCCCACGAGCTGGTCAATTGCCACCCCTTGACCAACACCGCGACCACCACGCTCAAAGCCTCGGACCTGGTCCGTTTCATGACCGCGCAGGGCTACGCCCCGCTCGAGCTCGATCTGGACCGCACGCTCGACGCCTGAACCGGCCACCGCGCGGCTTTGCCGTTGCCGCATCACGCCGCCGGGGATACTGTGTCCGACCGTAGAAGGACGACCTTGGCTCGAACAGTTTCGAGCACTGATCGTCGAGCGGCAGGCAACGGTCAGATTTGGGCATTAAGCTGGGGGAGATGCCTGGACATGGATGACGTCGCCGCGACACCGCCCGCGAATGCGCCGGAGCGCCGCCTGGGGCAACGCTTCAGCCGGGTCGGCTGGCTCGGCTTTTGGCTGCAGATCGTCTTGGGCGCCGTGCCGGTAGCGCTCGGCACCTGGTTCTATCTCTTGAGTCCGAATGTCACCATGCCGGGCGGCCGCATTCCGCTGGTCTCACTCTTGGCAGTATGCGTCCTGGTGATCCTCCTGTTCACGACCGCGCTCTTTTTCTACTACACCCGCGTCGGCCGCCGGCTGCGGGCCGGGACCAGCCGCTGGACGCGGCCGCGGCTCAAGGGGCTCGTCCGCTTCGGTCTGGCTGCCAGCGGCATCAGCGTGCTCTTCTCGGCCGTCATCATGCTCGGCGAGATCACCCACATGCTCTTGACGTTCCTCGAGTTTCCGCAAGGCGGCGTGCCGGTGATCCAGACCACGATGCAGGATTCGACCTGGATCTCGGCCCTCGACGTGCTCAGCCTGCTGGCCCTGGCCCTCTCGGTCATCGCCGAGATCCTGGTGCTCGGCCTCGGCCTTTGGCTGATGTACTGGCTGACGCGCGCGGCACCCGGAGCCGCGGCGGCAACGGACAAGAGCACAGCGATGGGGACGCTTCCCGAGCCGGCCGTCTGAGCGCCCCGGCATCCGGCGCCGAGCCGGTGTTGCGGCCGACCTCGGGTGATGGCTCGCGGGCCGGCACCGCGCGTCGCTTGGCGGCGCGGGCTTGCCGGCTCAGCGCGCCAGGACCGCTTTTTGCCGGCGCTCCTCGGCCCGGGCGCGGGCTCGAGGGCTGCGCGGCGAGAGATAGGCCTCGGCCATGCGGATCCCCTCGGTGACGACGAAGTTCATCAGGAGGTAGAAGGCGCCGGCGACGATGAAGACCTCGACCGGGCGGAAGCTCGAGGCGATGATCGTCTTGGCGATGCCGGTGATCTCGAGGATGGTGATGGTCGAGGCCAGAGAGCTCGCCTTGACCATCAAGATGATCTCGTTGCCGTAGGCCGGCAGCGCCTGGCGGATGGCGATCGGGAAGGTGATGCGACGAAACAGCTGGAGCCCGGACATGCCGACCGCGCGGCCGGCCTCGAGCTGGCCGTGCGGCACCGACTGGATGCCACCGCGGATGATCTCGCTGGTATAGGCGCCGGTGTTCAAGGTCAGCGCCAGAACGGCGCAGAACCAGGCATCGCGGAAGAAGACCCAGAGGCCGATGTCCTGGAGGAACGGGCGGAACTGCCCGGAGCCGTAATAGATGAGGAAGATCTGGACCAGGAGCGGCGTGCTGCGGAAGACGTAGACGAAGCCGTAGGCCGTGCCGGAAAGCAGCCGGTTGGGGCTGAGCCGCAGCAGTGCCACGGCGACGGCGAGGGCGAAGCCGAGGATCAGCGACTGGACGACGAGGAGGATGGTCAGCGGCAGGCCGGCGGCGATTTCCGGGATGATCCGACCCAGGAACGCGAGGTCCATCAGACCCGCCTGACACCGCGATTGGCCCAGGTCTCGGCCGCATCGAAGCCGCGATTGGAGAGCGAGGTAAGGCCGAGATAGAGGACCGCCGCCAGCAGATAGAAGGTGAAGGGCTCTTTGGTCGAGCCCGCGGCGATCGCCGCCTGGCGCATGATCTCGACCAGGCCGATGACCGAGATGAGCGAGGTGTCCTTGAGCGTGAACTGCCAGACATTGCCGAGCCCCGGCAAGGCGAAGCGGGCGACCTGGGGGACCAGCACGCGCCAGAAGCGCTGCCCCTTGCTCATGCCGACGGCGACCGCCGCCTCGAGCTGGCCCTTGGGCACGCTCTGCACCGCACCCCTGATCACCTCGGCCGAATAGGCACCAGCACAGACCCCGATGCAGATCATGCCCGTCAGGAAGATCGGCAGGTCGACATAGCCCTCGTAGCCGAACATCCCGCTGGCGATGGCGCGCAGCGCTGCACCGCCACCGAAGAAGACGAGATAGATGACGAGGAGTTCCGGGATGCCGCGGATGACCGTGGTGTAGGCGGCAGCCAGCCAGCGCAACGGCGGCACGGCGGAGAGCTTCATCGCCGCGAGCCCGGTGCCGATGACGATGCCGAGGGCATAGGCGCAGACGGCGACGGCCAGGGTGACGATGGCACCTCTGGCCATCTCGTCACCCCAGCCGGTATCGCCCCAGGCGAGCAGCGAGAAATCCACAGACGGCGCCTAGCCCCGGCGGCTCAGGGCGCGGCCGCGCTGTCGAAACCGAACCATTTGACGGCGAGCTCGCTCACCGTGCCGTCCTCGAGCGCCGACTGGATGGCGGCATCGAACTTCTCGACCAGGGCGGTGTCCTCCTGGCGGATGCCGACGCCGACACCCTCGCCGAAGACGCCACCGGAGAAGCCAGGGCCGACGCGCATGAAGTCGTCGCCTGACTCCCCCTCGAGCAAGGGCTGCCAGCCGCTCTGGTCGGCGAGGGCCGCGTCGAGCCGGCCGGATTGCAGGTCGAGGTCGAGATTCTCCTGGGTATCGTAGGCGCGGATGGTGATGTCGTCCAGGTACTCGCGGAGGAACGCCTCGTGGATGGTCGCCGTCTGCACGCCGATGGTCAGGCCCGAGGTCAGCTCCTTGATCTGGTCGATCAGCGCCTGCTCCTCGGCCGCGAGCTCGCCCATGTCGATGCGGATCTCGGGCAGCCCGGCGGCGGCAAGCTCGCTGTCTTTTGGCGCCACGAAGATCGCCGGGGTCGTCGCGTAGGAGCGCGAGAAGCTGATCACCTCGCGCCGCGCCTCGGTGATCGACATGCCGGCCATGATGGCATCGTAGCGGCCGGCCTGCAGGGCCGGGATGATGCCGTCCCAGGCCTGCGCCACGAGCTCGCACTCGGCGTCCATCCTGGCGCAGAGCTCGGCCATCAGCTCGACCTCGAAGCCGTCGAGCTCGCCCGCGGTGTTGGTGAAGTTCCAGGGTGCATAGGCACCCTCGGTGGCGATCCGGATGGTGCTCCAGTCCTGGGCCTGGGCACTCGTGGCGAGGCAGAACCCGGCGGCGAGGGCAAGAAAGCTGGGAATGCGCATTCGTTGGTGGCTCCAATGCTGAGGGATCACAAGACACTGGCGAGAAAGCGGCGGCAGCGCTCGGACTGCGGGTTGCCGAACAGCTCGGTCGGGGTGTTGGCCTCCTCGACGAGCCCGTCGGCGAGGAACATGACGCGGTCCGAGACCTCGCGCGCGAAGCCCATCTCGTGGGTGACGACGACCATGGTGCGGCCCTCGGCGGCGAGATCGCGCATGACCTTCAAGACCTCGCCGACCAGCTCGGGGTCGAGGGCCGAGGTCGGCTCGTCGAAGAGCAGCACCCGCGGCTGCATGCAAAGCGCCCTGGCGATGGCGACGCGCTGCTGCTGGCCGCCCGAGAGCTCGACCGGATAGGCGTCGTGCTTCTCGGCGATGCCGACCTTGGCGAGCAGCGCCATGGCGCGGTCCCTGACCTCGGCCTTGGCCTCGTGCAGCACGGTCAAGGGGCCTTCCATGACGTTTTCGAGCACGGTCATGTGCGACCAGAGATTGAAGCTCTGGAAGACCATCCCGAGTTTGGCGCGGATGCGGCAGAGCTGGGCCTGATCGCCGACCACCGGCCGGCCGAGACGGTTCTGCTTGATGCTGATCTCCTCGCCGCCGACGACGATCCGTCCGCCGTCCGGGGTTTCGAGGAAGTTGATGCAACGCAGAAACGTGCTCTTGCCCGAGCCCGAGGCGCCGATGATCGAGATCACGTCCTCGGGTGCGGCGGTGAGCGAGATGCCCTTCAGCACCTGGAGCGGGCCGAAGTGCTTCTTGATGTCCTCCGCGACGAGCGCGGGTTCGGCGACGGGCTCCATCATGGCTTGGCGGCGCTCACCCTTGCTGCAGGGACGGTAGAGGCCAAAATTCGGCGCTGCAAGCCCGATGGATGACAATTGCGCGACCGCAATGGCGCGCTACAGCCATCGGCCTCGGGACGGTGCGCGCTCGGGTTGCAGATCAGCTGGCGTCGCGATCGAGCTCGTCGATCGACCGTGCGGCGAGGACGCGGCGGGCGATGGTACTGGAGAAGCCGGCGCGGGCGAAGGCGGCGAGCGCTTTCGCCGGCGCCTTGCCGCCATTCTCCTGGGCGAAGGGACCGAGCCGGCGGCGCCGGGCGAAGGCGATGGCGGTTTCGAGCTCGAGGTCGGGACTGGCCGCCTCGAGCGAGTTCGTGGCGGCCCTGGCGAGTTCCCGGTCGACGCCGCGGGACGCCAGGTCCTGGGCAATGCGTCGGGGCGGCTGGCCCTTCTCGGCGAGCCGGCGGGCCCGGGCCTCGGCATAGGCCGCGTCGTTCAAGAGGCCGAGCCTTTCGAGATCGTCGAGAAGTGCCTCGATGGCGGCGCGGACAGGTGCTTCGGGCAGGTCGAGGGCGGCGGCGTCGCGCAGCGCCCGGCGGCCGAGGACGTGGCCGAGATGGGCCCGGCTCGAGGCGAACCGCTCGAGGTAGTAGAGTGCCCGGCGTTTCAGGCGCTCGGGCGTTGGTGGCTTGGGCGGTCGCCGCCCTGCTCCAGGCCCGCGCATCGCCGAGCACTCAGCCCGAAAAGCGCCAGACCGGCAGCCCCTTGATGCCCGGCACGCGGAGCGCGAAGAGGCCGCCGGCCTGGGGCTGGCGGCTTTCCGTGCCGGGTGTCGGGCTGCTGCCGATGGTGGTGACGTAGAGCGTATCCAGGTCCTTGCCGCCGAAGGCGATCTTCGATGGCTTCTCGGCCGGGACGTCGATGATCCGGTCGACCTTGCCGTCAGGCGTGAAGCGGACGAGCTGCCAGCCGCCGACGCCGGCCATCCAGTAGCCGCCGTCGGCGTCGATGGTGCCGCCATCGGGCCGGCCGGCGAGGTCGTTGGTGGTGGCGAAAACCCGCCGCTCGCCCATCGCCCCGCTGTCGGCGTCGTAGCTCGCCTGCCAGATGGTCTGCACCGAGGGGTCGGAATCGGACCAGTAGAAGGTGCGGCCGTCGGGGCTGAAGGCCATGCCGTTCGAGACCTTGAGGCCGTCGACCAGCTTGTCGACCTGAAGATCGTTGTCCAGCCGCCAGATCGCGGCCACCGGCAGCCGCTCGCCCAAGGGCATGGTGCCGGCCATGAACCGTCCCGCGGGATCGGGGGTGCCGTCGTTGAAGCGGTTGTCGGGCTTGTCGGCCTCGGGGTCGGCGATGGGCTCGAGCGCGCCGGAGGCAGGGTCGAAGAAGGCGAAGCCGGTCTCGAGGGCGACGACGAGGCCGCCCGTCTCGCGGAAGACGAAGCAGCCGATCCGCGACGGCATGGTCCAGCTCTCGTTCGCCCCGGTGGCGGGGTCGAAGCGCTGCAGCTGGCGGCTGTCGATGTCGACCCACCAGAGCCTGGCCTCGGGCTCGTCCCACATCGCCGCCTCGCCAACCGCGGCCTTGGCGTCGAGCACGCAATCAACGGTGGTCATCAGGCTTCCTCCCTCAGGGCTCGGCAGCACTGCAGCCTAGAGGCAGGGCAGGTGGATGGTCCAGCGCATCGCCTGTTTCCCGTCATACGCCATTCGCGGTAGTGTCCAGCCACCAACGGTCGAGGCCCTGAAGCGGGCGCCTGGGAGCAAGGAGAACGACGCGTGAGCGAGCAACCGACCTACGGCTTCGAAACCCTGGCGGTCCATGCCGGCGCCGCCCCGGACCCGACCACGGGGGCTCGGGCGACGCCGATCTACCAGACCACGTCCTTCGTCTTCGACGATGTCGACCACGCGGCATCGCTGTTCAACCTGCAGCAGTTCGGCAATATCTACTCGCGTCTCACCAACCCGACGGTGTCGGTGCTCGAGGAGCGGATCGCCGCCCTCGAGGGTGGCACTGCGGCCTGTGCCACGGCCTCCGGCCACGCGGCGCAGTTCCTCACCTTCCTCAACCTGATGAGCCCGGGCGACAATATCGTGGCCTCGACCAAGCTCTATGGCGGGTCGATCAGCCAGATGAAGCAGACCTTCCCGCAGTTCGACTGGCGAGTGTCTTACGTCGACCCACGCGAGCCCGAGAACTTCGCCCGGGCGATCGACGGCCAGACCAAGGCCGTCTTCATCGAGAGCGCCTCGAACCCCGACGGCATCGTCGCCGACATCGAGGCCATTGCCGAAATCGCACACGCCGCCGGCATCCCGCTCGTCGTCGACAACACCTGCCCCACCCCCTATCTCTGCCAGCCATTGAAGTGGGGGGCGGACATCGTCGTCCACTCGCTCACCAAGTATATCGGTGGGCAGGGCAACTCGATCGGCGGGATCATCGTCGAAGGCGGCACGTTCGACTGGTCCGCCTCGGGCAAGTTCCCGCACATGACCGAGCCCTGTGCCGCCTATCACGGGCTCCGCTTCCACGAGACCTTCGGCAATCTGGCCTTGACCGTGCGCAACAAGGCGATCGGCCTGCGCGACATGGGGCCGGCACTCTCGCCGTTCAACGCCTTCATGTTCCTGCAGGGCGTCGAGACCCTGCCGCTCAGGATGGACCGGCACGTCGCCAATGCCGACAAGGTGGCGGCCTGGCTCGACAACCACCCCAAGGTGGCCTGGGTCTCCTACGCCCGCCTGCCGCAGAACAAGACGCCGCTGGTCGACAAGTACTGCCCGCGGGGCCTCGGAGCCCTCTTCACCTTCGGGGTCACGGGCGGCTACGACATGGGGGTCAAGGTCGTCGACAACTGTCAGATGATCAGCCATGTCGCCAATATCGGCGACACGCGGACGCTGATCATCCACCCGTCCTCGACGACGCACCGGCAGCTCAGCCAGGAGCAGCAGATCGCCGCCGGCGCCGGGCCGGACGTCATCCGTCTCTCGGTCGGCATCGAGACGGTCGACGACATCATCAAGGACCTCGACCAGGCGCTGGCCGCCGCCTGAGCCGCACCGCCCGGATGCCGCTCAGGCGGGGCGGCTCGCGGTCAGGACGAGGGCGGGCGTGGCGAACGAGACGCTGCCGTCGGCAGCGACGAACGGCTGCAACACACCCGGGGCAGCGCGCCGCAGCTCGGCGAACTGGGCCTCGTCGAGAAGGCCGCCGAGCGTCCAGATGCAGGCCCGCTCGGTCGATACCAGCGCCTCGATCGAGGCGAACCGCACGCTGCCCTGCTCTCTCGACACCGCGGCACCGGCGATGCCTGCCGCCGCGGCCGAGGCCAGGAGCTGCGCGCTGTCGCCGAGCGCGAACGGGGCTCTGAGCGAATCACCCACGTCCTGGCCGAACTGCTCGTCGAGGAGCCCGGCGAGTGCCGCATAACCCGGTGCCTGCTCGATCGTGTCGAACACCGCGACCGCGAGCCGGCCGCCGGGGCGGAGCACGCGCCACATCTCGCCGAGCGCTGCCACGCGGTCGGTGAAGAACATCATCCCGAACTGGCTGACCACGGCATCGAAGTCCGCGTCGGCGAACGGCAGCGCCTCGGCCGGGGCCTCGCACCACTCGATCGGGGCCGGCTTGCGCCGGGCCACGGCGAGCATCGCCGGGTTGACATCGAGCCCGACCACCGAGCCTTCCGGTCCGGCGCGCTCGGCTGCCGCCAGCGTCAACGCCCCGGTACCGCAGGCGACGTCGAGCACACGCTCGCCCGGGTGGATCCCGGCGGCGGCGGCGACCACCGGGCCCCAGTGGGCGAAGAGGGCAGGGACGAAGCACCGGTCGTAGACCTCGGCCGGCTCGTGCTGCTCGATCACCGTCGCCATGGCTTGATCTCCCTTCGCTCGTCTGAACGGGACAGGGCTTGCCGCAGTGGCAGCGGCGCCCGGGTTCGACTATGCTCTTACCGTTGACACACCGAGCCCATGCCCGGCCGTCCGGAATGCCTGCTCCAGCGTCCCCGACCTCAAGGATCGACCCGCTCTCCGACGTGCTGCGCACGGTGCGGCTGACCGGGGCGCTGTTCTTCGTCGTCGACGCCTCGGACCCCTGGGGTGTCGAGGTGCCGCCAGTGGCCGAGTACGCATCGATCGTCCTGCCCGGGGCGCAGCACGTCGTCTCCTATCACATCATTCTCGACGGCGAGGGCTGGGTGGTCATGCCGGAGGGGTTCCGAGCACGGTTCGCGGCAGGCGACGTCCTCTTGATCGCGCATGGCGACCCGCACCTGATGGCGAGCGCCCTGGACCAGCCGCCCGAGTTCGACGGCCCGGCGACGGTGGCGTTCCTGCGCGAGATGGCGGCCGGCCGGTTGCCCTTCGTCGTCGAGGAGGGCGGCGGTGGGGCGGCGCGGACCCGCTATGCCTGCGGCTATCTCGGCTGCGACACGCGGCCGTTCAATCCGCTGCTGGCAGCCCTGCCGCGGTTGCTGCACATTCGGCGCCACGATGACGGCGGGCCCGACCTCCTCGCCCGGCTGATCGACCTGACCCTAGAGGAGGCAGAGCGTGAGCACGCCGGCGGCGAGGGGCTGCGCCTGCGCTTGAGCGAGCTGTTGTTCGTCGAGGTGATCCGCCGCCACCTGGCGAGCGGTCAGGCCAATGGGAGCGGCTGGCTCGGCGGGCTCGCCGACCCGGCGGTCGGCCGCGCCCTCGGCCTGCTGCACGGCGAGCCGCAGCGGCCGTGGACGCTTGAAGAGCTGGCACGGGCGGCGGGCGTGTCGCGAACGGTGCTGGCGGCACGGTTCGCAGCGCGGGTCGGCTGCCCGCCGATGCAGTACCTCGCACTCTGGCGGATGCAGCTGGCCGCGAAGCTGCTCGCCGACCGGGCGTTGACCGTGGCGGCGGTGGCGCACCGCGTCGGCTACGAGTCAGAGGCCGCGTTCAGCCGGACGTTCAAGAAGCTCACCGGCGTGCCGCCGGGCGACTGGCGGCGTGGCCGAGCCGCGGCCGACGGCGGCGCCGGGCCAGCGGCTCGGACACCCGGCCACGGCGCCGACCCGCTGCTGTCTGCCGGGCCGGCGCGGGCGCCCCGCATCGCCTAGCGACGGCGCGTTCCGCGTGGGCAATCAGGCAAGAATGCAACACTGCCGGCACCCCGCTTTCTAGGAACAAGTGCTTGATTTAAAACAACTTCACAACGAAGTCGGGCAGGCTCGCGAAGCATGTCGCGGCGGCGCAAGAAAGCTTCTCATTCGCGATGTCGAGCGGCTGGGGCGCAGGGCCATATGCGTGGTCCGAGCAACCCTGTCGCAAAGCTATCGAGCCATGACCACCGACCTTGCCACCCGCCTCGGCAACACCCTCATCGGCGCCGTCGCCCGGACGGCCGATCCCCGGGCGGCCGATTTGGCGCCGCGCACCACCGCGCAGCCCGGCTTCTGGCGCCAACTCGGGGGCGCCGTCTTTCACGCCCCCGGACGGTTCATCGCGGGCCTGGCGCGCCGCCAGGCCGAGCGCGATGCGTTGATCCGCTATGCCCAGGCCGAAGGCCGTGAACTGGGCGTCGGCCGCCGGGAGATCGAGCGGGCGGTGCTGCTCACCGGCCGTGCCGACAGCCTCTTCCCCTCCTACTTCGTCAACGCGCATCGCCGCTGACCACGGCGACAGATTGTGCGAAAGGCCCGTCCGGACGGTTGTCCGGGCGGGTTTTCGTTGGCGCGAGCGGCAACGCATAAAATCAACCTTGACGCGAAATGGTCCGGCGCCCTATGTCACCCTCGACGTGAACCGACCATCGGCACGAGGGGACATCGATGCTGCTGACCCGCAAGGATTCGACCGCGACCGACGCTGAACCCGCCACCGAGACGGCGGTCACGCCGGCCACCGGCTTGTTCAAGCCGAGCCCTGCCACGCCCGGGCGGTCGACCGTCGTCGGTCCGGCTGCGGCCGACGCCGAGGCGGGGCACGGCCAGAAGCTGATCGTCGGCCAGGGCATCAGCCTCGCCGGCGAGATCACCGCCTGCGACCGGCTGGTCGTCGAGGGCATGGTCAAGGTCGTCCTCAACAAGACCCGGGCGATCGAGATCACCGAGACCGGCAGGTTCACCGACGGCAAGGCCGAGGTCGACGAGGCCGAGATCAGCGGCACCTACGAGGGCGAGCTCACCGTCCGCGGGCGGCTCTTGATCCGCGCCACGGGCCGGGTCACCGGCACCATCCGCTACGGCGAGCTCGAGGTCGAGCGCGGCGGCAAGCTCGGCGGTCAGCTCACCATGCTCGACGCCAAGCGCTGAGCGGCCGGGACCCCGGATGGGCGCGGCCCCGAGTGGCTCGGGCCCGGGCGAGCTGCCGGCCGCCCGGACAGTCGCTGTCGCCAACCTGAAAGGCGGCACCGGCAAGAGCACGCTCGCCGTCAACCTCGCCTGCTTCGCCGCCCGCGATCATGGCCGGGCGGTGCTGGTCGACGCCGATCCGCAAGGCACGGCGGCGGCTTGGCTCGACGGGAGTGACCCGGACGGTCATCCGGCCGGCCTCAGCGTCGAGGCCTGGCCGGTGCTCGATGCCGGCCTCGGCTGGGCCGAGCGGATCCACCGCCTGACCGCGCGGCAGGCGCGGATCGTCATCGACATGCCACCGCAGCTCGGCCCCGGCTTCGATGTCGTGCTGCACCTGGCCGACGCCATCTTGATCCCGGTGACCCCCTCGGCGATCGATCTGCGCGCCACGGCGAGGACCCTGCAGCGCCTGAAGCGGGTGCAGCGGCTGCGCGACAATCGGCCGGCCTGCCTGCTCGTGCCCAATCGGGTGGACCAGCGAACGGCCGTGGGGCGGACCATCCAGCGTGCCCTGCGCGACCTCGAGATCGAGGTGAGCCCACCCATCACCCAACGGGCGAGCCATGCGACGGCGTTCGCGGCCCGGCAGTGGATCGGCGCCCATGCCCCGGGCAGCGCGGCGTTTCGCGAGCTGGCCGCGGTCGCCGGGGTGCTCGACAAGCTGCTCGAGGCTTGTCCCGCCACCGACGACGCGGCGGCGACGCTCGCCCTCGAGCCGGCGCGCATGGTGCTGCCGCCGCGCGAGCCACGGGGCAGCGGCATCCTGGCGACGCTGATCGCCGGCTTTCGCCTGCTCGGCCGGCCGCAATCCGGCTGACCGGCGCGACGTTGCCGCTACCGTCTCGCGGCGGCCACGACGATGATCTCGACCGTGTTTTCCGGTGTCGCCAGCTTGGCCTCGTGTTCGCCGATGGCGGCTACAACGTCATCCAGACTGAATGCGCCGTCGCGCAAAACGAGCTTCGCCTCGCGATCGTCGAGCGGCCACGCGATGCCGAGGGCTCGCATCGCTTGCCCCGATGCTGGCCGATCGAACGCGGCTTCGCCTGGCTCGGTCGCGACCGTCGCTTGGCCAAGGACTTCAAGTGGCTGATCGAAACCAGCACTGCCAAGCTCGTGGTCGCAACCGTCCAACGCCTCGTCGGGCGGCTCGCAAGCCGTTGACACTCGGAGAGAACTTCTCAAACGCGCTTGGCGCTGTCTGGACCGTCGCACCGGCGACGACCACGTCATCGAGTTGGGGCGAAGGGGCGTCGGCTCCAATGGCGAACAAGCTCTCTGCCCAAGAGCGGCCCAGACCAAGGTCACGCCGATTTGCAGGGCGTAGCGCGGCCCATTTGGATGGGGCATCGATCTTTTCGATCGCGGGCGCCAGTGCCAAACCGGCGGCAGGTCTCGACGTCGTGCCGGGCGACCTGCTTTTAGGCCTTTGCATTTGTTGGAGCGGGCGATGGGAATCGAACCCACGACATTCAGCTTGGGAAGCTGACGTTCTACCTCTGAACTACGCCCGCACCGCGACCCTCTGATAGGCGCGAACAGCCGCTTTTGGCAATGGCCTATCGTCGGTGCCGAACACCCCAAGGAGACATCGAATGCAGCCGCTCCAGGTCTATCTCGCCGGCGAGATCCACAGCGACTGGCGCCAGGCGATCGTCGCCGCGGCCCGCGCCCGCGGCCTCGCCGTCACCTTCACCGGCCCGGTCACCGACCATGCCGCCAGCGACAATTGCGGTGTCGCCATCCTCGGCCCCGAGCCGGACACGTTCTGGCACGACCACAAAGGCGCCAAGCTGAACGCGATCCGCACCAAGTCCCTGCTCGAGCGGGCCGACATCGTGGTCGTCCGCTTCGCCGACAAGTACCGGCAATGGAACGCCGCCTTCGATGCCGGCTATGCGGCGGCCCTCGGCAAGGCGCTGATCGTCATGCACGGCGACGAGCAGCAGCATGCCCTGAAGGAGGTCGACGCTGCCGCACTCGCCGTCACCCGGACCCCGGCCGAGGTCGTCGACATCCTCCACTACGTCCTTGAGGGCCGCCTGCCGAGCCAAGCCGGCTGAAGTCCCAAGCGCCGCCCCCGAAGCTTGACGCCCCCAGGCCGACCCCCTAAGTCCACAGCCGTGGGGCGCATAGCTCAGTTGGTAGAGCAGCTGACTCTTAATCAGCGGGTCCAAGGTTCGAGTCCTTGTGCGCCCACCAAAGAAATAAACACGTTGGTCGGTTCCGGCTTCCTGGCGCCGACGAAGCTGTGGGGAAGTTGACGGCGGCACCGCGAAATGAGCGCTGAGGCCGGGCAGGCCGTTGGCGCGAAATTGCGCCGCGGCAATACCCTCATCTCGTCCCGCCGCACGATCCCGTCGCCGTACCCCCACGCGTCGATTGTGCTCCCTACAGCCCGGATCCGGCAAGCGGAAGACCGGAACCTTCGCGGCATCCTCGTCCGTCGGGTCGCTGGCCGAACCCGGCGCCGCGACTCGTAAGCGATCGGTGCGGCGCCGGTCAGGGCGGTGGCGGCGGTGAAACGCCGAACAGCAGCTGATGGAGGACGGGGATCGCGCGGCAGCCGAGCGCCGCGACGGCGACCCGCAGGCGCGGGAACGCCTCACGCCACGCTCGGCTGCCGCCCCCGGGAAGCCCGAGAAGTGCCGGGTTGTCGGCCAGCGCCGCGAAGGCCTGTGGCCCGCACTGCCGCCGGCGCCGGCGATCCAGCACTGCCATGCCGACCACCCCGATGAGTGCTAAGAGGCCGAACAGCAGGCGATGCGCGGCGTCGCCGTTGGGCACTACCTGGGCTGCGGCCCAGAGCACGATGTCGAGCGTGAGCGGGTGGCGGCTGACCGCGGTGATCCGCGGCCGCGCCGGATCGAACGCCGCTCGCGCCTCCGGCGCCGCCCTGCCGCCGAACGCTAAGGGGTTGGCGATCGGCACGCCGCGGACGACCAGCAGCACGATGAACGGCAGCACCAGGTTCGGGCCCTAAAGCTCGAGGCAGCGTCGGGCCAACGCATGACATGGGACGCCCGGCCGGCGGCCGGGATCAGCCAGTGGCGCAGGCCGGGCGAGAGCAGCGAGTAGCCGGCCAGGTAGCGCCGCTCGTCGAGCCGGGCGGCGAGCCGCTGGCGGATCGCCGGTCGGGTCGGCACGAGGTGCGCCAGGACGAAGACCAGAAAGGCGCCGACATCCTCGCCCCAGCCACCGATCACGTGGCAGCCCGCCGCCAAGCGATGCGCCCCATGTGCAATGGTGCCGCGGATGGCTGCCTGTTTTCTGCGCAGTTGGTCCCCTCGTGACCTGTCGAGCGATGCGCCGTGCGGCGGTGCCGGCCTCGAGGCGTGGTTGGCACGGACGTTGCTCCGCCGAAGGGGTCTAACCTTCGCCTGGACGGATAGCCGCGCGCGATGCAGACCTCAACGCTGGAACTGGTGTCGGTTACCAAGGCCTATGGTGACACCCTCGCGGTGGCAGGAATCGACCAGCGCATTGCCGGCGGCACCTATTGCTGTCTGCTTGGGCCTTCCGGCTGCGGCAAGTCGTCGACCCTGCGGATGATCGCCGGCCACGAATCGGTGAGCAGCGGCGACATCGTGCTCGGCGACGTCGACATCACCGACCTCGCCCCGGCGGCGCGCGGCACCGCCATGATGTTCCAGAGCTATGCGCTGTTTCCGCATCTGACCGTCGTCGACAATGTCGCCTTCAGCCTGCGCATGCGTGGCGTCGACAAGGCCGAGCGGACGACGCGGGCGCGCGAGGTCCTGGCCCTGGTCGACATGACCGACTTCGCGGATCGCTTTCCCAACCAGCTCTCGGGCGGCCAGCAGCAACGCGTGGCACTCGCCCGGGCGCTGCTGATGGAGCCGTCGATCCTGCTGCTCGACGAGCCGCTCTCGGCCCTCGATCCGTTCCTGCGGGTGCGCATGCGGCTCGAGCTCAAGAAGCTGCACCGGGCACTCGGCATCAGCTTCATCCACGTCACCCACTCGCAGGACGAGGCGCTGGCCCTGGCCGATCTGATCATCGTCATGAACGACGGCCGGATCGAGCAGGCCGGCCCGCCACGCGAGGTGTTCGACGCGCCGGCCACCGAGTTCGTCGCCCGGTTCATCGGCGGCCACAACATCCTCGACCAGGATGCCGGCCGGATCGCCATCCGCACCGACCGGCTCGTCATCCACAAGACCGGGCACCAGACCGAGCCCTGGCTCGACGCCACGGTGCGCGACGTCGAGTATCTCGGCACCACG
>CAZNWE010000006.1:0-16872 GCA_964576715.1 uncultured Geminicoccaceae bacterium | reverse complement strand
GACCGAGCCCTGGCTCGACGCCACGGTGCGCGACGTCGAGTATCTCGGCACCACGGTCAACGTGACGCTCGACGCGGCGCGTGCCGGCGCCCTCTCGGCGACCGTGCCGGACAGCGTCTTCTTCGCCGATCCGGTCGAGATCGGCGCTAGCGTCGGGCTCAGCTGGCAAGCGCGCGATGCGCATCGCCTCGCCGGCTGAACCGCTGCCACCCGACCCATCAACGACCAGGAGGAGCTCGTCATGACAGAAACCAGGATCGGAAAGGGCGTCGATCGGCGCGCGCTGCTCAAGGGGTCGGCCGCTGCCGTCGGCGGTGTGGCGCTCGGCTCCGGGGCGATCACCGGCTTTCCCACGATCTGGGCGCAGAACATCAAGGACGTCACCCTGCGGCAGTTCGGCACCGGCGTCTCCAACCTCAACGAGGTCGCCCAGCAGGTGAAGGAGGATCTCGGCTTCACCCTCGAGATGACCGCCCTCGATTCCGACAGCGTCACCCAGCGGGCGGTGACCCAGCCGAACTCCTTCGACATCGCCGATATCGAGTACTGGATCTGCAAGAAGGTCTGGGGGGCGGGCAACCTCCAGGCCATGGATACCTCCAGGATCACCAATTACGACAAGATCGTCGGCATCTTCAAGGACGGCAAGCTGACGCCGGAATCGACCATCGCCCAGGGTACCGCACCGCATACGGTGGGCTTCACCGAGGGACCGGAGAGCACCAGCTTCGCCACCGAGGAAACCGGCTGGATGACGCTGATCCCGACCATCTACAACGCCGACACGCTGGGCATCCGCCCCGACCTGATCGGCCGGCCGATCGACAGCTGGGCCGAGCTCTTGAACCCCGAGTTCAAGGGCAAGGCGTCGATCCTCGACATCTCCTCGATCGGCATCATGGACGCGGCGATGGTCGCCGAGGCGATGGGCGAGATCACCTACGGCGACAAGGGCAACATGACCAGGGAGGAGATCGACCAGACCATAGCCCTGCTCACCGAGGCCAAGCAGGCCGGCCAGTTCCGGGCGTTCTGGAAGACCTTCGACGAGAGCGTCAACCTGATGGCCTCGGGCGAGGTGGTGATCCAGTCGATGTGGTCGCCGGCGATCACCGCCGTGCGCGCCCGCGGCATCCCTTGTGTCTACCAGCCCTTGAAGGAGGGCTACCGCTCCTGGGGTGGCGGCATCGGCCTCGCCGCGCATCTTTCCGGCCTCGAGCTCGAGGCGGCCTACGAATACATCAACTGGTACCTGTCGGGCTGGGTCGGCGGCTTCCTGATGCGCCAGGGCTACTATTCGGCGGTACCGGAGACCTCGAAGAACTTCATGACCGAGGACGAGTGGGGCTTCTGGTTCGAGGGCAAGCCGGCCCAGGGCGACATCGTCAACCCGCAAGGCGAGGTCATGGAAACCGCCGGTGCGGTGCGCGACGGCGGCTCCTTCTACGACCGCATGGGGGCGGTCGCCTGCTGGAACGCGGTGATGGACGAGAACACCCATCTCGTTCGCAAGTGGAACGAGTTCATCGCCGCCTGAGCCGATCCTGCAACGCCGGTCCGGCGCTCGGCGTCGGGCCGGCTGGCCAGAGGACCCGCATGGCCACCGCCGATCGATCCATCGTCGCCAGTGCTGCCGCACCCGCCGCGCCACGGCAGGCCGGCCTGCGTCTCGGCCGGCAACTCTCGGCCTGGCTGCAGGTCACGCCGTTGATGGTGGTCCTACTGCTCTTTCTCGTCGTCCCGATCCTGACGATCGTGGTCGTGTCGTTCTGGGGCTTCAACGAATTCTCATTCTACCCCGACTTCACCTTCGACAACTACGCCTACCACCTGACCGCCGCCGTCACCTGGCAGACCTACCTCAAGACTTTGAAGTACGTGGTGCTGACCTGGCTGTTCACCGCGGTCATCGGCTTCACCGTCGCCTATTTCTTGGCCTTCCACGTCCGCTCGCTGACTTGGCAGATCGCCCTGTTCCTGCTCTGCACCGTGCCGTTCTGGACCTCGAACATCATCCGCATGATTTCGTGGATCCCGTTTCTCGGCCGCAACGGGCTCGCCAACAACGCGCTGATCGGCATGGGCGTGATCGACGAGCCCCTGGACTTCCTGTTGTTCTCCGACTTCGCGGTGATCCTCGCCTTCGTGCATCTCTACTCGCTGTTCATGGTGGTGCCGATCTTCAACACGCTGATGCGCGTCGACCGATCGCTGATCGAGGCGGCCCGGGACATGGGGGCGAAGAGCTGGCAGGTGCTGCTGCACGTGATCATCCCGCTCGCCAAGCCCGGCATCATGATCGGCTCGATCTTCGTCGTCACCCTGGTGATGGGCGACTTCATCACCGTCCGCTTCATGTCGGGCTCGCAATCGGCCTCGGTCGGTCGGCTGATCCAGAACGAGATCGCCCTGTTGCAGTATCCGGCGGCGGCGGCCAGTGCCGTCGTCCTCTTGCTGACCGTCCTCATGATGATCGCCGTGATGATGCGCCTCGTCGATATCAGGAAGGAGCTCTGACGTGCTCGGAGAACGACGATGAGCGACCGGCGCGGCCGCGGCTTCTACGCGCTGGCGGCCTTCTTCGCGCTGTTCGTGCTGTTTCTTTACGGGCCCATCATCACCATCGGCATTCTGTCGTTCCAGGGGCCGCGCGGCGGCCTGACCTTTCCCATGAACGGCGTCTCGCTGCACTGGTTCAAGGACCTCTTCGAGCAGCAGGCGGTCGGCGACTTCTGGGGGGCGTTTCGCCGCTCGCTGGCGCTCGGCCTCACCGTCATGCTGTTGACGCTGGTCATCTCGGTCACCGCCGGCCTCGCCTTTCGCAAGAACTTCAAGGGTGCCGGCTTCGTCTTCTACCTGACCATCACCAGCCTGATCATTCCCTCGATCCTGATCTCGCTCGGCGTCGGGCTGATGTTCAACATCGTCGGGCTCGACGTCCACTGGGCGACTTCGGGCTTAGGCGCGCACCTGACCTGGACGCTGCCGTTCGGCCTGTTGATCATGTTCGCCGTCTTCAACCGCTTCGACAAAGCCTACGAGGAGGCGGCCCGCGACATGGGGGCGACGGCGTGGCAGACGATCCGCTACGTCGTCCTGCCGATCATCGCACCCAGCCTGATCGGTGTGGCGCTGTTCGGCTTCACCCTCTCCTATGACGAGTTCGCCCGCACCCTGTTGACGGCCGGCTCCTACAACACGCTGCCGCTCGAGATCTTCGGCATGACCACCAACGTCACCTCGCCCGTGCTCTATGCGCTCGGCACGCTGACCACCGTCTTCTCGTTCATCGTCATCGGCATCTGCCTCGGTATTGCGACCCTTCTCGTCAGACGGCGCAGCCGAGGCGGCTCGGATGCCGGCAAGGGCATGGTCTGACAGCCGGCAGATGCTGGGGACGGCGCAAGGAGAGAGACGGCATGGCCCAGAACACCCACCGCAAGAACATCCACTGCGCCTTCAGCATCCACTGCGATGCGGTGGCCGGCTGGCTCGGCTCGTACCAGGGCGAGGACAGCCCGGGCGACATCTCCCGCGGCGTGTTCGCCGGCGAGGTCGGCATGCCGCGCCTGCTCGACCTCTTCGCGCAGTTCGGCCTGCAGCAGTCCTGGTTCATCCCCGGTCACACCATCGAGACCTTTCCCGAGGAATGCGCCGCGGTCGCCGCCGCCGGCCATGAGATCGGCCTGCACGGCTACAGCCACGAGAACCCGCTGGCCCTCTCCTTCGAGCAGGAGGAGGCGGTCTTCGCCAAATCGATAGCACTGATCGAGAGCCTTACCGGCAACCGGCCAACCGGCTACGTCGCACCCTGGTGGGAGGTCTCGACCAACTCGATCGCCATCCTCTTGAAGAACGGCATCAAGTACGACCACAGCCTGATGCATCGGGACTTCGAGCCCTACTATGTCAGGGTCGGCGACGAGTGGACCAAGATCGACTACAGCCGGCCCGCCGAGAGCTGGATGAAACCCTTTACCAAGGGCCAGCCGACCAGGCTCGTCGAGATCCCGGCCTCCTGGTATCTCGACGACCTGCCGCCGATGATGTTCATCAAGGGCTTCCCCAACAGCCACGGCTACGTCAATCCGCGCGACATGGAGGAGATGTGGCGGGACACGTTCGATTGGGTCTACCGCCAGTACGACGACGCCGTCTTCGCCATGACCATCCATCCGGACGTCTCCGGCCGGCCGCAGGTCCTGGCCATGCTCGAGCGGCTGATCGCCCACATGCTCAAGCATCCGGGCGTGCGCTTCTCGACCCTCGATTCCGTCGCCGACGATTTCATCAGCCGGCACCCGCCACCGGCGGCCGCGTGAAGAAAACGACGTGGCCCTGAAGGGGGCGTGCAATCGCGCGACCGACCCTGAATCGGCAGCCGGCACGCCCAATCGGCCGTCCCGTCCATGTGCTGCGCTCGTTGTGCTCGCTGCCATGAAGGCTTATCTCTCTACTGCTACCATGATGTGCCGATGCGACCGAAACTGTGCGTGGCGCCGATGACCAGCGATCAGACCGACCCCAGCTTTCCCGGGGTGCTGGGTGAGCAGGGCGCTGCCGTCGGTGATGCGGTGGCTGGCGAACGCTTGGCGCTGGCGTTCGGTCACTATGAACTGAGCGTCGGTCGCAAGCTGGACGAGATCGAGGGTCGGCTCGGCCGGGACATCGCCGGCGCCAAGAGCCTTGGGCAGGTGGCGACGGCGATCAGCTCGATCACCCTCGCCATCGTCATCCTGCTGGCCGCTGTGCTCTATAGCCTCAACGGCAAGGTGGGTGCTGTCGAGGCGCGGATGGACAGCATGGAGCGCTTCCTGGCCGACCTCCGCGCTGATATCGAAAAGGTTTCCGTCGCCGTCGAGACTATCGACCGGCGGACCGCGGCCATGGCAGAGCGGGCAAGCCTCGAAGGGGCTGGTGCCGGGCCACCGCTCGAACTCGTTATCGGCGCATCGAACCCCATCGACACCATGACAGAAGCCGAGCGCACCGTCCTCCGCGACTGGCTTGCAGCGCTTAACGAGCGGGCTGAGACTTGGGCGGGCGGCGTGCGCTTGTCCGGGTTTGGGGTCTCGCCCGAGACCACCACGCCACGCCTCTTGGCCGACCTCGTGCCGATCCCGGATTTGGAAGGCCCGGCGTTGCGCACCTACCGTTCGGCGATCAAAACGGAGCTGGCGGGCTTCGGCGGAAGCGTGATCTTGGACCCGACGCGCTCGATAGGGTTGGAAGGATCACCCAGGGGAGAGTTCGCCGGCACTGCCACGTGGTCTGTCGAGGCCGTTCGTGACGCGTTGGACGCGATGACCGACATCGACGTTCTCGGGCTCGCCGCTAGCGGAGTCGTGCTTTCGCCGAACGGTGATCGCGAAGAGCGGTAACGAAAGCCGACCCATTCGCCGGCCGCGCCGCCGCCGCGGCGCACAGCTTGGCGCTGTTCGCGGCGCCGCCGGCAGAACGCTGCAGCCGCCTAGATCACCCGGCTCTCCCGCAGTGTCGCGATCTCCTCGTCCGACATGCCGAGCAGGTCGTGCAGGACCTCGTGGGTGTGCTGGCCCAAGCGCGGGCCGAGCGTGCGGATTCGGCCGGGGGTGCGCGACAGGCGGGGCAGGGTGTTGGGCACGACGATGACCTCGCCGGTGTCGGCGTCGTCGATGGCGACGAGGTTGCGCCGGGCCTGGAACTGCCGGTTGCCGACGATGTCGGCGATGTCGTTCAAGGGACCCGCCGGTGCCCGATGCTCCCAGCAGCGCGCCAGGATCTCGTCGCGCGGCAACGAATCGCACCAGTCGCGGACGATCTGGTTGACGTCGTGGCGGTTCTCGAGCCGCGTCCGCTGCTCGCCGTAGATGCTCGAGGACGCCAGCTCGGTCCGCTCCATCGCCGCACACAGCCGCTCGAACAGCTTGTCCGTGGTGCAGGCGATGGCCACCCACTTGTCGTCCTTGGTGCGGAAATGGCCGAGCGGGCAGGCGATGTCGGAATGCGGCCCCTGGCGCTCGCGGACGAAGCCATTGGCGGCGAACGCGGGTGCGAGTTCGTCGGTGCAGCGAAACACCGATTCGTAGAGGGCGACGTCGATATACTGGCCGCGCCCGGTCTTCTCACGGTGGCGCAGCGCCATCAGCACGCCGACGCAGCCATAGAGGCCCGACGCATAGTCGCCCAAGGTGGTCGAGCCCGGGGTGACCGGCGTGCCCTTGGGCATGCCCGTAAGATAGGCGATGCCGCCCACGGCATGGGCGATCCGCGCGAAGCCCGGGCGGTCGCGGTAGGGGCCGGTCTGCCCGTAGCCCGAGACCCTGAGCATGACGAGGCCCGGATTGACCTCCTTGAGGACCTCCCAGCCGAGGCCCCACTTCTCCAGGGTGCCGGGGCGAAAGTTCTCGCACAGCACGTCGGCCGTGGCGATCAGCTTGCGGAACAACTCGGCCCCGTCGGGCGTGCGCAGATCGATGGTCACCGATTTCTTGTTGCGCCCCTCGCTCATCCAACAGAGCGTGTCGCCGACCGAGGTGGCGGTGCCGAAGTTGCGCGCCGGGTCGCCGCCGATGGGGTGCTCGACCTTGAGCACCTCGGCCCCGAACTCGCCCAGGATGGTGGCGCAATAGGGGGCGGCGATGATCGTCGCCACGTCGATCACCCGGATGCCGTGCAGCGGCAGGTCCTCGGTGCCGGCGTCGGGGTGTGGGCCGTTCGGGGTCGCAGACGCTCGCTTGGGGTTATCCGTCATGGGTCGCCTCCGTCACGCGATCTTGCGGGCATGCAGCTCGGCCAGCTCTTCCGCCGTCAGGCCGAGCAGCTCGCGCAGCACCGTGTCCGTGGCCTCGCCGAGCGTGCCGCCGAGACTGGCGATGCGCCCCGGCGTCTCCGAGAGCGTCGGCACCACGCCGGGCACGACCACCTTGCCGATCCCCGGCTCCTCGATCTCGACGAGATTGCCGCGCGCCTGGAAATGCTCGTCCTCGAAGATGTCGGCGATCGAGTTGAGCTTGCCGACCGGCACCTGCTTGTCGAGGCAGCGTTGCAGGAGCTCGTCGCGATCGAGCGACCGGGCCCAGTCGGTGACGATGGCGTTGACCTCGGCGCGCGCGGCCAGGCGCTTGCGCTGCTCGCCATAGGTGCTGGAGGAGGCGAGCTGCGGCCGCTCCATCGCTTCGGCGAGCCGCTCGAACATCTTGTCGGTGGTGCAGGCGATCGCCACCCAGCGGTCGTCCCTGGTGCGGAAGTGACCGTGCGGCACGGCGACGAAGCTCCCCGCCCCCTCGCGCTCGCGCACCTTGCCGAACAGGCTGTAGGCGGCGGCGATCTCGTCGAGCTGGCGGAACACCGCCTCATAGATGCCGATATCGACGATTTGCCCGAGCCCCGTCCGGTCGCGATCGCGCAGGGCGATCAGCACCCCGATCAGGCCCAACAGGCTCGACATGTAGTCGCCCAGGGGCGACGAGCTCGGTGTTACCGGCGATTCGCCCGGAAAGCCCGCATGGTAGGAAAGCCCGCCGAAGGCATGCGCGATATGCGCGAAGCCGGGCCGCCGGCGATGGGGGCCGGTCTGGCCGTAGCCCGAGACCCGGAGCATGACGAGGCCGGGATTGGCCGCGCTCAGCACGTCCCAGCCGAGGCCCCACTCCTCCATCGTTCCGGGCCGGAAGTTCTCCACCAGCACGTCCGACTTCGCGATCAGCCGCTTGAACAGCTCGGCTCCCTCCCGGCGGCGCAAATCGATGGTCACCGACTTCTTGTTGCGCCCCTCGCTCAGCCAGGCGAGCGTCGCGTCGTTGCGCTGCGTCGCCGTGCCGAAGCGGCGCATCGGATCGCCGGCGAGCGGGTGCTCGACCTTGAACACCTCGGCCCCGAACTCGCCCATCACCGAGGCGGCGTAGGGACCGGCCAGGAACGTCCCGAGGTCGATCACCCGGATACCCTCGAGCGGCAAGACACCCGCCGCCCTGCCGGCCCCGTCGTCAGCCGCGCTTCCGTCCTCCTGCTGCTTCGCCATCGATCCCGTCGCTCCCCCGTTTGCCTGGCGCATGTGTCGATCGCGAGCCTGCCGGCCCGCCGCCACCGCCTGCCGCCGGCAGCGCTGCAATCACCGCCAGTCTGGCGAATTTGCGCCACGATGGACAGCCTCGCGAGCGGGGCGCAGTGAGCGAGGCCACTCAAGGCCAGCGGATCAATGCCCCGACGCGTCGCCCCGGCTGGGCAAGCGCTTGGCGCGCGCCAGCGTCGCGCCCCGCCCGCCTCTCGGCGCCACCGCTCAATATGCCCGCGGCAGGCCGAGCACCGTCTGCGCCAGGTAGGCCAGGACCATGTTGGTCGAGATGGGCGCCGTCTGGAACAGGCGGCATTCACGCCATTTGCGCTCGATGTCGTATTCACGTGCGAAGGCGAAACCGCCGAAGGTCTGAAAGCAGGCCTCGCCCGCGGCCCAGGCCGCCTCGCTGGTCAGGAGCTTGGCCATGTTGGCCTCTGGGCCGCAAGGCTCGCCGGCATCGAACAGGGATGCGGCCTTCCTGGCCATGAGCTCGGCCGCCTCGAGCTGGGCATGGGCTCGGGCGAGCGGGAACTGGATGCCCTGGTTCTGCCCGATCGGCCGGCCGAACACCCGGCGCTCCTTGGCATAGGAAGTCGCCTGCTCGATGAACCAGCGGCCGTCGCCCAGGGCCTCGCCCGAGAGCAGGATGCGCTCGGCGTTCATGCCGTCGAGAATGTAGCGAAAGCCCTGGCCCGCCTCGCCGATCAGGTTCTCGGCCGGGACCTCGAGATCGGCGATGAAGACCTCGGTGGTGTTGTGGTTGATCATCGCGTCGATCGGGCGGATGTCGAGGCCCTTGCCCTTGGCCAGGCACAGATCGACCAGGAGCACCGAGAGGCCGTCGCTGCGTTTCTTGCACTGCTCGATGGGCGTGGTGCGGACCAGGAGCAGCATGAGGTCGGAGTGCAGCGCCCGGCTGGTCCAGATCTTCTGGCCGTTGACCAGCCAGCGATCGCCCCGGCGCTCGGCCCGGGTCTTGAGCATCGGCGTGTCGGAGCCGCTGGTCGGCTCGGTGACGCCGAAGGCCTGAAGCCGCAGCTTCCCGGCCGCGATCTCCGGCAGGTAGCGCTGCTTTTGGGCGGCACTGCCATGCCGGAGCAGCGTGCCCATGGTGTACATCTGAGCATGACAGGCGGCGGCACTGGCGCCGCAGCCGTGGATGGTCTCGAGGATCACCGCCGCGGCGCGAAGCGGCAGGCCGACGCCGCCGTACTCCTCGGGGATCAGTGCCGCGAGGTAGCCGGATTCGGTCAGCGCCTCGACGAACGCCGTGGGGTAGCCGGCCTCGGCGTCGAGTGCCCGCCAGTAGCTGCCGGGAAAGCCCTCGCAAATGCGGGCCACCTGCTCGCGGATCTCGGGATAGTCCCGGTCGATGGCCATGTGGGTCATGGGTCGCAAGCTCCGGTGCCGCTGCGGCTGCCGCCTCGGTTCCGTGGCCGGCCGCCGGGGTCGTGCTGCACGACCTTTCGGCCAATCAGTATCATGCGCCTGCTCGATCGATCCAGCGAGGACGTGCCACAGCGATGCGACAGCCGCATCACCGTCTCTCGGGCGGCCAGCGCTTGTCCAGGCGACTGACCCGCTCGTTGGCGCCGTACTCGCGCTCGCCGGCGAAGACCAGTTCCTCGCCGGTATCGCTCGCAACACAACGGCGTTCCTTGGTCGGCCCGGCGACGATCGAGACAGTCGTCAGCGAAGCAACCTATTGCCAGACCGGAGGTTCCAGCCCCCGCTGGTTATTCCGGCACCCCGGCGGCGTGCAGGCCGTCGACGTAGCGGGCGAGCAGGTCGGGGGCGCCGATCGGCTCGAGCCTGGCGAAGCGCGAGACGGTGAAGTCGGGTGCGAGGTCGAGGCAGCGTCGGGCGGCGGCGCGCGCCTCGGCGAGATCGCCGAGATTGGCCCAGGCCGCGGCAAGCCAGACGTAGTGGTAGAACTTGTCGTTCGCCATGGGCTCGAGCACCGCGATCGCGTCGGCGTAGCGCCCGGCGGCGAAATAGCCCAGGGCCAGCTCCTCGCGGTAGTCCTCCGCTGAAAGAGGGTCGAGTTGCATCGCTGTCTCGATCCGCTGGATGCCCTGTTCGGCCAGGCCGAGATTGGTCAGCAGCAGGCCGAGCTTGAGGTTCAGCGCCGGATCGTTGGGGTTGAGCGCCACCGCCCGCCGGCAGTGGCGCTCAGCCGCCGCGACCTGGCGCCGATGCAGGCAGACGAGGCCAAGGACGAGATGGCCCCAGGGCTCCGCCGGGTCGAGGCGAACGGCCTCGGCGGCAAGGTCGTGGGCACGCTGGATCGACACGGCCGAATCGTCCCAGAAGAACTGCTGCAAGTGGGTCAGGGCCAGCTCAGCCCAGGCGCGCGCGTAGTCAGGGGCGAGCCTCGTGGCCTTTTCCAGAAGCGCTTGCGCCTCGGCCTCGGCCGCCGGCGCGTGACGATGCCGAAGCGCCCGGCCACGCAGCAGGAGATCGTAGGCGTCGAGATCGGCCGGGGACTTCGCCAACGTCTGCTTGAGCAGTTCGTCCTGCAGCCGGACGCCGAGGTTGGCGGCGATGGTGCGCGTCAGGTCGTCCTGTACAGCGAAGACATCGGCGACAGCGCGATCATAGCGTTCGGCCCAGAGATGTGTGCCGGTCGCGGCCTCGATCAGCTGGGCCGTCACCCGCAGCCGGTCGCGGGCACGGCGGACGCTGCCCTCGACGATGTAGTGGGCGGCGAGGGTACGGCCGATTTCGGCCACGTCGACAGGCCGGCCTTTGTACTGGAAGGTCGAATTGCGGGCGATCACCCGGCAGTCGCGGAACCGGGCGAGTTCGGTGATGATGTCCTCGGTGAGCCCGTCTGAGAAGTACTCGTCGGCCGCATCGGGGCTCATGTTGGTGAACGGCAGCACGGCGATCACCGGTCGGCCACCTTTGACGGTCGGCGCGCGGCAGGCGGCGACGGTCGATGGGGCGCCACGGAGCGCAAAGACCTGGACGGGCCGGTCGATATTCTTCAGCGCCTGCGGACCAAGATCCTCGAACTCGAGATCGAGCTTGTCGGCCGCCTGCTCGTGAATACTGGCCGAGACGTAAATGTCGCCGGGTTTGGCCAATGCTTCGAGCCGGGCCGCGACATTGACCCCATCGCCCAGCACATCGTCGCCGTCGATCACGACGTCGCCGAGATTGATGCCGATGCGCAAGGCGAGCCCGTGCTCGAGCCTTTCCAGCTCCCCCTGTACCGCGAGGCCGGCTTCGACCGCATCGACCGCGCTCGCGAACGTGACGAGAAAGCCGTCGCCCGTGGTCTTGACCAGGCGCCCGCCATGCTCGGCCAAGGCGGGCTCCAAGAGCTCGGCGCGCAACGCCCGAACCGCCGCCAGCGTCGCCGCCTCGTTATCACGCATCAACCGACTATAGCCGACGACGTCGGCACACAGGATCGCGGCAAGCCGGCGCTGAACCCTCGGTTCGGCCATGAGCAGGCGCTCCTTGAGGCACGATACAACTCTATGGCGTGTCCTCTGGCCATGTCCAATTCATTTGCGGTCAGCCCGCGGAGGCCCTGGCTCGCAACAGCGCCACCAGTGCCCGGTCACGCTCGGCCTCGAGCTCGGCGACGCTGCGGCCAGCGGCTTCGGCCGCAACACCATCGACCAGGAGCCGGCGGGTCGCGTCGTCGAGGCTGGGCGTGCCGAGGCTGGCCCAGCGGCGCTCCTGGCTGGCGCCGAGATGGGCGAGATAGTCGGCCATGCCACCGGGGCCGCCGCCGGTGTGGTAGGCCAGATGGGCACCCTGGACGGCCCAGCGGAGGCCGGGGCCGTGGGTGAGCGCCGTGTCGATGTCGGCGACGCTGGCGACACCGCTCGCCGCCAGATGCACGGCTTCGCGCCAGAGGGCCGCGGCCAGCCGGCCGGCGATGTGGCCCTCCATGTCGCGCCGGAGCCGGACCGGCCGCTTGCCGATGGCCGTGTAGCAGGCGGCAAGGCGCTCGACGACGGCGTCGTCGGGGCCGAAGAGCTCGACCAGCGGGATCAAGTGGACGGGGTTGAACGGATGGGCGACGACGAGGCGTTCGGGATGGCGCATGGCTTGGGCCATGGCCGACCAGAGGAGCGCCGTGGTACTGCTCGCGATCAGGGCGTCGGGTGCGGCTGCGCCCTCGATTTGGGTGAAGAGCGCCCGCTTGACGTCGAGTTTTTCTGGCGCGTTCTCCTGGATCAGCCAGGCCGGGGCTACGGCATCCGCGAGTGAGGTGGCGATCACCACTTTGCCCTCTTCGACCGGGCCGAGCTCGGCCAGCGCCTCGACCAGCGGTGCCGTGCGCTCTTCCAGCGTCGCCAGCCGCTCGGGCTCGGGATCGAAGGCGCGAACCTCGAGACCGGCTGCCTTGAACAGGGCCACCCAGCCGGCGCCGATCAGCCCGCAGCCGACGACCGCCACCGGCCGCCCGTCGGACAGGTCCTGTGCCATCGCCTTCAGACCGACCGGGTGATGCCGCCGTCGATGCGGATGTTCTGCCCCGTGACGTAGCTCGACCGGGCGGTGGCGAGAAAGGCGATCAGCTCGGCAACCTCGTCGACCCGGCCGTAGCGGCGCATGGGAATGCGGGCGCGGCGCTCGTCCTTCTCCGGCAGGCTGTCGATGAAGCCCGGGAGTACGTTGTTCATGCGGATGTTGTCCTTGGCATAGCGGTCGGCGAAGAGCTTGGTGAACGATGCGAGGCCGGCGCGGAAGACGCTCGAGGTCGGGAAGTCGGCCTCGGGCTCGAAGGTCGCATAGCTCGAGACATTGACGATCGCGCCGCCACCCTGCGCCTGCATCACCGGCGTCACCAGCCGGGCCATGCGGACGACGTTGAGGAGGTAGAACTCCATGCCGCGCTGCCAGTCGGGATCGCTGATCTCGAGGAGTTCGCCCTTCGGCCCGTGCCCGGCGCTGTTGACCACGGCATCGATGCGGTTCCAGCGGACCATCGCCGCCTCGACCAGCCGCTCGAGATCGGCGGCCTCGAGGCTGGAGCCGGTGACCCCGATCCCACCCAGCTCATGACCCAGGCTCTCGGCGCGTCCCGAGGGCGAGAGGATCGCCACCCGATGGCCTTCGGCGGCCAGCCGCCGCGCCGCCCCGGCGCCGATCCCGCTGCCCCCGGCGGCGATGAGCGCCACTCTCTCGTTCGGCATCTCAGCCCTCCTCCACCTGCCGCGACCACCCCCGCCAGCTACGGCCACAACCAGCACCCAGCCGTCAAGGCCGGGCCGCGGGCGACTTGCCGGCGAGCGCCGGCCGACCAATCCATGTCGTCATTCTCAAGGAGAACAGTCGCTTTACATGGTCGTATTCCGGGATTAATCCTGATGTCTTGCAGTTGCCGGTGGTTGGCGGCGCAAGAAAACGCCCTGGCAACTGCGGATCGAGGGGGCTTCGACCATGGCACGGAACTCGGCGTGGTCAGAGACGACCCGGCAGAGTGGCCTGGGGCTGGTGGCGATCTGGCTGATCGCACTCTATTTCGCGACCATCGCGACCGCCCTCTTGGCGTTCTCCGGTCTGCAGTTCCAGATGGCGCTGGGCACCGACGGCAATACCAGCATCGGCCAGCTGCAGCTGCTGCACGCGGCCTATCGCCAGCGCGACGAAACGATCCGGCAGACGAGTGAGCGGCTGCTCCGTCTGCGCACCGAGCGCAACGAGGTTCTCGACCAAATCGCGGCCAAGGAATCGCTGCTTTCCCAGCTCTACGCCAAGCATGCCGCACAGCTCGACACCGCCGGCCGGATGCTGGTCGAGGTCACCCGCGACCGTACCTTGCTGATCGAGCTGCGCAGCGATCCGGAGCCGGATTGGGGCCTCGTCGTCGAGGAGCTCGCGGCGCTCAAGAGCCGCTCCCCGACACCAGCCGAGCGGGATGTCGAGCAGATCGACCAGCTGCTGACCGAGTACGATGCCAACGGCGAGCAGCTCTATGTGGTCAACGCCGAGCTGGATTCACTGCGCCAGCGGCTCGAGGCCAGTGACCGAGCCATCAACGACCAGGAGCAGGCGCTTGGCGCACGGCGGGCGGAAGAGGCCCCCGAGCCGCTGTTCATCGGCCTCTTCCAGCAGCTCCAGTTCTTCGAATCGCTGCCGGGCGGCCTCGCGCTCGCCACCATGCCGCCGAGCCTCCTGATCCCGATCGTCACGCTGGCCATGGGGGCGCTGGGCAGCGTCCTGCATCTGAGCATCGAGGTGGTGGAGGCCAGGAAGCCGCGCGGCTTTCTCTGGTACATCTTCCGGCCGATGCTCGGCATGGTCACCGCCTTCGCCGTCTTCATCGTCATCCAGGCCGGTGCCCTCGTGGTCACCACACCGACCGGCTCGGCCGCCGATGCGACCCAGATCAACGCCTATTTCATCGCCTTCGTCGCGGTCCTCTCCGGCATGCTGTCCGAGCAGGCGGTCGGCACCCTGCGCGAAGCCGGCACCAAGCTCCTGGGCGACCATCAGGACGCCGCCGCGACCGAGAGCACCGGCACCACGAGTGCGGGGGCGCCAGCGCCCGAGCCGACCGCCGGCGCCGAGGCGCCGCCACGACCCGGCTGAGTGCCGCCCCCGCCAGCACCCGCCCGGCTCAGCCGGCCAGCACCTCGGGCTCGACCGCCTCGATGTCGAAGGCGGCGGCGATCAGGGCGCGCGTGTAGGCGGTTTCGGGGGTGGTGAAAATCCGCTCGGCGGTGCCCTGCTCGACCACCTTGCCCTGGCGCATGACGATGACCTCGTGGCTCAAGGCACGGACGACGCGCAGGTCGTGGCTGATGAACAGGTAGGCGAGGCCGTAGCGGGCCTGGAGATCGCGCAGTAGATCGACGATCTGCGCCTGCACCGACATGTCGAGTGCGGAGGTCGGCTCGTCGAGGACGACGAAGCGGGGCTTCAGGGCCATCGCCCGGGCGATGGCGATCCGTTGCCGCTGTCCGCCGGAGAACTCGTGCGGGTAGCGGTCCTGCATCGCTGGATCGAGGCCGACCTCCTCGAGGGCGGCGGCCACGAGCTCTCGCCGTTCCCCGGCATCCTTGCCGATCTTGTGCAGGATCAGCCCTTCCTCGACGATCTGGCTCACCGACATGCGCGGGCTGAGGCTGCCGTAGGGGTCCTGAAAGACGATCTGCATCTCGCGGCGCAACGGCCGCAGCCGGCTCCAGGACCAGCCCTGGATGTCCTGGCCGGCGAAGCGGATGCCGCCGCTGCTGGACAAGAGGCGGAGCAGGGCGAGGCCGAGCGTCGTCTTGCCCGAGCCGCTCTCGCCGACCACGCCCACGGTCTGGCCCTCGCGGACGTCGAAGGTGATGCCGTCGACCGCCTTGACGTGGCCCACGGTGCGCTTGAGCAGGCCGCGCTGGATCGGGAAGTGGACCTTGACGTCCTTGGCCTCGACCACGGCCGGGGCGGTGCTGTCGGCGTGCGGCGGCTTGCCCTTGGGCTCGGCGGCCAACAGGTGGCGGGTGTAGGGGTGCCGGGCGGCGGTGAAGATCGCCTCGGTCGGGCCCGTCTCGACGATCGCGCCGTCGGTCATCACGGCTACCCGGTGCGCCACCTTCCTGACGATGGTGAGGTCGTGGGTGATCAACAGCACGGCCATCTCGAGCCGGTCCTGCAACTCATTGATCAATTTCAGGATCTGCGCCTGGACGGTGACGTCGAGCGCCGTCGTCGGCTCGTCGGCGATCAAGAGGTCCGGCTCGTTGGCCAGCGCCATGGCGATCATCACCCGCTGGCGCTGGCCGCCCGAGAGCTGGTGCGGGTAGGACTTGAGCCGGGTCTCGGCGTCGTCGATCTGCACCAGTTCCAAAAGCTCCAGGACCCGGTCGCGGATCCGGCCGCCGGCGAGGCCGCGGTGCAGCTCCAGAACCTCGCCGATCTGGCGTTCCACCGTGTGCAGCGGGTTCAAGGAGGTCATCGGCTCCTGGAAGATCATCGAGGCCTTGTTGCCGCGAACCTGGCGGAGCACACGGTCGGTCTCGCCCATCAGCTCGCGGCCGTCGAGCTTGATGCTGCCCGTCGGGTGCCAGGCCTTGGGGTAGGGCAGGAGCTGGAGGAGCGACAGGGCGGTGACCGACTTGCCCGAGCCGCTCTCGCCGACCAGGGCCAGGGTCTCGCCCTTGTCGATGGTGAAGCTGACACCCCGCACGGCCTGGATGTCGCGTTCGCCGGAGCCGAAGCTGACCGACAGGTTCTCGACCTCGACGAGGCTCATGCGCTGGCTTTCGTTCTGGCGGGGTGCTCGACGGGGTCGGCGGTTGCGGTGTGCTCCTTGGCTGCCGCATCCAGGGCCAGTGCGGCGAAGGTCTTGCGTGGATCGAAGGCGTCCCGCACCGCCTCGAAGATGAAGATCAAGAGCGAGAGCATGACGGCGAGCACCAAAAAGCCCGAGATGCCGAGCCAGGGGGCCTGCAGGTTGTTGCGGCCCTGGGCCAGGAGCTCACCCAGGGACGGCGAGCCCGGCGGCAGGCCGAAGCCGAGGAAATCCAGGCTGGTCAGCGTGGTGATCGAGCCATTGAGGATGAACGGCATGAAGGTCAGCGATGCCACCATGGCGTTGGGCAGGATGTGGCGGAACATGATGGTGGCGTTGCCGACGCCCAAGGCTCGGGCGGCACGAACGAAGTCGAGGTTGCGGGCGCGCAGGAACTCGGCACGGACGACATCGACCAGCGCCATCCAGCTGAACAGCAGCATCAGGCCCAACAGCCACCAGAAATTGGGGGTGACCACCGAGGCCAGGATAATCAGCAGGTAGAGCGTCGGCAGGCCCGACCAGATCTCCATGAAGCGCTGAAAGCCGAGATCGACCCAGCCGCCGAAATAGCCCTGCACCGCCC
>CAZNWE010000005.1:6336-87918 GCA_964576715.1 uncultured Geminicoccaceae bacterium | reverse complement strand
GCGGATGCTCTCATCCAGGTTGTACATGCCCATGGCGACACCGGCGCCGGGGAAGTTGAAGATCTCGAACTCCATGGGCTCGGCGCCGTCCTCGGGCTCGAAGCGCATGGTCAGCCGGCCCTTGCCGGGGACGAGGAAGTCGGTGGCGCGGTACTGGTCGCCGAAGGCGTGACGGCCGATGACGATGGGCTGGGTCCAGCCGGGGACCAGCCTCGGCACGTTCTGGCAGATGATCGGCTCGCGAAAGACCGTGCCGCCCAGGATGTTGCGGATGGTGCCGTTGGGCGAGCGCCACATCTTCTTGAGGCTGAACTCCTCGACCCGCTGCTCGTCCGGGGTGATGGTGGCGCATTTGACGCCCACGTTATGCTGCCTGATCGCCTCGGCGGCGTCGATCGTCACCTGGTCGTCGGTCGCGTCGCGATGCTGGATCGAGAGATCGTAGTAGAGCAGCTCGATATCGAGATAGGGCAAGATCAGCTTGTCCTTGATCATCTGCCAGATGATCCGGGTCATCTCGTCGCCGTCGATCTCGACGATCGGCTTTTCGACCTTGATCTTGCCCATGGCCGTCATCTCCACCCGCGTTGCCTGCTGAGCGCTGTTCTAGTCGAGGCGCCGGACCCGCGCAAAGCGCCTACCGGTCGCAGGGCCGGTCAGCGGTGCCAGACCGGGTCCTTGATCCTGGCGACGAACGCCTCGTGCGCGGCGCGTTCCTCGGGCGGCACCGCGAAGCGGCGATAGGGGCGCGGTGCCGCCTCGGGCGGCCGCCCGCCGCGCGGCTGCCGGCCGCCGACGATGAGGCCGAGATCGACCTGTCGGCCGCCGGTGAGATGCAGGTAGACCTCGGCCAGGAGCTCGCTGTCGAGCAGTGCCCCGTGCCGTTTCCTGGCCGAGCCGTCGACGTTGAAGCGGCGGCAGAGCGCATCGAGATTGGCGGGTGCTCCGGGAAACTTGCGCTGCGCCATGGGCAGGGTGTCGACGGCGCGGTCGGCGGGGAGCGGCGGCCGGCCGACCCGGGCGAACTCGGCATTGAGAAAGCGGAGGTCGAAGCTCGCATTGTGGATGACCAGCGGGCTGTCCTCGATGAAGGCGAGAAACGCCTCGACGACCTCGGCAAAGACCGGAAAGTCGGCGAGAAAGGCGTTCCCCAGCCCGTGCACCCGAAAGGCGTCGTCGGGCATGTCGCGCTCGGGGTTGATGTACTGGTGGAAATGGCGGCCCGTGGGCACGCGGTGGCGCAGCTCCAGCGCCCCGATCTCGACGATCCGATGGCCTTGGGCAGGGTCGAGCCCGGTGGTCTCGGTATCCATCACGATCTCGCGCATCGCCCCGAACCTCCTCGATCTCAGGTCCTTAGCCAGGCCGCCGGCCAGGCCCGCCGCGGCCAGCGGTCGACTTGCTGCAGGATGGCGGCGACGGCCGCCGCACTGGCACCTCGATCGTAGCCGGCCGAGAGGACGATGTCCGCCCGCCGCCGCTTCTCCCACCCGGGCAGCTGCTGCCGCCTTATGGCAGCGAGCTTGGCCGCCGTCATCCCCGGCCGGCGCAGGGCACGTGCCGCCTGGATCTCCGGACGGACATCGACGACGACGACGATGTCGACCAGTCGGTCGCCGCCGGTCTCCAACAACAGCGGCACATCGAGCACGGCCGTGCCGAAGCCGCCGCGGGCAAGGCGCTGCAGGAACCGTCGCTCGGCCGCACGCACTGCCGGATGGACGATCGCCTCGAGCCGCCGCAGGGCGGCCGGGTCGCCGAGCACGAGGCGCCCGAGCGCGCCGCGATCGATGCCACCCGATGCCGCACGGCTGCCGGGAAACGCCACCGCGACGGCCTCGACCATCGGCGAACCGCGGGCGAACAGCGCGTGCACCGCCGCATCGGCGTCGAAGACCGGCACGCCGAAGCCGCGAAACAGCCTTGCTGCCCGGCTCTTGCCGGTGGCGATCCCGCCGGTGAGCCCGATGACCAGCAGGCTCACCGGAGCAGCACACCCTGGTCACGCAGGAACTGCAGCAGCGGCAGGAGCGGCAGGCCGAGCACCGTGAAATGATCGCCGCGCACCGCGGCGATCAGCTGGCCACCCAGACCTTCGAGCTCGTAGCAGCCGACCGAGCGCAGCGCCGCTTCGCCGGCCGCGTCGAGATAGGCGTCGATCGCGGTGTTCGAGACCGGCCGCATGGTGACCTCGGCCGTGCCGACATGATGCCAGATGCGCGCCCCGCTGCGAAAGGCCACGACCGCCGCCGCCAGCCCGTGCCGCCGGCCGGCGAGCAGACGCAGCCGTTCCCTGGCCGTCGCGAAGTCGGCGACCTTGTCGAGCCAGGCGCCGTCGTGCTCGATGAGCTGGTCGGCGCCGATGACGATGACGTCACCCTGGACCCGCGTCGCCACGTGCTGCGCCTTGAGCTCGGCGAGTGCCGTGGCGGCATCGGCGAGCACCACCCCTTCGGCGAAGAGAGCCGCGCGCAGCGCCGCCTCGTCCACCGGGGCCGGCTGGGCGGTGAAGGCGAGGCCGGCGGCCTCGAGCATCGCGACCCTGGTGGCACTGCCGGAGGCCAGGACCAGCGGTGGTGCCGGCGCTTGCAAGGACGTCGTCACGGCTCCCTTAACCCCATCTTTACTGGCGGTGGTCTAGACTTCGTGCCGATCGTTCGACCGTCCGGAGACCAGTGCCATGAGCCCGTCGCCAGTTCGCCATGCCGCACTGCGGCAGCTGACGCAAGAGCAGTGGTGGGCACTCGTGGCCGACACGGCCTACATCCTGCCGATCAGCGACGAACGCGAGGTCACATATGGCATCTTTGCCGCCGACGGCATGCCGCTGGCGGTGGCCCCGACCCGCGCGCTGGCCATCGCGGTCATCCGCAGGAACGGCATGCGGCCGGTCGATGCGCATTGACCGATAGGGCCGGGGGCAGGGTCGGGCGCCACCGCTGCCGGCAGCCCCTGACCTTATAGCTTAACACCAGAGGGACAGTCCGCGCCGCGCCGTGCGGCTCGCAGCACACAAGCAATGGCGACCCGGCCGGCGGCGGGGCCACCAGCCGCAGGGTTGGGCGCTTGCCCGGCAACCGCTGCAATGGCAGTAACCGCGGTCGTGCGTGGACTCGATGGCGCGGGATCGGCGGGTTGGCTTTGAGTGCAGAGGCGGTGGTCGTCGTTCATGACCGGGTGCCGTCGCGGCTGCGCCTGCGGGTTGCGGCGCTGCGCGATCGGCCGGTGGCGGCTCGTCGCGTCGCCGCCGCGCTCGCCGGTGCCGAGGGGATCAGGAGCGCCGAGGCGCGGCCCCTGACCGGCAGCCTCATCCTCGCGATCGACCCGCAACGGCCGCAGGCGCGGATTCTCGAGGCGGTCCGCCGGGCACTCGTCGCCGACGCTGCCGGGCAGCGCCACGCACCGCTCGACGATCCGCCGGCGTTCCGTCCGGGCGATCCGCCGGCGCGGCCAGCCGCAGGCTGGCATCGCCTGACTGTCGGTGAGGCGGTCGCGCGGCTCGGCTCGGATGCCGCAAACGGCCTGAGCGAAGCCGCGGCCGCCGAGCGCCGCCGCCGGCATGGTGCCAACGTGCTGCCCGCCGAGAGCCCGCCATCGCCGCTGCATCTTCTGGTCAGCCAGTTCAGCGGCCTGCCGATCCTGCTGCTCGCGGGCTCGGCCGTCGTCTCCCTCGCCACCGGCGGTGTCGCCGACGCCGTGGCCACACTCGCCATCGTCGTCGTCAACGGCATTCTCGGCTTCGTCACCGAAGGCGAGGCCGAGCGGTCGATCCGCACCCTGGTCGATACCGCCGGCCAGACCGTCCGGGTGGTCAGGGACGGCAGCGAGCGCTCGCTGCCGGCGCGCGAGCTCGTGCCCGGCGACCTCGTCTTGGTGCGGGCCGGGACCCAGATCGCCGCCGACGCCCGGCTCGTCAGCGCCAGGAACCTGATGCTCAACGAGGCCAGCCTCACCGGCGAGAGCATGCCCGTACCCAAGCATGCCGAGGCCAGTCTCGACGCCAACACGCCGATCGGTGCCCGGGCGACGATGCTGCATGCCGGCACGATCGTCGCCGAGGGCCACGGCAAGGCGGTGGTCGTGGCCACCGGCAGTGCCACGGAGGCCGCGCGGATCCAGCTGCTCTCGGCGCGCACGACCCGCCCGCAAGCACCGGTCGAGGCCGAGCTCGATCGCCTCGGCGCGAGGCTCACCCTCGTCAGCCTCGGCGCCTGCGCTCTCTTGATCGTTCTCGGCCTGGCCCGCGGTTCGGCTTTGTCGGTTCTCTTGAAAAACGGCCTCGCTTTGGCGGTGGCTGCCGTGCCGGAGGGCCTGCCGATGGTCGGCACCACGACCCTGGCGCTGGGCCTGCGCAAGCTCGAGCAGCGCGGCATCCTCATCCGCCAGATGAACGTGGTCGAGAGCCTGGGTGCGGTGCAGACGATCTGCCTCGACAAGACCGGCACCTTGACCGAGAACCGGATGGCCGTGGTCGAGGTCCTGGCCGGCACGCAGCCGGTGGCGCTCGACGCTCGCGAGGCCGTGCGGCCGCTCGCCGAGATCGCCGGGCTGAACAACGACGCGATCCTCGACAACGGCCGGGCCACGGCCTCGTCGCAGACCGAGCAGGCACTCCTGGCCTTCGCTGTCGAGGCCGGGGTCGACATCGCTCGCTTGCGCGACCGGCGGCCACGGCTCGCGACCGCCGAGCGCACGGCGTCACGCCCCTGGATGGCGACCGTCCATGACGGTGAAGGATCGCGGTTGACGGTCAAGGGCACGCCCGAGGTGATCCTCCAACGCTGCACCAGGGTCCTCGAGGATGGCATCGAACGGCCGCTGATCGATGCCGATCGCGCCCGGATTCTGGCCGAGAACGACCGCATCGCCTCGCGCCCGGCGCGCGTTCTGGCCTTCGCCGCGGGCGATGCCAACGGCCCGGCCGACGACCCGCGAGAGCTCGCCTTCGTCGGCCTCGTCGGCATGGTCGATCCCATCCGCCAGGGTGCCCGGCAGCTCATCCAGCAGCTGCACGCGGCCGGCATCGCGACGGTGATGATCACGGGCGATCAGGCCGCGACCGCGGCCGCCACCGCGCGCGAGCTCGGCCTCGCCGATGGTGCCCCGCTGAAAATCGTCGATTCGACCGAGCTCGCCGGGCTCTCGGGCGAGCTGCTCGCCGGGCTCGCCCAGAACGCGCACATCTTCGCCCGGGTCGCCAGCCACGAGAAGCTCGCGATCATCCGGGCCCTGCAGTCGACCGGGCGCGTGGTCGCGATGACCGGCGACGGCGTCAACGATGGCCCGGCCCTGCTCGCCGCCGATGTCGGCATCGCCATGGGCGAGGCCGGGACCGACCTCGCCCGCGACGTCGCCAATGTCGTCATCCGCAACGACGAGCTCGCCACCCTGGTCGAGGCGATCGCCGAGGGGCGGACGATCTACCGCAACATCCGCCGATCGCTCGAGTTCCTGGTGACCACCAACATGTCGGAGATCATCGTCGCCATGGTCGAGGCGGTGCACGGCCCGGGCGAGCTCGAATCGCCGATGGAGCTGTTGTGGATCAACCTCGTGAGCGACGTCCTGCCGGGGCTCGGCCTCGCCCTGGCCGAACCGGAACCGGGCATCATGGCGATGGCCCCGCGGCCGCGGGACGAGGAGATCGTGCCGCTGCGCGACGCGAAGCGCATGCTGCGCGACGGCGGCATCCTCGCCACGGCGGCGCTCATTGCCCACTTCATCGGCCTTGCCCGGCACGGCCCCGGCCCGACCACCCGCGGCATGACCTTCCTCACCCTCTCGCAGGTCCAGCTGCTCTATACGCTGATCTGCCAGCGTGGCGATCCGGCGGATCTCGAGGTCGGCCGCGTCCTCGCGAACCGCTCGCTCGACGGTGCCCTGATCGGCGCCTCGCTCCTCGGGCTCCTGCCGTTCCTCGTGCCGCCGCTCCGCCGCCTCTTGAAGATTGCACCTCTCGGGCCGTTCGACACCGGCATCGCGCTTGCCGCCACGGCCCTGCCGCTGGTCACCGTGACCACCCATCGCCGGCGGGCCCCACGCCGCGAGCCGGAGGAGAGCCAGCCATGAAAGACTTCGTCCTCGCCTCCGAGGCGGTGACCGCCGGCCATCCGGACAAGCTCTGCGACCAGATCAGCGATGCGATGATCGACGCCTGCCTGATGGCGAGCCCGCCGATCGGCTGCACCGCAGAGTGTGCGATCGCCTCCGGCATCGTCTTTCTCTCGATCCGCCACGGTCGCGGCCTCGCGGTCGACCCGGCCGAGCTCGCCCGGCGCGTGCTCGGCGATGCCGGCTACCCCGAGGCCGCCGCACCGCGGCGGACGACCGTCATGCTCGATCTCGTCGAGGTGGGGGAGCTCATAGGCCCGGTGCCGCCGGCCGAGCTGCGCTGCGGCCACATGACGACCGCCTTCGGCTATGCCTGCGACCACACCGATGAGCGGCTGCCGTGGCCGATCTGGGCAGCCCACGCCATCGCGGCGGAACTCGAGCGGCAGATCGGCAAGGGTCCGTTCGCGCGGCTTACCCCCGACGCGGAAGTGCAGATCGCGGCCCGCTTCGAGGATCGCCGCCCGGTGGCCCTCAGTGCGGTGGCCCTCAACGTCTTCGCGGCCGACGCGGCGGAGCTCGACGGCGAGCTCTCGGCCCGGCTGAGAGCACAAGTGGTGGAACCGGCACTCGAACGAACGCCCATCCGCCCCGATGCGAGCACGCGCTTCGTCGTCCGCCGCGCCCCCGGGATCGGCGGCTCCACGGCGCATGCCGGGCTCACCGGCCGGAAGGGGGCCAACGACACTTATGGCGGCTTCGTCCGGCAGAGCAGCTCGGCCCTGAGCGGCAAGGATCCCTCGCGCATCGACCGCGTCGCCGCCTATGCCGCGAGGCAGGCGGCGGCGAGTGCGGTCGCCGCCGGCCTCGCCCGTGAGTGCGAGGTGCAGCTCTCCTACGTCGCCGGCGACCGCGCACCGATCAGCTTCGAGGTCGACAGCTTCACGACCGGCAGCGTGCCGGACGCCGAGATCGCCGCCATCCTGGCGCGTGCCCTCGATTTCGGGATCGGCGCCATCGTCGAACGGCTGGCGCTTTGGGACCTGCCGCGCCGACACGGCGGCCGCTTCTACCGCGACCTCGCCCGTGCTACCCATGTGGGTCGCCGCGACCTGGTCCTGCCCTGGGACACCCCCGTCCCGCTGCGCTAGCTGTCGTTCGCCCGGTCGATCAGCTTGAACGCCTCCATCAAGAGGGTGGTCGCCGGACCCGAGATCTGGCCGCGCAGCAGCTGGACGATCGCCCCGCCGAGCAGCATCAGCGCCAGGGCGGTGCGGATATCGAGCGCACCGCGCGTCTCCTCGCGCAGCTTGAGATCGGCGAGCCAGAGGCCGAGCTGCGCCAGCTGGCCGATCGGCTGCGCCGGCTCGGGCTCGGTCAGCGTGATCAGACCGCTCGAGCGGAGGGCGGCCTCGAGCGCCTCGGCCGGGCGTCGCCCCTCGATGATGACGCTGCCGGTGGCCGGCCGGATGACCACCCGCTCGATCCCGGGCAGGGTGGCGAGATCGTCGGCCAATGCCGTAAGCGTTGCCTCCGGCAGCGGCCGGACGAGGCGCAAACGCGCCCGCCCGCCGGTGACGTGCGCCAGCAGTACCTCGACCGGTGCAGCCCTATCTCCGGCCATCGTCGGCCGGGCCATGGCCCCCGGCGGCCGCAGGTCCGTCGCCGGTCGCGTCGTCGCTCATCGCCACCTCCTGTTCGGCACGCAGTTCGGCGACGACGTCCTCGACATGCTCGTAGACCTCCGCCCCGGCCCGGCGCGCTTCCGCGTAGGCCGCACTACCACCCTTGATCGCCGTTCGAACGATCGGCCGCCCGGCCCGCCCGACCGCGGCCGCCACCCCCGGAACGAGCAGCAAGGCGCCGGCTGCCAACACCGCCCCCACGAGCACTCCGCGTCCGACCATCGCCATCCTTCCAAGCAACACTTCACCGCCACGCCCGCCATCGGTTTAGCGCAGAAGCCGACCGCCGGCATATCCCATTGACGACATTTGCACCACGTGAGCCAGTGCACCATGTGCGCCGGCCCTGGCTCACTGCCTGGCGTCCCTGCAGGCCGCGGCGTGGCGACCGCGGCCGCCGGCCTGATGCACACCGGCCAGCCGGCCCGAAACCACGAGCCGCAGGCCCCGGCCGGCAGGGTCTGGATCATGGCCGGGGAGCCGGGAAGCCAGCGACCTGCCGCCAGCATTGTCGCTGCGAGGCCGACCGGGGCGGCTCGGCAGCCCTCGAAGTATAGGTGAATAAGCCTGTCGAGGCTGGGCGTGTCAGCCGGCGAAGCGGACCGACAAGGTGCCCTCGATGCCGGTCTCGATCGCCAGGACGGCGCCCTCATGGGGGTTCTGGGCGAGCGCCGCGGCGTCGAGCCCGTGACGGGCGGAGGTCACGTAGAGGGTGGTGAGGTCGGGGCCACCGAAGCAGCACGACGTCGGACTGGTGACCGGCAGCGCGATCTGCCGCTCGACCGCGCCGTCCGGGCGAAAGCGGATCAGGCACGATCCGGCGAAGCGGGCGTTCCACAGGTGGCCCTCGGCGTCGATCGCCGAGCCGTCGCAATAGCCAGGGAGCTTCTCGCCATGGTCGGTGCCATCGGAAAAGATGCACGACACGCCGAGCCGGCCGTCCGGCTTGACCTCGTAGGCCTTGATCACGCCGGTCGCGGTATCGGCGAAGAGCAGGGTCTTGCCGCCATGGGTCCAGGCCAGGGTGTTGGCGAGCCCCACACCGTCGACCTCGCGGCTGACGCTGCCGTCGTGGCGCACCCGGTAGAGGGCACCGGTATTGCCGGTCATCGCTTTGGCCGAGCCGTCCGGGTGCAGGTTGTTCTGCATGGTGCCGACCCAGAAGCTGCCGTCGGGTGCGCATTTGGCCTCGTTGGTGCGGTTTTCGGGCCGGTCCGGCTCGAGGACCACGAAGCGCTGCCGCTCGCCCGTGGCCGGATCCATGACGTAGAGGCCGTCGCGCATCGCCAGCAGCAGCCCGCCGTTCTCGCGGACCACCACGGCCGAGGGGAAATCGTCGAGCTGCCAGTCATGGCGCTCGCCCGTGGCGGGTCGCCAGCGATGCAGCCGCTTGCCGGCGATGTCGACCCACCAGAGCAGGCCCTCGATCTCGTCCCAGAACGGCCCCTCGCCGACGCCGTTTTGGGCATCGACCGCGATCTCGATCCGCATTGCCAGCACTCCCTGCCACCGCTTGTCGATGTTGGCCCGGACTATGGCGTCCGGGGGCAGGGCTGGCAACCCGCGCTCCGCCCTCCGCCAGGTGGCAGACGCAGGCGATCTTGTGGCCATCCGGATCGCGGACATGAGCACCATAGTCGTCCGGGTGGTAGTGCGGCCGCAGCCCGGGCGGGCCCTCGCAACGGCCACCCGCCCTGAGCGCGGCGGCATGAAACGCCCGGACAGTGGCCCGGTCGCCGGCGACAAAGGCGAAGGTCTGGCCGTTGCCGACCGCCGCAGGCCGGCCGTCGATCGGGCGGATCAGGTAGACCTGCGGCACGCTCTCGGGCCCTTCGGCATAGCCGACCAGCCCGTTGGCCGGCTCGTCGACGATGCAGGCGATGCCGAGCGTGGCGATCACCGGGTCGTAGAAGGCCTTGGCCCGATCCAGGTCGTCGGTGCCGATCGTCACATGGCTCAACATCGTCCGGCTCCGCTTCTTTCCGCCGACCAGCCGGTTCCCGCCGACCAGCGGGCCGCGCGCGAATGGGATACGATCCCTGCTTGCAGCACCGCTCGCAGCCCCTTAGCTTCCACCCGCCAGGTCGAAGCGCTGGCACAACCAGGGAGGTCACGGGATGCGCAAGCTTTTAACCATGGGCGGGGTCGCCGTGATGGTGCTCAGCCTCGGCAGCGGCGCCGCAATGGCGCAGGAGCGCTATTCCTACATCATGCATTCGACGCCCACCAACGTGTTCTGGCAGGCGGTCAAGCGCGGCATGGACGATGCCTGCGCGCTGATCGAGGCCGACTGCCAGTTGGTCTTCCTGCAGCAGGACGGCAATTTCCAGGAGCAGCTCAACAATCTGGAGGCGGCGATCGCCCAACAGCCGGACGGCATCATCAACACCTTCGCCGGCGGCAACATCTTCGACGAGGCGCTGACCCGCGCCACCGAGGCCGGCATCCCGATCATCGCCTCGAATGTCGACCACCCGGATGGCGCCTTCCGGCTCGCCTATGTCGGCCAGGACCTCGAGGCCGCCGGTTACGAACTCGCCCAGGCGCAAAGCGCGAACTTCCCCGCCGAGGGGCCGATCCACGTGCTGATCGGCGTCAACGGCCCGGGCCAGGTCTGGTCGGAACAGCGTGCTGCCGGCATCCAGCGCTTCATGGACGAGTACATCGCCGCCAACCCCGACCGCGAGGTCAGCTACGAACGCATCGATGCCGGTCTCGACCTCTCGGCCGTCGGCTCCAGGGTCGCCGCCTACCTGCAGTCGACGCCGACCACCGCCTATTTCGACACCGGCTACTGGATGGCCGGGGTCGCCGTGTCGATGCGCGATCTCGGCCGCGAGGCCGGCGATCCCCTGCTCGCCGGCTTCGACCTCGTGCCGGTGGTCATGGAGGAGATGGGCAACGCGTTCATCCAGGTGACGGTCGACCAGCAGCCCTACCTGCAGGGCTTTTATCCGGTCATGCAGCTCCACCTGCTCAACACCTACCGGTTCCCGCCCTTCGACATCGATACCGGCAAGGCGATGATCTACCCGGACGACGTCGAGGCCCTGCTCGAGCTCTCCGCCCAGGGCATCCGCTAGCCCCCTTCGACCGCGCCGCCCGGGCTGCCAGGAGCGGCGGCCCGGGCCGCTCACCCGGACCGATTCATGCAGCGGGTCTTCAAGGCACTCCTATCGCGACCCGAGATCACCGCCATCGTCATGCTGGCCGTGGTCGTCGCCGGCTTCACGCTCTATGCGCCGCAATTTGCGACCTACGCCAACACGCGCGTCCTCGCCTTCGCCCTGCCGGAGCTCGGTATCATCGTCCTCGGTGTGGGCATCCTGATGATCGCGGGCGAGTTCGACCTCTCGGTGGGTTCGGTCTTCGCCCTCGTACCCATGGTCATCGTCGTCGCCGTCGGCCGCTGGGGCCTCGATCCCTTTGCCGCGATCCTGCTCGGCTTCGTCGCGGCGCTCGCGGTCGGCTACATCAATGGCTGGATCACGCTCACCTTCAACATCCCGAGCTTCGTGACCACGCTCGGCATGCTGTTCATGGCCCGCTCGCTCGCCACCGTGCTCTCCGGCGGCTTCCCGCCGCCGTTCCCGGCCGACCTGCCGACCGCCGCCTTCGTCGCCGATCTCGGCCTGTTCCGCAGCTCGATGCTCTGGTTCACGGGCTTCGCGCTGATCCTCGGCATCACGCTGCACTACGCCAATCTCGGCAACTGGATCTTCGCCACCGGCGGCCAGCGCCAGGCCGCCGCCGACATGGGCATCGACACGAGGCGGGTGAAGCTGGCCTGCTTCATGCTCTGCAGCTTCATGGCGGGCTTTGCCGGCATGATCACCACCTTCCGCTTGCGCTCCGCCTTGCCGTCCCTCGGCGAAGGCCTTGAGCTGCAGGCGATCGCCGCGGCGGTGATCGGCGGCACCGCCTTGACCGGCGGCATCGGCTCGATGATCGGCTTCATCGTCGGCACCGGCCTCATCCGGGTCATCGACAATGGCCTGGTCATGGCCAGGGTCGATGCCAACTGGTTTCGCTTCGCCATCGGTGCCTTGACCATCACCGCGGTCATCTTGAACATCTGGGTGCGCAGCCGCGCCCGGCGCATGCACTAGGCGGGCGCGGCATGGTCGAAATCCTCCACGAGCACGTCCTGCCGAAGGACCGCTTCGTCCAGCCGGGTCCCGATGCGCTGATCCGCTGCGACGGGCTGGAGAAGTGGTATGGCGGGGTGCATGCGCTCAAGACCGTCGATTTCCACGCCGAGACCGGCGAGATCGTCGGGCTCGTCGGCGACAATGGTGCGGGCAAGTCGACGCTGATCAAGGTGCTCTCGGGTGCCCATCCGCCGGACGGCGGCAGGATCTTCATCGAGGGCAAGGAGGTCCAGCTCAGGACCCCGAGGGAGGCCATGGCGCGCGGCATCGAGACCATCTACCAGTACACCGCCATGGTCCCGCAGATGTCGATCGCCCGGAACATGTTCATCGGCCGCGAGCCGTTGACCCGCTTCAGGATCGGCCCGTTCGGCCTGATGGACCGCCGCACCATGGTCGACCATGCCACCCGCTCCTTGACCAATATCGACCTCACCGAGCGCTCGCCCGATACGCCCGTCGAGGAGCTCTCCGGCGGCCAGCGCCAGTCGGTCGCCATAGCACGCGCCATGTATTTCAAGTCCAAACTCCTGATCCTGGACGAGCCGACCAATCATCTCTCGGTCAAGGAGACCAACAAGGTCCTCGACTACGTGTTGTCGTTGAAGGAGCAGGGCATCGGCTCGATCTTCATCAGCCACAACCTGCACCACATCTTCCCGATCGCGGATCGGATCGTGGCGATGGCACGGGGCGAAAAGATCGCCGACATCATGAAGAACGACACCTCGATCGACGAACTCACCGAACTGATCGTCTGAGCGGAGCAGGGAGGCAGCGATATGGAGCACAAGGGCAGGACCGCACTCGTCACCGGTGCAACAGGCGGCCTCGGCCAGGCCGAGAGCGTGGCTTTGGCGAGGGCAGGGGCGGACATCTTGATGCTCGACATCAAGGGCGGCGAGGTGGTGGACAAGCTGGCGGCCCAGGTGTCGTCCGGCGCCGGTCGGCTGCGCTTCGTCGAAGCCGATCTCGCCGATCCGGCAGCCGCCAAGGCGCTGGTGCAGAAGCTCGACGAGGAGGTCGGCGGCATCGACATTCTGGTCAACAACGCCGCGATCAACCCGATGCAGCCGATCGACGGCTACGATCTCGCCGCGTGGCAGAAGACCCAGGACGTCAACGCCACCTCGGCCGTGGCCCTGGCCCAGGCCATCGTGCCGTCGATGAAGAACAAGGGCTGGGGCCAGATCGTGCAGATTTGCTCGGTCACCCTGAACGGCGGCTGGAAGGACTTCACCGCCTATGTCTCGTCCAAGGGCACGCTTTTGGCCTTCACCCGCTCGCTCGCCCGCGAACTCGGCCCGTTCAACATCCGGGTCAACGCGGTGAGCCCCGGGGCGATCCCCACACCGCTCGAAAAGGAGGTCTGGGCCGATCAGCTCGAGACTTATGAAAAATACCTGCTCGATCACCAGGCGTTGAAATACCGGGGCTCGCCCGAGGACGTCGCCGAGGCCATCCTCTTTTTGGTCTCCGACCGGGCCCGCTTCATCACCGGCCAGAACCTTGTCGTCGACGGCGGCTGGTGGATGACCTGAGTAGCCGTCTGGTCGAGCTGATCGGCCGACGGATCGTCGGCGCTACGCCGGCGCCCGGCACCGATCTGCGGCGCAAGGTCGAGGTCATGGACGCGTTCCAGGCCTCGCGCACGGCGGTCAGGGAGGCGATCAACGTCCCGGCCGCCGACGATCTCGTGGATACGCGGCTGAAGCCGGGCGTGCGGCAGGGCCAAGGTGCGATCGCTGCGGCGCTCGTCGCGATGCAGGCAGCACGCGACCACGGCACCCCGGGCCCACCGGCGGCAGCGCGCCGAGCCGACGATTCTGACGATCATCGAAGCCGCTGCCGAGGGACTGCGCCTCGCCACGGCCAAGAATGGCCACTGATGCACCGGGCGTCGGGCTCAGGCGGTCCAGGCCGGCACGATGTCGGTCTGGGCGAAGTCGCCGCCCTTGAAGAGCAGCGGCGCATCGAGGGAGCGGGCCAGGGCATAGGCGAAAAGATCACCGAAATTGAGCACCGCCGGTGCGGCACGCCTGCCCTTGCCGAACCGCTCCATCCCGTCGCGGGCGAGCTCGACCTGGACGGCATCGACCGGGGCGATGTGGAGAGCAAAATGGCGGAGGAAACGATCGAGCTGCGCGTCCGCCCTGCCACCGGCCCGCGACAGCATCACGCGATGGGCCTCGATCGCATTGCCCGCCGACATGAACGAGTGGCCGGCGGCGGCTCGCAAGAGGCGGGCAAACGTCGTCGCCTCGGCTTCCTCGTTGAGGATCGCCAGGATCGCCGACGTGTCCACGACCACGGTCAAAGGATCGGGTCACCCTTCTCGTCGTAGAGAAAATCGTGATTGGAGGTGCGCGGCCCGCGCCATTCCTGACGGACGATGTTCTGCATCTCACGAAGCTCGCGCCAGAACGCCTCGTCCTCGGCCGCCAGCTCGCGTGCCTCGCGCTCCAGCGCCAGCCGCACAACATCGGTCACCGTGCACTGCTTGCGCTTGGCGAGATCGCGCGCCAGCACGGCCACCTTGTCGTCCTTGATGTAGAGCGGCATCATCGTTCCCGAATATCCCAAACCTAGGCTAAGATATACTTCAGACACGCAATCGACAATCGCCGAAAGACGCGCTCCCATGCCCAAGCCCATCCGCGTCACCCGAATCCGCCCGACCACCGTCACCGTGCCGCTCGAGGCCCCCTTGCGCCACGCCAACGGCTGTCATTGGGGGCGGTTCGTGCGGACCATCGTCGAGGTCGAGACCGATGCCGGGATCACCGGGCTTGGCGAGATGGGCGGTGGCGGCGAGAGCGCCGTGGCCGCGTTCAAGGGTCTCGAGCGCTATCTCGTCGGCCACGACGTCTTCAAGCTCGAGGCCCTGCGCTTTGCGATCGCAAACCCGACCGCCAGCCTCTACAACAACCGCACCCAATACCTGGCGGCGCTCGAGTTCGCCTGCCTCGACATCATCGGCAAGGCGCTGGACCAGCCGGTCTACAATCTCCTCGGCGGCAAGCTCAGGGATGCCGTACCGTTCGCCTCCTACCTCTTCTTCCGCTACCCGACCGACGCCGTCCGGGCAGGCGAGGTGCGGACCGCCGAGCAGCTGGTGACGCACGCCAGAGCGCTCAAGGCCGAGCACGGTTGCACCAGCCACAAGCTCAAGGGCGGTGTCTTCCCGCCTTCTTACGAGCTGGCCTGCTACCGCGCCATGGCCGAGGCCTTGCCCGGCGACAGCGTCCGCTACGACCCCAACGCCGCCCTGCCGCTCGAGGACGCGATCCGCTTCGGCCGTGCCATCGAGGACCTGAACAACGACTATTACGAGGACCCGGTCTGGGGCCTGAACGGCATGCGCCAAGTCAGAAGCGCCGTGCGCATCCCGACCGCGACCAACACCGTGGTCGTCAATTTCGAGCAGCTCGCCGCCAACATCCGCGACCCGGCGATCGACGTGATCCTGCTGGACACCACTTTCTGGGGTGGCATTCGCCCCTGCATCAAGGCGGCCGGCATCTGCGAGACCATGCAGACCAGGATCGCCGTGCACAGCTCGGGCGAACTCGGCATCCAGCTCGCGACCATGCTGCATCTGGGGGCCGTCCTGCCCAACCTCACCTTCGCCGGCGACGCGCATTACCATCACCTGACCGACGACGTGATCCTGGGCGGCAAGCTCGCCTATCGCAAGGGTGCCATCGCCGTTCCGGACGGGCCCGGCCTTGGCGTCAGCCTCGATCCCGAGCGCGTCGCGCGCTATGCCGAGCTCTATCGCAAGCTCGGTGGCTACTCCTACGACCGTGATCCCTTGCGCCCCGACTGGTACCCGCTGGTCCCCAACACGAGCTGGGCCGATCCCCTGGACGACCGGTTGCCGACCCTGACCTGACCCTGGAGCCCAATGCCGTGCCGCTTTTCGAAGGCTTCGCCAGCCAGCGCGTCACCACCCGAGACGCCGAGATCTTTCTCCGCCGCAAGGGCAGCGGCCCGCCGCTCCTCCTGTTGCACGGCTATCCGCAGACCCACGCGATGTGGCATCGGGTGGCGCCGGCCCTTGCCGAGCGGTTCACGGTCGTCTGCGCCGATCTGCGCGGCTACGGCGACAGCAGCAAGCCCGAGGCCACCCCGGATCACCGCCAGATGAGCAAGCGGGCGATGGCCGCCGACCTGGTCGACGTGATGGAAGAACTCGGCTTCGACCGCTTCATGCTCGCCGGCCACGACCGCGGCGGCCGGGTGACCCACCGGCTGTGCCTCGATCATCCGGGCAAGGTCGAGAAGGCCGCCGTCCTCGACATCGTCCCGACCCGGACGCTGTTCGAGGCGACCAACCAGGCGATCGCCGAGGGCTACTATCACTGGTTCTTCCTCTCCCGGCCGTTCGACCTCCCCGAGCGGCTGATCGGTGGCGACCCGCTCTACTACCTCCATGCCAAGCTCGGCAGCTGGTCCGGCGGCAAGTCCGCGGGCTTCGCGCATCCCGAGGCCATGGCCGAGTACGAGCGCTGCTTCAGCGATCCCGCGACCATCCACAGCAGTTGCGAGGACTACCGGGCGGCGGCCACCATCGACCTCGAGCACGACCTGGCCGATGCAACTGCGCGCATCGCCTGCCCGCTCCTGGTGCTCTGGGGCAAACAGGGCCTGATGGAGGCGCATTTCGACGTGCTCGAGACCTGGCGTGAGAAGGCCGAGGGGCCGGTCAACGGCGAGGCGCTCGACTGCGGCCACTATCTGCCGGAGGAGGCACCGGAGGCGACGCTGGACCGATTGCTCGCCTTTTTCGCGAACTGACCGGCTGCACTTGACGCCGAGAGCGCGACCAACGATTGTCGGAGCATGGCGAGAATCGTGGCACTTTTGGCCGTCATCGTGGCCGTTCTCGGTTTACCGGTCGCAAAAACGCGGGCCGCGGTGGTCCATGTCGTGCCGATCGAGGGGCCGATCGGCCCCGCCACCAGCGACTTCGTCTCGCGGTCGATCGACCAGGCCGCAGCGGCCGGGGCCGATCTCGTGGTGCTGCGGATGGACACGCCGGGCGGGCTCGACACCTCGATGCGGGCGATCATCCATGCGATCATCGGTGCGCCGATCCCGATCGTCACCTATGTCGCCCCGTCGGGTGCCCGGGCCGCCAGTGCCGGCACCTATATCCTCTACGCCTCGCACGTCGCGGCCATGGCACCCGGCACCAATCTGGGTGCCGCCACACCGGTGCCGGTGGGTGGCGGCGGCTTTCCGGGTGGTGGCCAGCCCGCAGACGAGGGGGAGGAAGGCGAGGACGGGGAGGCGACCTCGGCGCCGCGCTCGGCCAGCGAAGCCAAGGCCGTCGAGGACGCCGCGGCCTATCTGCGGTCCCTCGCCGAGATGCGCGGCCGCGACCCCGACTTCGCCGAACGCGCGGTGCGCGAGGCCAAGAGCCTCACCTATCAAGAAGCGCTGGATGCCGGGGTCATCGATCTCGTCGCCCGCAACCTCGACGAGTTCCTGGCCGCGATCGACGGCCGCGAGGTCGAACTCGAGCGCGGTGCGCACGTCATCAGCAGTGCCGACGCCAGCGTCCAGACGATCGCGCCGGACTGGCGCTACCAGCTGCTGGCGATCATCACCAACCCCAACGTCGCCGCCATCCTGATGCTGATCGGCGTCTATGGCATCATCTTCGAGTTCTACTCGCCAGGCCTGGTCGGCCCCGGGCTGATCGGGGCGATCTGCCTGCTGCTCGGGCTCTACGCCTTTCAGGTGCTGCCGGTAAGCTATGCCGGCGTCGCCCTGCTCCTGCTCGGCACGGTGCTCGTGGTCGCCGAAGCGTTCGCGCCGAGCTTCGGCATTCTCGGGATCACCGGGATCGCCGCGTTCACCGCCGGGGCGATCCTCTTGGTCGACACCGACGTGCCGGGCTTCGGCATCTCGCCCTACCTCGTCGGCGCGCTCGCCGCGTCGCTGAGCGGCGTCTTCCTCCTCACGCTCGGCATGGTGCTGCGCGGTCGCGACCGGCCGGTCGTCACCGGTGCCGAGGCCGTGGCACATGGCCATGGCGAGGTGGTGAGCTGGCGGGACGGCGAGGGCCAGGTGCGGCTCGAGGGCGAGATCTGGCACGCCCGCGGGCCGGTAGCACTGGCACCCGGTGCCAGGGTCAAGGTTGCATCGCGCGACGGGCTGACATTGCGTGTCGAGCCCGCCGCGCCAGCTCAATGAGAGAGATCATGTTCTTCGAGCCGCTTTTCGTGCTGTTGATCGTCCCGATCGTCATCGTCCTGATCTCGCTCAGGATCATGCGCGAGTACGAGCGGGCGGTGGTCTTCATGCTCGGCCGCTTCTGGAAGGTGAAGGGCCCGGGCCTGATCTTGCTCATCCCCGGTCTGCAGACCATGGTCCGGGTCGACCTGCGCACCCGCGTCCTCGACGTCCCGTCGCAGGACGTGATCAGCCGCGACAACGTCTCGGTCAAGGTCAACGCGGTGATCTATTTCCGCATCATCGAGGCCGACAAGTCGGTGATCCAGGTCGAGGATTTCGCCGCAGCGACGAGCGAGCTCGCCCAGACGACGCTGCGCTCGGTGCTCGGCAAGCACGAGCTCGACGAGATGCTGGCCGAGCGCGACAAGATCAACGACGACATCCAGGCGATTCTCGACAGCCAGACCGGTGCCTGGGGAATCAAGGTCGCCAATGTCGAGGTCAAGCACGTCGACATCGACGAGACCATGGTCCGGGCGATCGCCAAGCAGGCCGAGGCCGAGCGGATCAGGCGGGCCAAGGTGATCAACGCCGAGGGCGAGTACCAGGCCGCCGAACGCCTGGTCGATGCCGGTAAAGTCTTGACCCAGGTACCGGAAGCCATGCAGCTGCGCTACCTCGCAGCGCTCTCCGACATCGCGACCGACCGCACCAACACGATCGTCTTTCCGTTCCCGACCGAGTTCGCCGACGTCATGGGCAAGCTCGTCGCCAAGAAGTCCTAGTCTGGCGCGCGTCAGGCGCCCGCAGGATCGGCCGGGCGGTCAGGCCATTTGCAAGCGGATTAGGATCGGCTAGCATCCCTGCCGTTGTGCCAAGCCTTCATCACCAACCAAGGGGAGACGCTTTGATGAGTGACAAGGGTGCCTACGAGCAGAAGCTCGAAGCCCAGCTCAACCAATGGCAAGCCGAGATCGACAAGTTGCGCGCCAAGGCCGACAAGATGAGCGCCGACGCGCGGCTCGAGTACGACAAGCAGATTCGCGATCTCGTCGAGTACCAAAAGCAGGGGCAAAAGCAGCTCAAGGAGTTGCAGGACGCGAGCGAGCATGCCTGGACGGATATGCGGGCCGGCATGGAGAAGGCTTGGAACGACATGGCGAAAGCCTGGCAGGACGCGATCAAGCGGTTCACCTGAGCGGTTCGCGGCGAAAAAGAGCGGCGGTCCGCTGGGCCGCCGCTTTTTCTTGCGCCGATGTTGCGCTGGTGTGGCGGCCTGTCGCCGGGCCGCAGCCCGGTTCACAAGCGAGGCGCAGCCGCTATGCTCGCGCCAATCGAACAGCTGAGGGACGAAAGCGCTGACCGGCACCACCCCCGCGATCGCCTACCCGCGCCTCTACACGACCGTCGCCGGTCTGCTGCTCGGGGACGGCCGGGCGAGCGAGCTCGCGCGGATCCGGGCCATGGCCTTCGATCGGCTGCATCTTCAGGACCCGGTGCCACCGCCGGCCGATCTCCTGGCGGCTGCCGGCAAGGCCGGCCTGGCACCGATCGTCAACCTGGAAGTGGCACGGCTGTCGGGGCGCAGTCCGTTGGCCAGACAGGCGCCGCAGCTGTTCACCCCGGTGATCGACCAAGACGCCGCGGCACTCGATCCGCGGCGACCCGATCCGTCCTTGCTGCAGCCGGTGGCCGGTGCCGACGAAGGGCAGCTGGTCGAGGCGGCAGCCGTGCATGCCGGCGCCCTGGTCGCGGCCGGGGCCACCGGCTTCGTCGCCCGCGCCGCCCTGCTCCTGCCGGCCTCGTTCTGGGCGCTGTTGATCGGCCGGCTGAAAGCTGAACATCCCGGCTTGTTGCTGATCGCCGACACGCTCGGTGGGGCGCCCGAGGCGATACGGACGCTGGCCGGGGTCGGCTTCGACTACCGGCTCGGCAGCGTGGCCTGGTGGGATTGTCAAGCACCCTGGTTCCTGGCCCAGGAGGAGGCGCTCGCCCAGGTGGCACCGGCGATCGGCTTTCCGGAGCCGGTGGCGGGCCCGCGGCTGCCGACCACGGCATGGGTCGGCGAGGACCGGCTCGAAGCGCTGGCCCGCCAACGGCTCAAGCTCGCGGCCCTGGCCTCGGCCGGCCTGATGGTGCCGGCTGGGTTCGAGTTCGGTGCCGGCGCCCTGCTCGAGCCGGCCGAGGCTCGGCCCGGTGACCTCGCGCATTGGCGTTCGCATGCTCCCTACGACCTCTCGGCCGAGCTCACCGCGTTGAACGCCGCCCTGGCGGCAACCGGGCTCGGCGGTCCGATCGTGCCGGTAAGCGGCCCGTCGGACGATGCCCTGGCCTTGCTCCGCCTCGCCGCCGGCACCACCGAGACGAGTGCCCATGCGGCGGTGCTGATGCTCAACCCGAGTCCGCATGCGGCGGCGGGCGTGGCGGCGGGACCCGTCCTCAGGGCGGCCGACGGCCGCTTCGGTCCGTTCACCGAGCTCGCCGGTACGGCGGTGCTGGTGCCGGGCGAGACGGTGGCGCTGGCGCCCCTGGCCGCCCGGGTGTTCTGCGCCGAGCGCCTGACGCGCGCGGTCCCGAAGGCGAATGCCAAGGCCGCCGAGGCGGCGTTGCAGCGGCTGGCCGCCGACCGGGTGGCGATCGAGGCCGTGGTGCCCGAGCTCGACGGCGGGCGGTTTCCGGTCAAGCGGGTCGTCGGCGACGTGCTCGAGGTCGAGGCGGACGTGTTCTGCGACGGCCATGACAAGATCGCCGGCGCGCTGATGGTCCGCCACCAGGACGACAAGGCCTTCACCGAGGTGCCGCTCGAGTTCGTGAGCAACGATCGCTGGCAGGCGAGCTTTCCGCTCACCCGGATCGGGCACTATGTCTACACCATCCACGGCTGGCGCGATCTCTTCGCCTACTGGCGGCACGAGGTCACGAAGAAGCACGATGCCGGGCTGGACATCAGCCTGGAGCTCGAGGAGGGCCGGCGGCTGGTCGAGGCCGCCGCCGAGGCCGCCAAGGGCGATGCGCGGAAGGCGATGCAGGCGACCCTGGTCGCGATCGCCGCCGTCGGCGATCGGTCGGGTGAGCTCCTGGCGCTGCTGCTCGACGAGCACTTGGCCGTGGTCATGGCCGGCCACGGGCCGCGGACCAACCTCTCGACCTACGACAAGGAGCTCGAGGTGGTGGTCAGCCGCACCAGAGCGGAGTTCGCCGCCTGGTACGAGCTGATGCCGCGCTCGATGGCCGATGACCCGCAGGTCCACGGCACGTTCCGGGACGTCATCGCCAAGCTGCCCTATGTTCGCGAGATGGGTTTCGACGTGCTCTACTTCACGCCGATCCATCCCATCGGCCGCACCAACCGTAAGGGGCGCAACAACAGCCTGACCCCGGGGCCGGACGACCCCGGCTCGCCCTATGCGATCGGGGCCGCCGAGGGCGGGCACAACGATCTCCACCCGGCGCTCGGCACCTTCGCGGACTTCGCCGCATTGGTCGAGGCGGCGCACGCGCACGGGCTGGAGCTGGCGCTCGATTTCGCCATCCAGTGCGCTCCGGACCATCCCTGGATCAAGGAGCATCCGGAATGGTTCGACTGGCGCCCGGACGGCACCATCAAGTTCGCCGAGAACCCGCCCAAGAAGTACGAGGACATCGTTAACGTCCACTTCTACCGCGAGGCGTTGCCCGCGATCTGGTACGAGCTCCGCGACAGCGTCCTCTTCTGGGTCGACAAGGGGATCAAGATCTTCCGCGTCGACAACCCGCACACCAAGCCGTTCCCGTTCTGGGAGTGGCTGATCCGCGAGGTCAACGACCGCCATCCCGATGTCATGTTCCTGGCCGAGGCGTTCACCCGGCCCAAGGTGATGCACCGGCTCGCCAAGCTCGGCTACCAGCAGTCCTACAGCTACTTCACCTGGCGCAACACCAAGGGTGAGCTGATCGAATACCTGACCGAGCTGACCCAGGGGCCGGCCCAGGACTACATGCGGCCGAACTTCTTCGCCAACACGCCCGACATCAACCCGGTCTTCCTGCAGACCGGCGGGCGCGCGGCGTTCCAGGTGCGCCTGGTGCTCGCCGCGACCCTGTCGACCCTCTACGGCCTCTACTGCGGCTTCGAGCTCTGCGAAGCGACGCCGGTGCCGGGCAAGGAGGAATATCTCGACAGCGAGAAATACGAGATTCGCCGCTGGGACTGGGATCGGCCGGGGCATATCCGCGACGACATCAGGCTGGTCAACGCGCTGCGGCGGCGCAACCCGGCGCTGCAGCAGTTCACCGGGCTCACCTTCCTCAACGCCTGGAACGACCACATCATCTATTATGCGAAGGCCACGCCCGACCTGCTCAATGTCGTGCTGGTCGCCGTCAATCTCGACCCGCATCATCTCCAGGCCGCGCATTTCGAGGTGCCGCTTTGGCAGTACGGGCTGCCCGACCATGCCGCGATCGGGGTCGAGGACCTGGTCACCGGCGCCCGCTTCACGTGGAGCGGCAAGGTGCAGCATGTCGAGCTCGATCCGCAGGTCCGCCCCTATGCCATCTGGCGGCTGATCCCGCCCGGCCGAGACCATTGAGAATTGCGAGAATGCTCCAGCGCAACAAGAAGCCCGTCGTCGATCGCTCGGACCCGCTCTGGTACAAGGACGCGATCATCTACCAGACCCACGTCAAGTCGTTCTTCGACCACAACAACGATGGGATGGGTGACTTCGCCGGGCTGACCGACAAGCTCGACTACATCCAGGATCTCGGGGTCTCGGCGATCTGGCTGATGCCGTTCTACCCGTCGCCGTTGCGCGACGACGGCTACGACATCATGGACTACCGCAGCATCAACCCGGCCTACGGCGAGATGCGCGACGTCAAGCGGTTCATCGACGAGGCGCACCGCCGCGATCTCCGGGTGATCACCGAGCTCGTCATCAACCACACCTCCGACCAGCACCCCTGGTTCCAGCGGGCGCGGCGGGCGAAGCCGGGCTCGAGCCATCGCAACTACTATGTCTGGTCGGACAGCGACCAGCACTATACCGACAGCCGGATCATCTTCCTCGACACCGAGCCCTCGAACTGGACCTGGGACCCGGTCGCCAAGGCCTATTTCTGGCACCGCTTCTACAGCCACCAGCCCGACCTCAACTTCGACCACCCGCCGGTGATCCGCGAGATCCTCAACCTCTTGCACTTCTGGCTGAAGCTGGGGATCGACGGGCTCAGGCTCGATGCCATCCCCTATCTGATCGAGCGCGAGGGAACCAACTGCGAGAACCTGCCCGAGACGCACGAGATCCTCAAGCGCATCCGGGCCGAGATGGATCGGCACTACCCGGATCGGATGCTCCTCGCCGAGGCCAACCAGTGGCCCGAGGACACCCACCCCTATTTCGGCGACGGCGACGAATGCCACATGGCCTTCCACTTCCCGCTGATGCCGCGGATGTACATGGCCGTGGCCCAGGAGGATCGGGCCCCGATCACCGACATCATGCGCCAGACGCCAGCGATCCCGGACAGTTGCCAGTGGGCGATCTTCTTGCGCAACCACGACGAGCTGACGCTCGAGATGGTGACCGAGAAAGAGCGTGACTACCTGTGGAACACCTATGCCGCCGACCGGCGGATGCGCATCAATCTCGGTATTCGCCGGCGTCTGGCGCCATTGATGGACAACGACCGGCGCAAGATCGAGCTGATGAACTCGATGCTGTTCTCGATGCCCGGCACCCCGGTGATGTATTACGGCGACGAGATCGGCATGGGCGACAACATCTATCTCGGCGACCGGGACGGGGTGAGGACCCCGATGCAGTGGTCGCCCGACCGGAACGGCGGGTTCTCGAGGGCCAACCCGCAGGCGCTCTATCTGCCGCCGGTCATGGACCCGGTCTACGGCTTCGATGCGGTCAATGTCGAAGCGCAGAGCCGCAGTGCCGCGTCGCTCTTGAACTGGATGCGGCGGCTGATCACCGTGCGCCGCCAGCACCAGGCGTTCAGCCGGGGCGAGCTCGACTTCATCTATCCGGGCAACCGCAAGATCCTGGCCTACACCCGGAGCTACGCCGGCGAGACCATCCTTTGCGTCGTCAACCTGTCGCGCAATGCGCAGCCGGTCGAGCTGCAGCTGCACGCCTATCGTGGCCGCACACCGGTCGAGCTGATCGGCCGGACGACGTTCCCGCCGATCGGCGATCTGCCCTATCTGCTCACCTTGCCGGGCTTCGGCTTCTACTGGTTCGTCCTCGCCGACGAGGCCAGCATGCCGGACTGGCATGTCGACCTGCCGGAGCCGTTGCCAGAGTTCGTCACCCTGGTCCTCGGCCGGGGCTGGGCCTCGCTCCTCGACCCGAAGAACCGCCACGAGCTCGAGGATGGCGTGCTCTCGAGCTTCTTCGCCAACCAGCGCTGGTTCGCCGCCAAGGACGCCACCATCGAGCGGCTGCGGGTGACCCGGACCATCGAGCTCGCCGGGCCGGATGACGGCGTGCTGCTCGCCATGGTCGAGGCCACGCTGGATAGCGGGCAGGTGCAGACCTACCAGATGCCGCTGGCGGTCGCCTGGGGCGAGGACAATCTCGCGACCGTTTCGCCGCTCCGGCCCTTCACCATCGCCAAGGCGCGGCGCGCCAACCGGGTGGCGGCCGTCTACGACGCCTCGGCCGGCGACGAGCTCGCCCTCGCCCTGCTCGACGGGCTGCGTCGCGAGCGGCGGATCGAGACCGCGGCCGGGGCCGCGACCTTCGTCAAGAGCCCGGCACTCGACGCCGTGGAGATCGGCAGCGAGCCAGAGATCCATCGGCTGTCGGTCGAGCAGAGCAACACCTCGATGATGATCGACCGCGCGCTCATCTGGAAGCTCTACCGCCGGCCATTGCCCGGCCACCATCCCGAGGTCGAGATCGGCCGCTTCCTCACCGATGTCGCCAAGTATCCCAATACCCCGCCATTGCTCGGCAGCCTCGAGTTCACGGGCGCCGAGGGCACGAGCACGCTCGCCGCCGCCATGGGCTTCGTGCTCAACCAGGGCGATGGTTGGAGCTGGACGCTGGACTATCTCGAGCGCGAGCTCGAGGCCCTGCTGCTCGAGCAGGAAGCCGAGGGCGAGACCGAGCCGGCCGAGCCCTTCGGCGTCTACCTGCAGCTGGCCGCGACCATCGGCCAGCGCACCGCCGAGCTGCATCGCGCCTTTGCCACGCCGACCGACGACCCGGCGTTCGCGGCGGAGAGCATCACCGCGGCCGATCGCCAGCGCTGGGGGCACAGCGTGACCCACGAGCTCAGCAAGCTGCCGGCAGTGCTCGAACGCGTCCGGGCGGGGCTGAACGACGGCGATGCGGCCGCAGTCGATCGCCTGATCGAGGCACTGCCGGCGCTCGAGGCCAGGGTGGCGGCGCTGACCGGCGGCGACATCGCCGCGCAGAAGACCCGGCTGCACGGTGACTACCACCTCGGCCAGGTGCTGATCGCCAAGGGTGACATCTACATTCTCGACTTCGAGGGCGAGCCGGCGCGGGATATCGACGAGCGGCGGGCCAAGACCTCGCCGCTCAAGGACGTCGCCGGCATGCTGCGCTCGTTCTACTATGCGGCAGCGGCGGTGATCGATCGCTATGCCGATCGTGATCCGGCCAAGCAGGAGGCGATCCCACCTTTGGCACTGGCGTGGCGACTGGCGTCGATGCAGCGCTTCACGGCGAGCTACCGCGAGCACATCGCCGGCTGTGCCGCGGTGCCGGAGGACCCGGCGGCGCTCGACCGCCTGCTCGAGTTCTTCCTGATCGAGAAGGCGGTGTACGAAATCTTCTACGAGGCGGCCAATCGGCCGTCCTGGGTGGGTATCCCGATCCGGGGTGTCCTCGGACTCTTGGACCCCGAGCAACGAAGGGGGCTGTTCAGCGATGGCTGAGGGCAAGACAAGGAAAACCACGAGCGAGCTCGCGAGCCGGGCCGAAATCGAGGCCGTGGTCGCGGCCCGGCACGACGATCCGTTCGGCGTCTTCGGTCTGCACGAGGTGGCCGGCAAGCTGGTCGTGCGCACCTTTCAGCCGGGAGCGGTGCTGGTCGAGCTGCTCGACGCCGCTACCGGCAAGAAGCTGGTGGCGCTGGAGCAGGTGCACGCGGCCGGCGTCTTCGCCGCGAGGGTGCCGCGCAAGAAAGAGCGCTTCGCCTATCGCTTCCTGGTCGACTGGGGCACCGGTGCCCCGGTCGAGATCGAAGATCCCTACCGCTTCGGCACCATCCTCGGCGAGATGGACGTCTACCTGCTCGCCGAAGGCCGGCATCTCGAGCTCTATCAGAAGCTGGGGGCGCATCTGTTCGAAATGGATGGCGTAGCCGGGGTGTCGTTCGCGCTCTGGGCACCCAATGCCCGGCGCGCGTCGGTGGTCGGGCCGTTCAACAACTGGGACGGCCGGCGCCACGTGATGCGCAAGCGGATCGAGTGCGGCTGCTTCGAGCTGTTCATCCCCGGCTTGCGGACGGGTGAGATCTACAAGTTCGAGTTGGTCGGCCCGCAGGGCGAAATCCTGCCGTTGAAGGCCGATCCCGTGGGCTTTCGCGCCGAGCACCCCCCGGCCAACGCCTCGGTGGTCCATGGCCTCGTGCGCCACGACTGGCGGGATGGCGCCTGGCTCGAGCGCCGCGAGGCAGCGCAAGCCCGCAGCGCGCCGATCAGCATCTACGAGGTCCATCTCGGCTCCTGGATGCGGGTGCCCGAGGAGGGCAACCGCTACCTCTCCTACAGCGAGCTCGCCGAGCGGCTGGTCGGCTACGTCAAGGAAATGGGCTTCACCCACATCGAGCTCATGCCGATCTCGGAGTATCCGTTCGACGGCTCGTGGGGCTACCAGCCGGTGGGCCTGTTCGCGCCGACCATCCGCCACGGCACCGCCGACGAGTTCGCGGCCTTCGTCGATGCCGCGCACCAGGCCGGGATCGGCGTGCTGATCGACTGGGTGCCCGGCCATTTCCCGAGCGACGCGCATGGTCTCGCCCACTTCGACGGCACCGGGCTCTACGAGCACCAGGACCCGCGCAAGGGCTTCCACCGCGACTGGAACACGCTGATCTACAATTATGGCCGGCGCGAGGTCGCCAACTTCCTGCACGCCAACGCGCTCTACTGGCTCAAGCTGTTCCATGTCGACGGCGTTCGGGTCGATGCCGTGGCGTCGATGCTCTATCTCGACTACTCGCGCGAGGCCGACGAGTGGGTCCCGAACGAGCACGGCGGCAACGAAAACCTCGAAGCCATCGCCTTTTTGAAGCGGCTGAACGAGCTGCTCTACGGCGAAGCCAAGGGTGCTACCTCGATCGCCGAGGAATCGACCGCCTGGCCCGGCGTGTCGCGACCAACCTATCTCGGGGGGCTCGGCTTCGGCTACAAATGGAACATGGGCTGGATGCACGACACCTTGCACTACATCAGCGAGGATCCGGTGCACCGGCGCTATCATCACAACAACCTGACCTTCGGCCTGCTCTACGCCTTCTCAGAGAACTTCGTCCTGCCGGTCAGCCACGACGAGGTGGTCCACGGCAAGGGCTCGCTGCTCGCCCGGATGCCGGGTGATCGCTGGCAGAAGTTCGCCAATCTCCGCGCCTATCTCGGCTTCATGTGGACCCATCCGGGCAAGAAGCTCTTGTTCATGGGGGCGGAGTTCGGCCAGGAGCGCGAGTGGAACTACCAGACGAGCCTCGACTGGCATCTGCTCGACGACCCGCTGCACAAAGGAACGCAGCTGTTCGTGCGCGACCTCAACCAGCTCTATCGCGGCCGCGGCGAGTTGCACGAGAAGGACTGCGAGCCCGACGGCTTCGAGTGGATCGACGCCGCCGACAGCGAGCAGAGCGTGGTGAGCTACCTGCGCAAGGGCAGCGACCCGGGCTCGATCAGCGTCGTCGTCTGCAACTTCACCCCGGTGGTGCGACACGGCTATCGTCTCGGGGTGCCGCTGCCCGGCGACTACCGCGAGGCCTTGAACTCCGACGATCCGCGCTACGGTGGCAGCGGCGTCAGCTCTGGCGAAGTGCTCGTCGCCGAAGCTTCAGGTTGGCACGGCCGACCGCACTCGATCAACTTGACGTTGCCGCCGCTGGCGACAGTGGTCTTCACGATCGACTGAGCCCGACAGACCTTGCGGCGCCGGCGGAACTCCTTGCCGTTAACGCTGTTGTCACAATCGTCGAATGCCGGCATTCTGCCCGGCTGAGGCAAGGGAGAAAAACCGCGCTCGGGGGTTCGACATGCTGATCGCCGGCATGCTGCAGCGACTGATCCAGTACGGCCAGCTCACGGTCGTCGATGCCAACGGCAAGGTGCACCATTTCCAGGGCACCGATCCGGGCCCCAAGGCCGCCATCCGTCTCACCGACCGCGCCATCGAGGCCGCCCTCTTGCTGCATCCCGGGCTCGCCCTCGGCGAGGGCTACATGCAAGGCCGGATCATCGTCGAAAGCGGCTCACTCCTCGACGTGATCACGATCGGCTCGGTCAATGCGGAGCGGCTCGGCGGCAGTGGCTGGAGCGGCCTCGCTTCACGCTTCGCAGGGTTGATGCGCCGCATTCATCAATACAACCCGGCGCCCAAGGCGCGGCGCAACGTGGCCCATCACTACGATCTTTCGTCCGACCTCTACCGGCTGTTTCTCGATTCCGATCGCCAGTATTCCTGCGCCTACTTCCCGTCGCCGACCACCACGCTCGAGGATGCGCAGCTGTTGAAAAAGCGCCATCTGGCCGCCAAGCTGCTGCTCCGGCCGGGGCAACGGGTGCTCGACATCGGTGCCGGTTGGGGCGGTCTCGGGATCTACTGCGCCCAGATCGACGAGGTCGACGTCACCGCTCTCACCCTGTCGCGGGAGCAGTACGACTACGCCATGCGGAGGGTCCGGGACGCCGGGCTCGAGGACCGCGTGCGCTTCCTGATCCAGGACTATCGCGAGACCGAGGGCACCTACGACCGCATCGTCTCCGTCGGCATGCTCGAGCATGTCGGCGTCAACCACTACCGCGCCTTTTTCAAGCGGATCGCCGCGCAGCTGGCCGATGACGGGGTGGCGGTGATCCATTCGATCGGCCGTGCCGCGGGCCCTGGCGCGACCGCGCCGTTCATCCGCAAGTACATCTTCCCCGGCGGCTATATCCCTGCCCTTTCCGAGATCCTCCCGGCGGTCGAGCGGGCCGGGCTCTGGGTCACCGATGTGGAGATCCTGCGCCTGCATTACGCCGAGACGTTGAAAGCCTGGCGCGAGCGCTTCGTCGCCCACTGGGCCGAGGCGGCCGCACTCTACGACGAGCGGTTCTGCCGGATGTGGGAGTTCTACCTCGCCGGGTCCGAGGCGTTCTTTCGGCAGATGGACGGCATGGTGTTTCAAATCCAGCTCGCCAAGGACCGCCACGCAGTGCCGATGACCCGTGACTACATGGCGAGCGAGGAAGCGCGCCATCGGCAAGCGGAGCCCAAGCGCTATCGGCTCGTCGCGTGACCAATGCGGTAGCGCTGGAGGCGCGGATCCTCGACGGGCCGGCCGCCGCACTGCCGCTGATCGTGCTGCATGGTCTCCTCGGTTCGTCGCGCAACTGGCAGGCGCACGGCAAGGCTTTGGCGCGGGCCCGCCGGGTCGTGCTTCTCGATCTGCGCAACCACGGCGCCTCGCCGTGGTCGGCGGTGATGGACTACCCGTCGATGACCGCCGACGTGCTCGCCTTTGCCGACCGGCACGGCCTCGCCCAGTTCCACCTCTTGGGCCACAGCATGGGCGGCAAGGTGGCGATGGCGGTGGCGCTGACGGCAGCGGAACGGGTCGCGAGTGCGATTGTCGCCGACATCGCCCCGGTCGCTTATGCGCATGATTTCGAGGAGCTGATCGGCGCCCTGCGCGGGCTCGACCTGACCGGCATCGAGCGCCGTGCCGAAGCCGACGATGCCCTGCGGCCGCTGATCGAGAACCACGCCGTCCGGCAGTTCCTGCTGCAGAACCTCGATTTCGACGCTGACGGTCGGGCCTACTGGAAGCCCAACCTCGCCGTGCTCGACGCCGCGATCGAGGCACTCACGGGCTGGCCCGAGGCTTATGACGAACGGCGCTACGAGGGGCCGGTGCTGGCCATCCACGGCGCGGCGAGCGACTATGTCGATGCAAGCGGCGAAGCGGCTTTTCGCCGGCTGATGCCGGCGGTGGCGTTCGACACGCTCGACGGCGCCGGGCATTGGCTGCACGCCGAGCAGCCGCAACGGTTTCGCGCCGCCGCGCAGGCATTCCTCGGCGACTGATATTCGCAAGCGAAAATCCTGGACCTGATCCTGTTGTAATTCCTCGCCTGTATTTTCGCTTGCGAGCACGGGCTGCGGTAGCTACACTCTCGCGCAAATGGAGCGGAGGCGCCGGTGGCCGAAGAGCACGACTTCGACCTGGTTATCGTCGGCGGCGGCATCAACGGGGCCGGGATTGCCCGCGATGCCGCGGGCCGTGGGCTACGCGTGCTGCTGGTCGAGCGCGACGATCTCGCCAGCCACACCTCGTCCTGGTCGTCGAAGTTGATCCATGGCGGCCTGCGCTACCTCGAATACTACGAGTTTCGGCTGGTTCGCGAGGCGTTGATCGAACGCGAGGTGCTGCTCGCCGCCGCACCGCACATCATCTGGCCGCTGACCTTCGTGCTGCCGCACAGCCCCGAGCAGCGCCCGGCCTGGCTGATCCGCTTGGGCCTCTTCCTCTACGACCATCTGGGCGGCCGCAAGGTGCTGCCGGGCTCGAGCAGCGTCGATCTCGCCGCACCCGGACCCTACGGCGAGCCGCTGCAGGACTGGGTGACAAGGGGCTTCACCTACAGCGACTGCTGGGTGATGGACAGCCGGCTGGTCGTGCTCAACGCCATGGACGCCAAGGAGCGCGGTGCGACGATCCTCACCCGCACCGAATGCCGGGGAGCGCGGCGCGCGGACGGGCGGTGGCTGGTCGAGCTCGGCGACACCCAAACCGGCGCGCAACGCCAGGTGACCAGCCGCGCCCTGGTCAATGCGGCGGGGCCCTGGGTATCACGCTTCCTCGCGGACGGGCTCGGGTACGATACGGCGACCAAGCGGGTCAGGCTGGTCAAGGGCTCGCACCTCGTCGTCCCCAAGCTGTACGACGCTGCGCATCCCTACATCCTGCAGAACACCGACAAGCGGGTGGTCTTCGTCATCCCCTACGAGGACGACTACAGCCTGATCGGCACGACCGACATCGAATACGACGGCGACCCGCGCGCCGTCTCGATCACCGAGGGCGAGATCGACTACCTCTGCGCCGTGGTCAACCGCTACTTCAAGCGGCAGGTCAGTGCCGCCGACATCGTCTGGACCTATGCCGGCGTGCGCCCGCTGTTCGACGACGCCAGCGGCAACGCCTCGGCGGTGACCCGCGACTACATCTTCGATCTCGACGGCGGTGGCGAGACCCCGCCACTCTTGTCGATCTTCGGCGGCAAGCTGACCACCTACCGCAAGCTCGCCGAGCACGCGATGGCGCGCCTTGCACCGCTGCTCGACTGCCGGGGCGGGGATTGGACCGCCACGGTACCGCTGCCTGGCGGCGATCTGCCGGGCGGCGATTTCGCCGCCTTCCTCGGCACCTTTCAGGCCGACCACCCGTGGCTGCCGGCACCGCTTGCGACCCGTCTGGCGCGCGCCTATGGTTCACGGGCCAAGCGGCTTGTCGCGGGGAGGCAGGGGCTGAACGATCTCGGGCAGAATCTGGGCGGCGACCTCTACGAGGCGGAACTCGACTACCTCGTCGCCGAGGAATGGGCGACGACCGCCGAGGACGTACTTTGGCGCCGATCGAAGCTCGGCCTGCACCTCGACGACGCGGCCAAGGCCCGCGTCGAGGCCTGGTTCCGCGACCACCCGAACCGGCGGGCGGCGGCATGAACGAGGCGCCAGCGAGCGCGCCGGAGATCGCTCAGCAGATCGCTGATGCGCCGATCGGCATCCTCGGTGCCGGGGCGTGGGGAACGGCCTTGGCCCAGGCCGCTGCCCGCGCCGGCAACCAGGTTGTCCTTTGGGACCGCGATCCGGCGGTGGTGCGCGACATCACGACGAACCGGCGGGCGTCGAGGGTTTTCCCCGACCTCGTGCTCGAGCCCGCGATCACCGCGACCGAGACGCTGGACAGCGCGTTGGCATGCGCGATCGTCCTGCTCGTCGTGCCGGCGCAGGCGGTTCGCGAGGTCTGTCGGCGACGCCAGGTGCCGCCACCGCTGGTCGCCGTGGTCTGTGCCAAGGGCTTCGAGCGCGATACCGATCAATTGCTCAGCCGGGTCGTCGAGGCGGAATGGCCGAACAGCCGCGTCGCCTGCCTCTCCGGCCCGAGCTTCGCTGCCGAGGTTGCCTGGGGGCTGCCGACCGCCTTGACCCTCGGGGTCGCCGATCCCGCCCTCGGCGAGGCGCTGGCCGCGCGGCTGAGCAGCCCGACGCTGCGCGTCTACTGGACCGACGACCGAACCGGGGTGGAGATCGGCGGGGCGGTCAAGAATGTCCTGGCGATCGCGGCCGGGCTGGTCATCGGCAAGGGGCTGGGCGAGAACGCCCGCGCCGCCCTGCTCAGCCGCGGCCTGGCCGAGCTCGCCGGCCTCGGCCAGGCGATGGGGGCACGGACCGAGACGCTGATGGGGCTGTCGGGCCTCGGCGACCTGATGCTCACCGCGTTGAGCCCGACCTCGCGTAACACCGCCTTCGGCATGGCCCTGGGCGCCGGGCGCCCGGCCGACACGGCGCTGCGCCAGGGCGGCGTCGTCGAGGGCTACTGGACCGCTGCGGTGGTCGATCGCCTCGCCAGACGCTACGGGGTCGCCACCCCCATCGTCCACGCCGTGGCCGAGATCCTCGCCGGCCATCTCACCGTGGAAGGGGCTCTCGAGCGGTTGATGCGCCGGCCGCTCCGTGCCGAGGGCCTGCCATGACCAGCTTGGTCCTGAAGGCGGTGAGCCGTCTGGTCGGCGACGAGCTGTATCTCGACGACGTCTCGCTGACGCTGGAATCCGGCCAGCTCTACATGCTGCTCGGCCAGACCACCGCGGGCAAGACCTCGCTGCTCCGGGTCATGGCCGGGCTCGACCGGCCAAGCGAAGGCACTGTCCTGCTCGGCGGCCGCAACGTCACCCACAAGGGCGTGCGGCAGCGCAACGTCGCGATGGTCTATCAGCAGTTCGTCAACTACCCGTCGTTCACGGTCTACGACAACATCGCCTCGCCGCTGCGGCTCAAGGGGCTGCGCCGGCCCGAGGTCGAGCGGCGGGTGAAGGCGACCGCCGAGCTTCTGCACATCGAGCAGCTGCTCGACCGTCTGCCGGCAGAGCTTTCCGGTGGCCAGCAGCAGCGCCTCGCCATCGCCCGGGCCCTGGTCAAGGACGCCGACCTGCTGCTCCTCGACGAGCCCTTGGTCAATCTCGATTACAAGCTCAGGGAAGAGCTGCGCAGCGAGCTCCGCGCCTTGTTCGCCAAGCGCGATGCCATCGTCGTCTACGCCACGACCGAGCCCGCCGAGGCGCTGGTGATGGGCGGCAATGTGGTCGTCATGGGCGAGGGCCGGGTGCTGCAATCGGGACCGACGCTCGCGGTCTACCGCCGGCCAGGCTCCGCCCGGGTCGCCACGACCTTCTCCGATCCGGCGATGAACATGATCGACGTCTCGGTGCGCGGCGGCGCGGCGCGGACGGTGACCGGCCTCGCCATGCCGCTCGCCGGGCCGCTCGGCCAGCTCGGACCGGGCCGGTACCGCTTCGGTGTGCGCGCCAACCATCTCTCTCTCGAGCGCCGCAGCGAGGCCGACATCGCCATCGAGGCAGAGGTCGATCTCGCCGAGATCTCGGGCTCGGAGACCTTCATCCACGTGCGCCACAACAGTCTCGACTGGGTCGTCCAGGAGGAGGGCGTGCACCCGCTGCAGCGCGGCTCGCCGGTGACCCTCTATCTCGACCCGGGCAAGCTCTATGTCTTCGGTGACACCGGCGCTCTCGAGCTTGCACCGCCGTCCCGGCAACTCAGCCACGCGGCCTGACGGAAGGCAGGCATGGCCCGCATCGTTTTCGAGAAGCTCGCGCACAGCTACGCCGCTGCCCCCCGGCGACCGGCCGACTATGCCTTGAAGGAGCTGGACTTCGCCTGGGAGAGCGGCGGCGCCTACGCGCTCCTCGGCCCATCCGGCTGCGGCAAGACCACGCTCTTGAACATCATCTCCGGCCTGCTGCAGCCGAGCCAGGGGCGGGTGCTCTACGACAACCAGGACGTCACCCGGCTGAGCCCGGCCAAGCGCAACATCGCCCAGGTCTTCCAGTTCCCGGTGATCTACGACACCATGAGCGTGGCCGAGAACCTCGCCTTTCCGCTGCGCAACCGCAAGGTGCCGAAGCGCGAGATCGAGCGACGGGTGGCCGAGCTGATCGAGATGCTCGAGCTGCAGCCGATGGCCGGTCGCCGCGCCGCCGGTCTGACGGCCGACCAGAAGCAAAAGATCTCGATGGGTCGCGGCCTCGTGCGCGACGACGTCGCGGCGATCCTGTTCGACGAACCGCTGACCGTCATCGACCCGCAGCTGAAGTGGCAGCTGCGGCGCAAGCTCAAGGAGGTGCACGAACGCTACCGGCACACCCTCGTCTATGTGACCCACGACCAGAACGAGGCTTTGACCTTCGCCGACCAGGTCGTGGTGATGTACGAGGGCGAGGTGGTGCAGCTCGGCACCCCGCAGGAGCTGTTCGAGGCGCCGGCACACCGCTTCGTCGGCTACTTCATCGGCTCGCCCGGCATGAACTTCATGAGCGCGCATCTGGCGAGCGACGGGCTCGGCATCGACGGCACCGAGATCGTGCTCGGCGGCCACTGGGCGGCCGAGGCGAGGAAGCGGCCGAAGTCCAAGCTCGCGATCGGCATCAGGCCGGAATTCATGGGGGTATCGGCGAGCCGCCGCGCCGATGCCGTCCCGGCGCGCGTCCTCGGTGTTCAGGACCTGGGCAACTTCAAGCTGGTCAGGGCGCAACTCGGCCCGCACGAGGTCACCGCCAAGATCGCGGAGGGGCAGCCGGTGCCGACCGATCAGGCGCATCTCGTGTTCCAGCCAGAGCGGACCAGGCTCTACGCCGACGATCGCCTGGTCGCCTGACGGCTGGAGTGGCAAACGCATGAACAAGACCGAAAACAACAGGGCCTGGTTCTTGGTGCTGCCGGTCGTCGTCCTGGTCGCGTTCTCGGCGGTCATCCCGCTGATGACCGTGGTCAACTACTCGGTTCAGGACATCTTCGGGCCGGGCCAGCGCTTTTTCGTCGGCGACGAGTGGTTCCGGGAAACCCTGCGCGACCCGCGACTGCACGAGGCCTTCATCCGCCAATTGCTGTTCTCCGCGACCATCCTGGCGATCCAGATTCCCTTGGGCATCGCCATCGCCCTGACGCTGCCGACCAGGGGCTGGGGGGTCTCGGCCTGCCTCGTGCTGCTGGCGTTGCCGCTGTTGATGCCGTGGAACGTGGTCGGCACCATCTGGCTGATCTTCGCCCGCACCGATATCGGGCTCGGCGGCTGGTCGCTCTCGCAGCTTGGCATCGACTTCAACTTCACCGGCGATCCGCTGCATGCCTGGATCACCGTCGTCGTCATGGATGTCTGGCACTGGACACCGCTCGTCGTGCTGCTCTGCTACTCCGGCCTGCGCGCCATCCCCAATGCCTTCTACCAGGCAGCCCAGGTCGACGGGGCCAGCGCCTGGGCGGTGTTTCGCTACATCCAGCTGCCCAAGCTCACCGGTGTGCTCACCATCGCAGTCCTGCTGCGCTTCATGGACAGCTTCATGATCTATACCGAGCCCTTCGTCCTGACCGGCGGCGGGCCCGGCAATGCCACCACCTTCTTGAGCCAGTTCCTGGCGACCGCCGCGGTCGGCCGCTTCGACATCGGCCCGGCCGCCGCCTTCTCCATCGTCTACTTCCTCTTCATCCTGCTGTTCTCCTGGCTGTTCTACACCGCCATTACCCGCATCGCCTCGGGGACCCGCTGAGATGCGCCACGCCTTCGGCAAGCTCTGCCTGATCGGCTACCTGCTGCTCTTGATGCTGCCGATCTACTGGCTGATCGTCACCGCACTGCAGACCAACGAGCAAATCCTCGGTTCCTTCGACCTTTTCCCGCCGGCCCCCACACTCGCCAACTTCACCCGGATCCTCACCGACCCGACCTGGTACGAGGGCTACATCAACTCGCTGATCTATGTCGGCCTCAACGTCGTCATCAGCCTCTCGGTCTCACTGCCCGCAGCCTACGCCTTCTCGCGCTACAAGTTCATCGGCGACAAGCACATGTTCTTTTGGCTGTTGACCAACCGCATGGCGCCGCCGGCCGTGTTTCTGTTGCCCTTCTTCAACCTCTATTCGACAGTCGGCCTGTTCGACACGCATATCGCGGTGGCCCTGGCGCATTGTCTGTTCACCGTGCCATTGGCGGTCTGGATCCTCGAAGGGTTCATGTCGGGCGTGCCGAAGGAGATCGACGAGACCGCCTATATCGACGGCTACAGCTTCCCGCGCTTCTTCTTGTTCATCTTCATGCCGCTGATCAAATCCGGGATCGGTGTCACCGCGTTCTTCTGTTTCATGTTCTCCTGGGTCGAGCTGCTCCTCGCCCGCACGCTGACCTCGGTCAACGCCAAGCCGATTGCCGTGACCATGACCCGGACCGTCGGTGCCGCCGGGATCGACTGGGGGACCTTGGCGGCGGCGGGCGTGCTCACCATCGTGCCGGGGGCGATCGTCATCTGGTTCGTGCGCAACTACATCGCCAAGGGCTTCGCCCTCGGGCGGGTCTGAGCGGGGAGCAGCGCCGTGCCCGACAACCCGCTCGAATGGATGGCCTGGACCGTCCCGACCGCGATCTTTTTTGCGACCATTGCCTCGCTGCTGGTGGCCATGACCATCTGGGAGGTCGTCTCGCCGACCATCCAGCGCAAAGGCTTCTTGCCGATCTCGACGACGCGTGGCGACCGCTTCTTCATCGGCCTTCTGACCGGTGCTTTCGTCCACGTCGGATGGATCGCCTTCACCGAGTTCTCGCTTTGGATCGCCTTGGCCATCGCCGCGGTTTGGATGGTCATCGTGATGCGGTTCGGCTGACGCCGTCGGCGACCGCAGCTTCAACGACAAAACCGCGTCAGCAACAGACGACAGTGGAGGACTAAACGCATGCCCAGCTTCAAGCCTATCGGACGCAGCGCCCTCGAGGCCAGCCGTCGTCGGTTCCTGTTGGGTGGCGCCGGCATCGCCGGCCTCACCTCGATGCCGCTCGGCAGCGCCACGGCGCAGACCGACGACGAACGGATGGCCGCGGCGCGGCGCTGGATGGAGGAGGAGTTCAGCCCCTCGACGCTGAGCCTCGACGAGCAGATGGCCGAGATGGCCTTCTTCATCGAGGCAGCGGCACCGTATCGCGGCATGGACATCAACGTCGTCTCGGAAGCCATCACCACGCACGAGTACGAGGCCAGCGTGATGGCCCAGGCGTTCACCGAGATCACCGGCATCAACCTCAACCACAACATCATCCAGGAAGGGGACGTGGTCGAGGCGCTGCAGACCCAGATGCAGTCGGGCCGCAACGTCTACGACGCCTATGTCAACGACGGCGATCTCATCGGCACCCACTTCCGCTACGGCGTCACCCTGCCGATCAGCGATCTGATCGAGGGCGAGTTCGCCGCCATCACCCTGCCGACCCTCGATCTCGACGACTTCATCGGCACCCAGTTCGGCACCGCCCCGGACGGCAAGCTCTACCAGCTGCCGGACCAGCAGTTCGCCAATCTCTACTGGTTCCGCTACGACTGGTTCAGCCGTGAGGACCTGAAGGAGCAGTTCCGCAACAAGTACGGCTACGAGCTCGGCGTGCCGGTCAACTGGTCGGCCTACGAGGACATCGCCGACTTCTTCACCAACGACGTGCAGGAGATCGACGGCCAGCGGGTCTATGGCCACATGGACTACGGCCGCAAGGACCCGTCGCTCGGCTGGCGGTTCACCGATGCCTGGCTCGCCATGGCCGGCGCCTGCGACAAGGGCATCCCCAACGGCCTGCCGGTGGACGAGTGGGGGATTCGCATGGAGGGTTTCACGCCAGTGGGCTCCTCGGTCAGCCGCGGCGGTGCGGCGAACTCGCCGGCCGCCGTCTACAGTCTGCAGAAATACATCGACTGGCTCCAAGCCTACGCCCCGCCCGAGGCCCAGGGCATGACCTTCTCCGAGGCCGGCCCGGTGCCGGCGCAAGGCGGCATCGCCCAGCAGATCTTCTGGTACACGGCCTTTACCGCCGACATGATCCGCGAAGGCCTGCCGGTGGTCGACGAGGCGGGCCTGCCGAAGTGGCGGATGGCGCCTTCGCCCTACGGCGCCTACTGGCAGGAGGGGATGAAGCTCGGCTACCAGGATTGCGGCTGCTGGACCTTCCTCGATTCGACCCCGCCCGAGCGGCGCCAGGCGGCTTGGCTCTATGCCCAGTTCACGGTGGCCAAGTCGACCTCCTTGAAGAAGACCATCGTCGGCCTGACCCCGATCCGCGATTCCGACATCCGCTCGGAGCCGATGACCGAGCTCGCCCCCAAGCTCGGCGGCCTCGTCGAGTTCTACCGCTCGCCGGCCCGCGTCGCCTGGACGGATACCGGCAACAACGTGCCCGACTATCCGCGCCTCGCCCAGCTCTGGTGGCAGTATATCGGCGAGGCTGCGGCCGGCGAGGTCGATGCGCAGACCGCCATGGACAACCTAGCGGCTGCGCAGGACCAGGTCATGGCCCGGCTCGAGCGGTCGGGCATCCAGGGTGACCTCGGGCCCAAGCTCAACGAGGAGCAGGATCCCGAGTACTGGCTGTCCCAGGAGGGTGCGCCCTGGGCCAAGCTCGAGAACGAGAAACCGCAAGGGGTGACCGTCGACTACGAGGAGCTGCTTCAGGCCTGGCGCGAGGGCCGCGAGCGGTAGGTCGAGCCGGTCACCGATCGACCGCGGCGGGCGGTGGCCCGGGGCACCACCCGCCCGGCTTCTCCCGGCTGGACAGCCGTCCGCCGACCTCCTATATCCGACGCCGCGCCCAGGTAGCTCAGTTGGTAGAGCAACGGACTGAAAATCCGTGTGTCGGCGGTTCAAATCCGTCCCTGGGCACCACCGAGCGCCGGTGCTTTTGGTCAACCCGCCGCCGAGCCGAGTAGCCGGAGCCGGCCAGGCGCGGCGTGGTGCAACGGTTGACCGGGGGGTGCGCGCTCGGCCGCAGGCGCGCCATGTCGCGCGCGCCGCCAGCCTGTTCGAGCGAAGAATCCGTCGGCTGCCGTCTCGTGGCACCACGCCGGGGCGCGAGCTTGCCGGCGCGGTCCGCTGGGCTGCGCTGCTTGGCCATGTGAATGCGGCCATGTGAATGCGGCCATGTGAATGCGGCCATGTGATGCGAGAACGATGTACTGGACACTCTTTCCGTTGTTCGACCAGGTCGCCAAGCCGAGCAACGTGCTGCTGGTTGCCATGGCGGCAGCGGTTCTGGCAGCCGCCATCCTGCGCTGGCGCTGGGTCAGCTGGGTCGCGGCACTCGCCATGGTGGCCTATATCGGCGCCTCGGTGGTGCCCATCGGCGAATGGCTGCTGATCCCGCTCGAGGATCGCTTCCCGGCCGCCGACCCGCCGCCCGACGAGGTCGCCGGCATTCTCGTCGTCTCGCAGCGCATCTCGGGCGAGATCGCGGAAGCGCGCGGCCGCCTGCAGGGCCCGGGCAGCGAGCTGTCGGCCCTGATCGAGCTCGGGCGTCGCTACCCGAACGCGCGGATCGTGCTCACCGGGATCGGCGAATCGACGAGCTCGCGGACCATGAGCCAGACCGCCTGGGTCCGCGCGTTCCTGCTGGCGCAGGGCTTCGACGCCGATCGCGTGGTCTTCGCCGACGACGCCCGGAGCAACCACCTAGACATGTTCACCCTGGCCTACGCAGAGGCGGCGCCGGCAGCGGACGAGACCTGGCTACTGGTCCAGACCGCCGCCGAGATCCCGCGCTCCATCGGCGTTACGCGCGAGCTTGGATGGCAGCTCGAGCCCTGGCCGGTCAACTATCGAACCACCGGCGAGCGCAAGCCGCTGGCCCCTCATCTGCGCCCGACCTACTACCTCTTTCTGATTGACGTGGCAGTACGCGAATACGCAATGCTCAGCGTCTATTTCAATCGCGGCTGGACGAGTGCGCGCTTTCCAGCCCCCTGACGCGCTACCGAAAAGGTCGCGACGGCGGCCAATCGCACGGCAGCGCCGGGGTGCCGTGGCCGGCGCTAGGGCGTTTTCAGGGCGACCGGAGACGAGGAAGGCCCCCACCCCTGGCATTACGCGATCGGCGCGGAGCGTCGTAGACCTAGGTGAGCACCGATGGTCCGCGGCCTGACGAAGTAAAGGGTCACCCTGAAAACGCTCTAGGCCGCGGCGGGCAAGGAGGGCAGGAGGCCCTTGACCGCCGAAGAATGAATCACCTCGCCGGTGGCGACGAAGGCTTCGTGATTGGCCGGAATGCGGGCCTGGTCGTAGCGGTAGTTGACCAGCATGCCGGCCGATTCGGCGATCCCCTTGGCCGAGACGTCGCCCTGCCAGTTGAGCCGCTCGAGCCTGGCGCCGTTGCCGAGATGGAACTTGGCCACGGGGTCGAGCGGCCGGCCGCCGCGTTTCTCGCGCACCAGATAATGCGCGCAGAGGCCCATCAGCCAGGGCTTGAGAGCCTCGACCTTGGCCGGGTCGCGCGGCCAGTCGGGATCGTCCAGCGCGGCGAGTGCTGCCCGCGCGTCCGGGCTCACCACCGGGTCGTTGGCCTCGAGGGCACGGCCGAGCCAGGTGCGGAAGCCCGGGATCGGCGAGAGGGTGGCGAAATAACGGAGCTGCGGCAGCTCCGCCTCGAGCGCCGCCACCACCATCTTGATCAGGAAATTGCCGAGGCTGACGCCCTTGAGCCCGGCCTGACAGTTGCTGATCGAATAGAAGATGGCGGTGTCGGCCTCGCCCACCGGCAGGCTCGGGCTGTCCTGGTCCAAAAGCGGCTGGACCTTGTCCGCCATGCCCTTGACCAGCGCCACCTGGACGAAAATCAGCGGTTCGTCCGGCAGGGTCGGGTGGAAGAAGGCAAAGCAGCGGCGGTCTGGGCCGAGCCGGCGCCTGAGCGCCTCGAGATTGGCGATCTTGTGCACCCGCTCGTAGCGGATCAGCTTCTCGAGCAGCGAGGCCGGGCTGTTCCAGTCGATCGGCTTGAATGTCAAAAAGCCGGGGTTGAACCAGCCGGCCAGGAGCTCTTGCAGGTCGGTGTCGACCGGGCGGAGTGCCGGATGCTCGGGCAACAGCTCGAGCAGATCCTGGCGCATCGCGACCAGCCGGCGGGTGCCGTCGGGGGCCATGTTGAGCCGCCGGAACAACTCCTGCCGCCGCGGCTCGCAGATCGCGCGCAACCGCCGCAGGGTGCCGTCCTCGGGCTGTGCCCGATAGGCCTCGATCGCCGCCTCGACCGCGTCGCGATCGATGTCGTGCTGCACGGCGAGCTGGGTGAAGAAGCCGCGCTTGGCGTCGCGGTCGAGCAGCGCGTAGCCCTGGATCACCTCGCGCGCCAGCGCCGCGCCGGAAGCTTCGCCGCGGGTCGACAGCAATTCCTCGGCCAGGGCGTCCGGCGTCCGGCGGCGATTGCTGAGCCGCCCACGCACCAGCTCGCGGCCGGCATCGGCGAGCGAGACGAAGAGCTGGTTGACCGAATAGCTGGGCATCGAGGGCGACCCTTGGCAATGGGCAACAGGCCGACGCTCGCCGGCATGCAGCGGTCCGGCGCACGACCCCGCCGGACCGTCGATTTCTAGCCCAGTTCGGCAGCGGCGCCAACGTGTGTGAGCGCCATCGGCTATGGCAGTACGTACCCCGGGGTGGAGCTCGCTACCGGCCGCTCAGATCGCTTGGCGTTGCGCCGCGATCGTCTGTCGCGACCGCTGCCGGGTGAGGACGAGACGGCGGCCGAAGGCGGCGACAAACACAGCCGTCATGATCAGCACGATCGTCGGGGCCGGGGCACTGTCGATGAAGAAGCTGAGATAGGTGCCGAGCAGCATCGAGCCCATGCAGACGCCGACGGCGACCAGCAGCATGGCACCGAAGCTGCGCACCAGCAGAAAGGCGATCGCACCGGGGGCGATCAAGAGGCCGATCGCGAGGATCAGGCCCGCCGCCGCCAGGGTTGCCACGATGGTCAGCGAGAGCGCCGCCAAGAGGCCATAATGCAGCCAGCCGACCCGCAGCCCCGCCGCCTGCGCCTGCGCCGGATCGAAGCTGTGCAGCAACAGGTCCTTCCACTGCAGCGCGATCGCCGCGGCAACGCCGAAGGAGATCAGCCCGGCGAGCCAGAGCTCGTCCGTGGTCACGCCGAGCATGTTGCCGAACAGGATGTGGTCGAGGTGCACGTTGCTCTCGACCGCGACGTAAAGGACGATGCCGATGCCGAACATGCCGGAGAACACCACCCCCATGACCGTGTCCGGCTTGACCCGGCTGTTGTGCGACAGATAGCCGGTCGCGAGCGCACAGGTCATGCCGGCGGCGAAGGCGCCGACGATCAACGGCAAGCCCAGGATATAGGCCAGAACGATGCCGGGCAGCACCGCATGGCTGACGGCGTCGCCCATCAGCGCCCAGCCCTTGAGCACGAGAAAGCAGGAGAGCAGGGCGGTCGGCACCGAGACCAGCATCGCGATGTAGAACGCGTTGCGCATGAATGCGAAGTCGAACGGCAAGAGGAGCGTCTCGACGCTCATCAGGCGGGCTCCTCGATGCTCGGTCCGGCGGTTGCGACCGGCTGCCGTTGCAGCGCCGCCCGCGCCCGGCGGCGCGCGGCCAGAAGCCCGTGCTCGGGTGCCAGGAAGAAGGCGGCGAGGAAGACCAGCGTCTGCAGGGTGACGATGATGCCGCCGGTCGCCCCATCGAGGAAGTAGCTGGCATAGGCGCCGACGAAGCTGGTGCCTGCACCGATCGCCACGGAGGTCAGGATCAAGCGGGGAAATCGGTCACAGAGCAGATAGGCGGTGGCCCCCGGCGTGACGACCATGGCGATCACCAGAAAGGCGCCCACCGTCTGCATCGCCGCCACCACCGAGGCGGACAAGAGGACGAAGAACACGGCCTTCAGCAGGCCCGGGCGCAGCCCGATCGAGCGGGCGTGGTTCTCGTCGAAGAAGGTCACCATCAGGTCCTTCCACTTCGCCAAGAGCACCGCCAGCGAGACGAACCCGATCAACGCCAGCTGCAGCGTGTCCCCGGGCGTGATGGCGAGGATGTTGCCCATGGTGATGGTCTGGATGCTCACCGACATCGGGTTGATCGAGACGATGAAGAGGCCGAGCCCGAAGAACGAGGTGAAGATCAGCCCGATGATCACGTCGATCTTGAGCCCCGAGCGCTCGGAGAGAAACAGCATCGCCCCCGCCGCGAGGCCGCCGGCGATGAACGCACCGAGCGCGAAGGGCAGGCCCAGGACATAGGCCCCGGCCACCCCGGGCACGACCGAGTGCGAGAGCGCGTCGCCGATCAGGGACCAGCCCTTGAGCATCAAATAGGCGGAAAGAAACGCACAGACGCCGCCGACCAGCGCCGACACCCACATCGCATTGGTCATGTAGGCGTAGCCGAAGGGCTCCAGCAGATAGGCGATCATCTTTTGTCCTCGCGCTGCACGGTGAGATCGCCGTATTGCACGAAGGGCCGCTCGTCGTCGGTCAGGATGGTCACCGCCCGGCTGTCGCTGTCCTCGTGCAGCACCTCGCCGCCCAGGGTGAAATGGCGGAGCACGCCGCCGAAGGCACGCTCCAGGTTCTTGCGGGTGAAGGTCGTGGCCGTCGGGCCATAGGCGAGCACCGTTCCCTTGAGCATGATGGTCCAGTCGCAGAACTCCGGCACCGAGCCCAGATTGTGGGTCGAGACCAGCATCACGCGGCCCTCGTCGCGCAGCTCGCGCAGGAGGGCCACGATCTGCTCCTCGGTCTTGACGTCGACGCCGGTGAACGGCTCGTCGAGCAGGATCACCTGGCCGTCCTGGGCCAAGGCCCGGGCGAGGAAGACGCGCTTGCGCTGGCCGCCCGAGAGCTCGCCGATCTGCCGCTTGCGGAGATCTCGCATGCCGACCCGGGCCAGGGCGTTGTCGACCGCCTTGTGGTCGGTCGTCGAGGCGCGGCGGAGAAACCCCATGTGGCCGTAGCGGCCCATCAAGACGACATCCTCGACCAGCACCGGAAAGGCCCAGTCGACCTCTTCCGACTGCGGCACGTAGGCGACGAGGTTCTCGCGCAGCGCCTGCCGCACGGAGCGGCCGAGCAGGCGGATCTCGCCCCTGGCCGTTGGCAGGAAGCCCATGATGGCCTTGAACAGCGTCGACTTCCCGGCACCGTTCACACCGACCAGGGCGGTGACGGTGCCGCGCGGGATCGCGAAGCTGGCATCGAAGAGGGCGGTATGGCCGGTGCGGTAGGTGACCGTCACGTCGTCGGCGAGGATGCCGCTGCCGGTACGGGCATCGGGGCTGGGGCTGTCGGCGCTCCTCGGCTGGTCGATCTGGCTCCATGTTGTGGTCATCGGGCGGTCATCGGGTTGTCCTGGTGTTGGCGGCTCGGGGTCGGCGGATCAGCGCTCGTCGCCCGGCCGCAGCGGCAGCGACAACGGTGGCGGCCGGGTTCGTGGCCACCTTGGTCACTCGAGATCTTTCGTCAGGCCGTCGGCCACCGTCTGTGCGGTGACCCTGAGCAGGTCGAGATAGGTCGGTACCGGCCCGCCGGCATCGCTCAAGGAATCGACATAGAGCACGCCGCCGTAGCGGGCACCCGTCTCCCGCGCCACCTGCTCGGCCGGTGCGGTGTTGACCGTGCTCTCGCAAAAGACGACCGGGATGTCGTGCTCCCTGACCCCGTCGATGACCCGACGGACCTGCTGCGGTGTGCCGACCTGATCGGCGTTCATCGGCCAGAGATAGAGCTCCTGCATGCCGAAGTCGCGGGCGAGGTAGCTGAAGGCCCCCTCGCAGGTCGCGAGCCAGCGCCGATCCTCTGGGATCGCGGCGATCCGGTCGCGCAAGGGCTCGATCAACGCGCGCAGCTCGGCCTTGTAGGCCTCGGCATTGGCGGCGTAGGTGGCGGCGTTGCCCGGATCGTGCGCGGCCAAGGCGGCGACGATGTTGTCGATATAGAGCAAGGCATTGTCGAGCCCCATCCAGGCATGCGGATTGGGCTGGCCCGCATACGACCCGGCGCTGATCGGGATTGGGTCGATCCCCTCGGTCAGGGTGACCGCGGGGATGTCGCCGAGATTGGCGACGAACTGCTCGAACCAGAGCTCGAGGTTCATGCCGTTCCACAAGACGAGGTCGGCACCGCTCGCCCGGACGATGTCCTGCGGGGTCGGCTCGTAGCCGTGGATCTCGGCCCCGGGCTTGGTGATCGAGACGACCTCGGCGGCCTCGCCGGCCACGTTCTGCGCCATGTCGGCGAGCACGGTGAAGGTGGTGACCACCTTGAGCTTGTCCGCCGCAGCGATACTGCCGGCCAGCGAGACGGCGGCCGCAACCGTCGCGAGCGCCAGGAACGTTCGGGGCATCGGAGACTCCGGGGTGGTTGACCACAAGACTGATAGTGCGAGGCATTCGCAATTGTCAACAAACCGCGATCGACTCGCATTTGCAATTGCGAATGCAACGCAGGTCGGGTTATCACCGGGGTGTCATGAACAGCAGAGCCGACGACAGAATCGACGCGGTGATCCGCTCCGCCGGCCTCAAGGTGACCCGGCAGCGCCGGGCGATCTTCCGCGTGTTGTCGACGGCCGGCGACCACCCGGATGCCAACGAAATCCACCGGCGCGCGCAGGCGATCGATCCGAGCGTGTCGGTGGCGACCACCTATCGCACGCTCGCCGCGCTCTCGGACAAGGGCGTGGTCAACCGGTTGACCTTCGAGGGGGCGTCGAGCCGGTTCGAGACCACCGACACGCCGCACCACGACCATATCGTCGACCTCGACAACGGCGAGGTGATCGAGTTCGTCTCGGCCGAGATCGAACGGCTGCAGCGGCAGATCGCCGAGGCGCACGGCTACGAGATCGTCTCGCATCGGCTCGAGCTCTATTGCCGCAAGCGGCTGTCCCGGTGAGAGTGGGCCCAGTCTGGATGGGGCTGGTCTCAATCAAGCGCTGCTTGACCCGACGCCCAGCCTTGCCGAGAAGGCGGGCTTTGCCCCGGAGCCCGCCTTGACCGTCGATCAACTCACCCTGCTCGCCATCCTGCTCGCCGCAATCGGCCTCTTCCTCTGGGGCCGCTGGCGCCACGACATGGTCGCTATCGCCGCCCTGCTCGCCGTGGTGGTCGCCGGCCTCGTGCCCGCTGCCAACGCCTTCGACGGCTTCGGGCACCCGGCAGTGATCACCGTCGCCTGCGTGCTGGTGCTCAGCCGCGGCCTGCAGAATTCGGGTGCCGTCGACCTCTTGGCCCGGCGGGTCCTGCCGGCCGGGTCCGGGCCGTTCGTCACCATCACCGCCCTCACCACCCTGGCCGCCGGGCTTTCCGGGTTCGTCAACAATGTCGGGGCGCTGGCGCTGTTGATGCCGCTCGCCATCCAGATCGCGGTCCGCCTCGACCTGCCGCCCGGCAAGGTGCTCATGCCACTCTCCTTCGGCTCGATCCTGGGTGGCATGACGACGCTGATCGGCACCCCGCCGAACCTCGTCGTTGCCGGCTTTCGCGCCGAGACCGGGGGCGAGGCGTTCGGCATGTTCGCGTTCACGCCGGTGGGTCTCGCGGTCGCCGGTCTCGGTGTCGTCTTCATCTGCGTCGCCGGCCGCTTCCTCGTGCCGGGCCGCGAGCGTGCCCAGGGTGAGAGCTTCGAGATCGGCGCCTATCTGACCGAGGCCCGGATCGGCAAGGACAGCCCGGTCAGGGACCAGACATTGCGCGAGGTCGAGGCAGCACTCGAGGCCGCCGATGCCCAGGTGATCGGCCTGGTCCGCGACGAGGTCCGCCTGCCCGGCCCGCACCCCAGTCGGCGCCTGCACCAGGACGACATCCTGGTGATCGAGGCCGACCCCGAGGCATTGGCCAAGGCACTCTCGACCCTCGATCTGAAGCTGGTCGAGGACGACCCCAAGGCGGCCAAGGCGGAGGCCGAGAAAGACCCGGCCGAGCCGTCGGCGGTGACCACAACCGACGAGCGCGGCAATCCGGCCACCGTCGGGGTCGCCGCCGAGGAGAAGAGCAAGGGTGACCGAAAAGGCGGCCCGGACGACGATGTGATCCTGATGGAGTTCGCCGTCCCGCCCGATTCGATCATCACCGGCCGTTCGGCCAGCGGCCTGCGCCTGCGCACCCGCTACGGCATCAACCTCCTCGCCGTTTCCCGCCACGGCAGACGCACCATCAAGCGGCTGCGCTCGATCCGGATCCGCGCCGGCGACGTGTTGCTGCTGCAGGGCCCGCCCGATGCGCTCGCCGAGTTCGGTGCCCATTTCGGCTGCCTGCCGCTCGCCGAGCGGGCGCTGCGCCTGCCGAACCGAAGCGCCGCCTACACCGCGAGCGTTATCATGGCGGCCGCCATCCTGACCGTCGGCCTCGGTCTGCTGCCGGCTGCCGTCGCCTTCGCCGGCGGCGTGCTCGCAGTGATGGTCACCCGGGTGGTGCCGCCGCGCGACGTCTACCGGGCAATCGACTGGCCGGTGATCGTGCTCCTGGGCGCGCTCCTCGCAGTGGCGGGGGCGATGGAGGAGACCGGCACGGCCGACCTCGTCGCTACCTACCTGATGACCAGCGTGGCGCAGGGCAACGCCGTGGTCGCCATCGTCGTGCTGCTGGTGGTGACCATGGTGCTCACCGATTTTATGAACAACGCCGCCACCGTCGCCGTCCTCTGCCCGATCGCGCTCAGCACGGCAGCCGGACTCGACGCCAATCCGGACGCGTTCCTGATGGCCGTCGCGGTCGGCGGCTCATGCGCCTTCCTGACCCCGATCGGCCATCAGAACAACACCCTGATCCTCGGCCCTGGCGGCTTTCGCTTCGGCGACTACTGGCCGCTCGGCCTGCCGTTGCAGTTCCTCGTCATCGCGGTCGCCGTGCCGATGATCCTCTGGGTCTGGCCGCTCTGACGGGCGGCGTGGCGACCACGCGGCCAACCATGGGCCACGCGGTCGCCCCGGCCTCGACCGAGGTCGAAACGGTGCTTCAAAAGCCGCCGAACGGCATCCCGCCGATGCTGCCGACCTGGCCCAGCATCCCGCCGATATTGACCACGCTCAGCACCTCGCCGTAGCCATTGGCGTCCATGATTGCCGGCAGCTGGTCCATGAGCGGGCTGCTCGGCAGGCCGGGAGCGCTGGGCAGGCCTGGCCAGCTCGGCACGCTAGGTGCGCTGGGGATGCCCGGCGCACCCGGGATCCCGGGGAAGCCGATGAAGCCGAAGCCGGCGCTGACCTGATCGAGCGCAGCATCGTCGAGGCGCAGCTCGGCGGCTTGGGCCGACAGGCTGGTCCCGGCGAGCAGGGCGCCGAGCACCGCAATACGGGCAAGTCTCATCGTCGTCTCCGCAGGTTGGCCGCGCTGATCGCGGCGGGAACGATCCTCTGCCGAGAGGTGCCGGCAGCCTCGTCAGCCTGCGCCAGGGCATCGACTCCAACAAGTGTGCAAAAGAGGTCGTCCCCAAGACGAACCAGTAATCGGCAAAGGCATATCAAGATGTGGAAATAGTGGTCGTTAACGATACTTTCCTTGATTGTCAGGGTTAACAGGGTGAAGGGTCGCTCTCAGCCGATGGTCCAGACCTCGATAGCGCCCGCCCGGCCATCGATGGCATGTTCGCCGAGCGGCCGGAGACCGGCGGGACGGTCGCCGAGGGCGCGTACCAGCGTATCGCTCACCAAAAGGGGTACGCCGAGCTCGCGGGTCAGCCGCTCGAGCCGGCTCGCGACATTGACCGTGTCGCCGATCACCGCGAACTCGAAGCGCTGGCCGATGCCGTGCGCGGCATCGCCGCCGCCGCCGATGTCGCCCATGGTCGCCGGGCCGAGATGGATGCCGATGCCGACGGCGATCGGCGCCTCGCCCGCGGCCGCCCGGCCGGCCTGCCAGTCCGCCATCGCGGCCAGCATCGCCCGGCCGCAGGCGAACGCCCGGTCGGCGGCGTCGGCCATCGGCTCGGGCGTGCCGAAGGTCGCCATCAGCCCGTCGCCGATGAACTTGTCCAGCGTGCCGCCATGATTGAACACGGCGGCTGCCATGCGGCCGTGAAAGGCGCGCAGGAGACGCATGGTGTCGGTCGCCGCACCGGCTTCGGCAAGGGCGGTGAAGCCCTTGATGTCGGCGAACAGCACGGCGACCTCGTGGGTCCGGACCTCGCCCATCGGCCGGTCGACCCGGGCCAGCGCTTCGACCATGTTGGGGGCGACGTAGCGGGCGAGATTGGCCCGCTCGCGCGCCACCTCGGCCTGCTCGATCATCAGCGTGCGGGCGCGAAAGGCGCCGTAGGCCAGGATCAGCCCGATCAACAGGGTCAAGAACACCCGCACCACCGCGTCGTCGAGATGGACGTAGTTCGGGTCGAGATAGGTGACGAGCTGCGCGGCCGAGGCATCGGGCAGGTTCGGGTCCGGCAGGCTGGTCAGGGCGCCGGGCGAGCGGCTGACGAGGAAGGACGCCGACGCCCAGACGGTGGCGACGCAGAGCGCCGACCAGACGACCATCGCCGGCCGGAAGCTCAAGGTGGCGATCGCCGGCAGGAGGAGGAAATAGAGAAAGCTCGGCTGGCGCAGGACGGTGGGCCAGGGCCAGTCGTCCGGATAGGTGCGGCCGGGAGCCACCAGGGTGTAGCCGAGCAGCAGGGCATCGACCAGCACCACCGCATAAGCCACCCAGCGCCGGTCGGCGCGACCGGCACTGAGCCGGTAGGCGACGAGGCCGTTGGCGATGAACGCGCCGAGGATCAGCGCGTTCTCGGCGGCGATCCACCAGCCGTAATTGCCCCAGAGCCAGAAAAAGATGGCAAGAAAGACGAGCGTCCGGGCGACCGTCAGCCGCTTGAGGTTGCGCTCCTCGTGCGCCTCGAGCACGGTCTTGACGAGGGCGGCGGACGAGCCCGGTGCCGTGCCGCCGCGCCGGCGGCGCCACCCAGTCCCCGCTGCCATCGCCGCGTCTCCCCGTCGAGCCGAAGAACAGCCTGCCGCCGCCTGGCCGTGCAAAGGTTCAGCGGCGGCCGCGCAAGCCGTCGAGCCTGGCCCGGGCCGCGGCCTTGTGGTCGCGCGTCAGGTTGCGGCCGAGCAGTGAGATCACCATGGCGACGACCGCGGCATCGTCGGTGAACCCGGCGCCGATCAGATAGTCGGGCACCAGATCGACGGGCAGCAGGAAATAGGCGACGGCACCCCAGAGCAAGGCCCGGACATGCACCGGTGTCGCCGGGTCCACCGCGCAATACCAGATCGCCACGAGATCGTCGGCGAACGGCAGATGCGCCAGATAGCGGCCCAGCTTGCGCCAGAAGCGGCGCTCGTCGGGGGGCTCGTGGACAACGGGCAGGTGGCTGATATCAATCCGCATGGCCTTAGAATGGCGAGGCCGGGGGGCGGGATCAAGCCCGATCGACGCCGCCGGGTGCCGGCAGCGGCGGCGGCGTGCCCAGGGGGGTGTGGCCGGCGAAGCGGGCCCGGTCGGCCAGGGCCTCCTCGATGCGGATCAGCGCGTTCCACTTGGCCATCCGCTCGGAGCGGGCGAACGCCCCCACCTTCAGCTGTGGCACCTTCCAGCCGATGGCGAGATCGACGATCGTCGTGTCCTCCGTCTCGCCCGAACGCGCCGAGACGATGCCGCCCATGCCGTAGGCTTTGGCCGCCTCCCAGGCGGCCAGCGTCTCGGTCAGCGTGCCGCGCTGGTTGGGCTTGAGCAGCACCGCATTGGCGGTGCCGGACTGGGCCGCGGCGCGCACCCGAGCGGCGTCGGTGACGAGAAAATCGTCGCCCACCACCTGCAGCCGTTGGCCGAAGCGGCGGGTGAAGCGGAGAAAGCCTTCGGGGTCGTCCTCGCCGAACGGGTCCTCGACCGAGACGATCGGATAGCGATCGAGCCAGCCGGCCAGTCGCTCCAGCCAGCCGTCGCGGTCGAGCTCGGTTCGCTCGAGCGCCAGCCGGTAGGTGCCGGCTTTGCCGAACTCCGAGGCAGCGATGTCGAGGCTGATCGCGACCTCGTCGCCCGGCCGGCGGCCGGCCCGCTCGATCGCCCTGAGCAGCGTGTCGAGTGCCGCCTCGTTGCCGTCGAACATCGGCCACCAGCCGCCCTCGTCGGCCACCCCGGCGAGCCGGCCGCTCTCGGCCATGAGCAGACCCGCCGCCCGGTAGATCTCCGCCGTCCAGGCCATCGCCTCGGCGATCGTCGCAGCACCCGGGCAGACCACCATGAAGTCCTGGATGTCGATCCGACCGGCAGCATGCGCGCCGCCGCCGAAGATCTGGATCTCGGGCAAGGGCAGCATGACCGGGCCCGCGTGGCCGCCGAGCAGCTGCCGCCAGAGCGGCCGGCCCGCCGCCGCGGCTGCCGCGTGGGCGGTCGCCATCGAGACCGCGGTCATGGCATTGGCGCCGAGCGACGCCCGGTTGCCGGTGCCATCAAGCGCGATCAGCGCCGCATCGACCGCCGCCTGATCGCCGGCGTCGCGGCCGGCCAGGGCAGGGGCGATCCGCCGGGCGATGCCTGCTACCGCCTGATCGACACCGTAGCCGCCAAAGGCCTCGCCGCCATCGCGCCGGTCGACGGCCTCGGCCGAGCCCCGCGACGCTCCGGCCGGCGCGATCGCCCGGCCCACGGCACCGCCGTCGAGCCGGACCTCCGCCTCGACGGCCGGCCGGCCGCGACTGTCGTAGACGCGGCGGCCGTGAACGCTCTCGATCAGCATCGGCATCGTCAGTCGAGGCCGCCGAACCAGCCCTCGCGCAGGGCGTTGAGACGGGCCACCGGTTCGGTCAGGTGATGAATGGCAAAAGCGCGCACAGCCGCCTTCTCCTTGCCGCTGGTCAGATACTCGACCGGCGACTTGCCGTCGATCCGGGCCAGCATCAACCCCGGCAACAGCGAGGTGACCCGCGCCTCGAGCTCCGGCCGCGGCTCCCAGTCGACATGCCCCAGATAGGCGTTGCTCAGCGCCATGAAGGCGTCGCCCAAGGCGTCGGCGTCGGCCGGGCGATACGCCGCCTTGAGGCAGAGATGGTTGAGCACGAACGCGAGGTCGAACGCCGGATCGCCGTACCAGGCGCACTCGGCATCGAGCAGGATCGGCCCCAGGGCGCCGCGCAGGACGTTCTTCGGGCTGACGTCGCCGTGCACCAGTACGCGCCGCGTCGCGGCGGTCCGCCGCGCGAGGCCGCGCAACGCCGAGGCCACCATCGGCTGCGCCTCGGCGGTCGCCAGAAGATAGGGCTCGAGGCGGATCGCGTGAAAGATCGCGTCGCTCTGGAATTGCGCCGCGATCTCGGCGCTGCCGGCGGTTCGGCGATGGATGCGGCCGAGCCGGTCGCCCACCGCCTTGGCCACGTTGCGGTCGATCCACCCGTCCATGAGCTCGGTCTTCCAAAGCTTGTAGGCAGCGGGATCGAGGAACCGGGTGACCAGCGCCGAAGCCGCCCGATCGGCGAAGATCAACGGCGGCACCGCCCCCGGCACCAGCCGGTCGACCACGGCGAGATAGGCCGCCTCGTAATTGTTGCGCTCGATCGGCGCCCGCCAGTCGGCCGTGACCCTGAGCCGGGGCAGGGCCCGCTTGACGCAGTAGCGCTTGCCGGCGATGTCGACGCGCCAGATGTCGGAGGATACACCGCCGGTGAGCGGTTGCATGGCCGGCGGCTCGCCGAGTTCGAGCAGGCCCGCCCGCCGCAAGACCGCCATGATGTCGCTGTTCCAGCCCACCCGCACCGGCGCATCCTCGTGATCGTCGCACCCGCCCCGGCCCCCGCAGCTCGAGGCACTGTCGAGGGAGAGCGCGCATGACGCGTGTCCTGTTTCATTACCAAGCCCCACCCGACCTGGCGAGACGTCTGGCGGCCCTTGCGGCTGAGGGCATCGAGGTCCGCGTCGTCGCCGCCGACGACCCGGCCGGCCTCGCCGCCGCGCTGGCCGAGGTCGAGGTCCTCTGGCACGTCCTGGCCCCGGCCGACGCGGCGCTGATCGCCGCCGCCCCGGCGCTGCGGCTGATCCAGAAATGGGGGGTCGGGCTCAACACCATCGATCTCGACGCCGCCCGCGCCCGCGGCATCCGGGTCGCCAACATGCCCGGCGCCAACAGCCGGGCGGTGGCCGAGCTGACGCTGCTGTTGATGCTCGCCTGCCTGCGCCGCCTCGCGGCGGTCGACAGCGGTCTGCGCCAGGGGCGATGGACGCCGCCAGCTGCCGTCGTCGAAGGCTTCGGCGAGCTCGCCGGGCGGCAGGTCGGCCTCGTCGGCATGGGCGCGGTGCCGCTGCTGCTCGCCCCGGTGCTCGAGGCGATGGGCGCGCCGACCGTCTACTGGAGCCGGACCGCCAAGCCAGCTGCCCGAGCCCGGTTCCTGCCCTTGCCGGAGCTGCTGGCGACCAGCGACGTCGTCTCGCTGCACCTGCCACTCGCCGCCGAGACCCGGGGGCTCGTCGACATCGACGCGCTCAAGCCCGGCGCCGTTCTGGTCAACACCGCACGGGGCGGGCTGGTCGACGAGGCGACCCTGGTCGAGGCGCTCCGCTCGGGCCGGCTGGCCGCCGCCGGGCTCGATGTCTTCGCGGTGGAGCCGATTGCCGCCGATCACCCGCTGCTCGCCCTGCCCAACGTCACCGTCACGCCACATCTCGCCTGGCTGACGGGCGAGACCCTGGCGCGCTCGCTCGATCTCGCCACCGCCAACGTTCGCCGCTTGGCATCCGGCCAACCGCTGCTATTTTCGTGCGCGTGAAAAAATCTCTGAGGAGGCAAGCACCGTGCATCGGCTGTTTCAAAGGGCTCTTCTGGCCGCCGTCGGCATCGCGGCGCTGACCACGACCGCCATCGCCCTCGAACGGACTCCAGCACCCGAGGGTGCTGCCGTCGCGATCATCATGCCCGCGGACCGGGCCGTCGTGAGCAGTCCGGTGACCGTCTATTTCGGCCTCTCGGGCATGGGCGTCGCCCCGGCCGGGGTCGAATGGGACAATACCGGCCACCACCACCTGCTGATCGACGTCGATGCGCTGCCGGACATGGACGCGCCACTCCCGGCCGACGACAACCATCGCCATTTCGGCGGCGGCCAGACCCAGGCGACCATCGAGCTCGAGCCCGGCGAGCACACGCTGCAGCTGCTCCTCGCCGACTGGCAGCATCTGCCGCACGACCCGCCGGTCCTCTCGGAGCAGATCACCATCACCGTCGAGTAGCGCCGCACCGCAACCGGCGTCGCCCCGCCGTGACGGCGAAACGTCTCGTCTTTGTCGCCGATGCTGGCTAAACCGACGTCGTCGATGCCAATTCTGCGACCAACGGGGCGAGGTGCCGCTTGGAAGACCAGGTCCACATCCCCTACCTGCGCGAGATCGTGGTCTTCCTGATCGCTACCGGCGTCGTGGTGCCGATCATGCATCGGCTCAAAGTCAGCCCGGTCCTCGGCTACCTGATCGTCGGCGCGGTGATCGGCCCCTACGGCCTCGGCCTGTTGGCCGACCGGTGGCCGTGGCTCGGCTATGCCGTGATCAGCGACGTGCATGGCGTGCAGCAGCTGGCCGAACTCGGCGTCATCTTCCTCCTCTTTATGATCGGCCTCGAGCTCTCGATCGAGCGGCTGTGGTCGATGCGCCGCCTCGTCTTCGGCCTGGGCTCGCTGCAGATCCTGGTCACCGGCACGATCATCGCCTTCGTCGCCTGGGAGTTCGGCAATTCGCCCGCGGCGTCGATCGTCCTGGGTGCCTGCCTCGCCTTGTCGTCCACCGCCATCGTCATGCAACTATTGATCGAGCAGCGCCGCCTCGGCACGCAGGTCGGCCGCTCCAGCTTCTCGATTCTCTTGATGCAGGACCTCGCGGTCGTCCCGATTCTCTTCATCGTCGGCGTGCTGGGTGCCAAGGTCGGCGGCAATGTCGGCCTCGATCTGGCGGTGGCACTCGGCAAGGCCGTCGTCGTCATCGCCGGCGTCTATCTCGGTGGCAGCCTCTTGCTGCGCCCGCTGATGCGCCTCGTGGCGCAGACCAAGAGCCCCGAGATGTTCATGGCGGCGATCCTGCTCACCGTCATCGGCACCTCGACCATCACCGGGCTCGCCGGCCTGTCGATGGCGCTCGGCGCCTTCCTCGCCGGCCTGCTGCTCGCCGAGACCGAATACCGGCACGAGGTCGAGGTCGACATCGAGCCGTTCAAGGGGTTGATGCTCGGCCTGTTCTTCATTTCGGTCGGCATGGGCATCGACTATCGGCTGATCGCCGCCGAGCCCTTTTGGATTATCGCGTCCGTTGTCGGCCTGTTCCTCATCAAGTCGACGGTTACCGCGAGCCTGTGCCTCGCCTTCGGCCTGCCGCGCCACACCTCGCTCGAGGCCGGCCTGCTGCTCGGCCAGGGCGGCGAGTTCGCCTTCATCGTCGTCGGCCTCGCCATGACCCTCGGGCTGGTCGGTGGCGAGGTCGGCCAGTTCATGCTGATCGTCGCCGGGCTCAGCATGCTGGTGACACCGTTCGTCGCGAGCTTCGCGAGCCGGCTCGCGAGGCTGCTCGAGGGAGCGGTCGGTCCGCCGGACGAGAGCGACCAGGCGGTGCCAACGGACGGTCTCGAGGGCCATGTCGTGCTCGCCGGCTTCGGCCGGGTCGGACGCACCCTGGCAGAGATGCTGGAGCAGCAGCAGATCCCGTATATCGCCGTCGACGCGGATCCGTCGACGGTGCACGAAGCGCGCCAGGCCGGGCGGCCGATCTTCTTCGGCGACGCCTCGCGCCTCGACATTCTCGCCCGGGCGCGCGCCGAAACCGCGGCCGCCGTGGTCGTCACCATGGACGACGCCAACGCGGTCGAGAAGATCGTGCAGGAGGTCCGCGGCCTCTTTGCCGACCTGCCGATCTACGCCCGGGCCCGCGACGCCGCGCAGGCCGAGCGGCTGGCCCGGGCCGGTGCCACGATCGCCGTGCCGGAGGCGATCGAGGCGAGCTTGCAGCTCGGGGGCCGGGTGCTCGTCGGCTTCGGCTTTGCCGAGGACGTGGTCAACCGGCTGATCGACCAGCAGCGCCTGGCCGAGTTGCCGACCCCGCTGCCGGAAACCCCGGCCTTCGCTGTCCCCCGCTGAGCATCCATCAGCTGGCCGCAAGGCCACCGGCTTCCGACTTGAAGGTGAACCCGCCATGGACGAGCTTCAGCTGCTCATCGATCTGCACAAGGATGCGGCCCGGCAGGGCCCGGGCGGCGCCGCCGAGACCCGGTTGTCGATCACGCTATCTGGCCTGGACGCGGCCGAGGACCTGAAGATCGCCGACATCGGCTGCGGCTCCGGTGCCGCGACGCTGGTGCTGGCGCAGCATCTCGACGCGCGGATCACGGCCGTCGATCTGTTCCCGGCGTTCCTCGCCAGACTGGAAGCCGACGCCCTACGTGCCGGGGTCGCGAACCGGATCGAGACACGTACGGCATCGATGGACGCGCTGCCTTTCGACGCGGCGGAGTTCGACGCGATCTGGTCGGAGGGGGCCATTTACAACTTGGGCTTCGCCGCCGGTGTCGCAGCATGGCGACCATACCTGAAGCCGGGCGGCATCCTCGCCCTCTCCGAGATCACCTGGCTGACGCGGGCGCGGCCCGCGGCGTTGCAGGACCACTGGGACAACGCGTACGGCGAGGTCGATACGGCAGCGGCGAAGCTCGCGGTTCTCGAGCGGCACGGGTTCTCACCCCTGGGCTATTTCGTGCTGCCCGAGCGGTGCTGGCTCGACAACTACTACCGGCCGATGGAGCGGCGGTTCGCCGGCTTTCTGGCGGCGCATGGCAACTCGGACGCGGCGCAGGCCGTCGTCGCCGCCGAGCGACACGAGATCGCGCTCTATGAGCGTTACAAGGATTACGTCGGCTACGGCTACTACATCGCCAAAAAGGGGGCGGACTGAAGCGGCAAGCGCCCCTCGGGCGCCGCTGCCGGGCGGATGGTACAGCAGTCGCAAAGCCACAGGCACGGAGAACCGGCTGCCACCGAGTGGTGTGACAGGGAGGCGGCCGGAGGACGAGGGGGACGAGCATGCGGGTGATGTGCCTGAACGGCTGGGGCGGCAGGCTCTGGGCGGAACTGGCACCCTTCATCGCGGCGACGGCACCTTCTGTGCTCTGCCTTCAGGAGGTCATCCACAGCCCGGCAACCGACCGGGACTGGCTCACCTACCGTGATGGCGATCATGTCTTGCCGCAGCGGGCCAACTTTTTCCGCGACGTCGGCCGCCTGCTGCCCGAGCACACGGCGATCTTCTGCCCGGCGGCGCGAGGTGTCCTCTGGGACGATGGCGCAGCCGTGCCGTCGCAGTGGGGGCTCGCGACCTTCGTCCACGGCTCGCTGCCGATCATCGGCCAGGTGCAGGGCTTCGTCCACAAGGACTACTCCGCGGCCGGCTACGGCGATCACCCCCGCTGCCGCAACGCCCACGGGATCCGCGTCTTCGACGATACGCGCGGTCGGCCGGTCTGCATCACCCACATGCACGGGCTGCGCGATCTCCACGGCAAGCAGGACACGCCCGAGCGGGCGGCACAGGCCCGTCGGCTGCTCGACATGTCGCAACGACTGTCGCAGCCCGGCGACCTGACACTGCTCTGCGGCGACTTCAACGTCGAGCCCGACAGTGAGACGCTGCGCATCCTGCAAGCCGCCGGCATGGTCGAGCTGGTGACCGCTGCCGGGTTCACCAGCACCAGAACCTCGCATTACCCGAAGCCGGGCAAATACGCCGACTACATGCTGATCGACCGCGACGAGGCGGTGCGCGACTTTTGCGTGATCGACGATCCGGAGGTGTCCGATCACCGACCGCTGCTGGTCGTGCTCTAGCGTCACCCGGGCAGCTTGCGGACCGGAGCGCCCGGCGTGTGCGGATCGCGTCCGGCTTGCGTTGGCCGCAGGTCGGCCGCCACGACGCGACCGCCGTTGCAAGCGCGCCGGCCACAGCCGAACCAGAAGCCGCATCCCGCAGGGGCAGCTGGCGGAGACGGGGGGATTCGAACCCCCGATACAGGTTCACCCTGCATAACGGTTTAGCAAACCGCCGCCTTCAGCCACTCGGCCACGTCTCCGTTAGCTCGGTACTTAATGGGGCCGCGGGGTACCGTCAATCTGTGGCTGGGCCGACCGTTGGCAGCGCTGAGGCCGGCTGCGGCGGTCGAGCGGCGGCCTTGTTTGGGTCCGGCCGGCGCCGCTTGTCCGTTACCCTGCCGGCCTGGTGCAGTGACGGAACTGGTGCAGCACGCCCTGCAGCGCTACCCTCACCGCTGGTCTAAGCCTCGTGCCACCGAGTGGCGCTGGGCGCCCCGACGTCGGTGCTGGAAACCTGGTCCGGGCACCGCCCCGACGTCTCGGCTCGGCGCGGCGTCGTCGTCGGGTCGCCGCCTTGAAGATGCATCGGCCCACGGGCGATGGCACCTGGGCACGGCCGCAACCCGAGGGAGTGGCGCGATGCCGTTGCGCGCGATCCTGGAAACCGTCCTCTATGTCGATGACCTCGCGGCCGCCGCTGCATTCTACGGCCAGGTACTGGGTCTCGAGGAGGTAAGCCGGCAGCCCGACGTCTTCGTCTTCTTCCGGCTGCAGCAACAGATGCTGCTGTTGTTCGAGCCACAGGCGGCGCGCCGCGCCCGTGCCGTGCCGGCGCATGGCGCGCACGGGCCCGGCCATCTTTGCCTCGCCGTGCCCGACGCCGAGCTCGAGCCCTGGGCGCGGCATCTCGCGGCCCACGGTGTCGCGATCGAGCAGTGGCAGGCGTGGCCGAAGGGCGGCCGATCGTTCTACTTTCGCGACCCCGCCGGCAACAGCCTCGAGCTCGCCAGCCCGCGGATCTGGGGGTTTTCCGAAGCGTTGTCCACAGCCGATCAACCGGATTGAGGCCCGGCTCACTCGGCTCAGTGCCTGCTCAGGGGCGCCACGCCTCGTAATCGCCGGTCGCCCGATCGCGGCGGCCGCCGCGCGTCTCGTGGCCGGGCGGCACGTAGGCGCCAGCGGTGCCGGAGAGATTCGGCACATGCGCCTTCTCCCAGAACCGCTCCTTGAACGGCTCCTCCGACGGTGCCTTCTCCCGATTCTTGTGCAGCCAGGCGTTCCAGCCGGGCGTCACGGTGCTCGCCTCGATCTCGCCGTCCCCGGCATAGACGACCCAGCGACGCTCCAGCCGCCAGTCGCCGGTGTGGCCGCGCTCGCGATAGTAGACGTTGCCGAGTTCGTCCTCGCCGACCTTCTCGCCGCGGCGCCAGGTGAAGAGGTGGGTGCCCAGGCGGTTTTGCGTCAGCCATTTCAACACGGACAAGCGAAGCACTCCTGATCGTCGGGCCCTGGTCGTCGAGCAAAGGCGGTGATGGTCCGGCGTCCTGGCTGCCGTCGGCGAGGCGCCGGACGCCGCGAGCGTTATGGACCGGCGAAGCGCCACCGTCCAGCGGCAAGGCCATCGCGCCCGGGGTTGTGGATAACCGGGGAAAAGACCGGCTTGTGGATAACCGGGAAAAGTCCGCCGGCTGAGTCTTGCTGATTCAATTGATGGGGCCTTAGCAGAACTCGGCGGCAACATCACCCGCCACTTATCCACAGCAGGGACGCTTTGTGCACAGCGGGCCGAAGTCGCGCCGGGCGCTGCCTGAGCGCGGCTGAGCGAGGTTGCGCATCAGCCAAGCGTTGAGTGCGGTTGAGGGGCGCTAGAGCTGCAGCCCCGTCGGTAGAGCGGCCACCGCCATGGCGCGCTCGCAACAGTTCTCGGCGGCTTTGCCGATCGTCTGTGGAAAACACAATATGTTGTTGTGACGCCGGGTAGTTGTCGTATATCTAGAGAATGCGTCGCTACCTGCTTCGGATCGTGATGGTTCGGCTCGAGGCGGCGGGGCGCGGTGCGGCGCCAGCGGTGGCTGGGCGGCGAGATTCGTCCGGCCGCTTCGCCGGCGGGAGCGCGAGTTGGTGTTGAGATTTGTGGCGGGCGGCTCTAAACTGATCGTTGAGTGATCGCGGGATCATCCGACGCTGATCGTCGAGCCCAGCCCCGACCGGGCGCCGACCGAACGGAACGTGACCAACGGCTTTGACGAACAAGACCAGAACATTCTAGTCTTGCAGCGACGAGGAGATCGGTGTCGATGAAGATTGAGCGTGCCTTTACCGAGTTTGGCGCATCGCCCTATGCGGCGATCGCCTTCCGTTCGGCGTCGAGCGAAATTCGCAACCCGGACGGCTCGGTGGTGTTCGCCCTCGACGCCGTCGAAGTGCCGGCCGGCTGGTCGCAGGTCGCGGTCGACGTCCTGGCGCAGAAATATTTCCGCAAGGCCGGGGTCCCGGCGAAGCTGAAGCCGGTCAAGGAAAAGGGCGTGCCCGCCTGGCTCTGCCGTCGGATCGCCGACGAGACGGCCTTGGCGAAGCTGCCCGAGGCCGAGCGCTACGGCAGCGAAACCAAGGCACAGCAGGTCTTCGATCGGCTCGCCGGGGCCTGGACCTACTGGGGCTGGAAGGGCCGCTACTTCTCCGCCGAGGAAGATGCCCGGGCCTTCTTCGACGAAATGCGGGCCATGCTGGCCAGGCAAATGGCGGCACCCAACTCGCCGCAATGGTTCAATACCGGGCTCCACTGGGCCTATGGCATCGATGGCCCGGCGCAAGGCCACTTCCACGTCGACGAGACCACCGGCACGGTCATCGCCTCGACCTCGGCCTACGAGCGGCCGCAGCCGCACGCCTGCTTCATCCAGTCGATCCAGGACGATCTGGTCAACGACGGCGGCATCATGGACCTCTGGGTCAGGGAAGCCCGGCTGTTCAAGTACGGCTCCGGCACCGGCACCAACTTCTCGAACCTCCGGGCCGAGGGCGAGCGCCTCTCGGGTGGCGGCAAGTCCTCGGGCCTGATGTCGTTCCTCAAGATCGGCGACCGTGCCGCCGGTGCGATCAAGTCCGGCGGGACCACCAGGCGCGCCGCCAAGATGGTCATCGTCGATGTCGACCACCCGGATATCGAGGCCTTCATCGATTGGAAGGTGACCGAGGAGCAGAAGGTGGCGGCCCTGGTCGCCGGCTCGAAGCTCCTCGCCCGCCATGCCAACGCGATCATCGGCGCCTGCCACAGCGACGCCGGCAACGGTGCGGCCGACGTCGCCACGGCCGAGCGCTTCGACCCCAAGACCAACCCGGCCCTGAAGCTCGCCGTCAGGGCGGCGAGAAAGGCGATGCTGCCCGAGGGCGCGATCCAGCAGGCGATCCTCCTGGCCCGGCAGGGCTATAAGGGCGTCGAGATCCCGGTCTACGACGCCGACTGGGACAGCAACGCCTATCTCACCGTCTCCGGCCAGAACTCGAACAACTCGGTCAGGATCAGCGATCCCTTCTTCCAGGCCGTCCAGCAGGACCGCGAATGGCCGCTCACCGCCCGGCGCACCGGCGAGGTCGCCAAGACCGTGCGGGCCAAGGCGCTTTGGGACAAGATTTGTTTCGCCGCCTGGGCCAGCGCCGACCCGGGCGTGCAGTACGACACCACCATCAACGACTGGCACACCTGCCCGGCGGATGGCCGCATCAACGCTTCGAACCCGTGCTCCGAGTACATGTTCCTCGACGACACGGCCTGTAACCTCGCGTCCTTGAACCTCATGCAGTTCAAGAACCAGGACGGCAGCTTCCGGGTCGCCGAGTTCGCGCACGCCGTTCGCTTGTGGACGCTGGTCCTCGAGATCTCGGTGATGATGGCCCAGTTCCCGGCCGAGAAGATCGCCGAACTCAGCTACAAGTTCCGCACGCTCGGCCTCGGCTACGCCAATGTCGGTGGGCTCTTGATGGCCTCCGGCATTCCCTACGACAGCGACCAGGGCCGCGCCTATTGCGGGGCGATCACCGCCCTCATGACCGGCATCGCCTACAAGGTATCGGCCGAGATCGCCGCCGAACTCGGCGCCTTCCCGGGCTATCCGGCCAACCGGGAGTCGACGCTGCGCGTGCTCCGGAACCACCGCCGCGCCGCCCACGGCTCGGCCCGCGGCTACGAAGAACTGGCCACCTTGCCGGTGCCGCTCGACCACCACCACTGTCCGGACCCGAAGCTGCTCGAGGCGGCGGTCAAGGCCTGGGACGACGCCGTCGCCATGGCCGAAGCGCATGGCGTCAGGAATGCGCAGGTCTCGGTGATTGCCCCCACCGGCACCATCGGCCTCGTCATGGACTGCGACACCACCGGCATCGAGCCGGACTTCGCGCTCGTCAAGTTCAAGAAGCTGGCCGGCGGCGGCTTCTTCAAGATCATCAATCGCATGGTGCCGCAGGCGCTCGAGACCCTCGGCTACGACCGCACCCAGATCGAGGCGATCACCCGCTACGCCGTTGGCCACGGCACCCTCAAGGGCGCACCCGGCATCGACCACGCCAAGCTCGAGGTCAAGGGCTTCACCCCCGAGATCCTGAAGAAGCTCGAGGCCGGCCTGCCGACCACCTTCGATATTCGCTACGCCTTCAACCGGCACAGCCTCGGCGATGCCTTCTGCAAGCAGGTGCTCGGCCTCACCGAGGCGCAGCTCGGCGACATGCGCTTCGACATGCTGCAGGCGCTAGGCTTCAGCCGGCACGAGGTCGAGCGGGCCAACGCGTTCTGCTGCGGCACCATGACCATCGAAGGGGCGCCGGAGCTCAAGCCCGAGCATCTGCCGGTCTTCGACTGCGCCAACCCGTGCGGCCGCGTCGGCAAGCGCTATCTGTCGGCGTCGGCGCACATCCGGATGATGGCGGCCGCCCAGCCCTTCATCTCGGGGGCGATCTCGAAAACCATCAACATGCCGGCGACGGCCGCGGTCGAGGACTGCCGGGAAGCCTATCTCGAAGGCTGGCGGCTCGGCGTGAAGGCCCTGGCCCTCTACCGCGACGGCTCCAAGCTCAGCCAGCCGCTCTCGTCGATGCTGGCCGACGACATCGAGGACGAGGACGACGACGCGATCGAGCAGTCGCAGGTCCAGCGGATCGTCCAGGTCACCGAGCGCGTCGTCGAACGCTTCGTCGAGGGTCGGCGCAAGCTGCCCTCCAGGCGCAAGGGCTATACCCAAAAAGCCATCGTCGGCGGCCACAAGCTCTACCTTCGGACCGGGGAGTACGAGGACGGCTCGCTCGGCGAGATCTTTATCGACATGCACAAGGAAGGGGCCGCCTTCCGCTCGCTGATGAACAGCTTCGCCATCTCCGTCTCGATCGGCCTGCAATACGGCGTGCCGCTCGAGGAGTTCGTCGAGGCGTTCTCCTTCACCCGCTTCGAGCCGTCGGGCGTGGTGCAGGGCAATGACACCATCAAGATGGCGACCTCGGTCCTCGACTACATCTTCCGCGAGCTCGCCGTCTCCTATCTGGAGCGCACCGACCTCGCCAATGTCGACCCCCAGGCCCTCCGCCACGACGCCATCGGCGAAGGTACCAAGGAAGGCGACATGGGCGAGCAGGTGGCCCAGCTGGCATCATCCGGCTTCATCCGCGGCAACCTGCGGTTGCTCGCCGGTGGGGCCAACGGTGAGGTCAAGGGCGCCGAGAACGAGATCGCCATGAAGGCCGCCAATGCCGGCGCCGGCTTGAGCGGGGCAGGGGGGCTCACCAGCCTCGCCCGCGACGGCCGAACCATGGCACGAGACAGCCGCCGCCAGCAGGCGGAAATCGCCAGGCTCCAGGGCTACGAAGGCGATCCCTGCTCGGCTTGCGGCAACTTCACGCTGGTGCGTAACGGCACCTGCCTGAAATGTGACACCTGCGGCAGCACAACCGGCTGCAGCTAGGATCACATGGCGTTCCGTGGGCAGCGGGACGTCTCTTTCCTTGTATTCTCCTCCTTGCGGCTCCGGGATCTCTCCCGGGGCCGCCTCTTTCTGCAGGGCCAAGATAGGAAGCACGAGCCGGGGAAGATGATCCTCCCCGGACCCCACCATCCCCTTTGGCCTGGCGCCGGCTCACGGGGTTATGAGCCCCGTGACGCGGGCTGCCCGCTAGGCTTCTGATCCGGATCATGATTTGCGGCCGGATCTGGATTTTAGGGAGGTGGGATGCCGGAAGGACGCCATGCCAGCACGGCTGGCCGCTATCGGCCGATACGCGACTACGGCATCATTGGCGACTGCCACGGCAACGCCCTCGTCGATCGCCACGGCAGCGTCGATTGGTGCTGCCTCGGCCGGCACGATGCCGAGCCCACCTTCTGCCGCCTGCTCGATGCCGACCGGGGCGGCTTCTGGGCGATCCGCCCGTCAGGTGACGCCACTGTCGAGCGTGGCTACCGATCCTCGACCAACATCCTGGAGACCCGCTTCGCGACGCCGACCGGCAGCGTCACGCTGACCGACTTCATGCCGGTCGGCCGCCATGTCGACGCCGGCGCGCACGACTATGTCCGGCTGATCGCCCCGTTCTGGCTGATCCGCCGGATCAGGGCCACCGCGGGAAGCGTCGAGGTCGAGGTCACCTACCGCCCGTCGGCCGGCTTCACGACACTGGGTGTTCGCCTCGACGTCGACGGCGAGGCGGTCCGTGCCGACGGCTGCCCGACCCTCTTCGCCCGGCTGCCCTTCACCATCGCGGACGGCACCGCCACGGCCCGGGTCACCCTGGCCGCCGGCGAGAGCTGCGATCTGGTGCTCGCCGCCCGCACCGTCGCCGGCCAGTCGCCGCTCGACCGGGTCGCCGAGATGCTGGCCATCACCGACGCCTTCTGGCGCGAGTGGATCGCCTACAACCGCTATGCCGGGCCGCATCGCGAAGCCGTCGGGCGCAGTGCCTTGGTGCTCAAGCTTTTGACTTATGCGCCCACGGGCGCCCTGGTCGCCGCCCCCACCACCTCGTTGCCCGAGGCCCTGGGCGGCAGCCGCAACTGGGACTATCGCTTCAGCTGGCTCCGGGATTCCTGCTTCACCCTCTATGCCCTGGCGGGGCTCGGCTATGGCGGCGAGGCCAGACGCTACGTCCACTACCTCGCCACCTGCATCCGCCGCACCCTGCCGCGCGCCTTGATCATGTACGGCATCGAGTACGAGACTCGCCTCGAGGAAGAGGACCATCTTGGGCTCGACGGCTATGCCGAAAGTCGCCCGGTGCGCACCGGCAACGGCGCCTACAGCCAGCGGCAGATCGACATCTACGGCCAGGTGCTCGACCTGGCCCTGCTTTTCGAGCGGCTCGGCGGCCGGCTCGACCGGCAGCAGCGCCGCCTGCTCGAAGCCTTCGCTGCCCTGGTCGAAGACGAATGGCGGCTGCCCGATCAGGGCTTGTGGGAGATGCGCGGCGAGGCCCTGGACCACGTCCACGGCAAGCTGATGTGCTGGGCCGCCGCCGATCGCGCTGCCCGGCTCGGGCTCGGCGACGAGGGCCACTGGCGAGAGCTGGCCGCCGCCGTCGCCCGATCCATCGACAGCCGCGGCATCGGCGCCGACGGGCAGCTGCTGCAGGCCTTCGATCGCCCCGGCACCGATGCCGCCACTCTCCTCGCGCCGATGCTCGGCTTTCCGCTCCAATCCGGCACGCTCGAGGCGACCATCGCCGCCGTCACCCGCGAGTTGCGCCACGGGCCCTATCTGCACCGCTACAAGGCCGATGACGGGCTCGACGGCGAGGAGGGCGCCTTTCTCATCTGCAGCTTCTGGCTGGTCGACGCACTGCTCGCCGCCGGTCGCGGCCAGGAGGCCGCAGGGCTGTTCGCCGCGCTCGTCCCTTGTGCCAATGATCTCGGCCTCTACGCCGAGGAGATCGATCCGGAGAACGGCGCCTTTCTCGGCAATTTCCCGCAGGCCTTCACCCACCTCGCGCTGATCGGCAGTGCGGTGAACCTCGAGCTGTTCGAGCAGCATGGCGTGGCCGGCATCGCGGGGGCCTATGCCGATCGCGCCGGCCGCGCCGTCGGTGCCGTCTATGGCTGGCGCGGCATCTGGTCGGCGATCCGCAACTGCCGCCGTGTCGGCCGGTTGACCCGCTCGAAAAAATCGATCCTGCTCTGGCCGTGAGCGCCGCCGACCGCCACATCCGCCGCATGATCGAGAACCGCCTCGCCCGCCGCCGCCTGCTCGCCCTCGCCGGCGCGGCGTCGTTCGTTGGCCCGCGGGCCGCCCGCGCCGCCCTCGACGTCGACCAGCTGCGCGAGCAGGCGGCCGCCTTGCCACGGCTGCACACGCTGATGGTTGCCCAGCACGGCGAGACCATCCTCGAGGCCACCTTCCGCGGCCCGCCGGCCGATCGTCCGGTCAACATCAAGTCGGTGGCGAAGACGATCCTCGCCACGCTCGTCGGCTGTGCCCTCGACCGCCGCGTGCTCGATGGCGTGGACCAGCCGATCACCACCGCACTCGGACCGCTGGTCCCGGCCGATGCCGACCCGCGTCTCGCCGAGGTCACCATCGGCCACCTGCTCTCGATGCAGGCCGGCCTGGAACGGACGTCGGGCCGCAACTACGGCAGCTGGGTCACCAGCCGGAACTGGGTCGCCAATGCCTTGCGCCGCCCCTTCGTCGCCGAGCCCGGCGGGCCGATGCTCTACTCGACCGGGAGCTCGCACCTGCTCTCGGCCATCCTGACAGAGGCCACCGGCCGCAGCACCCACGCGCTGGCTGACGAATGGCTGGGCCGGCCGCTGGACATTCAAATTCCGCCCTGGGACCGCGACCCGCAGGGCATCTACATGGGCGGCAACAACATGCTCATGGCGCCCAGGGCCCTGGTCCGGTTCGGCGAGATGATCCGTAATGGCGGCGTGCTCGGCGGCAGCCGCGTCGTCTCGACGGCGTGGATCGCCACCTCCTGGCAGCCGCGCACGGTGTCGCGCTGGACCGGGCATGCCTACGGCTACGGCTGGTTCATGACCGAAACCGCCGGCCACCCGCATTATTACGGCTGGGGCTATGGCGGCCAGATGCTCCACGTCGTCCCGACCCTGGCCCTGACCATCGCCGTCACCTCCGACCCCACCGTCCGCTCCCGCGAACAAGGCCACATGACCGGCCTCAGGACCTTGATCGCCGAGACGATCAGCAACGCTGCCGCCTGAGCCCGACACCGACCCGAAAAAATCCCGGTGGGGAGGCTAGCCTCTCCGTATCTTTTCCTATTCCAGGCTGTCACTCACCCACCCAGCACCACCATCGGCTCGGTGAAGTCGTAGCCCTGCGCCTCGGCGACGGCGCGGTGGGTGATCCGCCCCTCGTGGACGTTGAGGCCGTTCCTGAAATGCGGGTTCTCGCCGAGTGCTGCCTGGTAGCCCTTGTCGGCGAGCGCCAGCGCATAAGGCAGGGTGACGTTGTTGAGGGCCTGGGTGGAGGTCTTGGGCACCGCCCCCGGCATGTTGGCGACGCAGTAGTGGACGACACTGTCGACCACGAAGGTCGGCTCGGCGTGAGTGGTGGGATGGCTGGTCTCGAAGCAGCCGCCCTGGTCGATCGCGACGTCGACCATGACGCTGCCCGGCCGCATCCGCTTGACCATCTCGGCGGTCACCAGCTTGGGGGCACTGGCCCCGGCGACCAGCACCGCGCCGACCACGAGATCGGCGTCGGTGACGTAGCGCTCGAGCGTGGCCTTTTGCGAATAGACGGTGTTGAGAGCCGGCCCGAAGCGGCGGGCGAGGTGTTGCAGCACCTCGACGTTGCGATCGAGGACAGTGACGTCGGCAGCCATGCCGAGCGCCATCATGATGGCGTTCTCGCCGACCATGCCGCCACCGATCACGACCACCTTGGCACTCTCCACGCCCGGCACCCCGCCGAGGAGAATGCCGCAGCCGCCATGCGCCCGCTCGAGGCAGTGCGCTCCGGCCTGAATCGCGAGGCGCCCGGCCACCTGCGACATGGGCGCGAGCAGCGGCAGGTGGCCATGCGCATCGGTGACCGTCTCGTAGGCGATGCAGACGGCCCCGCTCTGCACCAGCTCGCGGGTCTGGTCCGCGTCTGGCGCGAGGTGCAGATAGGTGAACAGCACCTGGCCCGGCCGCAGCATCGCCCGCTCGACCGCTTGCGGCTCCTTGACCTTGACGATCATCTCGGCCGTGGCGAAGACCTCGGCGGCGGAGGCCAGGATTTGCGCGCCCGCCGCCCGATAGACCTCGTCGTCCGAGCCGATCCCGGCCCCGGCCCCCGCCTCGACCACGACCTCGTGGCCGTGGGTCACGAACTCGAGCACGCTGTCCGGCGTCAGGCCGACCCGGTACTCGTGGTTCTTGATCTCCTTCGGCACCCCGATCCGCACCATCGCTCTCCCTGCTGGCTCGCCCCCGCCTCGGCCCAGAGCTTAGCCCGCCTTCGGGTGGCACGCCAACGCGTTGCCGTCCCGAGCCAAGCCCGAGGCGACATAGCTTGAGTCAGGGTCGCCGGGGAGTCAGGGTGGCCGGCGTCAGGCGGCCTTGCCGGCCGGTGGCTGCCAGGCATGCTCGGCGAAGACCGGGTCCACCTCGGTGTGGAACAGGTGGTTGGCGTAGTTGGAGAGGATCTTGACCGAGAGTGCCAGCACGACACCGAGGATGTGCTGCTCGGTATAGCCCGCCGCCTGGAACGCCTCGGCATCGGCGTTGGCGATGAAGCCGCGCTTCTCGACCAGCGTGCGGGTGAACTGGGCCAGGGCCTCGAGCCTGGCGTCGGGGATCGGCCGGTCGTCGCGCAACGCCTCGGTCGCCTCGGCCGAGAGGCCGGACTTGTTCAAGGCCAGCATGCTGTGCGCCGCCATGCAGTAGTCGCAAGCATTCGCCCGGCTGATGGCGAGGAAAACCACCTCCTGCTCGGCGGGCGTGAAGCCGGCCTCCGCACGGAACCGGGCATAGCCGTCGAGATAGGTCTCGAGCAGTGCCGGCTGATTGGCCATGTTGGCATACATGTTGGGGACGAAGCCGACGCCCGCTTTGGCCTTCTCCAAGACCTCCCGGGCCCGGCCCGAAGCCTCGTCCAGGGTGATCGGGGCAAGGCTCATCTGGTAGTCGTGCGCCATGGCGGTCTCCTTTCGGTCGCTGCTGGTTTGCCCATGCTCTAGACCCGGCAAATGGCGACGCGTGCGGCAAGCGTCAGGGCGTCCTCGCGGAGCCGTGTTCGCCCGTGAGCATCGCTTGCCGCCGGGCCGGCAGCACGCCTAGAACCGGCCGGGGAAGAGGAGAGCAGCATGGCCCAGGCACTACCAGCAGCGGTCGAGGTCGTGATCATCGGCGGCGGCATTATCGGCTGCTCGATCGCCTACCACCTGGCCAGGCGCGGCATCACCGACGTCCTGGTGCTCGAGCGCCAGCAGCTGACCTCGGGCACCACCTGGCACGCGGCGGGGCTGATCGGCCAGCTCCGGGCGTCGCGGCAAATGACCGAGCTCGCCAGGTACACCTCCGAGCTCTTGTTCAGCCTGGAAGAGGAGACCGGGCTCTCGACCGGCTTCAGGCAGAACGGCTCGATCGGCGTCGCCACCAATGCCGAGCGGTTCGAGGAGCAGCGCCGCGGTGCCTCGATGGCCAAGAATTTCGGTCTCGCGGTCGAGGTCCTGACCCCGGCCGACATCAGGGCCCGCTATCCGCTCCTGCAAACGGCCGATCTCGTCGGCGGCATCTTCCTGCCCAAGGACGGCCAGGCCGACCCCACCAATGTCACCATGGCCTACGCCAAGGGAGCGCGGCTGAAGGGTGCCGTGATCCGCGAAGGCATCGCCGTGGCCGACATCCTGGTCGAGCAGGGCAGGGCGGTCGGCGTCATGACCGCCGAAGGCCCGGTTCGTGCGGCGACCACCGTGATCGCCGCCGGCATGTGGAGTGCCGAACTCGGCCGGCGGATCGGCGTCGCCCTGCCGCTGCACGCCGCCGAGCATTTCTACATCGTGACCGAGCCGATCCCGGGGCTGCCGCGCGACCTGCCGGTGCTCCGCGTGCCGGACGAAGCCGCCTACATCAAGGAGGACGCCGGCAAGATCCTGCTCGGTGCCTTCGAGCCGGTGGCCAAGCCCTGGGGCATGGCCGGCATCCCGGACGACTTCGCCTTCGCCACCCTGCCGGACGACTTCGACCATTTCGAGCCGATCCTCGAGGCCGCGACCCGCCGCCTGCCGATCCTCGAGACCGCCGGCATTCAGACCTTCTTCAACGGCCCCGAGAGCTTCACCCCTGACGACCGCTACCTGATGGGCGAGACGGCCGAAGTGAAGGACCTCTTCGTCGCCTGCGGGATGAACTCGATCGGCATCCAGTCCTCGGGCGGGGTCGGGCTGATGCTCGCCGAATGGATCGCCGAGCGGCACATGCCGGCCGACCTGCTCGATGTCGATGTGCGCCGGATGCAGCCCTTCCAGGTCAATCGGCGCTACTTGCGCGACCGCACCACCGAGACGCTCGGCCTGCTCTACGCCATGCACTGGCCCTGGCGCCAATACGCCACGGCTAGGGGGGCCCGCCGCTCGCCCTTCCACGACCGCTTGATCGCGCAGGGTGCCGTCATGGCCGAGCAATCGGGCTGGGAGCGCCCGGGCTGGTTCGCGCCCGCGGGTGTGGTGCCCGAGTACCGCTATTCCTGGGGCCGGCAGAACTGGTTCGCGCACACCGCCGCCGAATGCCGCCGGGTGCGCGACGCCGTCGGCCTGTTCGACCAGTCCTGCTTCTCGAAATACCTCGTCACCGGCAAGGACGCGCTCGACGTTTTGAACCGCGTCTCGGCGAACGAGATCGACGTCGCCGTCGGCCGTGTGGTCTACACCCAGTGGCTCAACGAGCGCGGCGGTATCGAGACGGACCTGACGGTTACGCGCACCGGCGAAACCGAGTTCCTGGTCGTCACCACCGCGGCCGGCCAGACCCGCGACCTCGCCTGGCTCAAGGCGCACATCCAGGACGATGCGCGCTGCACCGCCCTCGACGTCACCTCGGGCCTGCCGATGCTCGGGCTCATGGGACCCAACAGCCGGGCACTGCTCGAAGCCCTTTCCGGCGAGACGCTCGACAACGAAGCGTTCCCCTTCGCGACCTCCCGCGAGCTCGAGATCGGCTACGCCCGCATCCGTGCCAGCCGCATCACCTATGTGGGCGAGCTCGGCTACGAGCTCTACATCCCGGCCGACTTCGCCGCCCACGTCTTCGATATGCTGCATGAAGCCGGCGCCGGTTTCGGCCTCGGGCCAGCCGGTTACCACGCGATGAATGCATGTCGCATGGAGAAGGCCTACCGCCATTTCGGCCACGACATCGGGGTCGAGGACACAGCCCTCGAGGCCGGCCTCGGCTTCGCCGTCGCCTGGGACAAGCCAGCCTTCATCGGCCGCGATGCCCTGCTGCGCCAGCGCGAGGCCGGCCCGCCGGTGCGCCGCCTCGTCCAGTTCCGCCTGGCCGATGCCGACCAGTGCCTGTTCCATGAGGAGCCGATCTGGGCCGACGGCCAGCTCGTCGGCTCGATCACGTCCGGCATGCACGGCCACCGGATCGATGCATCGCTGGGCATGGGCTATGTCCGGCGGGCCGAGAGCGTGACGCGCGACTGGCTGGCGAGCACCGACTTCAGCATCGAGATCGGTTGGCAGCGATGCGCCGCGGCGGCATCGCTCGCCGCGTTCTACGATCCCAAGAACGAGCGCATTCGCGTCTGAAGCGGCAAAGCTCAGCGCCGGCATTCGGCGACCAAGCGAGCGGCGGCGCCAAACGTCCGTGACGACAGCGTGTACAGTCTCGGCCCGACCATCGCAGCGCCACGCATTGCCCAATTCCCGGGCATCGTCGAGGTGACCGGGGCGAACACCGTCGCCGTCGATCCCGCGCGCCAGGTCGGCGACGCGGGCAAAGAAGCTGTTGCGTCCGAGCGACCATCCGTGCAGGAGATCATCGAGACGTAAGAGCCGGGTGAGCCGTTGTGCCGCGCCGCCCTGGAGAGGCCGCTGCCGACCCTGCCCGAGTAACGGCTTGCCGAGTGCCAGGCCGACGCCGTGGCCGCCGAACAAGGAGACTTCAGATGCGATCGATCAAGCTCCTGGCAGTTGCCGTCGTGCTCGCCGCATGCTTGCCCCTGTTGCCCGCCGCCCAGGAGCAGTCGCAGGGGGCGTTCGTCGAGCAGGTGGCCAGCGTCTCGGCCATCGTCCACGACGTCGATCTCACCACGCGCCAAGTGCTCCTCGAACTCGGCGCGGGCGAGTTCGTCACCGTGGTCGCCCCCGAGGAGGTTCGCAACCTGCCCCAGCTCGAGGTCGGCGATACCGTCAATCTCGCCTTTTACGGCGGCATTGCCGCAAACCTGAAGCCGGCGGGCGAGGCGGCGCTGCCGACCGAGGTGAGCGAGGCGCTGATCCGGGCCGAGGAGGGCCAGCGGCCGGCCGGTGCCGCATTGAGCGAGCTTGCCACCACGGTGACCTTCGACGCCTTCGACCCGGAGACCGGCATCGTCACCTTCACCGGGCAGAGCGGCCTGCAGCGTCAGGTGGAGGTCCAGGACCCGGAGATGCGCAGCTTCGTCGAGACGCTCAACGCCGGCGATCAGGTCGACGTCGTGGTCATCGAGATCGTTGCCCTCGAGGTCGAGTGAGCCTTCCACTAACTGGTCGTCGGCGCGTTTCTTGCTTGCAACGGTACGTCGTTGCCGAGACAGATTGTCGACGCGGAGACCCGCACCAACGAGCACCGGAGGCGCAGGCTGATGAAGAAGGAGCAGATGCCCGATCGGAGCGTCGATCATGACAGCGACGCCGGTGACGTCGGCGACGAGCCGCGCTCCCTTGCCGATGGCCACCCCATCGACCCGCTCGCCGGCTTGGCCGGGCACGCCGCCGCGAGCGCGGCTGTCACCAGGCTCGATCCCAAGATAACCGCCGAGCTCGCCACCACCGCCGATCCGGCTGCACTGCTGCCGCCCATCGACGCGGCCACCGGCGCTCCGTTTGCGCCGCCGGCCAAGCCAAGGGCGCGCAAGGCAGGCAGCGCCAAGACCAGCCGCGCCAGTTCGCCGGCGGCCCTGGCGCGGCAAGAGCTGGCCCGGATGAAGCGCGACCCGACGGCCATCCGACGGCTGTTCGAGACCGGCGAGTATCCTTACCGCTCGAACCTCGAACGCCGGGCCTACGAGCGCCACAAGATCGAGCTGCAGGTCGAGCTCTTGAAGGCGCAGCGCTGGGTCAGGGAGACCGACCAGCAGGTCATCATCCTGTTCGAAGGCCGCGACGCCGCCGGCAAGGGTGGCACCATCAAGCGGTTCATGGAGCATCTCAACCCGCGCAGTGCTCGCGTCGTCGCCCTCGACAAGCCCTCCGACCGCGAGCGCAAGCAATGGTACTTCCAGCGCTATGTCGAGCACCTGCCGGCTGGCGGCGAGATCGTCTTCTTCGACCGCTCCTGGTACAACCGGGCCGGGGTCGAGCGGGTCATGGGGTTCTGCACCGCCAACGACTATCTCGAGTTCATGCGCCAATGCCCGCAATTCGAGCAGATGCTGGTGCGCAGCGGCATCTGGCTGTTCAAATACTGGTTCTCGGTGACCCAGGCAGAGCAGCGCCGCCGCTTCGCCCAGCGCGAGCGCGACCCGCTGAAGCAATGGAAGCTGTCGCCGATCGACCTCGCCTCGCTCGACAAATGGGATGCCTACACCGACGCCAAGGAGGCGATGTTCTTCTACACCGACACGGCGGATGCACCCTGGACCGTGGTCAAGTCGAACGACAAGAAGCGTGCCAGGCTCGAGACCATGCGCCACTTGCTCGCGACCTTGCCCTACCCCGACAAGAACCCGCATTTGATCCACGCGCCCGACCCCTTGATCGTTGGCTCCAGCATGCACGTGATCGGCGTCGACCGACCGTTGCAGGGCGCCAAGCGCGCCGACCACGAGCTGGCGTCGCTGCCCGGCTGAGCCGCATCGGCCCGGCCGACGCAGGGTGCTTGGCTGGTGACTGTCTCGGGTGTTCGACAGGCAAGGGTGTCGGTGCGGCAGCGGATCAGGGGCGGCGAACGGTGGGCGGTCTCGGCCGGGCTCGCCCTGGGCCTGGCACTCGCCGCCCCTGCTGCGCTGGCAGCACCCGGCTGGCTGCCCGAGACCATCCGCGTCGGCCAGCTGACGCTGCGCCGTAACGACCTCGCCGCCACGCTCACAGGAGTGGAGATCGGCTGGCGGCCGGACCAACCGCTGGCGTTGAGCGTCGACCGCATCGACGGGCCGGCCGGCACGCCGCCTTTTTGGGCCAGCGCCCGGCTGCGCCCGACCGCCAGCGGCTGGAACCTGACGGGGGTCACGGCGACCGGCCCTGGCGATCTCGTGCTGCGCTTCGCGGGCCGCGGGCTCGGCAGCGACAGTGCTCGCCTGCAGCTCACGATGGAGCCTCTCCGCTTCGCCCCCGGCGGCCTTCAGCCGAGAGCTATCTGGTCCAGTGCCGGTGACCTCGTCCGCGATGTCGACGGCACGCTGCAACTCGCGGTCGATTGGCCGCCCGGCGGTGCGGAGCTGGTGGTCGACCAGTTGACGCTGACCACCGATATCGGGCCGTTCGGTCCGATCGACGGGCGGATCGTCCTCGACCGGCCGTGGCCGCCGCGCACCGCCGAGCCACAGCGGCTGACCATCGAAGGCCTGTCGCTCGCCCCGCTGGTCGAGGGCTTCGAAATCGCGGCCTTGGCGGCGGAGGGCACCATCGACGCCGACATTCTGTTCAGCTTCACCGAGGACGGGCGGCTGTTCATCGACGAAGGCAGGCTCACCGCGCGCGGCCCGGGCGTGCTCCGCTACCGGGCCGCGGACCCGCCGCCGCTGCTCGCCGGGCAGGGGCAGGGCGTCGAGCTGTTGTTCACCGCCCTTGCCGACTTCCGCTACCAATCGCTGACCGCTATCCTGCACGGGTATCTCGACCAGGAGCTGACCGTCGAGCTGCGCCTGAGCGGGTCGAATCCCGAGCTTTACGAGGGTCATCCCATTGAGCTCAACGTCAATCTCGAGGCGCCGATCCTGCCGCTCGCGCTCGCCGGCCGCGATGCGCTCGAGCTGCCGGAGGCCGTGCGCCGGGCCCTGGAGCGCAACCGTTGAGCAACACCTCCTGGCACTCCTGCTGCTCGCGCTCACCGCCACTGCCTGCCAGCCGCGCGTGCAGCTCGAGGCGCCCAAGGACCCGATCGTCATCAATCTCAACGTCAAGATCGAGCAGGAGGTCCGGGTCAGGGTCGAGCGCGAACTCGAGGACCTGCTCGACGATCCCGAGCTTTTCGGAGGCTAGCACCCGTGTCCGCCCGTGCCCGCACCCGCCGTCGCACCCTCGTGGCCGGCCTCGCCCTGGCACTCCTGCCGGCTGCCCGGGCCGTCCAGGCCGCCGACCTCGCCCAGGCCAAGCGCGACGGACTGCTCGGCGAGCGCATCGACGGCTTCGTCGGCGTGGTGCAGGCCGACGCCCCGGCCGAGATCCGCGCGCTCGCCGAGGAGATCAACGCCAAGCGCCGCCAGGAATACGCCCGCATCGCCGAGCGCGAGGGCGTCTCGGTGCAGGCCGTGGCCCAACTCGCCGGCGAGAAGCTGATCGCCCGGGCCGGCCCCGGCGAGTGGGTGGTCGGTGCTGACGGCCGCTGGCGGCAGAAATAGGCCGGCCGCCTTGGACGAGCCGCTAAAGCCGCTGCTCGAGATCCAGGTCTCGCGCCAGTTCACCGCCTGGCTCGCCGAGACCGGGATCAGCCTCGCCTTCACCACCTACCAGAGCGGCAAGCTCTTCCTGCTCGGCCTGCAGCCGGACGGCCGGCTCTCGGTGTTCGAGCGCACCTTCAACCGGGCGATGGGCCTCGCCGCCCACGAGGCGACAGACGGCGGCCGCCAGCTCTACCTCTCGACCCTCTACCAGCTCTGGCGGTTCGACGACGCGCTCGAGCCGGGCCAGAGTCACCAGGGCTGCGACCGTCTCTACGTGCCGCAACTCGCCTGGACCACGGGCGATCTCGACATCCACGACGTCGCGGTGCTGGGCGACGGTCGGCCGGTCTTCGTCAACACCCTGTTCTCCTGCCTCGCCACGCCCGATGCCGCCAAGAGCTTCCGCCCGCTCTGGCAGCCGCCCTTCATCAGCCGGCTCGCCGCCGAGGACCGCTGCCACCTCAACGGCCTCGCCATGCTCGACGGCAAACCCGCCTACGTCACCGCCGTCGCCCGCACCGACGCACCCGATGGCTGGCGCGACCACCGCCGCGCCGGTGGGGTGGTGGTCGAGGTCGAGACCGGTGAGATCGTGATGCAGGATCTCGCCATGCCGCATTCGCCGCGGATCCACGACCCGGGCACCGGGGCCAGGCTCTGGCTGCTCGATTCCGGCACCGGCCGCCTCGGCTACGGCGACCCGGACAGCGGCGCCTTCGTGCCCGTCGCCTTCTGCCCCGGCTACGCCCGCGGCCTTGCCTGCCACGGCCGTTTCGCCGTGATCGGGCTGTCGCGGCCGCGGAACAACAAGACGTTTGAAGGCCTGGAGCTCGATGGCGCCCTCGAGCGGCATCAGGTCGTTGCCCGCGCCGGCCTCCTCGTCATCGACCTCTTGACCGGCGAGACCATCCACTGGCTGCGCCTTGATGGCATCCTCGAGGAGCTCTACGACGTCGCCATCCTGGCGAACTGCCGCCGGCCGATGGCGCTCGGCTTCAAGACCGACGAGATCAGGCGGACCATCAGCATCGGACCGCCGGCTTCGGCCGTCGACTGAGCCGCGGCTGCCACTGGACCGGCCGATCTGGTCAAGGCCGCCCGCCCGACCCCTCGGGCCATGATTCGGGCCACGGCTCGGGGACAGCTTGCCTTCGCCTGGCCGACGTGCCAGCATCACACCGGTTGATTGACCTTTCAGGATATCGCATGCGCTTTCTTATTGTTGCCGCGTTCGCGGCCCCGATCGTCATCACAGGTCTGCTCGCCGCGGCCCAGACCGAGCCCGCCGATGACCTCGTCGATCCGGCCGTGCCGCAGGAAGAGCGGATCTGCGACCAGGAGATCGACGAGGTCGAGGCCAGGCTCGAGGCGACGATCGACAGCTTCAGTCGATTGGAGCAGGAACGACTGCGCACCCAGCTCGACGAGGCGCAGCAGTTCTGCGACGACGGCAACCAGATGATGGCCGCCATCCGCCTCGAGGCGGTGACAGCGGTCATCGAGGTGAGCGGCAGCGCCAACTGACCGCTTTACCGACTGTTAGACCCTGCGCGTTATCCTCGGGGCCCATAGCCGGTCGGCCGTTAGCCCGCCGCGGCGCAATCGAGGGTGGTGGCCAGGCGCCGCTGCCGCTAAACGTGGGATGAGGTCTTGCTCGAGATTTCGATAGCTGCTGGCGCAGGCATGGCATTCGATCCGGTTTCGACCCAGTTTCTACCGTCGCCGGCGCCGGGCCCGCGGTCGGCGGAACTCGTACTCGGCAATGCCGAGATCGTCCTCGAGCATCAGGTGCTGCGCGGCACGGTGGTCGTCCGCGCGGGCCGGATCGCCGCTATCGATCCCGGCCGCACCAGCCTCGCCACGGCCATCGACTGTGCCGGCGACTACCTCCTGCCCGGCCTCGTCGACGTCCATACCGACAACCTCGAGAAGCACTTCCAGCCGCGCAGCGGCGTCACCTGGGACGGCACCAGTGCCGCCATCGCCCATGACGGCCAAGTTGCGGCCTCGGGCATCACCACCGTCTATGACAGCCTGACCATTGGGGCGGCCGATGGCTGGGACGTGCGCGCCGAGATGATCGCCCCGATGCTCGACGGCCTCGACGAGGCTCGCCGGCACGGCATGCTCAGGGTCGACCACCGCCTGCACCTGCGCTGCGAGGTCACCCACCCGGCGATCACCCGCGAGCTCGAGAGCCATGCCACCGGGCATCGGATCGACATGCTCTCGCTCATGGACCATGCTCCGGGCGACCGCCAGTCACCCGACATCGAGGCCTATCGCCAGCGCTATCTTCGAGCCTTCCACGGCGACCCGGCACGGGTCGACGGCCATATCCGCCGGCTGATCGAGGCCTCGCGCGAGCTCGGGCCGGCGAACCGGCGAGCCCTGGCGGCGATCGCCCGGGACCGCCGCATCCCGCTCGCCAGTCACGACGACGCCAGTGCGGCGCATGTCGAGGAAGCGGTCGAGCTCGGTGCCGTGTTCAGCGAGTTTCCAACCACACTCGCCGCCGCGGCCAGAGCCAAGCAGCTCGGCCTCGCCACGCTGATGGGCACGCCCAACCTGCTGCGCGGCGGCTCGCATTCCGGCAATGTCGCCGCCGGCGCGTTGGCCGAGGCCGGCGTGCTCGACCTGCTCGCCTCCGACTACATCCCGGCCAGTCTGATCAAGGGTGCCTTTCGCCTGGCCGAGCCGCCCTTCGGTCTGCCGCTGCCCACCGCCGTCGCCATGGTGACCAGCCGGCCCGCCGCCGTGGCCGGGCTCGCCGACCGTGGCCGCATCGCCCCCGGCCTGCGCGCCGATCTCGTCCGCGTCCAGCAGGTCAACGGCCGGCCGATCGTCCGCGGCGTGTTCGTCGAGGGGCACCGGGTTGCCTGAGCCGAGGGCGGCGGTGCATCGCTACGCCATCTACTATGCCGCTCCGGCCGCGAGCCCGCTGCAGCGCTTCGGCGATGGCTGGCTCGGCCGCGACCATCGGACCGGCGCGCCGCTCGACCGGGTGCTGGTGCCCGGCATCGACGCCGAGCGCCTGCGCGCCCTGACCGCCGCGCCCCGGCGCTACGGCTTCCACGGCACGCTCAAGGCACCTTTCCGCCTCGCCGCCGGCCGCACGCCCGCGGGCCTGCACGACGCCGTCCGGGCGTTCGCGGCGGTGCAGCGTGCGTTCACCCTGCCGCCCTTGGTGATCGCCGATCTCAAGGGCTTTCTCGCCTTCGTCCCGGCCGGCCCGGCGCCGGAGCTCGATGCCCTGGCCGCCGCTTGTGTCCGCCAGTTCGAGCCGTTTCGGGCACCGTTGACGGCCGCCGAGCGCGCTCGCCGGCCGCTCGACCGGTTGAGCCCGCGGCAGATCGAGCAGCTCGACCGGTTCGGCTACCCCTACGTGCTCGACGACTTCGCCTTCCACATGACCCTGACCGAGCGCCTGGCCGAGGCCGACAAGGCGATCCTCCTGCCCCACCTGAAGGAGATCGCCCGGCCGCTCGCGGCCGAGCCCTTCGCGGTCGACGGCATTGCCGTCTACGAAGAGCCGACCCCGGGCGCCGACTTCGTCATGACCGGGCGCTATCGTTTGCCGATGCGCTAGCTGCGTGTCACACGGCGGTCAAACAGTGCCGCTAGAACACTTCCAATTCAAAGCGGCGCGCGCTCGTCGAGTGTGAGCTTTCGGCTCACCATCGGCCTGTCTGTCAATGCCGGCTGGCTGTCGCGGCAATGAGTGTCGCTGCCCGCACGCTTGCCCCGCGCACCGCTTTGAGCCGGCGACCGAGCAAACCGCTCGACCCGCAGTAAACGCGATCAATGGAGCACGCCGCATGAACGACTTCGAGCGCGACTACCCGGACTACACCGAGGCTATGGGCTACGAGCACGGCGACGAGCCGCCCTGCAATACTTCGAACAATCCCAATTTCTACCAGGTGATCGACGGCTGCGTGAAGCGCCGGAGTTTCCTCATCGGCGGCCTCGCCACCATCTCCACCGGCCTGTTCGGCGCCTCCCTCGCCGGCAAGGCGGCGTTGGCGCAGTCGACCGCGAAGAGCGCACTCCTCGGCTTCCAGCCCGTGCCGATCAGCTTCGAGGACACCGTCGTCGTGCCCGAGGGCTACAGCTTTCAGATCCTGGGTGCGGTGGGCGAGCCCATCTCGGGCGACATGCCGGCGTTCCGCTCCGGTGCCAACACCGGTGCCGAGCAGGAGCACCAGATCGGCCAGCACCACGACGGCATCCACTTCTTCCCGATCGACGGCTCCTCCGAGGACGGCATCATCTGCCTCAATCACGAATACATCGAGCCGCGCTTCCTGCATGCCGAGAAGGCGGGCTACAAGGGCCAGCCGATCGGCTCGCGCGACGTCGTCTACAACGCCGATGGGATGCGCGACGATGACGAGGTGCGCATGGAAGTTGCAGCGCACGGCGTCACCATTTACCGCACCACCAAGCAGGCCGACGGCAGCTGGGCGATCGTCCAGGACCCGCGCAACCGCAAGGTGACCGGCGGCACGCCCATCGAGATCGGCGGCCCGGTGCGCGGCGCGGCGCACGTCGTCACCAAATACAGCCCCGACGGCACCATGTGCCGCGGCACGCTGAACAACTGCGCGCACGGCGTCACCCCCTGGAACACCTATTTGACGGCGGAGGAGAACTGGTCGAGCTACTTCTCCAACACCGACCAGAGCGACCAGAAGCCCGACCTGCCGCGCGAGCACGCGCGCTACGGCGTCTCGAGCGACCCGCAGGGCGGCCGCTATGGCTGGCACCTGGCCGCTTCCGGGGCCGACGAGTTCGTCCGCTTCAATGCCTCGAGCGTCGGCGCCTCGGCCGCCGAGGACTATCGCAACGAACCCAACACCATGGGCTGGATCGTCGAGATCGACCCCTTCGATCCGGAAGCGACGCCGGTCAAGCGCACCTCGCTCGGCCGCTTCGCGCACGAGGGCGTGGTCTTCGCCCCGGTCGAGGCGGGCAAGCCGATCGTCTGCTACTCGGGCGACGATGCCCGGTTCGAATACGTCTACAAGTTCGTCTCGGACGGTCTCTATGTCCCGGGCGAGACCGACGGCTCGATCCTCGACACCGGCACCCTCTACGCGGCCAAGTTCAACGACGACGGCACCGGCGAGTGGTTGGCGCTGGCGCCCGGCCGCAACGGTCTGACGCCCGCCAACGGCTTTGCGGATCTGGCCGACATTCTGGTCAACACCCGCCTCGCCGCAGATCACGCCGGCGCCACCAAGATGGACCGCCCGGAATGGGGCACCGTCGACACCCAGACCGGCGACGTCTACTTCGCGCTGACCAACAACTCGCGCCGCACCCAGGCCGAGGTCGACGCCGTCAACCCGCGGGCCGAGAACAATTTCGGCCAGATCGTGCGCTGGAACTATGCGAACGGTGACTACACCCGGCCGAGCTTCACATGGGATCTGTTCGTGATCGCCGGCAACGCCCAGAACTCGTCGGTCGCCACCGGCGGCACGCTCGCCGACGACAGCACCTTCGCCTGCCCCGACGGGCTCTGGTGCGACGACGCCGGCAGGCTCTGGATCCAGACCGACATGGGTGACCGGGGCCCCGACGATGGCGGCCCGCTCGGGGAGTTCGGCATGAACATGATGCTGGCCTCCGACCCGACGACCGGCGAGATCCGCCGCTTCCTCACCGGCCCCTGGGGGCAGGAGACGACGGGCGTCGTCACCACGCCCGACGGCAAGAC
>CAZNWE010000005.1:0-6236 GCA_964576715.1 uncultured Geminicoccaceae bacterium | reverse complement strand
TCGGCGCGATGTCCTGGCTGTGCTCGCCGCGCAGCGGGTCGTAGCGATAGCCCGGGCAATCGGATTGGCCGCACAGCCAGACCTTGGCGAGCCTAGGATCGTCGGCCCAGCAGGCCGGATCGGGCGGGTAGGCGAAGCAGTCGGGCCCGGCCGCGGCGGGCAGCGGGCCGCCTGCCGCCGCTGCGCCGCCGGCAACGGCGACACAGGCCGCCGGCACGGCGCGCAGGAACTGGCGCCTGGCGAGAACGTCGATGGTCACTTTCGGCATGCTCATCCCTATCGCTGACAATCACCACCGCCCATCAGGCCATAGCGCCATGGCAGCACGATGACAGCAGCGGGCGGTCGGGCCTGATGAGTCGCGTCGTCGCCGGCCGTTCCGACCCGGACGGTTTTCAGGGAACTCGGATCACGCTACACTTGATGGTCAGGGAGGAATGGTCATCGCCGACCTCTATCTGCGGATCGCCGAGCAGCCCGACGACGTTCTCGAGCAGATCGCCCGGTCGATGGACAAGCGCGCGGCCGATCCCGCGATGCAGCGGATCGCAGCCGATTACCTCGGTCGCCTCGAGCGGCCGCAGGGCGATGTGCTGGAGATCGGCTGTGGCAACGGTGCCAGCACCGGGCTACTGCTGCAGCGTTTGCAGCCGATCCGTCTCGTCGGGATCGACCCTGCAGCCGGGCTGATCGAAAGGGCGCAAAGGACGCACGGCGCCCGGCCTGGGGTGACGTTCACAGTGGCGGACGCGGTCGCCACGGGCCAGCCCGACGCCGCCTTCGACGGTGTCGTCGCTCATACCGTCTTCTCCCACCTGGCCGATCCGGAAGCGGCGCTCGCCGAGAGCTTTCGGGTGCTCCGACCGGGTGGCCGGCTCGGCATCTTCGACGGCGACTATGCGACCAACACGGTGGCCCTGTTCGAGAATGATCCGCTGCAGGCGGTGATGGGCATGGTTCAGCGCAATCTCATCCACGATCCCTATGTCATGCGCCGCCTCGCCGGCCTTGCAAGCGCTGCCGGATTCCAAGTGCGCGAGATCGAGGCGCACGCCTACGTCCAGACCGACCACCCCGACTACCTGTTGAGCCTGATCGCCCGCGGCACCACCGCGGCTACCCGCAGCGGCGAGTGTGGCCCGGATCTCGCCGCCGGCTTTCAGCGGGAGGCCGCCCGCCGGGTCGCCGCAGGCACCTTCTACGGGGCCATCCTTTTCATCAGCCTGATCGCCGAGAAGCCGGTGGCCGCCTGACCCCATCAACCGCCGGCCGCCTTGACGATGACCTCGGCACTGCGGGTCAGGGCGGCGTTTTCCTCGCGGCTCAGGGTGGGCCAGATGGTGCCGGTGACCCCGGGCCGGCCGATGATGCGGGGGAGCGAGAGCGCCACCGGCCCGACATTCTCGATCTCGTCGCCCTGCATCGAGACGGTCAGCACCGACTGCTCGTCGCCGCCGATCGCCCGGCAGATCCGCACCAGCCCGCCGGCGATGCCGTACCAGGTCGCCCCCTTGCCGCCGATGATCTTGTAGGCGGCGTTGCGCACCCCGTCGTCGATCCGCGCCTTGGCGGCCTCGTCGAGCGGGCGAAAGATCTGCCGGGCATAGGTCTCGACCGTGACCGAGCCGACATCGGAGAGCGACCAGCACAAGACCTCGCTGTCGCCGTGCTCGCCCAGCACGTAGGCGTGCACGGATTTGGGCGAGACGTCGAGATGCTGGCCGAGCAAGGCCCGAAAGCGGGCGGTATCGAGGATCGTGCCCGAGCCGATCACCCGGTGCGGCGGCAGGCCCGAGAGCCTTGTCGCCACCATGGTCATGACATCGACCGGGTTGGTGGCGATCAAGAGGATGGCATCCGGTGCTGCCTGCAGGCTCTCGGGGATGACCTCGGCGAAGACCGCGGTGTTGCGCTCCAGGAGCTCGAGCCGGGTCTCGCCCGGCCGCTGGCTCACCCCGGCTGCGATGATCACCACTTGCGCCGCGCCGAGATCGGCATAGTCGCCCGCCTTGACGGTGACGATGTTGGTGAACGGAGTGGCGTGCAGGATGTCCTCGGCCTCGGCCACCGCCCGCTTCTCGTCGCGATCGACCAGCACCACCTCGCTCGCCGAGCCCGAGAGCACGAGTGCGTTCGCCGCCGCACTGCCGACCATGCCCGCACCGACGATTCCGACCTTCATGTCCCCTCCGCTTGCCGCTGCGCGAGACCACGAATGGCCTCTTCCGGCGGATCGTCGGGCATGCCGCCGCAGCGGTCAACCTGGCGGCCGCCGCCGACGGCCGCCAACCCTTGCCGGACGACCAGCACCCGGCTATCGAGCCCGGGATACCGGGCCGGACGGCGCCGGAGGCCAAAGGAAGAGGGCATTGAGCATCGGCCTGCTCGGGCTGATCGACGACGTCGTCGGCATCGCCAAGCTGGCCGCCGCGTCCCTCGACGACGTCACCGCACAGGCGGGGCGGGCCGGTGTGAAGGCCGCGGGCGTGGTGGTCGACGATGCCGCGGTGACGCCGCGCTACGTGGTCGGCTTCGCCGCCTCCCGCGAGCTGCCGATCATCGCCCGGATCACCCTGGGCTCGCTCAGGAACAAGCTGCTCTTCCTCCTGCCCGCGGCCCTCCTGCTCAGCCTCTTCGCCCCCTGGGCGATCGTCCCGCTATTGATGCTGGGCGGCCTCTATCTCTGCTTCGAGGGTGCCGAGAAGGTCATCGAAGCACTCGGCTGGCACCGCGAGGCCGCGGCCGCACACGGCTCGACCACACCCGAACAAGCGCATCTGCCCACGGCCCTGCTCGACCCCGAGGAGGAGAGCCGCCGGGTCAAGGGTGCCATCCGCACCGACTTCATCCTGTCGGCCGAGATCATGGCGATCACCCTGGCCAGCGTCGCCGCGAGCCCGCTCGCCACCCAGGCCCTGGTGCTCGCCGTCGTCGGCCTGGTCATCACACTCGTGGTCTACGGTGCGGTGGCGCTGATCGTGAAGGCGGACGATATCGGCCTCGCCCTCGCCAACCGGGGCGGCCCGGTGAGCGGCCCCGCCGGCCGCGCCATCGTCCGCGTCATGCCGCTGTTCCTGACGCTGCTCAGCCTGGTCGGCACCGCCGCCATGCTCTGGGTCGGCGGCGGCATCATTCTGCACGGCTTGGAAATCTTCGGCTGGCACACCCTGCCGGATGCCGTCCACCACCTCGCCGACCTCGTGGCCCAGCCGCTGGGTGCCATGGCCCCGGTCGCGGACTGGCTGGTCAATGCCCTGGCGGCCGGCGTCTTCGGCCTGGTGCTCGGCGGCATCACCGCCGTCATCGTCACCACGCTCCTGCCCAAATCCGGCCATTGAGCCCCGGGCCGACAAGCCAGCGGCCCAGCCCCGTCAGCGGAGCTGCGCCAACAGCGCCTCGGCCTCGACGAGATCGGGCATGTCGAAGCCTTCGGTGAACCAGCCGTAGATCGCAGCGAGCAGGTCGTGCGCCCGCTGCCGCTCGCCGCGCTCGGCCAACATTTCGGCCAGCGAGGTGGCGGCGCGCAGTTCCCAGAGACGCGCCTTTTGCTCGGCCGCCGTCGCCAGCGCCCGGCGGAAGGCGGCCTCGGCCTCGGCGGTGGCAGCAGGGCGAAGCCGGCGCAGCACCAGGCCCTGGCGGCGCTGGATCTCCGCCAGGCCGTAGAGCGCGCCCGAGCGATGCGCCAGCGCCTCGGCCGCCTCGGCCATGGCCAAGCCAGCACTGTCGCCGTTAGCCGCCAGTGCCTCGGCCAGGACCGAGCGCCAGAGCGCCCCGAAGAGCTCGCTGCCCGCCGCCTCTGCGGCCGCGATGCTGTCGGACATCGCGGTGATCGCGCCGGCCGGATCGCCGGCATCCAGCCGGGCCCAGGCCACGAGCGGGCCTGCCAGTGCCGCCCAGAACGACAGGCCACGGGCACGCGCCAGCGCAACGCAGCTGTCGGCCAAGGTACTCGCCTTTGCCGACCGGCGCAGGAGCGCCGCCGTCATGCCCACATGCCACAGACCGTAGACCCTGGTGTTGATCGGTTGGCCGTCCGCCTGCGACCCGGCCAGTGCCGCGTCGGCCATTGCCCGGGCGCGGTCGAGATGGCCGCTCGCCAGCATGGCCAGTGCCTGATAACTGTCGAGCCCGACGATGGGATCGTTGCCCGTACCGATCGCCAGCGCGCGGTGGCGGGTCGGATCGTAAAGTGCTCGCGCCCGCTCGAAGCTGACACCGGCGTCGTCGAGCCTGCCGGCCATGGTCTGGCTCGTGCCGAGCACCCGGTGCGCCATCATCGTCAGATCGAGATCTTGCCGGCGCGCCGCCTCGCTGACCATCCGCCCGGCCACGCCCAGCGCTACCTCGACCTCCTCGCGCACGTGATGCCCGGCCCAGACCCCGTAGCCCGCCAGCAGGAGCAGCCGCGTGTCGTCCGCGGCTCGGGCCTGCGCTTCCGCCGCCGCATAAAGGTTCATGGTCTGACCGTGACCGTAGCCGTGTTGCACCAGCGAGGCCTGGGCGTCGATGATGGCGATGCCGGCCTCGGCGCGGCGCCGGGTCGCGAGGTCGGCCAACGCCGGCAACAGCGCCCGCGCCGCCGCGAGCTGCGCTGCCGCCTCGTCGAAGGTCGCCCGGCCCACCGCCGCCTCGGCTGCTCGGCACCACCAGCCGATGGCCCGCCCGACCTCGCCGGCCGTCTGCGCATGCTGCGCCAAAAGGTCGGCTGATGCGCTGCCGCCGTCCTCCAGCACCTCCATGAGGCGCCGGTGCAGCGCCTGCCGGCGGCTCTTGAGCAGGCTCTCGTAGGCCGCGTCGCGGACCAACGCGTGCTTGAAGGTGTAATGCGCTTCGGGCGGGGTGCCGCGGCGGAAGACCAGCTCGGCGGTGGCGAGCTTGTCGAGCGCACTGCTCAGCTCGGCCGGTGGCCGGTCGGCGACCGCGGCCAAGAGCGCATGGTCGAACTCGCGGCCGATGCAGGCGGCGATCTGGGCGATCTCCTTGACCTCGGGCGTGCGGTCGAGGCGGGCCATCAAGCTGTCGTGCAGCGAGGCCGGGATCGCCGCCTCGCCGGTCTCGAGCACCGCCTTGGTCAGCTCCTCGACATAGAGCGGCACGCCGTCGGTGCGCGCGATGATCGCATCGACGGTGGCCGGCGGCAGCCGGTCGCCACCGAGCCGCGTGACGATCGCCTCGACCCCGGCCCGGCCGAGGCGGTTGAGGGAGAGCCGGGTGACGTGCGGATGGGCGGCGAGTGCCGGCTGGTTGTCCGGTCGGCTGGTCAGGACCAGCAGCACCGGGGCCGTGGCGATGGCATCCAGCCAGGCCTCGATCAGCTCGAGCGTGGTCGGATCGGCCCAGTGCGCGTCCTCGATCAAGAGCAGCACCGGCCGCGCTGTCGCCAGGGCGAGCAACTGGCGGACCAGGGCGTCGAGCGTGCGCGCCCGGAGCACCACCGGCGCCAGTTCGAGCGCCTCGTAGCGGGCGGCACCGTCGAGGCCGAGCAGGTGGGCGATCAAGGGCGCCCGCTCGGCACCGCCATCGCCGAGCGCCGCCTCGAGCTTGTCGAGCCGGGCCGCCAGCGGATCGTCGGCGGCGAAGCGCGCCGCGTGCTCCAGTTGCTGGATCGCCGGCCAGAGGGCACTGCCGGTATGGTAGGGCGAGCACTGGTAGCGGACGCGCAGATGCGGCCGCCCGCCCAGCGCATCGAGCAGCGCCCGGCTGATCCGCGACTTGCCGACCCCGGCCTCGCCGACCAAGAGCACCGCCTGGCCCTCGCCGGCAGCGGTCTGGCCCCAGCGTTCCATGAGCAGCGCCAGCTCCTGATCACGGCCGACCATCGGCTGCAGGCCCGCAGCCCGCCCCTCGAAGCGGCTCGCCAGCAGCCGCTCGCCGGTGACCGCAAAGGCACCCACCGCACCGTCGATGCCCTTCAAGGCCTGCGGCTCTAGGGCCTCGAGCAGAAAGCCCGCGCCCAAGAGCCGCCGCGTCGCCTCACCGACCACCACCTGCCCCGGTGCCGCCAGCGCCTGCAGCCTTGCCGCCAGATTGGGCGTGTCGCCGACCACCGTCTGCTCCTGCGCTGCCCCCTCGCCGATCAGCTCGCCGACCACCACGAGGCCCGTCGCGACGCCGATCCGGCAGGCCAAGGAAGAGCCGCCACCGCTCAGCCGCGCCACCGCCAGGACGATCGCGAGCCCGGCGCGAACCGCCCGCTCCGCCTCGTCCTCGTGCGCCACCGGCCAGCCGAAATAGGC
>CAZNWE010000004.1:0-90137 GCA_964576715.1 uncultured Geminicoccaceae bacterium | reverse complement strand
CTGCACAGTGCCTCGCGCAGAGATCTTAGTCGACAATTGAGAGACAGTACACTAGCTCGAAATGCCGGTGGGGCCGGTGGGGAGGCGTGCCTCCCCGCCTGCTTCCTGCTTCGCCGCCCGATAACGAGCCGTTATGGCAAATCGTTTGTCTGCAAACGAGTTGGCGCCGCATGGCGCATCGAGCGGCGCATCGACCCGACAAATGCGCCGCTATACGCTGTATGTGTACCCATGATGCGCCGGCATAGGCGCCAATTTGTCATAATCTTTGCCGCTCCGCGCGCCATTAGCGTTGCTTATGGCGCGTAGAGCGGCGCATTTGGCCCTTTTGGCGACGAGCGAACCCGCGAACGAACCCGCCGGACGGCGAACGACCCCACCGATTCGACGATCGAACCCAAGGGATCGACGAAGGAACCTGGCATCCTGCGAACGAACCCGAGTGGTCGTAATGTCGCAGCTTGGGCACATTTTACCTGACTGATCAGAGACTTGGAGCATCCGCTGCGGCGGCGATGGGCTCGGGCGGGCGGGTCGACGAACAGTGCCGAACCCGGCCCGGCCGATGGGTCGAACGACCCTGCGCTTGACGCCCGGGCCACTCTAGGCTATAAGTCCTAGGTGATGCGTGATGATCAGATCTTCGGCCTCGTTGCGCTCCTCGCCCTCCTGCTCTGGCTCGGCGCGCGCATGGTGCCGCCCCGGCTGCGGCGGGTCTTCGAGCGGCTCGCCTTCGCCCTGATCGCCGGCGGCATTGGCCTGGCGCTGGTGCTCAGCGTCCTGCATTTCGCCGGCCGCTGAGCGGCTGCCGGGCTTTCCCTCTCGCGGGGCCTCTCGAGGGGGCCTCTCGAGGGGGCGTCTTGGGGCGGCCGCCGGAGGCCTGGTCAGCCCCAGGCGGCGACGCCGAAGAGCCAGGGATGGGCGATGAGCAGGGCCGCGTAGAGCAGCAGGGCGACGCCGAGGCGCGGGTAGCCGATTTCGGCCCAGACGAAGTGCTGGCGCCCCTCGAGGATCGCCCGGAACGGCAGGAACGAGGTGCGCTGGACGAAGACCCCCCAGCCCGGGCGGTTCTGCCGGTCGAGGCGGTGGTCGAGTGCTGCGGCACCGCCCAGGGCGAGCCCGGCGAACGCCCCGAAGAAGACCACCGAGGCGAGTTCGGCACTGGCCAAGAGGTGGGTCGTGGCCCAGACCGTTACACCCCACATCATCGGGTGGCGGGTGACCCGCAAGATACCGCGCGCCGGCTCCGGCGCGTCCGGGTCGACCGCCTGGCCGACGGCCGTCGGGTTGGCCTGGCTGAGCGAGGTGACGACGAGCAGCAGCGCCACCGGCATCAGCAGCAGGGCCAAAAGACCGAACAGCGGCTGGCCGGCCCAGAGCGGGACTGCCGGCGCCGCCCTGAACGCCACGATCAGCCAGACGATGGCGACGAGCGAGACCAGCGAGAACAGCAGCCGGTAGAGCCGTTCGCCGACCCGCTCGATCAACTCGTCGCGCAGCGGGGTCGAGCCGATGCCGATATGGGTGCCGACGAAAAAGACCGCGGCCGTGAGAAGATCGATCATCACCTGCCTCGTGAGCTGCGCCGGCGGCCACGCCAGCCGCCCGTCGCCCGCGCAAGCGACTGCAGCCGCCATCCAAGCCCGCCCGTCCGACGTAGGAGAGTGCGGCAAGACCAACCAGCCGATCACCACCGGCGGGGTCGTCGCTTGGCTATCACGCTACCGCTCGAAGGGAAACCTATGCGCCGCCTTTCCAGTCCCTGTGCCGCGGCCGCCATGCTGGTCGCCGGCATCGTGGCCCTCACCCTGCCGGCATCGACCGGCAGCCGGGCGCTCGCCGGATCGGGCGACGCCTTCGCCTACGGCTTCACCGCCATCGAGGGCCACGAGCTGCCGCTGGAGCAGTTCCGCGGCCGGCCGATGCTGATCGCCAACACCGCGAGCTTTTGCGCCTTCACCCGCCAGTACGGGGAATTGCAGCGGCTGTGGGAGCGCTACCGCGACCGCGGCCTCGTGGTGCTCGGCGTGCCGTCCGACGACTTCAACCAGGAGATGGACGACGACGCAGCCATCCGCGAGTTCTGCGAGGTGCAGTTCGGGATCGACTTTCCAATGACCGAGCGGGTGAGCGTCCGCGGCCGCGACAGCCACCCGCTGTTCAGCCACATCCGCAGCGAGCTGGGCCAGCGCGCCGGGCCGAACTGGAACTTCTTCAAGTACCTGATCGCGCCCGACGGCCGCGTCGTCGGCTCCTGGTCGTCACGCGTGGCGCCCGACGCAGCGGCGATCGTCGAGGCGATCGAGGCCCTGCTGCCAGCCTCCTGAGCCGAGCCGGGTCGCCACTGGCCGCTGCAACACCCGCGCCAGTGCCGCCACCGCGGGGTTCAAGGCGGCCCGGCCGGGTCGACGAGCCAGCGGACGGCATAGGGCGGCATGGCGATCGTCCGGGTCGTGAAGCGTTCGCCTGTCACGATGTCCGACCGCAGCGCGGGGTCCGCACGAGCGAGCAGCTGCGGCTCGGCCGTGACGTTGATCGCGGCCAGGAGGCGCCGGCCGGTCGAGCTGCGCCGCTCGATCACGACCAGGTGCCGACCGCCATCGTGGATGCTTTGCGACGCGTCGGGGTGCAGCGCCGGCTCGCCGGCTCGGGCGCGCAGCAGTGCGGCCAGTCCGGCGAAGACTTGGTGGCGCAACGTCGCAGGGTCGTGCAACGCGGCCGCGACGTCCGCGACCGCGAGCCTCGCTCGATTGATGGAGCGCTTGCGCCCGGTGGCGACCATGCCGGCTTGGTCGCTGCGCGAGCCCAGCAACGAGTGGATGTAGATTCCAGGCAGCCCTGCCAAGGCCAACAGGATGCCGTGTGCCGCGGTCATCGCTGCCGCGCGGGTCGCGTCGTCGGCCGATGCCGGGACCAGGCCGTCGATATAGCTGATGTTCAGCTCGTAGGGCTGCTTCGAGCCGTCGGGCAGGTTCCGCATCGAGACGGCACCACCCCGCTCGAGTACGGTGTCGGCCATCCGCTCGACGGCCTCTGGGGGCAGCAGCCCTTCGAGCGGACGCAGCCCGATGCCGTCGTGGGAAGCCAGAAAATTGAAGAAGCCGGTCCCCGGCGGCGGCGGCGCCAAGGCTCCGGCCCAGAGATTGAACGCCGTGGCGTCGCCCATCTGGAAGGCATGCAGGACCAATGGCGGCAATGGGAACTGGTAGACCAGATGCGCTTCCGGCGTACCGGCGCCGAAATAGCCGATATTCTCGTGATGCGGCACGTTGGTCTCGGTGATGAGCAACGTCCCGGGTGCCGCCGCCTCCACGACGGCGCGGATCACCTGCACCAGCGCATGGGTTTCCGGCAGGTGCATGCAGCCCGTGCCCCGCCGCTTCCACAAAAAGCCGATGGCATCCAGTCGGATGAAGCGAGCCCCCCTGGCACAGTAGCCGAGGAGGATGTCGAGAATTTCGACGAGCAGATTTGGATCGGCATAGTTCAGGTCGACCTGATCGGCGCTGAAGGTGGTCCAGACGTGCACGGGCCCAGCCGATGTCGCGACCTCGGTCAGCAGCGGCAGCGCCCGCGGGCGAATGACCGCCGAATAGTCGGCGGCGGGATCGCAGCGGATGAAGAAGCCGTCGAACGGCGCGATGCCCGCCTTGAAGCTGGCGAACCAATCGCTCTCGGCCGACGTATGGTTGATCACCGCGTCGACCATCAGCGCGAAATCGCCGGCCAAGGCGGCAACCTCCGACCAGCCACCGACTGCCGGGTCGACGGCGCGGTAATCCTTGACGGAGAAGCCATCGTCGGAGGTCCAGGGGAAAAAGGGCAGCAGGTGGACGGCAGAGACAAGGTCGGCGCAGCGCTCGGCGAGAAACCGATGCAGGGTTGCAAGCGGTGCTTCGTCCGGCGCCTGGAGCGAAGTCGCATAGCTGATGAGCATGGCGTCACGCTGATCGAGCCAAGCTCGGCGCGGGGTCGTCAGTGGTCGCCAACGATCGACCAGGGCCGTCACTTGCGCTACGAGGGGCGAAGCACTCTCGGTGCCATAAACCGCAGCGAGCAACTGGACTATTCGTGCCTCGAAACCCTGTTCGGACTGCCGATCCATTGCTGGTATCCCCTGTGAGCTGCCCATCGCTTGATACCGTCGCTGACCCTTCTCGGCCATCGGAGTCGCGCACAGCGGCGGCGCTTCGCCGATGCGGTCCGTGAGGCGCGCGCCCGATCGATTGCGACCCGGACGGCCCTACCCGCTCGGCGCCACGATCGAGCCGGACGGGGTCAACTTCGCCGTGTTCTCGGCGCATGCCGAACGGATCGAGCTTTGTCTCTTCGATCGCACCGGCGAGCGGGAGTTGCGCCGCCTCACCCTGCCGGAGTGGACCGACGAGGTGTGGCACGGCTTTCTTCCGGAGGTCGGCGCCGGGCTGGTCTACGGGTATCGGGCATACGGGCGTTTCGCGCCGCGACAGGGGCACCGATTCGACCCGGCAAAGCTGCTGCTCGACCCCTACGCTCGCCGCCTGATCGGCAGCTTCCTGCCGGCAGCACTGCGCCGAGACGGGCCGACTTGCTGTTTTGGCGCCGACACCGCCCGCTTTGTCGCCAAAGCGGTCGTTGCGCCCGCCGACGATTTCGCCCCCGAGCTTTGCCGCCCGCGGCATGGTCGCGCTCAAACCTTGATCTACGAGGCCCATGTCAAGGGCTTGACCAAGCTTCACCCGGCGATTGCACCGAGCCGCCGGGGCAGCTACGCCGCCCTCGCCGAGCCTGGACTGATCGAGCATCTGCAGCGCTTGGGGGTCACGGCGGTGGAGCTACTGCCGATTCAGGCCAAGGTCGACGAGCCGCACCTGATCGAGAAGGGGCTGGTCAACCACTGGGGCTACAATCCGATCAACTGGTTCGTGGCAGAGCCCGGCTACGCCGAAGGCAGCGCGGCGCTGGCGGAGTTGACAGCAGCGGTCCGCAGCCTGCACGAGGCTGGGATCGAGCTCATCCTCGATGTCGTCTACAATCATACCGGTGAAGGGGATGGCAGCGGCCCCTGCCTGGCCTACCGCGGCCTCGATAATCTGAGCTATTATCAGCATGATCCGGAGGCGGCCGACGGCTATGCAAATCTGACCGGTTGCGGGAATACGGTCGATGCGAGCCAGCCGCGGGTGCAGCAATTGATCATGGATTCCTTGCGCTACTGGGTCGAGGTGGTCGGCGTCGACGGTTTCCGCTTCGACCTCGCCGCGACGCTCGGCCGCGACCCCGAGGCTTTCGACAAGGGTGCCGCCTTGTTCGATTGCCTCAAGCAAGACCCCGTGATCTCGACGGTCAGGCTGATTGCCGAACCCTGGGATATCGGCCCGGACGGCTATCGCATGGGCGGGTTCGGCCCGGGCTGGTCCGAATGGAACGACCGCTATCGCGACGTGGTCCGCGGGTTCTGGCGCGGCGATGAGGGGATGCTGCCAGAGCTGGCGGCACGGCTCCTGGGCTCTGCCGACCTGTTCGAGCAGCAGGGGCGCCGCCCCTGGTCGACGATCAACTTCGTCGCAGCCCATGACGGCTTCACCCTGGCCGATCTCGTCGCCTTCGAAGAGCGGCACAATGCAGCCAACCTCGAAAACAATGCCGATGGCCATGGGCACAACCTGTCCTGGAACAACGGCATCGAGGGACCGACCACCGACCCGGCCGTCAACGCCGCGCGGCGTCGCGACGTGCGCAACATCCTGGCGACGCTGTTCTTCAGCCAAGGCACGGTGATGCTCGGCATGGGCGACGAACTCGGTCGCAGCCAAGCTGGCAACAACAACGCCTACTGCCAGGACAACACGCTTTCGTGGCTGGACTGGGCCGCTGCAGACAGCGAGCTCATCGCCTTCGTGGCCGATCTCAACGCTATCCGCCAAGCCCACCCGGCGCTGCGCCGCCAGCATTTTCTGCATGGTGCGATAGAGGCCGCCGACGGCAGTCCGGATGTCCAATGGTTGCGCCCGGATGGCAAGTCGATGACGGTGGCGGACTGGCAGGAGCGGAACAATCGGTCAGTGCTCTTGCTGTTGGCAGGCGATGCGACGCGGGAAGTCGACGACGACGGCTGTCCGGCCATCGATCGTCGCTTCATTCTGGCGCTGAATGCCGGCCGCGATACCCTACCCCTGGTCTTGCCGCCGGGCAGCTGGTTGATCCGTCTCGATACGACCGGCGAGGCGGCTCTCGATCGACTGCCGGCGCGCGCCGCGATTTTGTTCGAGGAAGCCGACACGACCACAGGTTAAGGCAGCCGTTCGGCGGCGCAGACGTCGCCGGTGGTCATGCAGTGCAATACCGCGCGGCGGCTCAGGCCGATTGTCGCCGGCGGCTCAACTCGGAAACTCGAGCCCCATCTCGGCGTAGCGCTCGGAATCTTCCTGCCAGCGCTCACGCACTTTGACGAACAGGAAAAGGTGAACGCGCGCCTCCAGGATTTCCTGGAGCTCCAGCCTTGCCGCCTCACCGATCGCCCTGATCTGCCGCCCGCCTTTGCCCAGCACGATGCCTTTCTGGCTGGGCCGCTGGACATAGATGACCTGATCGATTCTCACCTCCTGCCCGTCCGGGGCTTCGGCCCAGGCCTCCGTCTCGACGGTGGCGCTGTACGGCAGCTCCTGATGCAGCTGCAAGAACAGTTTCTCGCGGGTGATCTCGGCGGCCATCGCCCGGTTCGACAAGTCCGAGAGCTGGTCTTCCGGAAACAGCCATGGGCTTTCCGGCAGGCGAGTGGCGATATCGGCCAAGAGCTCAGCGCAGCCGTCGCCGGTTTCGGCTGAAACCAGAAACGTCGCCGCGAAACGCCCGGCCTCGTTCAACGCCTTGATCAGCGGCAAGAGCTTGGCAGCGGGCACGAGGTCGATCTTGTTGATGACCAGCAGGAGTGGTGACGGGAGGTCGAGCAGACCGTCGAGAACGGTGCGGCCCGCATCGTCGAGCCCGCGCTTGGCGTCGACGAGGAACAGACAGAGGTCGGCATCGTGGGCCGCGGCCCAGGCCGCCTGCACCATTGCCCGCTCCAGCCGCTTGGTCGGAGTGAAGATGCCGGGCGTGTCAACGAACAAGACCTGGCTATCGCCCTGCGTCGAGATGCCGATGATCCGCCGCCGAGTGGTCTGCACCTTGGGCGAGACGATCGAGACCTTGGTGCCGACGAGCCGGTTGAGCAGGGTGGATTTGCCGACATTGGGCGCGCCCAGGATGGCCACGAAACCGGCACGCTTGTCGTCGCCGCAGTCGCTCGACGGAACCATCGATACCGGGGTCTCAGCCACTCGGCTGGCCCTCGAGCTGCTGTAAGAGCACGGCCGCGGCCGCTTGCTCGGCGGCACGTTTGGCACCGGCTTCCGCGGTGGCGGAGCCGAGGCCCTCGATCACGACCTCGACCGTGAACACCGGCGCATGTGCCGGGCCCTCGCTATCGAGCACCCGGTAGGACGGCAGGTTGTGCGCGCGGGCGAGCGCCCAGACCTGAAGCATGGTCTTGGCGTCGCGCGGCGATTCGGTCATGTCGACCACGCGGCTCTGCCAATAACGTCGAACCAACGCTGCGGCGGGCGGGTAGCCGCCGTCGATGAAAACGGCACCGATAAGCGCCTCGCATGCATCGGCGAGAATGGTCGGGTTGGTCATGCCGCCGCTGCCGCGCCCGCCATGCGCCACCTCCACCCAGCGACCGAGGCCGATCTCGCTCGCCACATCGGCCAACGTCTCGCGCCGGACGAGCATCGAATGGCGATGGGTCAAGCCGCCTTCCGCCTCGTCCGGGTAGGTTTCGATCAGGAGGTGCGCCACGGCCAATCCGAGCACGCGATCACCCAAGAACTCCAAACGCTCGTTGCTGCGGATCTGCCGTTTGCCGGGCGCCGGCCGTCGCCCTGACGCCAGTGTGCTGGCATGTGTCAGGGCCTCCGCGAGCAGTGCCGTGTCGGCAAAGCGGTAACCGATGACGGCCTGGATCGCATCGAGTTCGCCCGGGCGGCCACGGTCGGTGCGCCGCTTCATCCTGCGAGAGCTTCAGTTGATACGCTTGAAGATTCGATCATAGCGGATCGCCCACGGCCATTTCCATGGTTCCCAGATCCGTGCCGTGCCATTCACCGAGAACATGATGATCTCGGCACGCCCGATCAGATTCTCGATAGGAATGTAGCCGACGGCGTCAGTCCGGCTATCGAGTGAATTGTCCCGATTGTCGCCCATTGCGAAGACGTGGTCTGGTGGCACCTCGAACACCGGGGTATTGTCGAGGCGACCGCGCTCGGTGAGGTCGAGGATGAAATGCTGGCGATCGCTGCCTGGCAAGGTTTCGGCGTACTCCGGCACCGCGACCCGGCGGCCATCCATTTCGTCGACGAACCGGCCGATCGGTTCGAGCTCGACAGCTTCGCCGTTGAGATGCAGCACGCCATTGGTCACCTGCACCTGATCGCCGGGCAGGCCGATGATCCGCTTGATGTAGTCGGTCTTGTTGTCGGTCGGCAGCTTGAAGACAGCGACGTCACCACGTTCCGGCAACGCGCCGAGGATACGCCCGGAAAACAGCGGCAGGCTCAGTGGCAATGAATATTTGCTGTAGCCGTAAGCGAACTTGGAGACGAACAGGTAGTCGCCAACGAGCAGGGTCGGCTTCATCGAGCCCGACGGAATGTTGAAAGGTTCGTAGGCGAAGGTTCGCACGAACAGGGCGATCGCAATCGCATAGATAAGCGTCTTGACGGTATCTTTGACGCCCCCGGGTTTGCGGGCAGTCATGATAGCGTTGTCACGCGGCTGGCGAGATGATGTGGATGACACACGCTTGGCTTTGGCTTTGCTCGCGCTGCTGAAAAATTGCCCGGCGCCGCGGCAGCCGCGCTGGCAGCTTGATCGGCAATTCCGACCGGCAACCTAACCGAGGGGCGTCGGCTGGTAAAGCATTGCGGTGCCGCTCGGGGTCGCGCTGATGATCACCATGGCATGGGCGAGCGGTGGCTCGTCGGTGAGCGTCAGCTCCATGGTAGCCACCATGCCTTCGGGAGTCATGGCCGCGAGCCGGGCTGCGGCCCCTCCGGCAAGTGCCAGCGTCGGCTTGCCCGACGGCAGGTTGACGACACCGATCTCGCGCCAGAAGACGCCGCGACTGAGGCCGGTGCCCAGGGCTTTGGCGCAGGCCTCCTTGGCGGCGTAGCGCTTGGCATAGGTGTCGGCGCGACGCAGCCGTCGGTCGGCCTTGGCCCGTTCGATCTCGGTGAAGCAGCGATGCGTGAAGCGATCGCCGAATCGCGCCAAGGTCTTCTCGATACGGCGAATGTCGATCAGGTCGCTGCCGATCCCGATGATCATCGAAGTGCTTCCACCCGGGCCGCTAGTCCCCGATGGCCTGGCCGCCGGGTGACCGCGCCTCGTCCATCAGCCGGCGCATCTTGGCAACGGTCGGCACGAAGCCCGCAAAGATCGCCTCGGCGATCAGAAAATGGCCGATATTCAGCTCGACGAGCTCGGGGATCGCTGCAACCGGCATGACCGTGGCGAAATCCAGTCCGTGCCCGGCATGGCACTCGATGCCGAGCTCTTGGGCAAGCCCCGCGGCACGGCGCAGCCGCTCGAGCTCCGCGGTCTTCTGCTCCCGCCCGCTCTCGCAGTACGTGCCGGTATGCAACTCGACGACCGGGGCTGCCAACCGCTTGGCCGCTTCGAGTTGCGCCGGCTCGGGATCGATGAACAATGAGACCCTGCAGCCGGCCTCGGCGAGCCCGTCAACGATGGGCCGCAAGGCGGGCTCGAACCGAGCGACGTCGAGCCCCGATTCGGTCGTCCGCTCCTCGCGCTTTTCGGGGACCAAGCACGTCGCATGCGGCCGGATGCGGCGCGCGATCGCGAGCATTTCGGGGGTTGCGGCCATCTCTAGGTTCAGCGGCAACGGGCATTCCGCCTTCAACCGATCGATGTCACGATCGGTGATGTGTCGTCGATCCTCGCGCAGATGAGCCGTCACACCCTGACCACCACCATCGGCGATCAGCATCGCGGCGCGCAAAGGGTCAGGATTGCTACCACCTCGCGCGTTACGCAGGGTGGCGACGTGATCGATGTTCACACCCAAGCGGAGATGCATCGCTGTCGAAAGAGCCATGAGCGGTCCAGAGGTGAGCAAGGTACATTCAGGGAAAACACGGCGACCTGTGGTGAACCAGAGCCAATCGCTGCAGATTCGAGCAGAGCAACCGTGCCACGCCCAGGGTCGCCAGCAGGCGATGCCAACCGACCGACTGCCAGTTGAGCTGCGTTGGCGCGAGGCAGTCGTTTAAACGCGACATCCAGGATATATGGCCCGAGAGCGATACCAGCGCGCATGTTGAGCCGGATGCTCGATTATCGACGACGAGAAACCAGCTCAATGGCTGACGCGTTGGCCAGAGGCCTTGTCGAACACGTGGACGGCATCGAGGTTCGGGGCGAGGTTGATCTGATCGCCGGGCCGCAGTGGGTGCCGCTCCCGAAACACGACATGGGCCTCCCCACCGGCGAAGCGGGTAACCACGAGGATCTCCGCACCAGTCGGTTCGACCACCACGACCTCGGCGGCGGCACCACCCTCGCCATTGCTGACGAGCGTGAGATGTTCGGGGCGGATGCCGTAGACAACGTGCTGGCCGTCGGTCCCGCCCGTATCGGCCGGAAGTGGCAGTCGACTTCCATCGGCCGTGATCGCCGCGACCATACCGTTCTGCCGTTCGATCCGCGCATCGATGAAATTCATCGATGGAGAACCGATGAAGCCGGCGACAAACAGGTTGGCGGGGTGGTCGTAGAGGTCCAAGGGCGCGCCGACCTGCTCGACATAGCCACCCTGCATGACAACGATGCGATCGGCCATGGTCAACGCCTCGATCTGGTCATGCGTGACGTAGATCGATGTCGTTTTCAAGCGCTGATGCAACTCCTTGATCTCGGTGCGCATCTGCACGCGCAACTTGGCATCGAGGTTGGACAGGGGCTCGTCGAAGAGGAACACTTGCGGATCGCGAACAATGGCGCGCCCCATGGCCACGCGCTGCCGCTGCCCACCGGAAAGCTGTCGCGGGTAGCGGGCGAGATACTCGCGCAGGCCGAGGATGTCAGCCGCCTGGTTGACCCGCTCCTCGATCACGTTCCTCGGGGCCCTCGCCAGTTTGAGCGAGAACGCCATGTTCTGTTGCACGGTCATGTGCGGGTAGAGGGCGTAATTCTGGAAGACCATGGCGATGTCGCGATCCTTCGGCGGCACGGTGTTGACCACCCGCCCGCCGATCGCGATCTCCCCGGAATTGATTTCCTCGAGCCCGGCGATCATGCGCAACAAAGTCGACTTGCCACAGCCCGAGGGTCCAACCAGAACAACGAATTCGCCGTCCTGAATGTCGATCGACACACCGAACAACACCTGCACGGAGCCGTAAAATTTCTCCACCTTGCGTACGTCGACCGCGGCCATCCTGCCCTCCCTCTGATCCGCAACTCTGTCTCTGCCATTCGGCGAGTGACGCTCGGCGGCTCGGCGGCCGGCTCATTCTTTGATCACGTCACGTCGACATCTTGGCGGCATTCCGGGCGGCCGGCAATCCATCAAACACGGGAGCCGCCCCGATCGATTGCGACAGCGACCTGTCACCAGCCCAAAGCCACCAGTATCGGGCGAGAGGCCGTTGTCACCAGCTGCCAGTGTTCTGCATCGATGCCCAGGGCTCGGCCTTCGGCAGTGCCTCGCCCCTCTGCAAAAGCTCGATCGAAATTCCGTCGGGCGAACGGATGAACGCCATGCGGCCGTCGCGTGGCGGCCGGTTGATGGTGACGCCCCCGTCCATCAGCGACTGACAGGTCGCGTAGATGTCATCCACCTCGTAGGCCAGATGGCCGAAATTGCGGCCACCCTGGTAATCCTCGGGGTCCCAGTTGTAGGTTAGCTCGACCAGCGGTGCCTTGGCTTCGCGACCTGCCGTTTCGTCCTCGTCGGCGGCCAGGAAGATCAAGGTGAAGCGCCCCTGCTCACTCTCGGTCCGGCGAACCTCCTTCATGCCGAGCTTGTTGCAGTAGAAGTCGAGCGACTCGTCGACGTCTTTGACCCGAACCATGGTATGCAGATAGCGCATTTGGGCGTCCCCCTCTGGCTTATGCGTGACCTGACCTTATCTGGGTTGGTTGGCGCGCGGCGCCAGGGTGTCCACCACTTCGGGTCACGGCTGCATGTCAGATTTCGCCGATCGCGCCCGGGGCGCTGTGCTCGGCCAGTTCATCGGCGACGCCATGGCCCTCGGCAGCCACTGGCACTACAATCTGCTCGAACGGCAGCGCCTCTACCCGGACGGCATTCACGGGTTCGAGCGGCCAATGCCGGGTCACTATCATGCTGGCCGCGAGCCCGGCGCGCAGACCCATTACGGCGATGCCGCTCTGTTGGTGCTGCGCAGCATCGTCACCGATCGCGGCTTCGACGAAAGGCGGTTTGGTCGTCGCTTCGTCGCGGCTTTCGATGCGGGGTACGCCGGCTATCGCGACAAGCCCACACGCCTGACCATCGACAATGCGAAGCCGCATCTCGACGATCCGAACTTCGCGTTCCAGAGCGGCGCCGACGATTTTCAAACCGTGTCGATGTGCCGGGTCGCGCCGATCGCGGTGCTGCACGCCGGGCGATCGGATCGTGATGCGGTGATCGAGCGCTTTGTCCGGGTCACGCAGGACAATGCCGAGGCGGTCGCCCACAACCAGGCTTTTGGGCGGATCCTGGATGCGGCGTTGCACGGCACCGATCTGATGAGCGCTATCGACAGCGGCTGCCGCGCGCAACAGGGACCTGCTGCGGACCTCGTGAAGATCCGCTTGGGTGACGCCCTGTCGATGATCGACAATGCCGTGATCGATGCGACAGGGCTCGTGGGTCGTTCCTGCTACCTGCCGTGCACCTTTCCAAGCATCCTGCATGCCTGCATCAGGCATTCTGGCGACTTCACGACCGCCGTCCTCGAAACCGTGCGCGCCGGCGGTGACAATGCAAGCCGTGCGGCATGCGTGGGCGCCCTCATGGGTGCGGCGGTCGGCATCGATGGCATTGCGCCCCGTCTGGTCGAAAAGCTGGAGGCACGCGCGGCGATTGCGGGTCTGCTCGATCAGTTGCTGGCGCTCACGGCAGAAATCGGCTCTTGAACGGCATGCCGGTCCAGATGGTGAGCAAGTGTGCCAGGCTCACCAGGACGATCAGCACCCCGACGATCAAGACCGGGATCGGTGGCATGAGCGGCAGATCCCCGAGCCCGCGCGGTCGACGTTCCTGCCAGGCAGCCCAGCCGCCGAGAGCCAGACCCAGAGCAAGCAGCAGCAGCGTGGCGGTGGCGCTCAAGGTCGTATCCAGAGACATGTGAGCGTGGCGGGCACGGACCTCTGCCGAGATGTCGGTTGACCTGCCCGGTCGGTTGCGTGACGTCCCCGATGCTCCGGGCTTCACACGGCGAATGTCGCATCGGCCAAGAAGCTGCTGGTTGCAAGAGATGATGATCCGCCGGCAGTGCCGGTGGTTCTCGGTAGTCGCACCGGCTGTTCGAGGATGGCGTTGCTCACGGCATCGAGGCCATCGTCGAGCGCGGCGGTGCCTGGCGACCATTCGCGCATCTCTTCGATGAACCCGGACTGCAGGACCGATTGATGGATGTGCAGATGCCCGGCGGCCAGGATCGGATCGAGAGCGTTCAGGATGCGGTCGGTCTTGCTCTTGCTCGAGTGTCGCTCGACGAGCGCCAGCTGCCCGCCGGCCCGGCCGAGCTCACGGCGGACAAGGGCCGGCAGGAAGCGGCCGATACCGTTCGTTTCGATGAACAAACGCATTTGCTGTGCCGAGCGGGCGAAGTCGATGGCCTGCCGCACCAGCTGTGTCGCCTCGTCGACTTCGTCGAGGCGCTCGACGGCGAATTGCAGGTAGCGGAGCGCGTGCAGCCAGTAGTGGCCCGAGCGATCCATCATGACGACAGCAATGGCGCTGCGATCGCCGCGGCCGGGGCGGCCGTAGGCCGGGTCCCACCAGCAGACGCTCGAGACCATTGGTGCCTCGTCAAGCGACAGGATGAGCCGATTGTGGGCCCAGTGGCTGCGCAACTCGCCCGCATAGACGAGCAGCCGGTCGGGATCGAGCGTTAGCGCATTTGGTGGTATCGGCTCCAGCATCATCTGGCTGCGGAACTTCTGGGGTCCGGCGCTGCGCCGCAGGTCCTCGATGATTTCCGTTGGGAAGCGTTCGGGCCAGGCGCTGGCACCGCCGGAGCCGACCAACGGCAGGCATAATCGCCGGAAAGAATCGAGAAAGGCCCGTTCTTCGCCGATCTCGGCCCGCGGCCGGTCCGCGTAGATCGAATAGTAGCTGTGTGGTGTGCCAATGAAGAGCTGCAGGCCGGACGGCACAAGCACGAAGTTAAGCTCGGTCAGGCGCTGACGCAAGTCGTCGCGGGCGGCCGTCGTGCCGCAGGTGTTCGGCACCTCGACATCGTCGCAAATGACGATGTCCGCACGGGTGCCGGTAAAATTGCCGGCGAGGCCGCGCGCCAGCACTGATGGGTCGCGCTGGCTGCGGCTGCGCCGAACCGTGAATTGATCGGCGGCCCAGCTGTCGCCACGATGCCGGAGCAGGTGGCTTGCCGCCGGGTGCAGCTCGATGATCCGCCGAATGTTCCGGCTCATCTTGTTGGCGAGCATCTGCTCGGCAGCGATGATCAGGATGCGGAGATTGGGGTTGCCGGTGAGCAGCCAGGCCGCGAAGAGACCGACCAGGGTCGACTTGCCGGCATCGCGAAACACCATGAGCAGCAGCCGGCGGTCCCCGGCGAGCCACCGCTCGTAGAGCCATTGCGAGATGGTGAGGTGGAGCGCCGGGGTGCCGTGTCCTTGCAGCTTGTTCCAGACGATGACGAACTGGGTGAAACCGAGAAAGCCGACTGCGCTCTCCCGGCAACCCGGGCCGAACGGTACCGTGCTGCTGTCCTCGCCCTCCGTCATCGATCGACCGGTCAGCCGAGCAGGCTGCGGCCGACGGTCGCGGAACTGCTGCCCAAGAGCCGGTTGGAGGCGGTCAGGAGATTGTTGCGACGCCGGGTGCCGAAGCTGTCGTTGATCTGCTGCACGCGGGCGTTGGTGGCGTCACGCTTGGCCGCGCGGTCGAAGGCCGCGTCTCGCTCGAGCCCGCGGAGAATGGCATCGAGCGAGCCGCCGGTCGTTGCCGTGCCGGTGGCCCCGGCTCTCGCCCGCTCACTGGCCTGTCGGCGTCGCAAGGCGGTGGCCTGCTGCCGTTCGGCCTCGCGATTATCACGCATGATGGAGGCGATCTGCCGATCGCGCTCCTTCTCGAGGTCCTTGTTCTCGCGCCTGGCCGCTTCCTGGCCGAGCGCCAGGTTGAGGCCCAAGCTCGCTAGACTGCTCGTTCCGCCCATCAGCCGTTCACCTTTGCTTCGACAGTTACCGAGAGGAGTTGAAACGGGCCAGGTTGCGCCTGCGCCACACGCCAGGGCGGCATTGCCGTCCCCCGGCGCCAGCCCATGGCCCTGATGCCGACATCAAAGATGTCGTTCATTCCGGCATGCCGGCCGACGCTGACCACGCGCGGGCCAGCACCGGTATCGACCAGCAGATCTTTCGACGGGCCGAGCCGCAGGCTGATCCGCACCGGCCGGTAAGGCGTGTCAGCGGCCACACCGCGCCCGCTGCCGCCGGTGATCGGCAGGCCGGCTATGGTATGCTCGAAACCCAGCCCGAGCTCGAGCACGCTTGCCGGCGAAGGCAACTGCAGCTGGCCAGCCTCGATCGACTGCTCGCCCAGCGTCTCGCCATCGGCGATCACGACATAGGTCTGGCCGTTCAGCGCCTCGAGGCCCGACCACGCGGCGGTCGGCTCCGGCGTGGTCAGGCGCCGTTGCGAGTCGAGGGTCGTCTGTTCGTCGAGCCGCTCGATAGAGAGCCCCGCCGCGCGATCGACCAGCATCACCAATGCGCGATCATGGATCGTCAGCGCCCGAATGACGCCATCCGTCGCCTGCAGGGTCCAAGCCACGATATTGCTGTTGCGGTCGATGGTGACGGCACAGGCCCGGCCATCGGCGCGCGCGATCCAGAACACCCGCCGCGGCTGATCGAACGCCATGTCGACCGGTTCCTGCATCAGGTGCCGCGACAGGATGGCGATGTCGGCCGCCTGGTAGGCCTGCTCGGTCTCGGTGAACAGGAACTCCCGCAAATCACGACCCGAGCTGCCGACAAAGAGCGTGGCACCGTCGACATCGACGGGCGCTATCTGCCGCTCGGGCAGCGAGCCGACGCGCGTCTGCAACTCGACCCGGGCCGTCCTCGGCGTCAACGGGAAACCGCCGATCGTCCATTCACCGGCCGTGGTGAAGACCTGGAGAACGCGGCCGGAAAACAAGTGGCGAATTTCGTGTCGTCGCTCGGCGACGATGCGAAACGAAATGGCCGCGTCGTCCTCGCCGTCGCCCATGTCGAAGTCGAAGGGACGGCCCGACTTCGAAAACCAGATGAAATCGGCGCGATCGCGGCAGCCGCCGAACACCAGGCGGTTTTGGTGCATGGCAGCCGCAATCGGCCAACCATGCGCATCGGAGAACGCCTGCTCGTCCCAGTCGAACGTCGCGAGCTCGTCGACCAGTGGTTCCAGGGTGACGCCCCAGGCGAGCCTGCCGTCCTGGTCGGGCACAACGTTGGTGAGGCGAACCTGGCGTCCTTTGACGCGAAAAACCGTTCCTTGCGTGTAGCCGCGATCGAACAGCGGGTGGAAGCTCAAGAGCTTGACTGCGATGCCAGCCGTGTCCTGTGCCGTGGGATCATCGCCTTGCTCGAGCCGCTCTACCTGCAAGCTGAGATCTGCTGGCGCGTATCTGGCGAACGGCAGGGCGCGGCGCTCGTCCGCGTCGGCGGTGCTCAACCTAGCGTAAGCGAGCTTCGAATGACGCCACTGCGTGTCGATCCCGCGCTCGAGAAGACGCGGCTCATAAGACGGATGGCAAACGAGCACTGCGTCGTCGACAAGCGTTACGTCGATCTGCGCAACCTCGTCGATCGACCAGGGGAGCCCGTCGACTGTTTGCCGGTGTGCCCCGTCGGTGACGATGTGCGCTTCGTAGTCGCCGAAGACGAGCAGGTCATGAATGGCGCCTTGATCGTAGGGGAACAGCCGCGCGCCGCTCGGCACCATGGCGACAAACGCGGTCCCCGGCCGTCGGGTGACCCCGCCCGTGCGCTGGACCAATACGTTCCGCAAGGTCGCAGCGCCGTCTTCGTAGGCGCGCAGATCGATGCGACCATAGAGTGCCGGATCGATCTCGCCCGAGGTGAAGCTGCTCTTGGTCTGGATGATCCTAGTCATCAGCTGCGCGCCGCGATCAGGGTGAAGTCCTCGACCGCACGCGGCGTCGCCTGCTGGCTGTCGATCAGGCGTGCAATCTTGAGTTCGGCCGTGGCCAGCTTGAAGAGCGCATCCGCCCGACTGGTGCCCTCGGTGAGCGGCAGGCAGAACTCGGCGGCGAGTCGCGCGACCAGGGCCTGGACGAAGAAGGCGGGAAACGTTGCGGTCGCCGGTCGCCTCTGGAAGCTGAGCACGACCCTGGCGCTGTTGCAGTACAGGCGATCGCCGGCGACCCGGTAATCGAGGCCGCGCGACCGATGACCGGCGCCGGCGGAGATGATCCGCAGCTGGTCGCCGGGCAGCTCGAAGCCGTTGGCGAAGCCGGTCTGAAGCGGCTCTTCGATGGGTTCCAGTTCGGCTTCGGCCAGCGTGAAGTGCCAGGGATGGCTGGTGATGAGACCGCGAAGTGTCACCTCGTAGAGACGGCTCGCGACTTCGGCCTCGAGCATATCGTCGACGAACGAGACGATGCCGTTCGCCCCGATCTTGACGAGTGCCACCGAGCAGATCTCGACATCGGAGAGGGTCATGGTGCGGTTCGCTTCTGGCTGGCATCTGAAGATCGGCGAGCGGGCGCGTTGCACGACGCTCGCCGAGCGGGGCGGACCGGTGGCAGGCCACCGGTCCGCCGGTATCTCGCAACATTGGCTGAAGCGAAATACCTGCTCGATCGACTAGTCGGTGTTGATGGCGCCGAATGCCGTCACGTTGCTGATGTCGACGAGACCGTTCTCGTTGCTCAGCACGACGACGACGCCGTGCGTCGGCATGTCGTCGAGGCCGGCATTGACGAACATGAAGTCACCGACCCGCAGCATCTTGCTCGCGGTATTGAAGTAGCCGGCATTGTCCACATCGGCGATCAGGTCTTTGGTTCGGTAATGCCAAAGGGTGAAGCCGTTGGCGTAGGAGATGGCGCTGAGACCACTGGATTCATAAGCCATTGTCAGCTCTCCTGGCAGGGCATGGCGACGACACCGTCGTCGTCGATCAGGACGGCACCCTGCGACATCGAGTTGGAGATGAAGTGGGCGGCACGGTCACCGTGCCAGGTGATGTCGGATTTCACATCCTGACCAATGGCGTGGCCTACGGCGCTCTTGTGGTACCAAAAGCAGTGGCGCACGCCGTCTTCGCCCGGCAGGCCCGAATGCGGCATCCAGAGCGTGCCGAGCCAGACCTTGGCCTGGGTCCCTCGCCACGGCAGTTGATCGTCGCCGACGAACTCCGCATTGGCGAATTCGGCGACGTTCAAGAGATCCGACCACTGCTTCCAGCCGATGACCGCGTAACGCTGGCCGTCGTCGGGCACGTCGGCAGCCCCGAGCATCTCGAAGGCCTGCAGGACCTTCTCCTTGGTCAGGCCGTTGGTCGCCTCGCCGGCGACCTGGGTGGCGTTCTTCAAGGCGGCGAGGATGAGTTCGTCGGTCTTGCGACCGAGCGCAAAGGCGCCGGCGTTGGCCAGGACCTGCCGCTCGTCGAGATTGGTCTTCAGCTCGTCGAGCTGATCGACCCATTCACCGGCGTAGTAGTCGACGAGCACCGCCTCGACCGCGCTGAATTCGACATTCATGACCGGTACGATGCCGTGCCGCGCCTTGGTGGCGGCGGCACCCTTGCCGACCGTCTGAAAGGTCGTCGAGCTGCCGCGCACGCCGTTCTTGACGCGAACGGTGGCCCGCAACTTGGAGCCCTGGCGCTGGTAAGCCTCGTGGACTTCCCGTTCGAACTGCTTCGAGAAAGCTTGATCTATGTTGATAGACATCGCGCACCTTGTTTGCTTGTCGCGATAAAGGGAGCCGCTGGTTGTCCTCGCGGGCCGTAAGCTCGGGCGGGTTTGGTCGTCGATCAGGCGGGCCGCCGCGCGGTTCTCCGCAGTGATCGCCCGTCAGCAGGTCAGCTCGGATAGAGGTTGCGGTAGCCCGCAGTCACCCGCTGAACGATCTCGGGATCGCGGTCGCGCCAATAGCGCGGGTCGCGAATCAACTCGCGGAGGCTGTCCTCGGTCACGGCCAGTTGGCCGGAGCCGGCCTGGCCAACGATATCGGGCTCGGCCTTGCGCATCATCTCGTGAAGGGCCAAGACGCCTTCGTAGCTGCCGGCAAGCGCGCTGTGCAGCTCGTCGGGCAGATTGGCTTCGGCGTAGGCCTTGATCTGCGCCGCAATGGTCCGCCAAGCCTCGGGCCCGCCGAAATGCTGCTGCAGGCGGTCGATCTGCCGGGTCGCTTCGAGCTCACCCGCCGCTTCCTCGAGCACGGGCAGCAGCCGATCGGCCGCGAGCTCGTAGACCAGCTGGGCTTGGCGTTGCGTGAAGCCGGCTTCGTGCAGCAGCGCATTGAGCTCGGGATCGGGGGCGACCAGGGGATGTGGAGCAGCAATATCGTAGCCGTCCGGAGCGTCCGGCCGCCCGAGCAGAGCGAAGAGCCGATTGATGCCCTCGATGTCATCGTCGTTGGCCGGCTTGGCGACCGACCGGCCGAGGCGGCGCTCGAGTTCGAGATAAGAGCGGAGCAGGGCATCGGTACGGACGGTGCCGGTCGCGGCGTCCCAGAACTTCTCCGGCACATCCGGCGGCCGGGCGGTCAGGCTCTCCTGGTCGGTCAGGCCCACCGGGTCGGAGCTCGCGATCGTCTCCTCCCGCAAGTCGGGCCGCAAGTCGGGCATCGGCTCGTCCTCATTGGCTGGCATTGGTACGATCTCGGCCACGATATCGAGAGGCTCGGGATCTGCCTTGGCGGCACTGCTATGGCTTTGCATGGTCAACCTCTTGGACGGGCTAGGCGGAGGAGGTAGGCGATGGCGAAGCGCTGGCCCTCGACATGGCGCAGCTCGGCGTCCGAGGCGGTCGGCGGCACGCGGCGATCGAGGAACAGGTTGCGCAGGTGCTGGATGACGATCTCGCCATGACGACCGGCGAAACACGCCGCCATCGCACTCGTGAGATCGTCGTCATGCAGTGGACTCGCGCCGTCGCTCGCGAACCAAGCCCAGCCGACGTCTCGATCGTCCTCGTATGGTTGCCGTTCCACGGTGATCACTCCGCCGGCGTCCGCGCGAGGAGCTCGCGCGGCACGCCGAGCGTCTCGGCGAGCCAACTCGTGGTGGCGGCGAGGTCCACCAGCTGGGCCGCATCGGCGCCGAGCTTGCCGACGGTCTCCAGCCACAACAGGGTGTTGCGGATCTCCTCGCGTGCCTGAACGCGGGCCAGAGGCGCACGATAATTGGCTTCGACGATGGTGCCATCGAGAACCACGGGCGGCACCTCGCCACGCCGTCGCAAGATGGCGAGCGCCCGCTGCATCAGGGGCGTCAGCAACTCGGCCTGCAGGCGACCATAGATCGCGCCGATCAGGCGGGTCATTTCGGCACTGCGCTCGAGCACCTCGGTCGCCGTCATGCGTCGATCGTTCACCTGGCCTAGGCGATCGGCCATCAGGGTGTGACGGATGCGCGCGCGAAGGTCGCTCAGCACCAGTTCGGACACGTCGAACCGACCTGGGGCCTGCAGCGGGGTCAGGCCGGACGAACCGGCCGCTTTTGGGATGATGCTTCCCGGCACGAGCCGGATATTGGCGGGATTCAAGACCCCATCGTCTTCGGCCAGCCAAATTCCGGTGGCCGCGATCGATGCATTTTTCAAGACCAGCTCGACCACCTTGTTGGCCGTCTTGATGTCCGGCAGGGCAGTCATCACCGGCGAACGGCCGTAGAGCTCCCCGGTGCCCTTCATCCAGCGAAAGGTTAGAAACGGCGACTGCTCGAAGGCGCCCTGGGCCAACAGCACCGGCGCCCGGACGGCGTCGCCCTGCACAGGAAGGATGGCCTGATAGTCGAAGGACCGGCCGCGCGCCTGGACGGCCTCGAGCAATTCCAGCTTCGAGTCGGAAGACGCGCTTGGATCGGTCGCGATCAGGGCCAGCTCGGCGCAACCGGAAAAACGTCGACGGACTTCCGAAAGGGTCGCTGAAGTAACCCTGAAATAGCGCTCAATGCCTCCGTTCACGTCGCCGTCGATGAAGATCTCGGCAGCCGGGATGGCGGAGAAGCGGAAAGCCGAGGAGCAACCCACCGGCGCCTCTTCGAACAGCAAGGTAGCCGTGCCGGTCGTCACCAGATCGAGGAAGCACTGATGGATTTCGACGGCAAAGTTCGAGCGGTCGAAATGCCCCTGCACGCGAACCGCCGCTGCATCCAAGATTTGTGCGAGCTCGTCGATGTCACGGGGGTCGACGTCTTGGCCGGGCTTGAGCCCGAACCAGCGCGACCACGGCGGCGTGAGTTCTGCAAGCAGGCTTGCCGCAAGCTGCTCTACAGCATCGGGAGCCGTTCCATCGAACAGTCGTTCGGCGTGGTTGCTGCCGGCGAAGGTCGCCTGGGACAGGCCATGGCCGCGCATCGGCAGGGCATAGGCGTAGCAGTCACGCCAAAGTTGCTCCCAGGCCAGGCGGCGCTCGCGGGCATTGGCGAAGTGTCGAAACACCGTTGGCAGTGACGGGTCCGTCATGCACCGATCCAATCGTGTTGTGCTACACTAAGAATATAAACCTACTTCATTCGTCGCGTCAAGCCTCCCGGCGACCGAGCAGTTCGCAGAACAATTGGTAGGGTGTGAACAGCCAAAACGCCTGCGTGCCGACCACGCGCTTGCAGATTTCCACGCAAGTCATCGGCCGCAGCCAGGGCATACGCCCGGCCTGGTCCATCCGTCGAACGGCGACGACGGACGCGCCGAGCGCTGCCATTGACGTGAGCAGCGCCCGCTCCGGCAAGGCGGGAGCTTGGCGAAGCAGCAGGCCGGCGCCGAGCGGATCACATAGCACCCAGCCGCCGTCGACCCGCTGGTAGGCGAAGCAATGGCGAAAACCCTTCTTCAGCCAGGCGAGGCCACCAGCATTGACCCGCCCCTGAAAGCCGACAATGACCATCATCCGCGTACTCCATCCTTTTTCTAAGAATATAGACCTAGTGACGTCCACTGCATAGTAAGACATTCTCAAAAAGTGCAACGAAGCGCAGCGGAAGCGAAGCCATGCTGACTCACGACCAGATTTGGCGCGGCGTTGATCGTCTCGCCTTGCGCAATGGCCTTTCACCGTCAGGCCTCGCCAAGCGGGCCGGCCTCGACCCGACGACCTTCAACAAGAGCAAGCGGGTTACGCAAGACGGCAAGCAACGCTGGCCGGGAACGGAAAGCCTGTCGAAGATTCTCGAGGCGACACAAACCAGCATGGCCGAGTTCGTGACGTTGATTGACGAGGCACCGTCACCCCAGCCACGGCTGTCGGAGCAGAGGCTCAAATCGATTCGCTTGTCGAAGATCACGGAGGACAGCTTCGACAAGTCCGGGTTCCCGGGACTCGGCGAATGGGAGGAGTGCGAGTTTCCGTCGATTGACGATCCTCGCGCCTACGTTGTCGAGCTCGACAAAGATATCGATCAGGATTTTTGCCGGCCAGGGTCTCTGCTCGTGATCTCGCCGTCGAGCAGTGTCCGTCGACATGACCGCGTAATGCTCAAGAGCAGAAACGGTGAGGTGCGCTTCGGCACGCTCAAACGCAAAACGGCGCAGCAATGCACGATCGTTGAGCGCGACGGCGAGGAGCAGGAGCTTACGCTTCCGGCAAGGGACATCGCTTGGATAACGAGGATTGTCTGGGTCAGCCAGTAGCAGCACGCTGCGGTGCAAGATCAGCTAGGTGAGACGAGAGCCGCAGTTTCATGTTGATTTGGCGCATCAGGTCGCGGAACACGCGCGCGAAATGAGACAGCTCGGCTGACCCAGTCCTTGACACAAGGTGGCCTCAAGTCGGGGTACTCGGCAAAGCACCCGCTTGCGAGCTCTCGGTCAATCTCTAGCGGACAGTGGTGGATTTCGGCACCACGGGCCACCAGAGGCGGGCCGCGACATAGCGCGATCTCCACCCCGGCCGACATACGACCGGATGGTGCGTCGATCCGGCGACAGTCGGCACCGGCACCGCCAGGATGTCTGCAGGTCCTCAGGCGATGATGTCCGGGAGGCGGTCATGCTCGAGTTGGGTTATCTTGTCCTTCAACAGCAGCTTTTGCCGCTTGAGCCGCTGCAGGGCCACTTGGTCGACGAAGCCTTCGCCCTGAAGTTGCTCGATCCGGGAGTCGAGCGAACGATGTGCGGCGCGCAAGCTGGCAAGCTGTGTATCGATCTCGAGATGGTCGCCGCGGTTCTTCATGGCCGGCCTTGAAGATCGGGAATCGGGAACTCTTGGTGAAGGTCGCCACGCTGTTCCCTCCCTTCCCCGCGTCCTTTACCATATCCGGCGGTCCGGTGCAGCCGCTTCATGGCAGGCTCGACAGCAGCCCACTCGTGACAAAGCTTGACGAACATGCTCTGCGGTCGCCACCTTGCCGCGCCTTGAAGGGAGAGAAATGCTGCGACTGATCGCCGATATCGGCGGGACGAACGCCCGTTTCGCGCTGGCACCTGCTGTCGGCCGGACGGCCAGCGCGGTCGGCGCGCCGCCGGTGGCGGTGACGCAAGAGCGGCATTTGCGGGTGCGCGACCATCTGGACCTCGCGGCAGCAGCGCTGGCCTATCTCGAGGATTTGCCGGGGGACCAACCAAGCATCGACGAAGCGGTGATAGCCGTGGCCACCCCGGTCGATGCCGAGCTTATCCGCTTCACCAACAGTCCTTGGCAGTTTACCCGGGACGACCTGAAAGCCGGGCTCGGCGTCGAGCGGCTTGCTGTGATCAACGATTTCGCCGCCCAGGCCGCGGCCATTCCGCATTTGAGCGAGGCCGATAGCATCGCCATCGGCGGCGGTGCGGCGCTCGCCGGCTGGCCGGTCGCGGTGTTCGGGCCAGGGACCGGCCTGGGCGCCGCGGCTCTCCTGCCGACGACGTCGGGACCGCTGGTCATTGCCAGCGAAGCCGGCCATGTCTCCTTTGCGCCGCACGACGAACTCGAGATCGAGATCCTGCATCGGCTGCTCGCCCGCGTCGGACACGTATCGAACGAGCGATTGCTGTCGGGCCCAGGTTTGGTCACCCTCACCCATGCCATGGCCGAGATTAGCGACCGGGCGTTTGCCGGCACATCGCCCGAAGCCATTACCGCCGCGGCGGCCGACGGTTCGTCGGAGGTGGCGATCGATGCGCTCAGGGTGTTCAGTGGGCTGCTCGGCGCAGCGGCCGGCGACCTGGTGCTGACCTTTGGTGCCAAAGGCGGAGTCTATCTTTGCGGTGGCCTGTGCGGCCGACTCGGTCGGCATTTCGACCACGTCCGGTTTCGCGAACGTTTCGAAGCCAAGGGCCGGCTCGGCAGCTTTCTCGCGAGCGTGCCCTGCTACCAGGTCACCAACCCGCGGACCGGCCTGCTTGGTGCGGCCGCGTATGTGTTTAGCGCATGAGCGCACCTTTTGCCGACTGGCCGGACTCGACGTTCTGGGAGTTCTCGCTTCGGGTTTATGGACAGCCAGAAGTAGAGGCCACTTGCCTCACCTTGCAAGACGAACTGGGGCTTGACGTCAACCTCGTCCTGCTCGCAACCTGGCTGAGTGGTGGTGGCCGTCGTTTGGATGGAGCACTTGCGGGGCAGCTGCGGTGCTTTGCCGACCACATCCAGTCGAATGTCATACGCCCACTGCGGCAAGCACGCCGCGGCTTGAAGGCGCAATCGGTGCCACCGGAATTCGTCCCGTTTCTAGCCGAACGTCGGCGTACGCTGGCCGCAATCGAACTTGAGTTCGAGCGGCTCGAGCAGGTTCAACTCGCGGCGTTGGTATCGGTGTTGCCCGACGACGAGGCGGCTGCCAGCGAATCCCTTTTCGGCGCCAACTTCGCGACGCTCTATCCAGACTGCCAGTTACCGGCGCGCGCGCAAGCGGTGTTCGTCGCCCTTATACCCACCGCCAAAAGCCGCACCGCACGTTGACCGATTATCGGAAATGAAAAGGCATTGCGAAAAAACTAAAGGTTGAGGAGCCCCCACCCACTTGAAAACCTTGCAAACTACACAGCTTCCTGCGGGACGCAACCGATTTCTCTTGAACCTCGCTGCGTACCGTCCTTAGAGTGGCGCTCTCCGAAGTTAGCAAGGGAGGGTTTCCAGACCATGTCATTGCATGAGCACGTCGACAGCCTTCGTGCAAAGCACGCGCGGCTCGAGCAGCAGATCGACGAGGAGCAGCACCGGCCGATGCCGGACAACACCATTCTCGTCAAGCTCAAGCGGGAGAAGCTGCGTTTGAAGGAAGCGATCGAGAGATTGCAGGACGACGGAGACATGGAGACCAGCCGCGCGTCGGTCACCTTGAACTGAACCGCGATCACGACGCCGGCCGTCCTGCAAAGCTAGAGGCGCGGCGATCACACCTGAACTGACCAGAGCCGGCCGGCGTCGCTAAAGCGCGCCGGCCTTCTCTCATGCCGGAATGCACACTAGGACGCGCTGCGTCGATCGACGCTGACCGACACGAAGAAGCTGGCGATCAATCCTTGTGCTCGCGGTGATATGGCAGCATTTGGCGCAACTCTGCCATCTCGTTCTCGATGCTGCGACGCTCCTGGGCGAGAAAGCGCGAAATCGGTGCTGCCAGGCCAGGGTCGCGGACGTAATGCGCGCTCTGCGTGAGGATCGGCTCATAGCCTCGCTGCAGCTTGTGCAGGCCCTGCGCACCGGCCTCCACCCGGGCCATGCCGCAGCTGATGGCGTAGTCGATGGCGCGGTAGTAGCAGGCTTCGAAATGCAGGAACTCGAACTCCCGACGGCAACCCCAGAGCCGCCCGTAGAGCGTGTCACCACTCTTCAGGTTCAAAGCGGCCCCGACCAGCTTGCCGTCCTGGCGCGCCGTCACGAGCACGATGCGCTCGGCGAAATCGATGGCGAGCCGGCGAAAAAAATCGCCCGTGAGGTAGGCGCTGCCCCACCGCTTGTCGACGGTGGCGACGTAAAAAGGGTAGAAGGCTTCGAGGTCCGCGATCGTCAGGTCGGCACCAGTCAGGGTGCGAAGCTCGAGGCCGGCACGCTCGACTTCGCGGCGCTCTTTCTTGACCGCCTTGCGCTTGCTCGAGCGCATCGTGCCCAGGAAGTCTTCGAAATCTCGATAGCCGCGATTGTGCCAGTGAAATTGCACGCCGTGCCGAAGCATGAAGCCCGCGTCCTCGAGGATCCGCGCCTCGTCCTCGCGGATGAAGTTGACGTGCGCGGACGACAGACCGAGTTGATCCGTCGCCGTCCGGATGGCCATGGCCAGCACCTGCTTGCTGACCTCGTCGGCGCTTAGAAGGCGCGGCCCGGGCACGGGCGTGAACGGGACGGCTACAAGCAACTTGGGATAATAGCGACCACCGGCCCGCTCATAGGCATTGGCCCAGCCATGATCGAAGACATATTCGCCATATGAATGGGTCTTGACGTAGCATGGGGCAGCGGCGGTCGGCTGCTCCGTGGCGCCCAAGAGCAGGTGCAAGGGCTGCCAGCCGCTCCCCGCCACGGCCGAGCCGGAAGCCTCAAGGGCGCGCAGGAAGGCGTGGCGGGTGAACGGGTTGTCGTCGGGACAGAGCGCGTCCCATTGCCGACCATCGATGCCCGCGATCGGACCGGCGAAGCGCGCCTCAAGTGACGGCGCCAAATCGCGCTCGTCACCGATCGCCCGCAAAGCGCGCGCTTGAATGGGCTTAGGGCTCCACTCCACAGTCAAGTCGCGCCCGCTCAGCCGAGTTCGAAGATGGCGTCGATCTCGACTGCCACATTCAGCGGCAGGCTCGACGCACCGACAGCGAAGCGAGCATGGCGACCGGCGTCACCGAGGACCGCGACCATCAGGTCGGAAGCACCGTTGATGACCCTCGGATGGTCCGCGAACCCGGGCCCGGCGTTGACAAAGCCGCCAAGCTTGAGACAGCGGACGATACGCCCGAGGTCACCGTCGACTGCCGCCTTGGCTTGGGCCAAGATGTTGAGCCCGCAAAGCAAGGCCGCGTGCTGAGCCCGATCGACGGAAACCTGCTCCCCGACCTGCCCCAGAATCTCCAGCCTGCCGTTCTCGAACGGCAATTGACCCGCGACGTACAACGTCTTGCCGCTGACCGTCCAGGGTACGTAATTGGCAGCCGGAGCCGCTGCCTCCGGCAGGCTGAGGCCGAGTTCGGCGAGGCGCTGCTCGATTGGGCTGGCCAAGGTCGCTCTTCCCGTGACAGTCGTATTTGAGGGTCAAGCTCGTGGCTCCGACCCTGTTGCATCGCTGCTGCATATACCGCAAGCTGCGACTTCGCAAAGGTGTCGAACGGGAGAAATCTCCTGGGGGAAAACGTTGACAACACCGAGACAGAGCGGCTTTCGCATGCCGGCGGAATGGGAGCCGCACAAACGCACATGGCTCGCCTGGCCGTGCCGAGACGGCCTCTGGGGTAAGCACCTCGAGGACGCCAAGCTGGCCTATGCCGGGGTCGCACAGGCGATCGCCGCCTTCGAGCCGGTCACGGTGCTGGCCCGCCCAGACTTGACTGCCGATGCCTCGTTGCATTGCGGCAAGGGAATCTCGGTCCTGCCGATGCCGCAGGACGATAGTTGGGTACGCGATACCGGGCCATCCTTCCTGGTGAGCGACGACGGGCGGCTCGGCGGCGTCACCTGGACCTTCAATGGCTGGGGCGGGGTCTACCCGGACCACGCCGAGGATGCTGCCATGGCGCGGCGGATGCTGGACCATTTGGGCGCGGAGGCCTTTGCCAGCTCGCTGGTGCTGGAGGGCGGCGGCATTCACGTCGATGGTGAGGGTACCGCTCTCCTGTGCGAGGCCTCGGTGCTCGAGCCCATGCGCAACCCGGGCTGGAACCGGGCGAAGGTGGAACGGGAACTAGCCGACCTCTTGACCATCGAGCAGGTGATCTGGCTCGAGGGCAGCTTGACCGACGACGAGACCAGGGGCCATGTCGACAACCTCGCCTGCTTCACCGGCCCCGGCAAGGTCCTGGCACTGGACCCGGCCACGGCGAGCGAGGCCGACCGACCCGGTCTGGCGCGCAACCTGGAAGCCTTGCGGACGACGACCGACGCCAAGGGTCGCCCCTTCGAGGTCATGCTGCTGCCGCTGCCGAAACCGAAGCAGCGCGACGATGGTCGATTGCTGACACTGACATACATCAACTACTATGTGTGCAATGGTGCCGTGATCGTGCCGATATTCGAGGATGCGGCAGACGGCGTGGCGCAAAAGATCATCGCTCAGGCCTTCGGCGATCGCGAGCTGGTTTCGCTCGATGCGACTGCCCTGTTGCATGGCGGCGGCGGGATACATTGCATCACCCTGCAGCAGCCGCTGCCAGCCGCGGCCGCAACGGTCGGGTGAACGGGTGCCGGATTCGCTGTTCGTGTTGATGCGAGGAGTTGAAGGATCCAACAGTTCTTGGTGGGATCTGATATTCAGACGGCGGCAGCAGTGCGTGGGGTCGAGGCGGGCGATTGTGCTTGTTGAGCGAGGGTGAACGGTGACTGACACATCGGGCGAGCGGCGGGCCGAGCGGCCTGTCTGGACACCGTCAACGGACGCGGTGCAGACCGCCACCGTTCGGCCCATGGGGCCCGGCCAGGACGTGGCGGCGACCTCACTCGCGGCCGAACTCTTGGCGATCGCTGAGCCGGCGCTCGCCGATCGGTTCGCCGCCGAACGCCTTGTGACGGCGATCATGCGCAACCAGAATCAGTTGGTCACCAGCGCCATCGGCGCGGCCACCCAGAGCCAGCGTGAGGTCGCGCGGCAGGCCCTCGAAAGGACGGTACGCCGAGCAGTGCTCGACTCATTGCCGCCGGTGGTGCCGGCGCCCAGCATAATGGACGACGCCGGCAGCACGCGAGGAAAGGCAGCGAGCGGTCGCAAGCCTCGGCCGTTGGCGGTCAAGAACACGACCGACTTTCCCCCGGAACCGCAGCGCCGCGGCAAGCGGCCGCGCGGGTGGATCGTCCTCGCATCCCTGATGGTTTTGCTGCTGGTTGTCGCCGCAACATGGCGTTTCGCGTTCGGTCCGGAGAGCAACGTTCAGCTTCCCTCCCAGGAAGCCTCCCGGCCGGTGCCGCCGCCGCCGATAGACACGGTGCCCGACGGTATGCAACTCGAGGCGTTCGAGCCGCGCCGTCGCGCTGAGCGCGGAACGGCAGCAGCCGGAGCCGGCGAAACGACCGTGCCGGCGACTACTGCGGAGCCCCCGGCAGTCGTGGCAGCGAGCCCACCGCTCCCGGAATCCACCCGAGAAACGATACCGCCAGCGTCCGGTCTTGCGTTGAGCGGCAATACGCTGCGCCTCTTCATCCTCTACCCGAACGGCGGGCAACCGGCGAAAGAAGCCGGCGAACTCTATGCCGCCCTGTCGCAGACCGGTGTCTTGCCGATGGTAGTGCTGCGCGAGGTCGGCTTCGAGATCGCCGCACCACGCATTCGGTACTTTTATGAGCAAGACGCCGCAGCCGCTCGCAGCCTGGCAGAATACCTGGAGCCGCCCCGCAATGGCAGCTGGGTGATCCAGGATTTCAGCTATGTTCGCCCGCTGCCGGCAAACGGAACGATAGAGATCTACGTGCCGTCGCCCTGACGGCGGAGCTATTTGTTTTCGCGCGGTCGCGACAGCGAATGGTACATCGACCAGCCGGTCTCCGCTCGTTGGCGTCCCAAGCTTTTTCCGACCGGCGGCGGCGCAGTCTTCACCGCGGCCGGCGCGTCGTTGCCGTCGGTGGCGAGGTGCCGGTCTGTTCGAGGCGAGTGACCCAGCTGCCGGCTGCACAGTGGTCAGCAGCTGGGTCACTCGCCACCGACTGTGTCTAATTTCGTGTCTCAGAAATGGAGTGCAGTTCAGGGCTGGCCATCAGGCGAGAACCGCGGGCGGCCGACAAGGCCCTGCCGCCGGCTGACGACCGCATGACGATGATCTCGCATCCCGTTGCCGTGCAATGCGGCATGCGCGCGATGGCCTCGGAAGCACCGCCAAGCTCGCTGCGGAGCGAACAATCAGCGATCGCCGCATTGCGCGCCCGCCGACGGTGTTTGAACGCCATCGCCGAACGCAAGTGGCTGGCACGTCAAGTGTAGGGATCGGCGGCGTCGCGGAGGCCGTCGCCCAAAAAATTGAAAGCCAGAACGACGAGAATAACGGGGACTACCGGCAGCATCAGCCAGGGATAGAGAGCCACGACGTTGACGTTCTGCGCGTCGTTGAGCAGCACGCCCCAGCTCACCATCGGCGCGCGGACACCGAGGCCGAGGAAGGAGAGAGCGGTCTCGCCCAGGATCATGCCGGGGATCGAGAGGGTCGCTGAGGCGATAAGGTGGCTCATGAACGAGGGGATCAGATGGCGGCCGACGATGCGCGGCGGCTTTGCGCCCATCAGCCTCGCGGCCTGGGCGAACTCCTCCTCGCGAAGTGCCAGGATCTTCGAGCGGACTGCCCGGGCGAGACCGGTCCAGTCGACAAGGCCGAGGATCAGCGTGATCCCGAAATAGACCCAGAGCGGCGGCCAGGTCGGCGGCAGTGCGGCAGATAGAGCCAGCCACAACGGGATCATCGGGAAGCTGCGGATGACTTCGATCAGCCGCTGCACGACACTGTCGATCCAGCCGCCATAGTAGCCAGAGATACCACCCAGGACGAGGCCCATCACGAAGCTGATGGCGATGCCAACGAGGCCCACCGTCAGGGAGACCCGCGCGCCATAGAGGATGCGCGAGAAGAGATCACGGCCGAGCCGGTCGGTGCCCCAGAAAAACGACGTGCCACCCTCGGCCGGGCAGACCAGATGGAAATCGAAGACGACCTGACCCCAGAACGAGTAGCCATCGCCGCGGCAGAAGAAGCGCAGCGGCTGCACCCGCTCGGCGTCGGCCGTGTAGACCCGGCGCAGCGTCGCCATGTCGAGTTCCATCCGGTAGCCATAGACGAACGGGCCGACGAAGCGGCCGTCATGGAACAGGTGGATGCGTTGCGGTGGTGCGTAGATGTGTTGTGGGTCGCGGCTGTGCGGGTTGTAGGGCGCTATCAGTTCGGCGAAGACGACTACGACGTAACAGAAGACGAGGAACCAGAGCGAGGTCAGCGCCAGCTTGTGGCGCTTGAACCGCCACCACATCAGCTGCCATTGCGAGGCCGTGTAGAACCGCTCCTGCTCAGGTGTGAGCGGTGGCTCACGGTAGACCTGAAAGGGCTCGGGATCGACCCAGTGCGGCGGTGGTGGGGCCTCGGTCGTGTTCGGCGGCGGATGATGCCGGTTGTCCGCGGGATCTTCCGGCGGTTGGGAGCGGGTCGCCATCAGCGGGTCTGCCCGCCGCCGAAGCGGATGCGGGGATCGAGCCAGGCGAGCAGGAGGTCGGAGATCAGCACACCGATCACGACCAGGAATGATTCGAGCATCAGGAAGCTGCCGGCGAGGTACATGTCCTGGCTCTGTAAGGCACGGACCAGAACTGGACCCGTGGTCGGCAGGCTCAGCACCACGGCGACCAGGGCCGAACCCGAGATCAGGTCGGGCAATAAATTGCCGATATCGGCGATGAACGGGTTCAAGGACATCCGCAAGGGATACTTGACCAGCGCCTTGCCGGGCGGCAGGCCCTTCGCCTTGGCGGTGACGTAGTAGGGCTTTTGCAGCTCGTCCAGGAGGTTGGCCCTCAGTCGTCGAATCATCGCGGCGGTGCCGCTGGTGCCGATGATGATGACCGGGATCCATAAATGCTGCAGCACCGAGACGAACTTGCCCCAGCTCATCGGCTGGTCGAGGTATTGCGGCTCCATCAGTCCGCCAATGGTCGTGCCGAACCAGACATTCGCGAAATAGAGCATGACCAGCGCCAACAGAAAATTGGGCGTGGCGAGGCCGAGAAAGCCCAGGAGCGTCAGGCCGTGGTCGCCCCAGCTGTATTTGTGGGTAGCCGAGTAGATCGCGATCGGAAAAGCGACGATCCAGGTGAAGATTACGGTGGCGAGCGATATCACGACGGTGAGGAAAATCCTGTCCCCGATCACGTCGGTAACCGGCCGGTCGTACTCGAAGGACCACCCGAGATCGCCGTGCAGCATACCCCAGACCCAATGGAAGTAGCGCTCCCAGAGCGGGCGGTCGAGGCCGTAGAGCTCACGCAGATACTCAATCCGCTCGGTCTGCACCCCCTCACCCTGCGCCTGCAGCTCGCCGATCTGGGCCGAGAGGAAGTCGCCTGGCGGCAGGTTGATAATGACGAAGGTGGCCACGCTGATGGCGATCACCGTGGGAATCATCACGAACAGGCGGTGAACGACGTAACGGAGCAACGGGCCTCCAGGGCGACGGTGACGCAGCCGAGTTTAGCGCGCCCGCCCGATCAGGCCACCCGCTAACTTTGCCGATCGTCGGTTTCGCCAATGCGGCGCAAATCGTGGAGAAGACGATTGACCAGCAGGCGGTCGGGCGCACGCGTAGCCTTGCAGGCGCGCTCGGCAGCCATGGCGAGCGCCAACCCGGCCTCGAGGCGCATTTCGGGCCAAGTATCGAGGACGCGGCGCATTGCGTCTTTCTGGCTAAAATGGACTGGCGGCTTCAGCCCATCGATCACTGCCGCCGGCGCCTCGCCCTCCGCCACTCTCGCACTCAGCGGCAACAGACGCATGAACGTCGCCGCAAACCCCTTAATCAGACGGATCGGCGGCTGACCTTCGCCGAGCAGCCGCTCCAGGGCACGGCTGGCATCGGCAAGTCCGCCGACGAGCCCGGTCCAGACCAGCCGATCGATGCTCAGCGCCGAGCTGTTGCCGATCACCGCTTCGACATCGGCCAACGTCACCCGGCCACCGGGCTCGTCACCCTTGAAGAGGGCGAGCTTGGCCACCTCGTTCTGCGTCACCTCTCGATTGGCGCCGACATGAGCGGCGAGGAAGGCCATGGCCTCCGGCTCGATCGTCAGCCGCTGTGCCCGCAACAGGTCACGCAGCTGGGCCTCGAGCTGGCGGCCGTCGGCCCGATAGCAGGCGATGGCGGCGGCATGCCTGGCCCTCTCGGCGGCCCGCCGCAGCGCCGAGGCGACGCCGAGTTCGCCCGCCTCGATGATGACCAGCGCCTCGTGACCACCGATCGCCAGCAGCGACTCGACCGCCCTGGCCAGCGCATCGGTCGCCTGGCGGACGAGCACCAGACGGCGACCGCCGACGAGCGACATGGCCTGGGCCTCCTCGACCAGCAGACCCGGGCCCTGTGCCACCCGGTCGGCGGCGAGTTCGGCGAGGCGAAAGGGATCGTCCGGCTGGTCGAGTTGTGCGGCGATTAGTCGCCGCCTGCGATCGGCGACGAGGCCCTGGTCTGGGCCGTAGAGGAGCACGAGGCCGATCCCCGGATCCGGGTTGTTGACGAAGGCGTCGGCCCGCTGCGGTGTCACCTTCATGGAGCCACCATCACGCCTCGTTGTTCTCGAAATGGATGGTGAGCAGCGTCCGGATCTCACGGCTGACCGCGACCACCGCCCGCCGCTCGGCATCCTGCTCGGCCATCAGCGTGGCGAAGGGCTCGCGGATCACGTTGTAGGTGGCAACCCGGCGCACGGCGGAGCGGTAGAGTGGCGACGGTGCAGCGCCATCGTCTGCCGCTGCGGTCGCCGCCGCATCTCCGCCCGGTTCGCGGCCGTCGATCGGGAGCAGCGCGAAGAAGGCGGAGAGGGTGAGGTCGAACCGGGTGACGGCGTCGTCGAGCTGGATTGCCAGCGCCTTTCGGTTGCGCTCGAGCGTCAGGTCGAGACGGTAGCGCTTGGCGACCGTCAGCCCTGCTGGATTGAGGTCGTCGATCAACTGGTTCTCGAGGATCCGGCCGAGCCGGGTGAGCGGCGCGTTCACCGTGATGGCGGCAAGATCGGTCGCCGCGACTTCCCCCCGATCACCGCCGTAGAGCGGGCGAAAGCCGCAACCGACAGAGCCGGCGGGCAGGATCAATGCCGCCCCGAGCAACAGCGAGCGGCGACGGCCGAACGCAGGCTGCAGGACCCTAGACGACGACATTCACGATCCGGTCGGGCACGACGATGACCCGCCGAGCCGGCTTGCCCGCCATGGCGCGGATCACCGCCTCGTCGGCCAGCGCCCGCTCGCGCACGGTAGCCTCGTCACTACCCGCCGGCAGCTCGATCTCGCCGCGTCGTTTGCCATTGACCTGAACAGCGAGGGTAACATTGTCGGCGGCGAGCCAGGCCGGATCGGCTACCGGCCAAGTGCTGTCGGCAAGGATGGTGGCATGGCCGAGCCGCTGCCAAAGCTCTTCGGCGAGGTGCGGCAGCATTGGCCCGAGCAGCTGCACCAGGGTTTCGATCGCCTCGCGCTGGACGGCGCGGTCGGCGGCGTCGGAGGGTTCGAATGCCTCGATGGCGTTCGAAAGCTCGCGAACGAGGGCCACGACCTTGTTGAAATGGAGCCGATCGATTTCCGCGGTCACCGCCGCGATGGTGCGGTGAATGAGGCGCTTGAGCGCGATGCCGGGTCCGGGCTTCGGCGCGTCGCCGATCGCAGTCACCGGCGACAACGTGGCACGGCGCTCCTCCACGAGCCGCCACAGCCGGTTGAGGTAGCGCCAGGCACCGACGATGCCCTCGTCGGTCCATTCGAGGTCGCGCTCGGGCGGGCTGTCGGAGAGCATGAAGAGGCGTGCCGTATCGGCACCGTAGGCCTCGATGATGGTCGTGGGATCGACCGTGTTGCGCTTCGACTTGCTCATCTTCTCGACTCGGCCCGGGATCACCGGCCGGCCGTCCAGGGTCGTCCAGCCCTCCCCGTTGCGGCGGACTTCGTCCGGCTGCAGCCAGTTTCCGGCGGCGTCGCGATAGGTTTGATGCGTCACCATGCCCTGCGTGAACAGGCCGGCGAACGGCTCGTCGAGGTCGAGATGGCCGCAGGCCGCCATCGCCCGGGTGAAGAAGCGGGAGTAGAGCAGATGCAGGACCGCGTGCTCGACCCCGCCGATATACTGGTCCACCGGCAGCCAGTAGTCGACGGCGGCGCGCTCGAACGGCCCGTCGTCGTAGTCGGCCGAGCAGAACCGGGCAAAGTACCATGAGCTCTCGACGAAGGTGTCGAAGGTGTCGGTCTCGCGGATACCCTGGCGGCCGTCAGGCAACGTAACGTGCTTCCAGCTGGGGTGGCGCTCGAGCGGGTTGCCGGGACACTCGAAGTCGATATCGTCGGGCAGGCGGACGGGCAAATCCGCCTTGGCCACCGGCACGATCTCGCCGTCCTCGGCGTAGATGATCGGGATCGGGCAACCCCAGTAGCGCTGCCGCGAGACGCCCCAGTCGCGCAGCCGCCACGTCACCTGCCGCTCACCCAGGCCATGGGTCTCGAGGTGGTCGATGATGCGCGCCTTGGCCTCGGGCACCGCGAGCCCGTCGAGAAAGTCCGAATTGAAGATCACCCCGTCGCCGGTATAGGCCTCGGTGCCGATGCTGAAGCCGGCGGGGTCGGCATCCGGCGGCAGCACGACAGGTGCGACCGGCAGGCCGTACTTGCGGGCGAAGTCGAGGTCGCGCTGGTCGTGCGCGGGGCAACCGAAGATCGCCCCGGTGCCGTAGCCCATCAGCACGAAATTGGCGACGTAGACCGGCAGGTCCGGGGTGGCGCCCAATGGATGCCGGCAGCGGAGCCCGGTGTCGAAGCCCTGTTTCTCGGCCCGCTCGAGCACCTCTTCCGAGGTGCCGACCTTGAGGCATGCCTCGACGAAGGCGGCGAGCTCCGGGTTGTCACGGGCGAGCGCCTGGGCCAGCGGGTGATCAGGGGCGATCGCCATGAAGGACGCCCCCCAGAGCGTGTCGGGGCGCGTCGTGAACACCTGCAGCTCGTCGTCCCGGCCGACCAGCGGAAAGTGGATGAGCGCCCCTTCCGAGCGGCCGATCCAGTTGGCCTGCATCAGCCGGACCTTCTCCGGCCAGCGCTCGAGCCCGTCGATCGCGGCGAGCAGCTCCTCGGCGAAGGCGGTGATCTTGAAAAACCACTGGTTCAGCTTGCGCCGCTCGACCTCGGCACCCGACCGCCAGCCCTTGCCGTCGATCACCTGCTCGTTGGCGAGCACGGTCTGGTCGACCGGGTCCCAGTTGACCCAGCTCTCCTTGCGGTAGACGAGACCCTTCTCGAGCATGTCGAGGAACATCGCCTGCTCGTGCCGGTAATAGTCGACGTCGCAGGTGGCGAGTTCGCGTGACCAGTCGAGGGCGAGACCCATCTGCCTGAACTGGCTGCGCATCTCGGCGATGTTCGAATAGGTCCAGACACCGGGATGCACGCCCTTCTGCATTGCGGCGTTCTCGGCCGGCAGGCCGAAGGCGTCCCAGCCCATGGGATGGAGGACGTTGAAGCCCTGGGCCCGCTTGGTCCGCGCCACCACGTCGCCCATGGTATAATTGCGGACGTGGCCCATGTGGATGCGTCCCGAGGGATAAGGGAACATCTCGAGCACATAATACTTTGGCTTGCTGTGATCGACCGTTACCTGGAACGAGCGACGCTCGTCCCAGATCTGCCGCCACTTTTGCTCGGTGGCACGAAACGGATAGCGCGACATTCAAGAGCCTTGCGAGGTGAGCGAGTGCCCGAAGCGCCTGCCGCGGCTAGCCCGCGGCCGCCGAGGCGATGCGCAGTTCGCGCGCCCGGGTCAAGATATGATCCTCGATCGCGCGCGCGGTGGCCTCTTCGACAGGGGCGTCGAGCCAGTCACCTGCCTCGTCGCGGAGCTGGCGAAAGACCGAGACACGCACGGCGTCGGCCCTCAGCGCCGCGTCACGGATCTGGATGGTCACCTTGAGCCGTTCGCCGGGTGCGTCGACGGACTGGAACCAGTCGGTGATGATCAGCCCGCCGAACGGGTCGGCAGAAGCGAGCGGGATGAAGTCGATGGTGTCCAACGTCGCCTGCCAGAGGAAGGCGTTGACACCGATGCCGCCGCCGATGCCGCCGTCCTGGTCCTGCGGACGCGAACGGCCGAGCGAAAAGAGCGTGATGCCATCACCGCCCCAGACCGTACCGAAGCGCTCGCGCTCCGCCTGGTCGCGGGCTGTCCCGCCCATCGGCTGCGGCGCCGGTTCGACCGGCACGCTCTGGCATGTGGTAAGGACGACCATGGCGCCTGCCACGATCACCAGGCTTCTGAAACCGGAAAAAAAGTGGGTCATCGACTGCCGCGTTGCCATCGCGTCCGGGGCAAAGCCCCACGGTGGCCCTCTCTTAGCACGGTTCGCAGCCAATGCCAGCGCTCGATGGCGTAGGGCCGGCGGCGGCGCCCCCGGAGCGGCTACCCTTGCCGGCCCTCACCAAATCTAAAACTTGAGGCGCAGCCCGATCCGTCCCACCGTCAGAGGCTCGTCGGTGAGCGTATCGCTTACCGCGATGTCGCCTTGCAGCGTCAGCCACGACCAGGCGGCAAGATCGGTGCTCAGCATCAACACATCGCCTGGCCCATCCGTCGTTGTCTCCGGAACGGAGCCATAGACAAGCCGCGCATTGAGCCGACCGTAGCCCAATCCCGCGGCGAACACATCGGCCTCGCGGCCAAGCAGGTTGGTACGGCCCAAGCTGCCGTTGACCTGCCAATCGCGCAACTGCAACGCACCGCCGACGGCCAAGCCCTCGAGTGACGCCCGCGCGCCACTGTTGGCTTCCGTCTCGGCGCCGAGCCCGATGGTGTCGAGACGCAATTCATCGCCGAAACCTTCCTGCACACCGAAGGAAAGCGACAACGGACGTTCCGCCTCGCCGTGCCGCTGATTGAACAGCGAACCGCTATTGCGCGGCGTGAAATCGAAGGTGAGGCCGGCCGACCCCGCGCCGGCGCTGGAACTGAAATCCATGCTGCGCATCGACAGCGACGCCGGCGGTGTGTAGCGCTCGACGTCCACGCCATAGCCGCCAGCCACCAAATTCATGGCGGTGGCCGTGCCGGCACCGAGCCCGGCAAGCAAAACCCCAGCAACGAGCGCTTTGGTGACTACGCGACCGCACATCGAGTCCGACACACCCATGAAGAGAATAACAGCTGCTCTACCCAATATGCGCCGTCGACTTGTGCGATGCAACGGCAAGACGCCGGCATGCGCCTCATCGGACGCCGCTGTTGCCCGCTTGCCAGATTTGCGCCCCGTCAAGCGAAACGGCGGGCCGAAGCCCGCCGCTCCCAGTTTTTCGCCCTATCGTCGATCGGGCGCCGATCAAATGTCGATCAGAAAGCCACCCGAAGCCGGACGACGCCGGTGACACCATCCTCACCGGTGGTGGTTGCGTCCTCGAACCAGGAAACGTCGCCGTTCAGCGACATTCCGGGAAGCAAGCCGACGGAACCGCTGAGTACAACGTTACTGCCTTCCTCGATCGGATTGTCCGCGTCGACGATCTGGGCATAGGTGACGGAGAGGTCTGCCGGGCCAAGCGTCGCGGCAGCGCCAGCAGTGAAGCCCTTTGCATCGCCGGAATCGGTCCCCTCGCCTGTCGGCGCATCGTGGTCTTCCCAGTAGCTGCCGGAAACCTGGAAGCCAGCGAAACCGAGCGTCGTGCCGAGGTTGAAGCCAGTGTAGTCGTCGAACCCTTGCTCGCCGCTGTTGGTCGCGAAAGTGCCACCGGCCTGAAGATCGAGCCCGCCAAACGAATTGGTGTAGACGAGCGCCGTTTCGACCCAGTTCTGGTAGCCGGACCTGGCAGCATTTTCGAGGGCGACGTTGTTGCCCTGGGTATCGAAGTTCGGCGTCAACGAGCCGTGGATGGTGAAGCCGGCAATGGACGGCGAGTCGTAGCGGATCTTCGTCGAGTCGCTGCTATTGGTCGGTGCAAACTGCACCGAGCCGACGACGCCCTGGCCGTCGATGCCGCCGGTGCCCGCCGCGATGTTGTAGGCACCGATCTTCGAGTTGTCTACCGCACCGTCCTCGTTGCCCAGACGGAAGCCGCCGAAGGCGCCGTCGACGAAGATCCAGCTCTCGTCGATCTCTTCGTTGCTCTGCGGATCCGTCTCGAACTCGACCAAGAAGCCGTAGCGGATACCGGTTTCGTCGTCGGTGTTCACGCCCTCGATGTGGATTTCCGAGTCCGTGGTGAAGTCGTAGTCGTCGACTCGATTGCCGTTGAGGGCATCGTCGATATCGCCAACCACGGTGTTGAAGTTGAAGAAGCCGCGGATGTTGACATCGAACGCCGAAGCGGTCGACGGTACGAGCAGGGCAGCGGCGCCGAGCATGGCGGTCGTGCCCAACAGTGCAGTGCGCAAGTTCATTTCAGTTTTCTCCTCGTCACCCCAAAAGTGAGGTCGCCTTCGAGTTCATCGGGCGGCACCGCTACCCAGATGCCGCGGATGGGACGCGGAAGACGCCCCGTGCTCCGGCCATGTGTTATTCAGTTTGCCAAGCCACGGTGCAAGCCGAAGCAATTTTGCGCCCGGCCATTCGGCATTTACTGTGTCGGGCCTGCAACAAGGTTTTGTTGCAGGCGCTTAAGGGCAATATCGCGTATCGGGCTGAACAAGCATATCCTCCAGCAACCGCACGGTGCGCACGCTTCCGTCCATGCGCGGTTTCCTGCCCGCTACCTTGCCGGCTGTGGCCAACTGCTGTTGCACCGCAGCAACAAGGTTCGCGACGTCCAGGGTTGCCTCGTCGAGCATGGTCAACAGATCGCGCTCGGCGAGCAGCCGACAGCGCAGCATCTGCTCTGTCTCCAGACCGCCGGCGTAGGGTACGACGACGGCCGGGCAGCCTGCCGCCAGAACCTCCATCACCGTGTTGTAGCCGCCCTGACTGATCGACAGGGCCGCCCGCGTGAGCAGCTGAGGAAAATCGCGGCGCGCGCGCTCGACCGTGACCCCGGATCCGGCAACGGCCGCGAGTGCCGCGAAGCGCTCCTCGCTGAGGTGCTGGCCAACCAAAAGGCGCCAGGGCAGTGATAGCGCCGTGCTCTCGGCAAACGTGGCGCTAGCCGCGAGGGCGATCTCCAGGAGCCGCTCGCCCACCCTTCCACCGCCGGTCGAGACGATGACTTCGCCGCGGTCGTTGGCCGTCGCATCGACGGCGGTGGCGTCGGTCAGCAGTTCGACGACGTAGCCGGTCTCGATCAGCCGCTCACCCAGGAGCCGGCGTTCGGGGAAGGTGCGCTCGAACGGCACGAGGTCCGGATCGCCATGGACCAGAAGGCGATCGAAATCGGCTGCCCAGCCAAGCATTTCAGTCAGCCGCTCCGGCTTGGGCGGGCGCGCGAGAATGTCGCGTACCGAGCTCACGATCCAGGGTCTGGGGCGCATTGCCTTGGCAGCGGCGAGCAGCGGCAGCAACTCGAAGCGCATCTGGCGGCGTCCGAATGGAAACATCTCGAGCATCAGCATGCGCGGCCGGCGCGCGGTGAAGGCCGCCAAGAGGGCATCGCGCCGCGCCGCCTTGAAGCCCTCCTCCACCGGACGGCCGGCGGCGTCGAGCAGCACCTTGAAGTCGATGCCGTCACTTTGCAGCGGTGCCAGCTGGAAGAACTCCGCGCCTTCGAGTTCGAGGCCGTCGACCGGCACCCCGCCGGAGACGAGGGTCACGGAGAGCCCGGCGCGGCGCATCGCCCGAACCAGCGTCGCGGCCCGGGTCAGATGGCCAATTCCCAGCAAGTGCTGGACCCAGAAGAAGACGTCGACCGGCGCCTCTCCGGTGGCCGGGCGCAGGACGCTCACGCGCGAACCGCGATCAACGCCATCCGTTCCATGTCCTTGACAAAGCGGTCGAGCGCGGACTGGCCAGCGGCGGCAAAGGCTCGATCGAGTTCACGCCGCTCGAAGCTCTGGCGGTTCAGCACCCAGGTCACCATCGGCACCACCTCGGCCGGCACCGCCACCGCCTGCCGGCTGCCGGCCTTGACCAGGCCGTGCCGGCCCTGCTGCTCGACCAGCCTGATGCCGTCGCCCTTGACCACATAGGCCACGCTGGCGGGCTCGAGCAGCTGCGCCATGTCCCACGGCTCGCGAACGTATCGGTAGCCGACGATGAAGCGCTCGATGTCGACCCTGGTCGCAGGCTCGGTCAGGATCGACGCTATACGTTGGCCCAAGGCCGCGAGGTGGCGATCCAGTGCCGCGGCATCGCCCTGCGGCAGGTTCCTGCGGCACAGCGGATCGGCAATCAGCCGCTCGTAGAGATAGCCGACGAGGTCGATGCCGATCGGGTAGGTGACGCCGAAGGCGATGTGGATGCAGCCGCCGTCGTCGGCCACGGCATAGTGGTATTGGCCGCGCGGCAGATAGAGCAGATCGCCGGGCTTGAGGCGCACCTCCTTCCACAGCTTGCCCTTGGCCTCCTCGTGCGCCTCCTGCGGCACCGCCTTGAACATGGTGTGGGCAATGGGATCCTCGGCCCGGCCCTCGAACACCGGCCAGACCTTCTCGCCCGCGCAGTGGACGGCGAACACGTCGTGGGTGTCGTAGTGCACCTTGAAGCCCTGGCGTCGGCGGGAGGACTGGTAGAGGTTACCCTGGACCTTGCCGCCGAGTGCCTCCTCCATCGCCTTGGCGAAGGCAGTGAGCTCGGGCGTGAGCTGGTCGATGTCGTTGAGCACCATGGTGGCACCCTGCTGGACGAAGCGCTTGACTTTGCCCGGATCGGCGATCGCCGCGCCAGTGATGGCCGGCTGCGCCCCGGCATAGGCGGTCTTGGCAATCGGCTCGCGGTCGAGCACGAGGTCGAGCCGGGTCGTGTCCCAGAGCGTGTTGACGGCCAGTAGCCGCTCGAGGATCGACCAGCTCATGATCGAAGCGAATTTGTCGGCGCCGCCCTCGATGTGGAGCGGCCGCCGGCCGAGATAGTCGCGGCGGAATGCCTCGGCGCCCAGCGGTGCCATGATATCGTCGAAGGTCATGCCGGCGTACTTCCCGCGTCAAGCACTGGTTTGGCATGGCAATGCCGGCGACGGGGTCGGTGAGCCGCCGATTCAGCCCCGCAGCTGCCACCACATGACGACCGAGTTGCAGCGGTAGAGGCCGGCGCCCAACCGATCGGCGCTGGCTTCGTCGCTGGCTCGGGTGCGCTTGCGCCAAGCATCGACCGCCGCCACCGGAGCGACGGCATAGAGCATTGCGCCGTACATCTCAATGCCGAGGAACCCCTGCACCCGACGCAACTCGAAGCGCTCGTCGAGCAGCTCGAAACAGGTCCGGCGCAATGGCCACTCCCAATCGCGATCGCTCTGAAAAGGCCTGTACAAGGCGCGCGCGGCGCGGAAGATGGGATTGGTGAGCACCGGATCGAACGTGATGAATGAACCGCCCGGCGAGAGCAGGCGCGCAATCCTTTCGAGCGGACGAGCGGGGTCGGGAAAGTGATGGAAAGTGCTGTGCATGTAGACGACGTCGAAGCTCCCGGCCGGGAGATCGTGCAAGAGAAAATCGCCAACGATCAGCTCCGCCTTCGCGGCCGCCGCCGGGTCCAGCCGGGCAGCGAAGCGCTCGATCGCGCGCTGCGAAAGGTCGAGACCTACATATCGCTCGAGCCAAGGCGAACGGAGCAGCCAGTCACTCTGCTCGCGGCCATTGTAGCAGCCGACCTCGAGGACGCGGCGCGGCCGGATGGTCGAAAAGGCGCGGCGCTCGAACGCATCGACCCGCTCGTCCACGTCGGCGGCGGCACGGACCCGATCCCGAAACCGCCGCCACAACCGCGACGGCACATTGTATTCCTCCTCGGTGTGGAATTTGTCGTAAAAGGCCGCCTGCCGCCTGTTGACATCAATCACATGGTGATCGTCGAAGCGCATGGCGTTTCCTCATGGTTTCCTGCCCCGCAACTTGTGTCTTGGACAATGTCACCTGGCTATTCAACATGTTTTGAATGAATTGGCGATGAAACATCGAGGAGCTGAAGATTTCACCTTTAAGGAGAACTATTATGGTCGATACGCAATCTATTGCCCTTAATCTGCGACGCGTGCGGACGGCAATCGCCCGGGCGGCCGAGGAAGCAGGGCGTGAGCCGAACTCGGTGACGCTGATCGCGGTTTCGAAGGCGCAACCGCTTGAGCGGATCGAGGCGGCGCTCGCCGCTGGCGAGCGTGTCTTCGGCGAGAACTACGTGCAGGAGGCGGCCGGCCGCTGGCCGACTTTGCGGCAACGCTATCTGGACCTGGAGCTACACATGATCGGCGCGCTGCAGACCAACAAGACCAAGGAGGCGGTCGCCCTCTTCGACGTCATTCAGACCCTCGACCGGCCGCGCCTCGCAGCGGCGCTCGGCAAAGAGATGGCCAGGCAGGGCAGGCAGGTGCGCTGCTTCGTTCAGGTCAATACCGGGGAGGAGGCGCAAAAGGCCGGAGTGCTGCCGGTGGACGCCGATCGCTTCATCGAGGAATGCCACGCGGTGCACGGGCTCAGCCTCGAGGGGCTGATGGCGATCCCGCCGGCCGACGAGGACATCGCGCTGCACACGGCCTTGCTCGCCAAGATTGCGCGCCGCCACGGGCTCAAGCAGATCAGTATCGGCATGAGTGGCGATTTCGCGGACGCGGTCCGCTTTGGCGCCACCCATGTCCGGGTCGGCAGCGCCATCTTCGGGCCACGCCCGCCACGTCCCTGCTGAATAGCTTTGAGGCAACGGCGGGCGCTTCGCGTGGGCGGTAGCGTCGCAGTTGGCGGGGGCAGCGCATGGCATAGCTTCGGTTCCGGGGGTTCCACTTCAATTAACGCTGAGGTGGGTGTCCACGAGACCAACGGGAGATCTCAATGTTCAAGCACTGCGCCATCGCCGCTGCGATGACGACCGGCCTTCTCGCCGGCGCTGCCATGGCGGAGGGCGATCCTGCCGCCGGAGAGCGGGTGTTCCGGCAATGCCAAGCGTGCCACGTGATCGACACGGAGCAGAACCGGGTCGGGCCGCATCTGGTCGGTATTTTCGGTCGCGAGGCCGGTGCCGTCGAGGGCTTCAAATACTCGGATGCCATGGCCAATTCGGGCATCGTCTGGGACGAAGAGACAATCGCTGCGTATCTCGCCAACCCGCGTGGCTATGTGTCGGGCAACCGCATGGCGTTCGCCGGACTGCGCAGCGAAGAGCAGATCGCTGACGTGATAGCCTACATGAAATCCAAGCAGTAAATCTCTGACTTAGACTATGATCTTGTAGAGGGCCTGCGCTTCGGTTGCGGGCCCTCTTCGCTCGCCCAGCGCAACCACCTCCAGCACCTGCACGCCCGCTGGAACGACGAGCGTGATGACGTCGCCAGGACGAACCGCCTTGTGCACTTTGTCGACCAACCGATCGTTAAGCCGGATGCGCCGGCGCCGGATGAGTTCGGCCGCTAGTTGCCGTTGTCTGATGAAGCGCGCGTGCCATAGCCACTTGTCTAGGCGCAGACCCGGCTCGCGCATCACGCGGCAGCCATGCTCAGGCAGTGGCCCGCGGCGGCATCAGGCACCGACCGCCTTGAGGTGGGCAAGCACCGCGAACGGCGATTGGCTCGGCCCCTGGCGGGCCTGGACCTTGCGATGATCGGCCGTGGGCCGCATCCGCCGGGCCTTGGCCCGGCGGATGCGGATCGGTGCCAAATCCGCCGCCGGCAACGCCCTGCCCGCCTCGCCGCCCGCCGTCGGCGGCCGCTCGACGCGAAACCCGAGGCTGGGCAACAGCGCCAGGAACTCCTCGCGACAAAGGCCGGCGGTCGACAGCAGGTCCTCCGGCAGGGCGAAGCTGGTCTCGCTCCGGGCGAGCTCGCGCAGTCGTGCCGCGACCCGCTCAACAATATCGACCCGCAAGGCAGTGTCGCCGGTCAGGCGCCGGTAGCCTAGGGCGGTCAGCGCCGCGGGCTCGGGCGGCCACTCGGACCGGCGCAGCGCCACCCGGCCGGCGGTCGGCTGCCAGGCCGTGGTACCCTTGGCCAGCGCCACCAGCTGGGCCAGCGCCTCCTGCGCCGCCGGCTTGAGCAAGGCCGGCAGATAGAGGTGGTGGACGCCGAGCCGAACACCGAGCCGCGCCAGATCGCGGCGGTCGCGCCCGTCGAGCTGGGCGCTCAGCGCCTCGGCCTCGGCGGCGGCGAGTGAACCCAGCCCCTCGACCAGCCGATAGGCGATGCCGCGTGCCGCAGCCGAGAGCGCCTCCGAACGCGACGCTGCATCGAGTGCGAGAAGCGGCTGCAAGCGCTCGTCGAGCCAGTGCTGCAAACGCTGCACGAGGCGACGCTCGATGGCGAGACGGGCCTTGACCGAAAGCTCGTCCGTGGCGGTGACCGAAACCTTCGGGCGCAACAGGCTGTGGCCGGGCTGCAGCGTGCCGATCACCGCACCCCGCCAGCATAGCTCGCGATCGGCGATGGTGAACGCGACATCCGGCTCGCGCACAAGATCGGCGGCAAGGTGGTTGAGCTTGCGCGTCACCGCGCGCCGCGCGGCACCGGCAAACAGCCGGTGCTCGGCGGCGAGGCCGGAGGCGCCGAGCGTGAAAGCGAAGCCCGCGAGCGTGCCCACGGGATGGCCGTCCACCACCACCTCGCCCGACGGCTCGATCTCGGCCGCGAGTTCACCCCGCTCGCGCAGGCTCTTGAGCAGGGCCGCGGTGCGCCGATCGACGAATTTCTGGGTCAGCCGCTCATGCAAGGCATCGGAAAGACGATCCTCGACAGCCCGCGCCAAGCTCTGCCAGTGCGCCGGATCGTCGAACCATTGCTGGCGGTGCGACAGGTAGGTCCAGGTCCGCACATGCGCGATCCGCGCCACCAGGGTATCGATGTCGCCGTCGGTGCGATCCAGCCGCGCGATCATCGAGCCGACCCAGGAGCCCGGCAGCACCGCGGCATCGCCGGTCAGATGCATAAACACCGTCGCCAGGAGTTGCAGATGGGCGTCGGTCAGGGTCTTGCGGAAGTCCGGGATCTGGCAGACCTGCCAGAGCAGCCGCACTCCGGCCGGGCTCTGCGCCCGAGCCCGGATCTCGTCGCGGCGGGCGAGGATGGCGAGGCTGCGATCGTCGAGCGCGTCGCGGACCTTCACGAGGCCGGGCTGCAGCGGATCGCCGTCGAGGCTGGCGGCGAGGTGCTCGAGGCTGGTGAAGTCGAGCTCGCTGTTGCGCCAGCGCAGCCGCTTGAGCGGCAGGAACTGGTGCGCTTCGACCGCCTCGACGATGCGCTCGTCCAGTGGCTCGCTGCCATTGGTGGTGCCAAAAGTGCCGTCTGCCATATGACGCCCGGCGCGGCCGGCGATCTGCCCGATCTCGGGGGCGGTCAGCCGCCGCGTGTCCTGGCCGTCGAACTTGTGCAGCTGGGCGAAGGCGACGTGGCCGAGATCCATGTTGAGGCCCATGCCTATCGCATCCGTCGCGACCAGATGATCGACCTCGCCCGACTGGTACATCGCGACCTGGGCGTTGCGTGTCCTGGGGCTCAAGGCACCCAGCACCACAGCGGCGCCGCCCTTCTGCCGGCGCATCACCTCGGCCAGCGTGTAGACGTCGGCCGCGGTGAAGGCGACGACCGCGCTGCGGCGCGGCAACCGGTTCAGCTTGGTCGCGCCGCTGTGACGCAGGATCGAGAAGCGCGGCCGAGTGATGATCTCGGCCTCGGGCACGAGTTGCTTGAGGAGAGGCCGAATGGTGTCGGAGCCGAGGAACAGCGTCTCCTCGGCTCCACGCGCGTGCAGCAGACGATCGGTGAAGACGTGGCCGCGCTCGCGGTCGGCACAGAGCTGGATCTCGTCGACGGCGAGAAAAGCGAAGTCACGCTGGACCGGCATCGCCTCGACCGTCGCCAGGACGTAGCGGGCATTCTCGCCGCCGATCTGTTCCTCGCCGGTCGACAGCGACACTGCCTCCGCGCCGACCAGCCCGACGACGCGATCGTAGATCTCTCGAGCCAGCAGGCGGAGTGGAAACCCCATGACCCCAGAGCTGTGCGCCAGCATCCGCTCGACCGCGAAGTGCGTCTTGCCGGTATTGGTCGGTCCCAACACCGCGGCCACGCGCGACGAGTTGGCGGGCAGGCGCGTCATACTCAGACCATGTCGTGAGCGGACGCCGTTTGGCAAGTGCAAACCATCGGCCATGGCTCGCAGGTACATCACGATCGTGACGGTACTGCGGCAAGTGCCACAATATCTAGTCGATGGCCGTCGAGAAGGCCGCACGCAAAGCGGCCAGCGCCGCAGGATTCTTACAGGCCTCCCAGTAGGCCTCGATGCCGCGCACGGCACCGGGCAACAGGACCCACCCCAGTGGCGGTGCTGCCGTCTCGCACATGGCGAAATGCCCGTTCGCGACCGGCAGCCCGGCGGCCTCGCGGCGGCAGGCGAAGCGCGCCAGCGACTTCGAGGCGGCGATGCTATGCGCGACGCGGCTGCCAAGCACGCCCCGCAACGGCGCCAGGATCTGGTTGCCGTCGAGGAACCCAGATTGCTTGTCTTGCACCGGCGCATAGGGCAATGGCTCGACAGCGCCGCGACATGCCGCGAACTCGTCGACGCTGGCGAGATTACGACGCTCGCCCGGTGCGCCATCGGCATCGACGATCGGGCTGCCGAGGCCCGGATCGCTGCTGATCTGCACGACGATCGGCAAGACGGCGCCGGTGTCGCCGGCTGCCTCGGCAATCGCCGCGAGCGCCGCATTGGCGAGGTCGAGGGCTGTGAGCGCGCCGAAATTCTCGAAGTACCCGCCGTCGATGACCCAGCCGCGATCGGCGTCGTCCGCGTGGGCGGCGCGGCGGCCGGCAGGGCTGACATAGCTGAACCGGGCGCTGTTGTGCGCGGCGCTGCTCATCGGCACGTCGATCCCGGTCAGGTGATGCGGATCGAAGCTGTCGAGAAACGGGTCGCGAGCGATCTGCACGTGCCCGGCGATCACCCGGCGAGCGGTCTCCTGGTGCGCCGCATTGAGCAGGAGCAGCGGCCGCCACGGGCCGTCCGTCGGCCTGGCGGCAAGGAAGGGTGCGGCGAGGCCGGACCCAGCCGCCTGCTCGAACGCCCGCTCCATCGCCTCGCCCCTGGTCGTCGCCGGCGCGATCGGGCGCAGCAGCCAGTCGAAGCGCAGGTAGACGACGACGGCAAAGGCGAGAACCACCGCCGCCCCGACGAAGCCGAATGCCCATTGCGCCAACTCGTGCATGGCCTCTCCTCCAGCATGAGTAGGTATAATGCCCTAGATTGGGCGTGAGCACCAGCCGTCGCAGCCGGGCCGGCACCTTGAACTGCGCGGTCCATCTGCCCACGTCACGCTCCTCTATTTTCCACGCAACAGGGTGCGGATTAACGATGAGCGATACGGTTCAGCCCTTCGAGGCCGAGGTCGGCCGCGTACTCGATCTCGTGGTCAACTCGCTCTACAAAGAGCGTGAGATTTTTCTCCGCGAGCTCGTCTCGAACGCGTCGGACGCGTGCGACAAGCTCCGCTATGCCTCGCTGTCGCAGCCCGAGCTGCTCGGCACCGACACCGAGCTCAAGATCGAGATCTTCGCCGAGCCGGACGCGGCGCTCCTGACCATCCGCGACAACGGCATCGGCATGGACAGGGACGAGCTCAAGGCCAATCTCGGCACCATCGCCCGGTCCGGCACGGCGCGATTCGTCGAGGCTTTGGCGCAGCAGCAGAGCAAGCCGGCCAACGGCGACGTCAAGCTAATCGGCCAGTTCGGCGTCGGCTTCTATGCCGCCTTCATGGTCGCCGACCGGGTGGTGGTACAGAGCCGCAAGGCCGGCGAGGATACGGCCTGGCTCTGGGCGTCGGACGGCCGGCAGGGCTACACCATCAGCGAGGCGCCCGAGCCCGGGCCGCGCGGCACGGCGATCACGCTGCATCTCAAGGAGGACGCCAAGGAGTTCCTCTCGGAGTGGAAGCTGAAGGAGATCATCCGCCGCTACAGCGACCACATCGCCTTTCCCATCCTGCTCGACGTCAAGGCCAAGGCCGGCGACACCAAGACCGCCGAGAAGGGCGCCGAGCGGGTCAACGAGGGCGGGGCCCTCTGGACCCGGCCCAAGGGCGAGATCACGGACGAGCAGTACAAGGAATTCTATCACCACGTGGCGCACGCCTTCGACGACCCGTTCGCGCGTGTCCATTTCACCGCCGAGGGCCAGCTCAGCTACACGGCCTTGCTCTTCGTCCCCTCGATGCGCCCCTTCGACCTCTACGACCCCAAGCGCCGGCACGGGGTGAAGCTCTACGTCAAGCGCGTCTTCATCACCGACGATGTCGAGGCCCTGATGCCGCGCTATCTCCGCTTCGTCGCTGGCGTGGTCGACTCTGAGGACCTGCAACTCAATGTCAGCCGCGAGACGCTGCAGCACGGGGCAATCGTCGCCAAGATGAGGAAGGTGCTGGTCAAGCGTCTCCTCGACGAGTTGGCGAAGAGGGGCAAGGAGGAAGGCTATGAGAAGTTCTGGACGGATTTCGGCACGGTCCTGAAGGAAGGCCTCTACGAGGACCATGAGAACCGGCCGAAGCTGCTCGAGATCGCCCGCTTCCGCTCGACCCACGATACCGGTTGGACCACGCTCGAGGCTTACCTCGGGCGAATGAAGGAGGGCCAGGACGAGCTCTACTACATCACCGGCGAAAGTGTGGCGGCGCTGCGGACCAGCCCGCAGCTCGAGGTCGCTCGGGCCAAGGGGATCGAGGTCTTGCTGTTCGAGGACCCGGTCGACGAGTTCTGGTTGCCGGAGGTGGGGTCCTACCAGGGCAAGGGCTTCAAATCTTTGACCAAGAGCGATGTGGATCTCTCGAAGATCAAGGGCGAGACTGCCGAGCCGGAGCCCGAGCAGGCGCCCGAAGACCAGGCTAGGCTCGACAAGCTGATCGCCAAGCTCAAGCTGACGCTCGCCGAGCAGGTTCAGGACGTCCGCGCGTCGAAGCGGCTGAAAGAAAGTGCCGTCTGCCTCGTCGCCCTGGACCAAGGTATGGATCTGAGGCTCGAGCGGCTGTTGAAGCACCACGAGAGCTTCGCCGGGCAGAGCAAGCCCATCCTTGAGATCAACCCGCAACACGAGCTGATCACTCGGCTCGAAGCCATGGTCGAGGCGGACGGCGCGGCTGCCGATCTCGACGAAATGGCGTTCCTGCTGCTTGACCAGGCGCGTATCGTCGAGGGCGAGCCGGTCCCGGACCCGGGTGCCTTCTCCAGGCGCATGAGCCGCTATCTGGCGAAGAGCCTGGTCGCGGCCTGACGTCACGACATCCAAGAAATCCTAGGGGAGAAAGACCATGGCGGTCGCACTGAAAGACATTCGCAACGGGCTGATGGACGCCTCGCTCCTGAAGGAGTCCTGCTACATCGACGGCGAGTGGGTGAAGGCCGACAGCGGCAAGACCCTCGAGGTAACCGATCCGGCGACCGGCGAGACGCTCGGCACCGTGCCGGCCGTGGATGTGGCGGAGACCAAGCGGGCGATCGCCGCGGCCGAGGCCGCCCTGCCCGCCTGGCGGGCGAAGACCGCCAAGGAGCGCTCGGCGATCCTCAGGAAGTGGTTCGACCTGATCATGGCGGCCAAGGACGACTTGGCCTATCTGATGACCCGCGAGCAGGGCAAGCCACTGGCGGAGGCCGGTGGCGAGATCGTCTACGGCGCCTCCTTCGTCGAGTGGTTCGCCGAGGAGGGCAAGCGGGTCTACGGCGACGTCATCCCGCAGACGGTGGGCTCGCGCCGCATCCTGGCGATCAAGCAGCCGGTCGGCGTCTGTGCGGCGATCACGCCCTGGAATTTCCCCAATGCGATGATCACCCGGAAATGCGCGCCGGGCCTCGCCGTCGGCTGCACCTTCGTGGTCAAGCCGGCCTCGATGACCCCTTACTCGGCGCTGGCGCTGGCCGAGCTCGCCGAGCGGGCCGGCATGCCCAAGGGCGTGTTCAACATCGTCACCGGCAGTGCGTCGAACATCGGCGGCGAGCTGACCGCCAACAAGACGGTCAGGAAGCTCTCCTTCACCGGCTCCACCGACGTCGGCAAGCTCCTGCTCAAGCAGTGCGCCGACACCGTCAAGCGGGTGTCGATGGAGCTGGGTGGTCACGCCCCGTTCATCGTCTTCGACGACGCCGACATCGACGAGGCGGTCAAGGGTGCGATTCTCTGCAAGTTCCGCAACTGCGGCCAGACCTGCGTATGCACCAACCGGATCTACGTGCAGGCCGGCATCTACGACCAGTTCCTCGAGAAGTTCAAGGCGGCGACGGCGGCACTCAAGGTCGGCGTCGGCACCGACCAGGGCATCGAGGTCGGGCCGTTGATTGAATCGGCCGCGGTCGAGAAATCCAAGGAGCACATCGCGGACGCGGTGGCCAAGGGTGCCCAGGTGACCCTCGGCGGCAAGCCGCACGCGCTGGGCGGCCTGTTCTTCGAGCCCACCGTGCTCGCCAACTGCAATGCCGACATGATGATCGCCCACGAGGAGACCTTCGGGCCCGTGGCCCCGGTCTTCAAGTTCGAGACCGAGGACGAGGTCGTCAGGATGGCGAACGACAGCGATGTCGGCCTCGCCGGCTACTTCTATGCCCGCGACCTCGGCCGGGTGTTCCGCGTCGCCGAGGCGCTCGAGGTGGGGCTCCTGGGCGTCAATGACGGGGTGATCGCCACCGAGGTGGCGCCGTTCGGCGGCGTGAAGGAGAGCGGGCTCGGCCGCGAGGGCTCCAAGTACGGCATCGACGAGTACCTGGAGATCAAGTACGTCAGCCTCGGCGGCATCAGCTGAGGCGCTAGACCAACGCGGCGAATGGCGTCTCGATGGACGAGTACCTCGAGAGGCTGTTTGCCGATGCCTACAAGCGGGAGCTCGAACAGGAAGAGAACGTCGTCCGCTCGCTGCCGATCATCGCTGCAATCGCGAGCGTTACCCTGCTTGTCCTGCGCGAGTTCGGCGATGGCGTGCCGCGTTTCGACTGGACGCTTCTCGCCTTCGTCTTGCACGGCCTGATCGTCGCGATCGGCGGGGCTTTTCTTTACGTCCTGTTCTTCCTGTTCGTGGCCTTGCGACCGCGTCAATACCGGCATCCCGATGATGAAATCGACATCCGGTCGGTGGCGGAGGCCACATTCGAGTACTATCAGACCGAGAGCAAGTCCGCCGAGGAGGCGGAGGCCATCGCCCTGCACGCTATTCGCCAGCAGATGATCGAGCAGTTCGCCGCCGCCGCGACCAACAACCGCGAGCAGAACATGCGGCGTCAGCGGGCGCGCAGCAAGGCTTTCAACGGGCTCGTCGCCGCCTTGGCGCTGGCATTCCTGCTCGTCGGCACGATATACTTGGCCAAGACCTTGGACGCAGCGGCCCAGGCAATCACGGCCGCAGGGGAGTAGTCGCGATGCCGATCGATGCGACCACCATCAATGGCGAAGTTCGCCCGACCTGCGGCCGCGACAAGCCCAGGCTCGGCCCGCCGCGCGTCGTCGTGCACGGCGCCTGGGGCCGCGCTCTGCCGCCGCCACTGCCTGGCGAGAAGGAGGAATCGATCTTCACCTCCTGGCTTATGGGCCTGCTCGGCAAGCCGCACCCCCGCGCGCTCGCCGAGGACGAGGCCCGCAAGACCGCACGGCGCTAGGCGGACCGCAAACCCTCTTCATCGACGATCGTTCCGCTTGACACCGAGACTCGGCGGGTATTTAACGTTGTTGTTAGTTAACGGGAACGTTAATAAGAAGGGTGAGGGACGATGCCCTGGTCGCACGGCACCTTGTACTGGAACGAGCTCATGACCTGGGACGTCGAGCAGGCGAAGAGGTTCTACGCCACGGCGCTCGGCTGGACCTACGAGTCGATGGCGATGCCGGACGGCACCTACTGGGTGATCAAGTGCGGCGAGACCACAGTCGGCGGCATGTTCCAGCTGAGCAAGCCGCACTTCGAAGGCGTGCCGGAGTCCTGGATGGCCTATATCGCGGTCGACGACGTCGAGACGCGTATCGCTAGGGCGACCGCGGCGGGCGCCACGCTTGTGCATCCTGCCTTCGACGTGCCGGGGGTCGGGCGAATCGCCATCATCAAGGAGCCGGGTGGGGCCGGCATCGGCTGGATTACCCCTGCCAACCCCTGACCGCCCGCCAATGGCCGATCCCTTGAGCGCGACCTTCGCCGCCCTCGCCGATCCGACACGGCGGGCCATTCTCGTCCGGCTGGCGCACGGCGAGGCCACGGTGACCGAGCTCGCCGAGCCGTTCGCCATGTCGCTGCCCGCAATCTCGCGGCATCTCAAGGTGCTCGAGCGCGCCGGGCTGATCAGCCGCGGCCGCGAGGCGCAATGGCGGCCCTGCCGCCTGGAGCCCAAGACGCTTCAGTCGATCGACGACTGGCTCGCATTCTATCGGCGGTTCTGGAGCGACAGCTTCGATCGCCTCGACGACTATCTCTTGGAGCTGCAGCAACCGCTGACCGACGAGCAGCAGTGAGCGCCGGTACGATCATCGTCCAGCGTTGAGCCGCCACCGCCTCGCCGAAGCCAGCCGACGCCGCTTTACCATCAGGGAGAAGAGCACATGACGACCATCGCACCCGGGACGAGCGATGCCGGACAGGCCGCGCCCGAGCTCACCATCACCCGGCGCTTTCCGGCCCCGGCCGCCCTTGTGTTCCGGGCCTGGACCCAGGCCGAGAATCTCGCTCGCTGGCTCGGCCCCCGGGACCATCCGGCGCGCGAGGTCGAGGTCGACTTTCGCGTCCGCGGCCGTTGGCGCGCCTGCCTGCAGGCACCCGGCGGCGACGAGATCTGGGTCGGCGGGGAATACCGTGAGATCAGTCCGCCCGACCGGCTGACGCTGACCTTCGCCTGGGAGTCGACCGGCTACGAATCGCTGGTGACGATCCGCCTCGAGGAGATCGGCGAGCAGACCATCATGCATTTCCACCAGGCCCCCTTCACCTCCGTCGAAAGCCGCGATTCCCATAACGAGGGTTGGAGCTCGAGCTTCGACCGGCTCGGCGACCTCATGGCAGCGGCGGCTGTGCGATGAACCGCCCGCTTGTCATCCTGATCGCCACCGGCAAAGGAGCTTTCTTCCTCGAGGGAGACCCGGCGCGCTGTGATTGGGCGCTCCGTCGCCCGCTTTGCGATGCCCAGCCGGTCAGTCACGTCATCGCCGATGCCGAGACCGGTACGCTCTGGGCCGGGGGTGGCGACGGCTGGTTCGGCCCGGCCGTCTGGCGCTCCACCGATCAAGGTCGGAGCTGGACCCGGTTCGACCGGGGTCTCGCTTACCCCGAGGGTGAAGAAAAGCTCAAGTGCGTGTGGTCGCTCGCCCGGGCGCACGGGCGTCTTTATGCCGGCGTCGAGCCGGCCGGCCTGTTCGTGAGCGAGGACGACGGCGAGAGCTGGGCGCATGTCGAGGGGCTTACCGCCCACCCCAGCCGCCGGCACTGGCAGCCGGGTGGCGGCGGCCTCATCCTCCACCACATACTGGCGCATCCCGAGGACGCCGATCAACTCTGGGTTGCCATCTCGACCGGCGGCGTCTTCCATACCACCGATGGCGGAACGAGCTGGGAGCCAAGGAACCAGGGGACGCGCTGCGACTTCACGGGCCATGGCGCCACCTATCCCGCGTTCGGCCAGTGCGTGCACAGCCTCGCCATGGCCGCCGGCCGGCCGGAAAGGCTTTATCAGCAGAACCACTGCGGCATGTACCGGAGCGACGACGCCGGCCGGAGTTGGCAAAGCATCGAGAACGGCCTGCCCTCGGATTTCGGCTTCGCTTCGGCCACCCATCCGCGTGATCCGGACACCCTCTACCTGATGCCGCTGGTCGGCGCCGAGCAGCGCTACGTCCCGGACGGCAAGCCCGCCGTCTGGCGCACAACCGACGGCGGGCAGAGCTGGATCGACCTCCGAGCCGGACTGCCGCAGGCGGGAGCGTTTCTCTGCGTGCTGCGCCAGGCCATGGCAACCGACCGGCTCGATCCGGCCGGCGTCTATGTCGGAACCACCGGCGGAACCCTCTTCGCGAGTGCCGACGAAGGCCGAAGCTGGCAGGCGATCGCCCAACACCTCCCCGCCATACGTGCGGTGGAGACGCTGCTGACGGCGACCTGATGCTACCCTGGATCGGCCGGCGCGTTGACAACAACGGCAATTGGCGCGGATACTTTTCCAATGATGCCGGGAGCCGGACACTTTCGGGTCCGATCAAGTAGCCGCCTGCCTCTCGGTTGGTTCGCGCCGGCGTGATAGCGCGGTGAAGCTCGCGAAGGGATTGTCGCCATGGCGTTGAAGGTTATCGGGTCCGGCTTTGGTCGGACCGGCACGATGTCGACCAAGCAGGCACTCGAGCAGCTGGGCTTCGGCCCCTGCCATCACATGACCGAGGTGATGAGCAATCCGGCGCAACCGGCGCATTGGCAGGCCGTCGCCGAAGGCGGGCCGGTCGATTGGCAGGCGGTTTTCGACGGCTACACGGCACAGGTCGATTGGCCCGGTGCCGCCGTCTGGGAGCAGACCATGACCGCCTTTCCCGAGGCCAAGGTGCTGCACAACGAGCGCCCCGAGGAGGACTGGTGGAACAGCTTCGCCGGGACGATCGGCAAGGTCTTCAACATTCGCACGTCCTTGGCCATGCCGCCGCCCATCGCCGACCTCTTCGACCTCATCGACCGCTGGCTCATCAATGACACCTTCGGCCCGCGCATCGAGCGCGAATCGGCCATCGCCGCCTATCGGCGCAACAACGAGAAGGTGCGCGCTACGATCTCTGCGGATCGCCTGCTGATCTTCACGCCGGCCGATGGCTGGGAACCGCTCTGCCGGTTCCTCGAGGTCCCGGTCCCCGAAGGCCCGTTCCCGCGCAGCCATGCGCGCGACGAGTTCTGGGCGCATTTTGGCGGTGAGCCGGCGGACCACTGAGCCGGAGGGCGAGGCGTAGCAGCCCGTCCGTGCTGCACATGGCCCTGGCGACCGACCGGTTCGACCCAGCCGGCGTCTATTTCGGCAACACGAGCGGGACAGTGTTCGGCGGCGCCGACGAGGGCCGGGGCTGGCAAGCCATCGCCCAGCACCGCCCCGCCACACCCGCGGTCGAGGGGCTACTGGCGGCGAACTGAGGCAGCCTGACTCGCGCCACAGATTCGCCAAGTGAATCGATGACCGCTAGCCGGCTGACCTTGGCGAGCCCTGCTATACGCCTGACTCGCGGCATGCTCCTTCCCAGTACCGGGTCGGCAGCACTTGCCTTGAGATGGCGATCCGGTCCGGCGCCCAGTCGGGGCCTTTGTACCGTTGTCCGCGAAAACGTGGCGTGACCCCGAAGCCGTTCATATCGGCGGGATCGGCGGCCTTCCAGATGGTCACCTCGGCGAAGTCGCGGCGCTCGAGTTCGACCAACATCCGCTCCTTGGCGAAACTGAGATAGGCAGCCGTGTCGTCGGCACGAGACAGGTAACACTTGTTATAGCCGAGCAGGAAAAGCGCGAAGGAGCCGCCCTGACGGTGCAGCCAATCGAAGGTTGCTCGCGTGATCTGCGGATAGGCAGGGGTGAAGAAGTCATCGAGACAGATGACGCCTCGTGGCGCCAACAGGCTGGCCGCAAGATCGAGGTCGTTCTCGACGGCAGGGCCGCTGTGCTCGCCGTCAATGTGCACCCAACGACAGGCGCCACGCAGACCATCAAGTCGCTGATCGGCCAAGATCTCTTGTGACACCGTTCGAAAGTAGATGTTGGGCGCCGGATGCAGGGACTCGACGACGTCTATCGCCTCGCGACGCAGCGCCAAATCCACCAGAGCGAGACTCTCGTCGGGCCGCGCATGCAGCGCCAGCATCGCCGCCGATTTACTTTGAGCACGCCGATCCCGAACAGATGGCCGGTGACGCCTTCGCCGGACTGAAAGCGCAGGAGCACATCTTAGGTCGCAATGGCTCCCGGCCAGAACGAGCCGCCGATCTCCCCGTACTCGGTGAGGTATCGGCGATAGCCGCGCGTTGCCTCGTCGTCGGCGCCGTCGACCACGGCCGCACCGCTGCCAACCCGAGCGAGACCGAGCTTGCGGTGCCCGAAATAGGCAAGATTGACGGCGCCGGTGGCGACGTGAAGGGTGGTTTTGTTCGACAAGGCCAGCCGCCTCAGGCCTTGCGACAGCGACAGCATGAGTTCGGACGCGTTGGTCAAATTCCGGTGTTTTTCCGACTTGGCACGCGCCTCTCTATTCAGCGCGCACGCCAGCGTCAACTTCCGGTCTGGTGACGCAAGGATCGACACGCGTTCGCTCGCAAATTGCGAGCGTCAAGCCTTTTCGAGCGCCGGCGCTTGTCGGGACCGTCTCGAAACTGAGCCGTGACCACCCGCCGACGTGACAGCACCGACCGAACGCGCTAGGTGCCAAGATCTCCTGGTGAACGAAGATGGCGGGGCATGACCCATTACGACCTGTTTGTGATCGGTGGCGGCTCGGGTGGCGTGGCCTGTGCCCGTCGCTCGGCCGGCTATGGTGCCAAGGTCGGGCTGGCCGAGGCCAGTAGGCTAGGCGGCACCTGCGTCATCCGCGGCTGCGTGCCGAAGAAGCTGATGCACTATGGTGCCCATTTCGCCGAAGCCTTTCGGCAGGCGAAGAGCTATGGCTGGCAGTTGGCGAGTTCGCCGACGCTCGACTTTCGGGGATTGCTCGACGCGCGCAACCGGGAAATCCAGCGGCTCAATGGCATCTATGCCGGAATGCTCGAGCAGACCGGGGTCACCGTCCATGCCGGCCGCGCGCTCATCACCGGTCGCGAACATGGACATTTTCAAGTCGAGGTCGCGGGCGAGACGGTGACGGCCGATCGCGTGCTGGTGGCGGTGGGGGCCCGGCCAGCCAGGCCGGCAATCCTCGGCATCGACCACACAGTGACCTCGGACGAGATTCTCGAGGACGTCTACCCGATGCCAAAGCGCCTAGCCGTGGTCGGAGCAGGCTATATCGGCGTCGAACTCGCGAGCATCATGAGTGCGTTGGGCGTCGACACCCGGATCATCCTGCGCGCCGACATGCCGCTTCGGGGCTTCGACGAGGACCTTCGCAAGCACATGACCGCCGAACTCGTGCGACATGGCCTGGAACTCGTTAGAAACACTACCGTGAGTGGCATCGAGAAGACCGATGACGGCTATCGCCTCGACACCTCGAGCGGGTCGATCGCGGCGGACCGGATAGTCTACGCCACGGGTCGGCCGCCGTTGCCGAACACCAGTTGGCTCGGCCTCGCCGAGCTCGGTGTGGCGATGGACCCGAGCGGTGCCGTGCACGTCGACAAGACCTACCAGACCAATGTCGAGGGTCTTTTTGCGGTCGGCGACTGCAGCGACCATACCGGTGCCGGACTGGATTCCGGCCAGCACGACCTCACGCCCGTCGCCATTGCCGAAGGACGGGTCATCGCCGAGACGCTGTTCAACGACAACCCGCACGAGCTCGCCTACACCAGCATCCCGACCGCCATTTTCGGCTTGCCTCAGGCGGCATCGGTGGGCTTCTCCGAGGCGGCGGCGCGCCGTCGCGGCCACCAGGTGCAAGTCTTCGAGACGCGCTTTCGGCCGATGCTCTACACGCTCACCGGCGACGAGAATCGCACCTACATGAAGGTCGTCGTCGATGCCGAAACCGATCGGGTCCTCGGCTGTGCGATGGTCGGCGACGATGCAGCGGAGATCATTCAGGGCCTCGCCATTGCCTTGACGGCGGGGGCCACGAAGGCGCAATTCGACGCAACGGTCGGCGTGCACCCGTCGGCCGCGGAGGAATTCGTCACGCTTTATCAGCCGGCCGAACGCTGACGGTCGACGAGGAACCAACGGGCATGACCCAGAACTGGACACCGCAATCCTGGCGGCGAATGACGCGCCATCAGATGCCCGACTACCCGGACGTTGACCGCCTCGCCGCGGTCGAGCGGACACTGTCCGGCTACCCGCCCCTGGTTTTCGCCGGCGAGGCGCGGCGTCTGCAAGAAGAGCTCGCCAGGGTCGCCGGGGGCGAGGCGTTTCTGCTGCAGGGCGGCGATTGCGCCGAGTCTTTCGCCGATTTCAATGCCGACAAGATCCGCGACACGCTCCGCGTCCTGCTGCAAATGGCCGTAGTCCTCACGTATGGCGGCGGGATGAGCGTGGTCAAGGTGGGGCGGCTCGCGGGCCAGTTCGCCAAGCCGCGCTCGGCGCCGATGGAGCGGGTTGGCGAGGTCGAGCTGCCCGCCTATCGCGGCGACATCGTCAACGGGCTCGACTTCGTGGCGAAGGATCGGGTACCCGACCCTGCACGCCAGCTGCAAGCCTACAGCCAGGCCGCTGCCACGCTCAACCTGCTTCGCGCCTTCACCCAAGGGGGCTATGCGGCGCTGACCCGGGTGCACGAATGGACGCTCGGCTTTCTCGACCACTCGCCAGAGGCCGATCGCTATCGCGCGTTCGCCGACCAGATCACTGAGGCCTTGCGTTTCATGCGTGCCTGCGGGGTCACCGACCTGACCACGCCCGAAATCACCCGGACCAACCTCTACACCAGCCACGAAGCGTTGCTGCTCGGTTTCGAGGAGGCGTTGACCCGGATCGATTCGACCTCCGGACGATGGTACGATACCTCAGCACATCTGCTCTGGATCGGCGACCGCACCCGCCAGCTCGATGGGGCGCATGTCGAGTATTGCCGAGGCATCGCCAATCCGTTGGGGCTAAAGGCCGGCCCGACAATGCCGGAGAGTGACCTCTTGCGCTTGTGCGACGTGCTCAATCCGGAGAACCGGCCAGGCCGGCTCACCGTGATCGCGCGCATGGGGCACGAGCTGGTCGAGCGCCACCTGCCACCCCTCGTCAGGGCGCTCAAGCGCGAGGGCCGGCACGTCGTCTGGGCCTGTGATCCGATGCACGGCAACACGGTCAAGTCGTCGACCGGCTACAAGACGAGGCCGTTCGATCGCATCCTCGCCGAGGTCAGGAGCTTCTTCGCGGTTCATCGGGCAGAGGGGACCCATGCAGGCGGTATCCATCTCGAGATGACCGGCCAGGACGTCACCGAGTGCACCGGCGGGGCGCAGGCGATCACCGATGCCGTGCTCCAGGATCGCTACCACACCTATTGCGACCCCAGGCTAAACGCCCAGCAGAGCCTCGAGCTCGCCTTCCTGATGGCCGCGGCATTGAAGCAGGAACGACAGGCCCTGAGCAAAGCATCCTGACGTGACCCCCAGCAACAGTGACGTCGCCCGCTTCACCGACAAATACTTCGACAAGACGCGGGCGATTATCGAACGCTTCGGTGACGCCATGGTCACCTACGCCGTGTTCATGCGACGGCCGGTGCTCTGCACGCCGCGGCTCGCCGTAGACTGGCTCGCGGCGGTTGCGGCCGAGCGGGGCGCGGCGATCGAGATCGACCAGCGCTTTCCCGAAGGCGGCTGGGTGGGAGCCGGCGAGCCGATGCTCTACCTGAAGGGCTCGTTCCGCCACCTGGTCGACCTGGAGACGATGTTCCTACAGAAGCTTGGGCCGGCTTGCGTTGCGGCCTTCAACGCCTACACCATGTGCACCGACCTCCCTTATGTCGGCTTCCTCGCTATGGATGCCCGGCACTGCGCCGGTGCCGAGATGGCCGAGATGATGGCCTATGCCGCCTCCGTGGGCTCAGCCCGGGCCCGACGGGAGAGCGCCGCCAAAGGGTTCATTGGCAACGCCACCGACGCCACCGCGCATTTTTTCGGCCAGGCGCACGGCTTCGGCACCATGCCGCATGCGCTGATCGGCTACGCCAACTCGACGGTCGAGGCGGCCAGGATGTACCACACGACCTTTCCGGACGACCCGCTCTACGTGCTGGTCGACTATTTCGGTCGGGAGGTCACCGATGCCTTGGCCGTCTGCGCAGCCTTCCCCGAACTCGCTGCTGCCGGCCGGCTCGGCGTGCGACTCGACACGCATGGCGGCCGCTTCGTCGAAGGGCTCGATACGGCAAGGTCGTACGCCATCCTCGATCGCCATGTGCCAGAGGCGATCCGCACCTACCGGACCCACGACGAGTTGCGCTGGCTGACCGGAACCGGCGTCACCGCCGCCGCCATCTTCCACCTGCGCGAGAAGCTCGACGAGGCCGGCTTCAACGAGGTCAAGCTGATCGCCAGCTCCGGCTTCAACCCGTCGAAATGCAAGCTCATGGCCAGCGTGAAGGCACCGATCGATGTCATCGGCACGGGTTCCTACCTGCCCGAGAGCTGGAGTGAAACCTACGCCACCGCCGATGTTGTCAGCTATGACGGGGAGAATCGGGTCAAGGTCGGCCGCGAGTTCCTCTTCCCGAACGCCTAGGCCGGCGCTCTGCTGGTCCGATCTCTACCGTATCGTCAACCCGATCTCGAGCATTGGCTGGCCTGCTCGGGCTCCGGCGGACCTTGAGCGGCACCGATGATGTTGGCTGAAGCAAGATGATTTCGCCCGTGCTGTCGGTTGTTGGCACCAGGGACGAGCGTTGACGCTCACTGGCGAAGGCTGATCGCTGAGAGCTGTCATCCTATCAAAGCCGATCTCGAGGCGATCTTGCCCGCGATCGTATTTCGCCGGCATTCCTGCACCAGCCGGGCGATCGCCAAAAGCCTCCTGAAAGTCGCCGATCGCCTCTTTGCGCCAACAGGGAATCGGCATCGCGCCCCGGCCAGAGGTCCGGCAGGTCCATTTCGGCCAGATCGCCGACGTGAACATGATACGCTGGGCGACGCTGCCATCAGTCGTTGCTGACGAGCCATGCACCGTCACCCGCTGGACCGGCACCTCCGATGGCGGTTCGGCAAGGCCGGTTACGCGGCATGGACTGGCCTCCACCTGTCCCCGGGTCGCCACGGCGGGCTCGCTACGGTAAAACAGACGGGCGGGTGCGCGCTTGTTCGGGCCGGCCGGCGAGGATTGGGGGGAAGCATGGATCGATCGATGGTGGTTCGCGACGAACTGCGGGTGGCGGCCGGGCTCGCGGCGTTTCTCGAGGGGGAAGCGTTGCCGGGGACAGGGGTCGAACCGCAGGCTTTCTGGCGCGGGTTTTCGGACCTCGTACATGCGTTCGGGCCCAGGAATGCCGAGCTGCTGCGGCAGCGAGGAACGCTTCAGGCACAGATCGACGCCTGGCACATCGAGCGGCGCGGTAAGCCGCACGATCATGAGGCCTACAAGGCGTTCTTGGCGGAGATCGGCTATCTCGTGCCCGAGGGCGCGGCCTTCACCATCCAGACGGCCGATGTCGATCCCGAAATCGCGACCGTGCCGGGGCCGCAGCTGGTCGTGCCGATCACCAATGCGCGCTATGCCCTGAACGCCGCCAATGCGCGATGGGGTAGCCTCTATGACGGGCTCTACGGCACCGATGCGATGGGCGGCCCGCCGCCCTCGGGTGGATATGACCGGGGGCGGGGGGCCCGGGTAGTCGCGAGGTCTCGGGTGTTTCTGGACGAGGCTTTCCCCTTGTCCGGGACCAGCCACGCCGATGCCAGACGCTACCACGTGCGGCGCGAGGGGCTCTTGGTCGACGAGCTGCCGCTCCTGGAGCCCGAGAAGTTCATCGGCTATCGCGGCCATCCGCGCGCCCCGGATGCGGTGCTGCTCCGTAATAACGGCCTGCATGTCGAGCTCGTTTTCGACCGCACCCACCCGATCGGGGCGCGTGACCAGTGCGGCCTCGCCGACCTGCGGCTCGAGAGTGCCGTGACCGCGATCATGGATTTCGAGGATTCGGTCGCCTGCGTCGATGCCCAGGAGAAGGTCGAAGCCTATCGCAACTGGCTCGGGCTGATGCGTGGGCAGCTGCAGGCGACGTTCGAGAAGAGCGGCAAACCGCTGACCCGCAGCCTCGCCCCGGACAAGGTGTTCTTCGCCCGGGATGGCAGCGAGGTCAGGGTCAAGGGGCGGGCCTTGATGCTGGTACGAAACGTCGGCCATCTGATGACCAACCCGGCCATTCTCGACCGCTACGGGAACGAGGTGTTCGAGGGGCTGATGGATGCGATGATCACCGTGCTTATCGCCATGCACGACCTGCAAAAGACCGAAGGGTCGCGCAACTCGGTCACCGGCTCGGTCTACGTCGTCAAGCCCAAGATGCACGGGCCGGAGGAGGTGGCGTTCGCGGACGAGACGCTGACCCGGGTCGAGGCGGTGCTCGGTCTCCCCCGCCACACGGTGAAGCTCGGGATCATGGACGAGGAGCGGCGAACCAGCGTCAATCTCAAGGAATGCATCCGGGCGGCGACCCACCGCTGTGCCTTCATCAATACCGGCTTTCTCGATCGGACCGGCGACGAGATCCACACCTCGATGGAGGCGGACCCGTTCAGCCGCAAGGACTTCATCCGACGCAAGGCCTGGATCACGGCATACGAGAACCAGAACGTCGATATCGGCCTCGAGTGCGGCCTCTCGGGCAAGGCGCAGATCGGCAAGGGGATGTGGGCGATGCCGGACCGGATGGCGGCGATGCTGGAGGCCAAGATCGAGCATCCGAAGGCCGGGGCCAATTGTGCCTGGGTCCCGAGCCCGACGGCGGCGACGCTGCACGCGCTGCATTATCACAAGATCGACGTCTTCGCGGTGCAGACGGCGTTGCGCAAGGGCGGCCGACGGGCCTATGTCGACGCGCTGCTCGACATTCCGACCGCGAGCTATCGCAAATGGACCCGGGAGCAGATCGTCCGCGAGGTGGAGAACAACGCGCAAGGCATTCTCGGCTACGTGGTGCGCTGGATCGACCAGGGTATCGGCTGCTCGAAGGTGCCGGACATCAACGACGTGGGTCTGATGGAGGACCGTGCCACCTGCCGTATCTCGGCCCAGCACATCGCCAACTGGCTGCATCACGGGGTGGTCGGCCGCGACGAGGTCATGGCCATCATGCGGAAGATGGCGGTGGTGGTGGACCGGCAGAACGTCGGCGATCCCGCCTATCGGCCGATGGCGCCGGGGTTCGACGGCATCGCCTTCCAGGCCGCCTGCGACCTGGTGTTCATGGGCAACGAGTTGCCGTCGGGCTACACGGAACCGGTGCTGCACAAGCGCCGGCTGGAGAAGAAGGCCGGCGGTGGCCTGTAGGGAGTAGCGACGGGAAAGCGCGCCTCTCCCCCGCTGGTCGGGGACGGTGTCGGCTGCGCCGCAACCTGGCGCCGACCACTGCCGTGGCCACACTGGCGGCCGTCCGGCAGGCCCGTGTCGCCCGGCTTCGGCGATCGGCCGGAGCCGACGGCGCACGGCCCCACGGTTGGTTCAGATACCGCCCCGAAGTCGCGCGACCAGGGAGCTATCTTGCCGGTGCGGCGCGCCAGGATGAGGCGCGCCAGAGTCAGGCGGACCTGGTCCAGAAGCGCTCGACGAGGATCATGTGCGGGACAGCGAGAGCGGCGAGGCCGACGAAGACGAGATTGAGGGTGGATGCGGTGGGTTCCAGGCCGGACGCTCGGAGCCAATAGAGAGCGATGACGGCCAGGGCCCAGCTTGCCAGGGTCAGTGGCAGGGCGGCGCGGATCGCCTGGCCCAGCGTCAAAGCGAGCTCTTGCGACGCGTCCCTGAGGTGCCGCGGTGCGTGCAGGAAGCAGAAGTAGACGAGGAAGTACATCAGCGGCGGCAGAAGCAGGGCGGCTGCGACGAGCGTGCCCCATTCGCCCACCGCGACCAACGCGGCCGGTCGGTGCCGGCACGATCGCCACCACACCAAGGCGAGCAGCGGGCCGGCCACGAGGACGATGCCGCGCATCACGGCCATCGCCGCCTCCGCCGCGCCCGCCGGGGCCAGCACCGTGAAGATCAAGGCGACCTCGGCAGGCCAGGCGAGGGCGGGCAGGCCGACCACCATCGAGCCGGCGAGGAAGCGCGACGGAAGCGGCAGGGCCGCCCGCCAGTCGCCGCCGAAGTGCAGCGCCGAATAGAGCAGGAACGCGGCGAGTGCGATGCCCGGGGCCTGCCACCAAATGCCTAGCACGGCAGCCGCCAGCCCGAGGTAGGCAAGCGCAAACAGGACGAGCTGGCGGGCGTGCGGCAGCGGCCAAAGTGCCCGTGCCAAGTGCAGGTCGAGGCCGCCGTGCGGCAGGCCGAGGAGTGCCACGACAGGTGCGAGAACCAATGCCTGTGCCGCCGGGCCCGGCTCGAAGACGACCATGGCTGGCACCGTCGCGACGGCAACCGCGAGGAACAGCCAAGTCTCGGCCGGCACCGCCGCGCGCACGACTAAACCGCCAGCAGTTCGCGGAGGAACGGCATCGGTGGCAGTGATCCGACCACGGCGAGCCGGTCCCGCGGTGCCGTCGAGCCGGACAGGAACCGCTCCAGCCGGTCCGGCGGCGCTTGCGCGAAGAGCTCGAGGAACAGCCCGGGCGCGCGTTCGGGCCAGCGCCGGAGCACCCGCAGGAACAGCCCGTCCATCCAGCAGGTGAACCGGCTGTCGAGGGCGACAGGTGCCAGCGGCCGGCCGTGGACGAGTGCGGCTGCCTGAACGTCGGCGGTGGCCTGGATGCGCTGGAAGGCGTAGCCGGTGCTCGGTCGTGCGGCACCACCGGCAAGGCCGGCTCGCAGCCAGCGCGGCTCCGGGGTTGCCGCGGCCGGCTGCCCGCCGGTGCACCGCATCGGGATGAAGCCGCGCTCGACGCGGTGGCAGGTGACGCGCCGGCCGCCGGAGCGGGCCTCGATCGCGGCGGTGAGGGCGGCGCCCAGCACCGCCTCACCCGGGTCGGCAGCGGCGAAGCTCGTGGCTTCGATCAGCGCCCGGTCGCGGGCGAAGGGCAGGGTGTAGATGAAGTCGGTGCGCTCGCGCCGAGGCGTGGCGAAAGCCATGAGCTCGACCTCGCGCTCGTCGAACACCGCGCCATCGACCTCGATTTCATGGCCGATGAAGTATTGGCCGAAGCCGCGATCGGCAGGCCGCGGTCGGCTGTCAACGACCCATGCGGCGCTGAGTGCGCCGGCCGTCGTTTCGATCTCGAGGGCGGTACCGAGGGCGGTGCGGCGCGGATCGCCCACGACTGAGGTACCGAGCAACAGCTGGACATTGGCGGCGGTGCCCAGGGTCCGTATCGCCTTTTGGTAGACGGCAAGGGCACTCAGTGACTGGTAGCGAAGGCTGGACGAGATGCGTTGCACCGTGCGGCCGCCCGCCTCGACAGACCAGCGGTCCCAGCGCCGGCGGGTGCAGTCGTCGAACGGGTGGGGTGCCGTTTGCCAGAACGACCAGGTTCGGTCGTCGCTGTAGGCATGCCGCGGCTCGACGACGGCGACGCGCAGCTTGGTGCCGGCGAGCCGCATGGCGAGGCTGAGGCCGGCACAGCCACCGCCAAGAATGGCGACGTCCACGTCAGGCACGGGCATGATCGAAACTCCCCGGGCTCGTGCCGCTGCTCGCCGGCCATACAACCGGCGTGCGCAGAGCCCGCAGCCCGGCTGCGGCCGCCACGGCCAGCCGTCGGGCCGGCGGCACGCTAACCCGGCCTTCCCAGTAGGGGGCCTGGCGCTGGCGGATGAGCGTGCCGATTTCCCTGTAGACGGCGGCGGCGACGCTAATGGCGAGGCGCTGGCGCAGCGGCAGATAGCACAGGCCCAAAAGCCCGCGATCGTAGAAGCGGTCAGCGAGAGCGAGAACGCGCAGGATTGCCAGGGCACAACGGGGGCGCACGGCCACGGCCGCCGTCGCGATCTCCTCGGGAGTGAACGGAGCCCAGCTGCCCGGCAGGTAGCGGCGCCCGCGGCGTGCATCCTCGAGGACGTCACGGGCGATGTTGGTCAGCTGCATGGCGATACCGAGATCGACCGCATATTGCCGCGCATCAGTCGATCGAGCACCCAGGAGGTCGGCCATCATGCAGCCGACCGTACCGGCGACGGCATAGGCGTAGCGGAGCAGTTCGTCCGTGTCGGCGAGGCTGACCGGGCCGAGATCGCCCCGCACGCCATCGACCAGTTCGACCGAGGTGCCAAGGTCGAAGGCGGATTCGGCCGCAAGGGCGACGATATCCCGTGCGATCGGATCGTGCGGCTGCCCTTGCGCGAGTTCCTGGCGGATCGCCGCCAGGCGCGGGCCGCCCAGGGCCGGGTCCACCTCGTCGGCCAAGTCGTCAATCGCCCGGCAGGCGGCATAGAGCCGGGCCACGTGGACCGCCTGCGGCTGCGGCAGGAGGCCCGCGGCCAGGGCGAAGGTACTGCCCCGGCGACGCAGGATACTGTGCGCTGTGACGGTCTCGCTCATGCCCGCACCGGCGCGATCAGGCGGTCAACGACTTTGGCGGAGAGCACGACGCCCGGAATGCCGGCTCCCGGATGCGTGCCGGCACCGACCAGATAAAGGCCCTCGATACCCTCGCCGGCGTTGTGGAAGCGGAACCAGGCCGATTGACGGAACAGTGGTGCGATCGAGAAGCCCGCACCGTCGACGCTGCTGTAGCGTTGCTTGAAATCCTCAGGAGTCATGTAGAAATCCGCGCAGATCGTGTCGCCGAGCCCGGGCAGCAGGCCGCGATCCAGTGCGCTGACGATGCGGTCGCGCAAGCGTGGCCCTTCGATCGACCAGTCGATGCCTTTGGCTTGCAGGTTCGGCACCGGGCAGAGCACGTAGAAGCTGTCGCAGCCGTCGGGCGCGAAGCTCGGATCGGTGGCCGTCGGGCGATGCAGATAGAGCGAGAAATCGTCGGCGAGCACCTGGCGATGGAAGATGTCGTCCAGCAATTCGCGATGCCGCTCGCCGAACCAGATGGTGTGGTGCGCCACTTCCGGCCATTGCCGTTTCGCCCCGAAGAAGAGGACGAACAGGCCCATCGACAGGGTCGCCTTGGCGGCGCGCCGCCGGGCCAGCCAGGATGACGCGGCGTCGGGCAGCAGGTGCCGGTAGAGGTGCACCGGGTCGGCATTGGAGACGACGACAGCCGCCTGCAGTGTCCTGCCATCCACAAGCCGGACACCGGTGGCACGACCATTCTCGACCAGAATGCGCTCGACCGCCACATTCAGGTGGATCTCGACGCCCTCTTCGCGCAGCAGGCGCTCGAGAGCGTCGATCAAGGCACCCGTCCCGCCCATGGCGAACCAGACGCCATGGCGGCGTTCGAGGTGATTGATGAGGGCGTAGATGCTGGTCGTGGTGAACGGGTTGCCGCCGAGCAGCAAGGGCTGGATGGAGAACGCTTTCTTCAGGCGTTCGTCGTGAAAGAAGCGGCTCACGAAGTCCCAGACCGTTTGATAGGTGCGCAGCTTCAGGAAAGCCGGCAGCTGGCGTAGCATCACCATAGGGCGGTGAAACGGCTGGTCGGCGAGCCGATCGAAGGCGACACGGTAGATTTCGGCCGACGCTGCACCGAGCCGTCGGTAACCCTCGACCTCACCCGGGGCGATGCGCGCGATCTCGGCCTCTGTCGCTGCCTCCGTCGGGCCATAGTCGAAAGCGCTGCCGTCGGCGAAAGCGAAGCGGTACCAGGGTGATGGCATGGTCAGCTCGACGTAGTCCCCGAGCGACTTGCCGAAGAGCGCGAACAGTTCCTCGAATAGAAAGGGTGCGGTGAGCACGGTCGGCCCCGCATCGTGGCGGAAGCCATCACGTTCGAACACTTGGGCCCGCCCGCCGAGCCGGGAACACTGGTCGACGAGAGTGACGGCATAACCTTTGGCACGCAGGCGCAAGGCGGCGGCAATGCCGCCGAAGCCGGCGCCGCAGACCACGGCCTGCGGCGCCGAGCGTTTTGCCGGCGTGTCGTTGGTCCGCCCGGCTGCCGAATGCGAGAAACTGCGCGCAAAATGACCTCGGGCAAACGGCAGCGACGCTGCAGGCTGATCGGTAAGGGCGGACATGGCAAACTCCAGACGGGGTGCGGCGGCGCCGCAGCGCCGCCGCCCAGATCACGCTGCCGAGGGAACCCCGGTGAAGCCGGTGTCATGTGCCGACTTGCGCACCGCGATCAGGTAGATGAGCACGCCGAACGCGGCCTTGGCGATGATATCTGCTAGCGTGTACCCGACCTGGATCACCGTCTCCGAGCCACCGCCGCCGAACCCGAGCAGGGCACCAAAATAAACCACAGGGTAAAACGACCAGGACAAGACGGTCACCCATCTCGCCGTATTGACCAGCCCGCGAACATCGTCCGGCTGGCGCTCGATGGCCGAGCGCAAGCCGTAGAACAGTTCGTAGACGATCCAAAGGAAGGGCAGCATCGACAATGTACCCCAGAGCAGCCGACCGCTGGTCGTGTCGGCCACCTCGCCCGGGTAGCCCAGCACGATCATCAGCACTGCCAAGATGCCCAGGCGCGTCGCCTTCGACATGGTCTCGGCTCGCGCCAGATTCATGACGAGAATGAGCTCGACGAGCAGTAGCGGCACGGTCAACAGCCAATCCACGTAGCGATAGGCGTCGTTGAACCCGACGCCCGTTGCAACGACCGCGCCATCGACGATCTCGTAAGCTTCAGACCAGCTAAGTCCAATCCGCCAGTAGTGATAGGCGGCAATGAACGTCACCAGACCGGTGATGGTCAGCGCAGTTTTGTAGTTTGCGGTGACTTGCGATCGCCCGAACCAAAAGAACAAGGTCGCCGCACCCATGGTTGCGAGGGTGAACGAGAACGCGTTGGCGATCAGTTGGTACTGACCAACAGAGAGCATTTCCACGGCAGACACCTTTTCTGCTGTTGAGCCGTTGGCCGGGGACATGTATCCGAGCGATCTAGCGTCAAGGTGCCTGGACACCGTGCTGCAATGTCGCAGCGCAACGCTGCCACGGCTCAAAGCCGCGCCGGCTCTCGCCCGCGGCCGTCCACCGGCTTCGAACGGCCATCGTCAGGCATGATGCCGCAGGCGCGGCACGACATCCTTGGCGCGATAGTTCTCGTATACCTTACTTGGTCGCGCGTACCGGATTTGCGGATGCAGCGAACTGCGGCGATCCAAAGCGCTGCGGCTTACGGTCGTCGCGGCGTCACCGACGTCGCATCTTCCGTCGGCGCATGGGCAACATCGAGCCCTGGCTGTCCGGCTGCGACAAGGCTCGGATGTTGTCCGGTTTTCGCACTCAACGGCCGGGATAGTCCGGGTTTCCCGCCCCGCCGTTGGCGGATGCTTGACAGGGGTGTCGGCCACTTCTACCGCTCCAAACCGGGAACCGATCGGGTTCGGCCGTGCCCAGGCGGCCGGAAGGGATGGTTTCGCTAACGAACAGGGCACAAGGGAGGCCTGAACATGAACGGCACGCGACTCTCCGGTCTTGCGGCCATGGCCGCATCGCTCCTCGCGGGCACGGCCCTCGCCCAGCCGGTGACGGCGACCAAGGGCGAGACGGTCAACATGGTGCTGTTGCCGAAGTTCCTCGGCATCCTGCCGTTCGACCAGGCCAATCGTGGGGCCGAGGAGGCGCATGCCGAGCTCGAGAACCAGGGCGAACTGCTCTATGTGGGCCCGACGCCCGAGAACAGCGTCGCCGGGCAGATCGAGATCATGACCACCGCGGCGACGCAGGGCCAGCAGGTGGTTATGCTGTCGAATAACTCCGGCGACCAGATCGTCCCCTCGGCGACCGCAGCACAGGCCGCCGGCACCAAGGTGGTCACCTGGGACTCGCCGATCCCGTCGGCCGAGGGCGAGACGGTCTTCGTCGCCCAGGTCGACTTCAACGACATCGGCATCGTCATGGCCGACATGGCGCACAGCATCATGGACGGCGAAGGCCAGTTCGCGGTCCTTTCCGCGACCCCGGACGCGGCCAACCAGAACGCCTGGATCGCCGCCATGCAGCGCGCACTCGAAAACGAGAAGTATGGCGGCATGCAGCTCGTCGACATCGTCTATGGCGACGACCAGTCGGAGCTCAGCTACAACCGGGCGCTGGCCCTGGTCGACCGCCATGCGGGGCTGGACCTGATCATGGCGCCGACCTCGGTCGGCATCGTCGCCGCCGCCAAGGCGATGCAGGACGAGGATCTCTGCGACCAGGTCAAGGTCTCGGGGCTCGGCGTGCCGGCCGAGATGGTCAGCTATACCATGAACGGCTGTGCGCCCGAGTTCGCGCTCTGGAGCTTCGTCGATCTCGGCTACCTCACCTACTACACGTCCTACCTGATCGCCACGGGCGCCATCGCGGGCGAGGTCGGCGACGCGTTCGAGGCCGGGCGGATGGGCACCTTCACCATCGAGAAGGACCCGACTCGCGATGCCGGCAACAGGGTGCTGATGGGCCCGTTCACCGTCTACAACCAGGACAACGTCGAGGCCGCGGCGCAGTGAGCGACGGCCGGGCGGAGTCGGCCCGGGCGCGCGCCAGTGCCTGAGCCGATTCTCGCCCTCGACGGCATCGCCAAGAGCTTCGCGCTGACGGCGGCCTTGGCCGACGTCTCGGTCGCGTTCCATCCGGGCGAAATCCATGCCCTGGTCGGCGAGAACGGGGCCGGCAAGTCGACGCTGATCAAGATCCTGACCGGTGTGCACCAGCCGGACGCCGGGACCATCCGACTCGCCGGCCAGCCGCTGACGATCGCCGATCCGCAGGCCGCCCAGGCCCTCGGCATCGCCGCGATCTACCAGGAGCCCATGGTCTTTCCCGACCTCGACGTGGCCGAGAACATCTTCATCAGCCACCAGGGCATGGGGGTCCTCGTCGACTGGAAGAAGCTGCACGCCGATGCCGCCGCGCTGATCGGGCGGCTGGGGGTGACGCTCGACGTCCGCCGGGCAGCGAGCGGCCTCACCCTGGCCGAGCAGCAGACGGTCGAGATCGCGCGGGCCATCTCGCTCGACGTCAAGGTGCTGATCATGGATGAGCCCACGGCGTCGCTGTCGGCGCACGAGGTCGACCGGCTGATGCAGATCGCCCGGACGCTGCGGAGCCGGGGGGTCGCGGTGCTCTACATCTCGCACCGGCTCGAGGAGGTGTTCGAGCTCGCCGACCGGGTCACCGTGCTGCGCGACGGCCGCCGTATCTCGACCCGGCCGATCGGCGAGGTGACCCGAGACGGCATGGTGCGCGACATGGTCGGCCGGGCGGTCGACCACTTCGTTGCCAAGACCAAGGCCGCCGCCCATGGCGCGCGCCTGCTGAGCGTGCGCGGCCTCGGCCGCGAGGCGGTGTTCGAAGGTGTCACCTTCGATCTCCACGCAGGCGAGATCCTCTGCTTCTCGGGGCTCGTGGGCTCCAGGCGCACCGATGTGGGCCTGGCGCTGTTCGGCATCCAGCCGGCGACCGACGGCACCATCGAGCTCTACGGCGAGGGCGTCGTCATCGACACGCCAGAGGCCGCGATGCGCCATGGCATCGCCTATGTCTCCGAGGACCGGCGCAAGCTCGGGCTCGCCCTGGCCCTGCCGATCTTCGCCAACATCTCGCTGCCCAGCCTCGATCGCCTGCTCGGCCGCTTCGGCCGCATCGACCGGCGAGCCGAGCGGGCCATGGCCGAGCAGCACCGGGAACGGCTGAGCATCCGCACCACCGATGTCGGCCTGGAGACGGGCAAGCTCTCGGGCGGCAACCAGCAGAAGGTGATGCTGGCGAAATGGCTGGAGACCGGCCCGCGCCTGCTCATCGTCGACGAGCCGACCCGCGGCATCGACGTCGGGGCGAAGACCGAGGTCCATGCCATCATCAACCAGCTGGCGGCCGAAGGGGTCGCGATCATCGTCATCTCTTCGGACCTGCCCGAGGTCATGGCGCTGGCCGATCGCGTGCTGGTGATGCGCGAGGGCCGGCAGATGGGCCTCTTCGACATCGCCCATGCGACGCCCGAGGCGATCATGGCGCTGGCGACCGGTGAGCGGCCGGCCGAGGCGGCATGACCGGCTGGCTCCGGCAGGCCTCGCCGCAGACCTTGCGGGTCCTGGCTCTGGCGCTGGTGCTCGGGCTGGTCGTTCTCTTCTTCGGCAGCCAGATCGAGAATTACTACTCGCCCAGGATGTTCAACCGCGTCTCGACCAGTGCCGCGATCATCATGCTGATCGCGATCGGCCAGGCGATGGTCGTCATCACCCGCAACATCGACCTCTCGGTCGGCTCGATCGTCGGCTTCACCGCCTATTTGACCGGCGACCTGCTGGGCGTCCTGCCCGACCTTCACCCGGTGCCGGTGATCCTGGCCGCGATGGCGATGGGGGCGGTGTTCGGTGCGGTCAACGGCGTGCTCGTCGCCTACGGCCGGGTGCCGGCGATCATCGTTACACTCGGCACCCTCGCCCTCTACCGCACGCTGCTGGTCGAGTACTCCGAGGGCCGGTCGATCACCACGAGCTCGCTGCCGGAATGGGTGGTGGAGCTGCCGCGGGCCACGCTGTTCTCGATCGGTGATCTCGATATCCGGGTCACCGTGGCGCTGGCGCTGGGCGTCGCCCTGGTCTTCCATCTGGCGCTCACCCGGCTGCGCGCCGCCCGCCGGCTCTATGCCGTGGGCTCGAACCCGGACGCCGCGGCCATCGCCGGCATCAACGCCCAGCGCGTCGTCTTTACCGCATTCGTCTTGAGCGGCGCCCTGGCCGGGCTCGCCGGCTTCATGTTCCTCGCCCGCTTCGGCAACATCACGGTCGTGGCCGGCCTCGGCTTCGAGCTCAAGTCGGTGGCCGCCGTCGTGGTCGGTGGGGTCAACATCTTCGGCGGCTCGGGCACAGTGGCCGGCGTGGTGCTCGGCACCACGCTGGTCGACCTCATCGATAACAGCCTGACCCGCTGGGCGCTGGTCAGCGAGTTCTGGCGCGATGCGCTGCTCGGCGGGCTGATCCTGATCGCGGTCGCGGTCGACACCGCGATGACGCGCTCGCTCGACCGGTTGCGCCGGCGCCGGCACTTGGCGGCGCCTACCGGGGCGCCGGCACCGACCCTGGCCGGGCGCACCGGCCACCGGCCGGGGACCGGCTGATGGCGGCGACCGGGCGACGGGCACTGCAGCTCTTCGGCCGATTGTGCCGACGGCTGAGCGGCTGGGAAGGGCTGCTCTTGCTGATCCTCCTGGTCACCATCGCCATGAACATGACGATGTCGCCGATGTTCCTGACCGTCGGCAACCAGATCAACCTCTTTCAGCTGTCGATCGAGAAGATCATCGTGGCGTTGATGATGACGCTGGTGATCGTCAACGGCGAGATCGACCTTTCAGTTGCCTCGATGATGGGGCTTGCCGCCTGCGCCTTTGGCTGGTTGTTCCAAGCGGGCGTGCCGGCCGGGCTCGCCGTGCCGCTGGTGCTGGCCCTGGGGCTCCTCGGCGGGGCGTTCAACGCCTTTTGGATCGCCGTGGTCGGCATTCCGTCGCTGGTGGTGACGCTGGCGATGCTGATCGGCTTTCGCGGCGTCGCCCGCATCCTGGTCGAGGACCGCGGCATCACCAGCTTTCCGGACTGGTTCAACACGCTCGGCCAGCAGCCGCTCCTGGGCCCGCTGCCGATTGCGCTCCTGGTCTTCGCCGCCCTGTTCGCCGTGCTGCTTTTCGTGCTCCATTCCTCGGGCTTCGGCCGGAAGGTCTACTTTATCGGCAACAGTGCCGAGGTGGCGCGCTACTCGGGGGTCAATGTGCGTCGGGTCAAGGCCGCCCTCTTCATCGCGTCGGGCGGTGTGGCGGCGCTGGCCGGCCTGCTCTTCACCGCCCGGGTGGGCGCCGTGCGCGGCGACGTGGCCCTGGGCTTCGAGCTCGACATCATCACCATGGTGCTCTTGGGCGGGGTCAGCATCTTCGGCGGCAAGGGCACGCTCTGGGGCGTGCTGCTCTCGATCCTCATCGTGCTCAGCCTCAGGAACGGCATGGCGCTCGCCAACATCACCGGACATCTGCAGACCGGGGTCATCGGCCTCCTCCTGATCCTTTCCGTGCTCCTGCCCAATCTCCTGCAGGAAGCCAGGCGGGCCACGACCCGGCGGCCGGGTGCCGCCTGACCCGCCAGCAATCCTGGCTCACCAACCTCACCACCGCGAAACTCGGAGGGTGTGCCGCGGGGAGTCATTTCCCCCCGCTCTTCTCATGTCGCGTCCTGCGGGGCTCAGTCGGCTGGCCGGGCTTGCAGGCGCTTCGCCAAGAAATCGACGAAGCTGCGGACCTTGGCGGAGAGGTGGCGGGTTTCGAGGTAGACGGCGTTGATGGCGAGGTCGAAGGCGTTGTGCTCCTCGAGGAGTGGGGTGAGGGCTCGGCGGTCGAGGTCGCTTTCGATCACGTAGGCGGGGATGAGGGCGATGCCGGCGCCGGCCAGTGCGAGGCTGCGGACGGCAATGGCGCTGTTGACGCGGAGCCGGCCCTGGACCCGGACGAGCTGGCGGCGGCCGTCGACGCGGAAGGGCCAATGGTCGCGATCGCGGAAGTTGGTGTCGATGATGCAGCTGTGGGCGGCGAGATCGGCGGGGGTTCGAGGGTCGCCATTGGCTTCGAGATAGGCCGGCGTGGCGCAACAGACGATCGGCGCCGGAGCGAGGCGGCGGGCGACGAGGCTGGAATCCTCGAGCTCGGCAATGCGGATGGCAAGATCGACGCCTTCCTCGACGAGGTCGACGAAGCGGTCGGTGAGCTGGAGCTCGATCTCGACCTCGGGATAGGCCATGGTGAAGGCGCGGGCGGCGGCGGCGAGCTGCAGCTCGCCGAAGGTGACGGGTGCCGCGATGGTGAGGCGGCCCTTCGGCTGCAGCCGCTCCTGGCGCAGCGTGGCGCGGAGCGCGTCGTAGTCCTCGACGATGCGGACACAGCGGTCATGAAAGCCACGGCCGGCATCGGTTAGCGCCACCTTGCGGGTGGTTCGATTGAGGAGCCGGGTGTTGAGCTCGTCCTCCAGTGCCTTGACGTATTTGCTGATGAGTTGCGGCGTGGTGTCGAGGCGTCTGGCCGCGGCGGTGAAGGAGCCGGTGGCGACGACGGCCGCGAAGGCGCGCATGTTGTCAAGCCTGTCCATTTTATCAACATATTGTAGATAGTCTTGCTTCACAACGGCTGTTTATCGTTGGCGTGGCGATCGGCAAAGTCCTGGTCAGACGCCGAACCGAGACGCAGCCGCTTTTGGCCTGCCGGGTCGGGTGTCAGCAACCGAACCCAGGAGAGCCATCATGATCGACCACCGTACCGCCCCTTATGCCGCCCTCTTGCTCCGCCTGTCGCTGGGGGCTTTGTTCCTCGCCCATGCCGGTCTCAAGATCTTCGTCTTCACGCCGGCCGGCACGGCGGGCTTCTTCGCCTCGCTCGGCCTGCCTGGCGTGCTCGGCCACGTGACCATCCTGGTCGAGCTCGCGGCCGGCATCGCGCTGGTCCTCGGAGTGGCGACCCGCTGGGTGTCGCTCGCCACCGTGCCGATCCTCCTGGGTGCCATCTTCCTGGTCCACGGCGCCAATGGCTGGCTCTTCTCGAACGCGAATGGCGGCTGGGAATTCCCGGCGTTCTGGGCCGCGGCCCTGGTCGTCCAGGCGCTGCTCGGGGACGGCGCGCATGCGCTCAAGCTGCCCGGCGCCCGCCGCGCGCAGACCGCCTGATGGAGCACGCAGCCCCGCCCGCGTGGCGGGGCTGCCCGGCCGGCCCGCGTCCTTTCAGGGTGACCGCCGTTGTTTTTGAGCCGCGATCCCCCTGCAAGCACGCCCGAACCTCAGAATAGCAGGAGACGACCGATGCTCGTGAATGGGAAATGGACCGCTGATTGGAACCCTGTGCAGGCCAAGGACGACGAGGGCCGCTTCGTTCGCCAGGTGTCCAGCTTTCGCCACTGGGTGACCGCCGACGGGACGGCCGGGCCCACCGGCGAGGGCGGGTTTCCGGCCGAGCCCGGTCGGTATCATCTCTATGTGGCGCTGATCTGCCCCTGGGCGTCGCGCACGCTGATCGCGCGCAAGCTGAAGCGGCTGGAGCGGGTGATCCCGGTCTCGGTGGTCGAGCCGTTCCTGACCGACCAGGGCTGGCGGTTCGGCGACTATCCGGGCGCCGACCGCGATCCCGAGCTCGATGCCCGCCATCTCCACGAGGTCTACACGGCTGCCGATGCGGGCTTCACCGGGCGGGCGACGGTACCGGTGCTTTGGGACAAGCGGCGGCGGACGATCGTCAACAACGAGTCGGCCGATATCGTGCGGATGCTGAACAGCGCCTTCGACGAGTGGGGCGACCGGTCGGTCGATCTCTACCCCGTAGAGCTTCGCCCGACGATCGACGCGCTCAACGGCGAGCTCTACGACCAGCTCAACAACGGGGTCTACAAGGCCGGGTTCGCGTCGAGCCAGGCCGCCTATGACGAGGCGGTGGCGGGGGTGTTCGCCATGCTCGACCGGCTCGAGCAGCGGCTCGGCGACGGGCGGCCGTTTCTCTTCGGGATGCTGCCGACCGAGACCGATATCCGCCTCTTCGTCACCACGATCCGGTTCGATGCGGCCTATCACGGGCTCTTCAAGTGCAATCTCAGGCGGCTCGCCGACTACCCGCGCCTGAGTGCCCACCTGCGGCGCATGCTTGCGCTCGAGGGCGTGGCCGAGACGGTCAGCCTCGAGCACATCAAGGCCGGCTATTATTCGATCAAGGCCTTGAATCCGAGCGGCATCGTGCCGGCGGGGCCGCTGCCGGCGCTGGCGGCCTGAGCCGATGTCGGCCTCATCCCTCTCCGCTCGCAGCGGCGCCGAGGTTCTCGGTCGCCCGGTCGAAGACGGTGCTGTCGCCGAAGGCGCGGGCCAGGATCATCGCGCCCTCGAGTTGAGCGATCACCGCCAGCGCCGTCGGCTCGGGCTCGGCGCCTTCGAGGCCTTGCGCCAGATCGTCGATCATCCGCTCGAGGGCGCTCCGGGTCGCGAACAGCACCGCCGCCGGCAGGCTGCCGCTTTCGGCACCCAACATGCCGCAAAGACAGAGGCCTTCATCGGCCGCAAGTGCCTGGCCAAAGGCATCGCGATAGGCCGCCACCCGTGCCCGGCCGTCGGGTGCATCCGCCATCGCCACGATGAAGCGGTCGGCGTAGCGGGCGGCGAGGGTCGCGACCAGCGCCTCCTTGGTGGGGAAATGGTGGTGGACACTCGCACTCTTGATGCCGACGTCGGCGGCGAGGTCGCGAAAGCTGAAGCCGTTGTAGCCCACCTGTCGCAACCGCCGCTCGGCCGAGTCGAGAATCGCCTCAGCCGTCAGGGTACGGGGCCCTTGCTCGATCGTCGTCATCACCAAGCTTCCTCGTCGGACGGCCCCGAGCGGTCGTTCGCCCTGCCAGACGCGCAGGACGCGGACGCTCACGCCGTCGTGAATACCTATCGATAGATAGGTCTTGCGGCGAGAAAGACCAGACCCCAACTGCGTCTCTACCAACTGATAGATAGGAGAGGAGGTCGACATGCGTTTCAAGGACAAGGTAGCCGTCGTCACCGGCGGCAGCTCGGGTATCGGCAGGGAAGTCGCCGCCCGCTTTGTCGCCGAGGGTGGGGCGGTCGTGCTCGGCGGCCGCGACGTCGGCAAGCTCGAGGCTGCGGCCCGCGCGATCGATGCCGGCGGTGGCAAGGTTGCGACCCTGGCGGGCGACATCGCGGTGCCGGCCAATGGCCAGGCGCTTGTCGCTCTGGCCGAGGACCGCTTCGGTGGGCTCGATGTCCTGGTCAACAATGCCGGGGTCTTCCGCCCCAAGCCGTTCCTCGAGGTCGACGAGGCCGAGTACGACTGGTTCCTCGACACCATCCTCAAGGGCAAGTTCTTCACCGCGCAAGCGGCGGCGCAGGCGATGCGCCGGCGGGGTGGCGGGGTCATCGTCCAGACCGGCTCGCTCTGGGCGCTCCAGGCGATCGGCGCGACGCCGTCGGCGGCCTATTCGGCGGCCAATGCCGGGGTGCACGCCATGGTGCGCAATCTCGCCATCGAGCTCGCGCCTGAGCATATCCGGATCAACGCCGTGGCACCTGCCGTGGTCGAGACCCCGGTCTACGAGACCTTCATGAGCCCCGAGCAGGTCGCGAGCGTCCTGCCCAGCTTCAACGCCTTTCATCCGCTCGGCCGCAATGGTCAGCCGGCGGATGTCGCCGAGGCGATCCTCTTTCTCGCCTCGGACCAGGCTGCCTGGATCACCGGCACGGTGCTCCCGGTGGACGGCGGTGTCACCGCCGGCCGTATCTGAAGACCAACGATCAGCAACCCTGAAAGACCAAGGAGACCATCATGTCACGGATCTTGACGCCATCGTCGATCGACGCCGCGCCCGAGGCTGCCCGTCCGCACTTGCAGGCGGTGCAGAAGCAGCTCGGTGTCGTGCCCAATCTATTTCGTCTGGTCGCCAACAGCCCGGCGGCGCTCGAGGGCTATCTCGGGCTGAACGGCGCGCTCGCCAAGGGCACCTTGCCGGCCGCGACCCGCGAGCGGATCGCCCTGGCCGTCGCCGAGCGCAACGCCTGCGACTACTGCCTTGCCGCGCACAGCTATGTCGGCAAGCATGTGGCCAAGCTCGATGACGCCGAGATCGAGGCCAATCGGGCCGGCCACTCGACCGACGCCAAGGCCGAGGCCGCCGTCCGGCTCGCCGTCGCCATCGTCGAGGCCCGTGGCCATGTCGGCGACGAGGTGCTCGAGGCGGCTCGGGCGGCCGGCTACGACGATGCCCAGATCGTCGAGATCGTCCTCCACGTGGCGCTCAACACGCTGACCAACTACGTCAACAGCGTCGGCCAGACCGAGGTCGACTTCCCCGCCGTCCGCGCGGCTGTCAAGGCAGCCGCCTAAGGGGTCGTCCCGGCTCGATAAAAAAGCCGGAGGGGGCGCGGGGGAACTCAGTTCCCCCGCACTTCTTGCCTACTTTCTTCTGCCTTGGCCTGCTCAACCGGCGCCGATGGTGAAGACCGGCGGCCCGAGCTCGGCCATGATCGGGGTGCAGCCGAGGCCGGGGGTGTCGCTGGCGGTCATGGTGCCGTCGATGCGTTGCGGTGCGCCTTCGGCGATTGTCCTCGTGCCGTAGCTGTTGAAGTCGGTGGAGGAGAGGAGGAAGTCCTCGGGCGTGGATTGGGCGAGGTGGGTGATGGTGGCGGTGACGATGTCGCCGCCCCAGGTGTCCTCGATGGTCATGGCGACGCCGGCCTCGATGCAGAGGTCGCGGATCAGCCTTGCCTTGGTGAGCCCACCGAGCTTCGAGATCTTGAGGTTGATGGCGTCGAAGGCGTGGTCATCGAGGCCGCGGAGGAGGATCTCGAGGCTGTCGATGTTCTCGTCGAGGACGAAGGGCAGCGCGGTGCGCCGGCGGATGGTGAGGCATTCGGCGTAGGTGGCGCAGGGCTGCTCGATATAGACGTCGAGGTCCCTGACGGCAGCGACCACGCGGGCGGCCTCGTGCATGGTCCAGCCGGTGTTGGCGTCGGCGACGAGGAGGTCCGACGGCTCGAGGATCGCCCGGCATTCCCGGATCCGCTGGATGTCCTGGTCGGGGTTGCCGCCCACCTTGAGCTGGAACTTGGTGTAGCCCTCGGCCTTGTAGCCCTTGATCTTGGCGGCCATGGTTTCCGGGGCTTCCTGCGAGATGGCGCGGTAGAGCCTGACTTTCTCCTGCAGCCGGCCGCCGAGGAGGCGCCAGATCGGCTGGTTCGAGGCCTGGCCCAGGATGTCCCAGCAGGCGACGTCGATGGCGGATTTGACGTAAGGGTGGCCCTTGAGCGCCGCATCCATACGGCGGTTGAGGACCATGAGATCGCGGGGGTCCTGGCCGATGAGTTTCGGGCCGATCTCCTGGATGCCGGTCCTGACGCCAGGGCCGTAGGCGGGGAGGTAGGCAGAGCCCAAGGGCGTGCATTCGCCGTGACCGGTCAGGCCCTGGTCGGTATGGACGGCGACGATGGTGGCATCGAACACCTCGACGGCGTTGTCGTTGGACCAGGCGTAGCGGCCTTCCTTCAGAGGTAGGCCGGTCTGGTAGACGGTGATGCCGGTGATCTTCATGCGTCCTCTTGTGGGCTGGTGGGCTGGCGCGCGTGCAGGAAGGCGACCAGCTTCTGGCCGACATTCTCGATGTGCTTTTTCAGGATGCGGGCGGCGGCGGCGAAGTTGCCGGCCTCGCAATCCTGGACGATGGCGGCGTGCTCGCGCTCGGCCCGCGCGCGGCCGTCGGTCAAGACGAGCTGGACCCGGGTGAAGCGGTCGGAGGCCTGGAGGAGCTGGTCGACGAAGGCCAGGGTCTTGGGGCGGCCGGCCCGGTGGTAGAGGAGGGCGTGGAGCTCGGTGTTGAGCTCGCCCCAGCGCTCGACGCGGTGCAGGCGCAACTCCTCGCTGTATTCGCGGAGGATGGCATGGGCTTGGGCGAAGTCGGCTGCGGTGAGGTGCGGGGCGGAGCGCAGGAGGAGGCGGGGCTCGAGCAGGGCCCGGAGATCGAAGACCTCCTCGACGTCGTCGCTGGCGATAGTGGCGACGACGGCGCCTTTGTGGGCCTCCAGGTGGACGAGGCCCTCGGCCTCGAGTTGGATCAGGGCCTCGCGGAAGGGGATGCGGCTGATGCCGAGCTCCGCCGCAATGGCGGCCTGGCGGAGCTGCATGCCGCCCGGGTAGTCGCCGCCGAGGATGCGCCGGCGCAGCTCGTTGGCGGCGGCGGTCGCCCGGGTCGGCGGGATGATCATGCGGGTGGTCATGCTGCAGTCGCGGAAAAGCGCCGGCGGGCTTTCGTGGGTAAAGACTGTATAAAATATGCAATCGGCTATCACAAGCCGCGGCAGCGCGCTGGTCGTTGCTGCATTTGGTCGATTGACCGAGGTTTGTGATTGTATACCATATACCTAACCTCAAAAAGCGCGGGATGCACGCCATGACCCTTCTCTCCAGGCTCGCCGTCCTGACGGTGATCGGTGCCGTCTCTCTGTCCGCACAGTCGGCCTCGGCCGACAAGCTCGACGACATTATCGCGTCCGGCGTGTTGCGCTGTGCCGTCGTTCTCGACTTCCCGCCGATGGGCTCGCGCGACGCCAATAACGAGCCGGTCGGCTTCGATGTCGACTACTGCAACGACCTCGCGGCCGCTTTGGGCGTCGAGCCCGAATATGTCGAGACGCCGTTTCCCGACCGCATCCCGGCGCTCGTCTCCGGCCGGGCGGATGTCGGCGTGGCGTCGACCTCCGACACCCTCGAGCGGGCCAAGACCATCGGCTTCTCGATCCCCTATTTCGCCTTCACCAACGTGGTGCTGACCCGCGAGGATACCGGCATCGAGACGTACGAGGACCTCGAGGGCAAGCGGGTCGGCTCGGTCGCCGGGGTCTACGAGGGAATTCGGCTGGAGAACGACGTCAATGCCTGGGGCAATCCGGACGGCTCGTTCCGCTCCTATCAGAGCCAGGCGGACGTCTTCCTGGCGCTGAGCCAGGGGCAGATCGACGCCACCGTGGTGACCTCGACCGTCGCCTCCTCGATCGTCCAGGCCGGCACTTTCCCCGGCCTCGCGATGAAGGGTGACGCGCCCTACCTCGTCGACTACGTGGGGCTGATCGCGCTCCGGCAGGAGCAGGGGCTGCTCAACTATCTCGACCTCTTCGTCAATCAGCAGGTCCGCACCGGCCGCTATGCCGAGCTCTACGAAAAGTGGGTCGGCGGCGGCGACGCGCCCGACCTGATGGTTCCCGGCGTCTACCGCTGAGCTTTGGGCCGAACAGGGCGGTGACACCGGCGCACCGCGGTCACCGCCCGTGAACTTCGACTACACCTTCCACTGGCGCCCGGCGCTTCGCGCGCTGCCGGACATGCTGGCGGGTGCCCTCGTCACCCTCGAGGTGGCGCTCTTGTCGATGCTGCTGGGCGTGATCCTGGCGGTGCTGCTCGCCCTGGCGCGCAATTCCAGCATCGCACCGTTGCGCATGGTCGCCTGGACCTGGATCGAGGTGGCGCGCAACACGCCGGCCCTTTTCCAGATCTACATGGCCTATTTCGGCCTGGCCTCGATCGGCCTCTATCTGGATTCCTTGCCGGCGCTCTTGGCCGGGATCACCTTCAACAATGCGGGTTATCTGGCCGAGACCTTCCGGGGTGGCCTGCGCGCCATTCCCACGACCCAGACCCGGGCGGCGCGGTCGCTCGGCATGGGGCCGGTCCAGGCCTTCATCTACGTCGTCCTGCCGCAGCTCTTTCGGATCGTCTTTCATCCGATGACCAACCAGATGGTCTGGGCGATCCTGATGACCTCCTTGGGCGTCGTGGTCGGGCTGAACAGCGATCTCACCGGGGTGACGCAGGATCTCAACGTCCGCACGTTCAGGACGTTCGAGTTCTTCGCGATCGCGGCCGTGCTCTACTACCTGCTGGCAAAGGGCGTGACGCTGATGGCGCGGCTCGCCGCCTGGCGGCTGTTTCGGTACTGACATGTTCGAGACCGCCTTCACCCTCAACGACCTGATGTTCATGCTCAAGGGGGCGGGGGTCACGCTTTCGATCACCTTCTGGGCGATGCTCGGCGGGACGGTGATGGGGGTGCTGTTCGGGCTGATCCGGGCCACGGCACCCTGGTATGTGAATGCGCTGCTGGGCGGCTTGCTCGACATCTTCCGCTCGGTGCCGCTCTTGATCCAGTTCGTCCTGGCCAACTCGTTCAAGTCGATCATCGGCATCAACTGGTCGGCCTTCACCATCGGCTGCGTCGTCCTCGCGGTCTATTCCTCGGCCTATTGCGCCGAGATCGTCCGCGGCGGCATCCTGGCGGTGCCGACGACGACGCGGCGGGCGGCACGGTCGCTGGGCCTGACCTGGTGGCAGGACTTGAAGGAGATCGTCTTTCCGATGGCGCTTCGGGTGGCGCTGCCGAGCTGGATCGGGCTGACCTTGGGCGTCATGAAGGACACCTCGCTCGTCCTTTGGATCGGCATCGTCGAGCTGCTGCGCTCGTCGCAGACGATCGTCACCCGCATCAACGAGCCGCTCTTCGTGCTCTCGATCGCCGGGCTCATCTATTTCCTGATGAGCTTTCCCGTGGCCAGGCTCGGCGAGGCCCTGGAGCGTCGCTGGCGCGAGGACGCGTGAGATGATCGAGGTTCAGGACGTTCACAAATCCTTCGGCAAGCTCGAGGTGCTGCGCGGGGTCGACCTCACGGTGCAGCACGGCGAGGTGCTGTCGGTGATCGGCGGGTCGGGCTCGGGCAAGTCGACCATGCTGATGTGCATCAACGGGCTCGAGCCGATCAACAAGGGCCGCATCCTGGTCGACGGCACGGAGGTCCACAAGCGTTCGACCAATCTCAACAAGCTGCGGCAGAAGATCGGCATCGTCTTTCAGCAGTTCAACGCGTTCCCGCATCTGACGGTGCTCGAGAACGTCACCCTCGCCCCGCGCAAGGTCTTGAAGCTCGGCCGCCAGGAGGCCGAGGCGATTGCCGAAAGGCAGCTCGGCCATGTCGGGCTCTCGGACAAGCAGGACGTCTATCCGTCCAAGCTCTCGGGCGGGCAGCAGCAGCGCATGGCAATCGCCAGAGCACTCGCCATGTCGCCCACCTACATGCTGTTCGACGAGGTGACCTCGGCGCTTGACCCGCAGCTCGTCGGCGAGGTGCTGGACACGCTCCGCCTGCTCTCGAAGGAGGGGATGACGATGATCGTCGTCACCCACGAGATGCGCTTTGCCCGCGAGGTCTCGGACCGGGTCGCCTTCTTCTACCAGGGCAAGGTGCACGAGATCGGCCCGCCCTCGCAGATCTTCGATGCGCCGGAAGAGACTGAGACCGCGGATTTCCTCAAGGCGGTGCTCTGAGCCGCGATGGTGCCGGGATGCGAGCGTCAAAGGTCATTCATGTCGTGAGCTGCCATGCCGCCGGTGAGGTGGGCGATGTGATCGTCGGTGGCGTGCTGCCGCCACCGGGCGAGACGATCTGGGAGCAGTCGCGCTGGATCGCCCGGGACGAGGGCTTGCGCCGGTTCATGCTGAACGAGCCGCGGGGCGGGATGTTTCGCCACGTCAACCTCCTGGTGCCGCCCAAGGACAGTCGTGCAGTCACAGGGTGGATCATCATGGAGCCGGCCGACACGCCGCCCATGTCCGGATCGAATTCGATGTGTGTCGCGACCGTGCTTCTCGAGACCGGCATGGTGCAGATGCAGGAGCCCCTGACCCGTCTCGTGCTCGAGCCGCCGGGCGGCATCATCGAGGTGACGGCGCAATGTCGGGACGGCAAGGTCGAGCGGGTGGCGGTCCAGAACCATCCCTCCTTCGCCGCTCGGCTCGATGCGCCGCTCGAGGTCGAAGGGTTGGGCACGCTCACCGTCGACATCGCCTATGGCGGTGACAGCTTCGTCATCGTCGACGCCAAGGCATTGGGCTTCGCCATCCAGCGGGACGAGGCGCGCGATATCGTCGAGCAGGGGATCAGGATCACCCGGGCGGCCGAGGAACAGCTCGGCTTTCGCCATCCCCTGAACGCCGGCTGGGACCATATCTCTTTCTGCATGATGGCGGCCCCGCTGATCCCGGAGGACAAGGCCTTGGCCGCGGCCAATGCGGTGGTCATCCGCCCGGGCAAGATCGACCGGTCGCCCTGCGGCACCGGTTGCTCGGCGCGGATGGCGGTGCTGCACGCCAGAGGCCAGCTGGGAGAAGGCCAGCGCTTCATTGGCCGGTCGATCATCGGCACCGAGTTTGACTGCCACATCGCGGGCACGACCACCCTTGCCGGCCGCCCGGCCATCGTCCCGGTGATCGCCGGCACCGCCTGGATCACCGGCACGCACCAGCACACGCTCGATCCGACCGACCCGTTTCCCGAAGGCTATCGGCTGGCCGATACCTGGGCGCTGGGCTGAGCGGGCACGGATCGCGCTTCCAAGGGAGAAGACCGAATGACCACCATCTTCAAGGGCTGCATCCCGGCGCTGATGACGCCGTGCAAGCCGGACCGCACGCCGGACTTCGCGGCGCTGGTCAGGAAAGCTAGGGAGTTGATCGCGGCCGGCATGTCGGGCGTCGTCTATTGCGGCTCGATGGGCGACTGGCCGCTGCTCTCGGACGAGGAGCGGAAGGAGGGCGTCGAGGCGCTGGTTGGGGCCGGGGTGCCGGTCATCGCCGGGACGGGGGCGCAGAGTCCCAGGCGGGCGGCGGCGTTCGCGGCGCACGCCAAGGCGGCGGGGGCGGGCGGGCTTATGGTGATCCCGCGCGTCCTCTCGCGCGGCACCTCGCCGGCGGCGCAGAAGGCGCATTTCGAGGGCATCCTCGAGGCGGCGGACGGCCTGCCGGCGGTGATCTACAACAGCCCCTATTACGGCTTCGAGACCCGGGCCGAGCTGTTCTTCGACCTACGCGAGCGCCATCCCAATCTGGTCGGCTTCAAGGAATTCGGCGGGGCCGAGGCCCTGACCTACGCGGCCGAGCACATCACCAGCCACGATCCCGACCTCACGCTGATGGTGGGGGTGGACACCCAGGTGTTCCACGGCTTCGTCAATTGCGGGGCGGTGGGGGCGATTACCGGCATCGGCAACGTGCTGCCGCGCGAGGTGCTCGAGCTCGTGGCGTTGTGCGACCGAGCGGCGGCCGGCGACATTCTCGCCCGGGCGCAGGCGCTGGAGCTCGAGCGGGCGCTCTGGGTGCTGTCGTCGTTCGACGAAGGGCCGGACCTCGTCCTCTACTACAAGCACCTGATGGTGCTCACCGGCAACCCCGAGTACGCGCTCAACTTCAACTCCGACGACGCCCTGAGCCCGAGCCAGCGCGGCTATGCCGAGGCACAATTTCTGGCGTTCAAGCGGTGGTATGCCGACTGGTCGGCAAAGATGGGCACCGCCAGGCTGAGCGCTGCCTGACGGTCGTCGAAGAGGACGGGTAGGCTCGCCTCCCCGTCGGCCCCTCCGGAAGTTCGGGGTGGTGGCGGCTCGGAGCATGTCGCTCGAGAACCAAGATCCGAGGGGCGTTGGCCAATCATTTGCCCGCACTTCTTCTTCCGTCAGCCCAGCGGGTTCTGGTGCCACCAGTGGGCGAAGGGGTCGCTTCGGATGATGCGCTCGACGGTTTCCTCGCTGACCCTGGGCATGCCGGCCGCGCGGCCGATGTCGCGGACGGCCCGGGTGAGGCGGATGCCCTCGTCGGGGGTCGAGAAGGGGAAATCGCTGCCGAAGAAGATCTTGTCCGCGACCCGGTACTCCTCGATCGCGATCATCACGTTGTAGAATTGCCAGCGGCGGTAGTAGATCGCGGAAATCTCGGCATAGACGTTGGGCTGCTTGCGCGCGACGGCGATGCACTCCTCGTACCAGGGATGGCCCATGTGGGCCATCACCAGCTTGAGGTCGGGGTAGCGCAGCGCCACGTCCTCGACGGCCAGCGGCCGGCCGAGTTCGGCCTTGTAGAGCCTGGTGTAGGTGGTGCCCATGTGCATGGTGATTGGCAGGTCGTTGGCCATGCAGTAGCGGTAGATCGGCGTCAGCCTGGCGTCGTCGAGCGGCACGCCGTTGTAGATGGGGCCGTACTTCACGCCTTTGAGGCCGAGGCTCTTGTGCGCATGCTGGAGGCGCTCGAGGGCGTCGGGGCGCCTGGGGTCGACATAGGCGAAGCCGGTGAGCTTCTCGGGGTGCCGCTGGACGGCGGCCGCGGTGGTGGCGTCGCTGCTCGCGATGCCGACGGTCTCCGGGTAGTTGAGCGCGAAGATGATCGCCCGGTCGATATTGGCGATGGCGCCGATGATCGCTTCCGCATCGGACGTCGCCGGGACGTCCTTCTCGCGCACCCGGGCCATGCCGGTGTGGTAGCGGGGCAGGACGTCCGCGTCGTTCCAGATGTTGATGTGGCAGTCGGTGATCATGCGGGACTCTAGTCAGTTGCGGGCGATCGAGGGTAGCCAGAGAGCGAGCTCGGGGAAGACCAGCAGGCAGCCCAGCGCCACGAGCTGCATGCAGATGAAGGGCAGGAGCGCCCCGAAAATGGTCTGCAGCTGGATCTCCGGCGGGGCCACGGACTTGAGGTAGAAGGCGGCGGGGCCGAAGGGCGGGGTGAGGAAGCTGCACTGCATGTTCATGCAGAAGAGGATGCCGAACCAGACCGGGTCGTAGCCGAGATTGACGATCACCGGCACGAAGATCGGCATGGTCAGGAGTGTGATGCCGATCCAGTCGAGCACCATGCCGAGGACGAAGAGGATTAGCATCATCACCAGGATGATCTGCCAGGGCTCGAGCGGCAGCCCGGCGATCGCACCCGAGAGGTAGCGGGTGCCGCCCATGATGTTGTAGATGCCGATGAAGGCGTTGGCCCCGAGCGTCAGCCAAATGATGACGCCGACCGTGGTCATCGTGCGCTGCAGTGAGTCCTTGATCAGCCCGAGGTTAAGCTCGCCGCGGACGGCGGCGGCGAGCAATGCCGCCGTGGCCCCCACGCCTGCCGCCTCGGTGACGCTGGCGATGCCACCATAGATCGAGCCCAGCACCCAGATGATGATGATGATGGGCAGGATCAGGCCCTTCAGGAGCCGAAGCTTTTCGGCCAGGGGCATGGCGAGGTCTTCGTCGGGCAGGCGCGGTGCGAGGGCCGGGTTCAGCGTGGCGCGAACGATGATGTAGGTGATGTAGAAGGAGGCGAGCAGCAGGCCCGGGAAGACGCCGCCGAGGAAGAGGTCGCCGATCGAGACGCCGGCGGTGAGGCCGTAGACGATGAGCACGACCGAGGGCGGGATCATGGTGCCGAGCGAGCCACCGGCGCAGATCGTGCCGATCGCGAGCTTCTGGTCGTAGCCGAGCCTGAGCATCTGCGGCAAAGCGAGCAGGCCCAGCAGCACGATCTCGCCGCCGATGATGCCGGTCATGGCCGCCATGACGATGGCGACCAGCGTCGTCTGGACGGCGACACCGCCCGGCAGCCTCCCGGCGAAGACGCGCATGGCGTCGTAGAGGTCCTTGGCGACCCCCGATCGCTCGAGCACGCAGGCCATGAAGACGAAGAGCGGCACGGCGACCAGCACGTACTCGCCGACGAAGCCGTAGACCCGGCTCGCCACCAGCGGCAGGCCGGCGGGGCCGAGCCAGAGCAGGGTGCAGCCGACGGCGAGCGTCATCGTCGTCCAGGCCAGCGGCACGCCCAGGAGCATAAGCCCGAGCATCACGGCGATGATCAGGATGGTGGCGGTCTCGATGCCCAAGGCCGGGGTCCGTCAGGCTGGAGGGGCCGGTCGCCGGTGCGGTCGCCGAACGCTCAGCGCTCGTGGCGCGCCTGGACGTGGCGGACGAGCTGGGTGCCGAGCTGGAGCAGCACGAGGATGCCGGCCACGGCGATCATCGGCTTGATCAGCGCCGGGGTGGGGGCGTTGTAGGCGGTACCGGTGCGCTCCCAGATGCGCACCGCGTGAATGCCGGAGAACCACGCGGCATAGGCCATGCCGGCCATCGCGAAAAGGCCGACGACGAGGCTCAACAGGCGCATCCACCAGCGCACCCCAGGGCTCGCGATCTCGACCAGGCTGGTGATCGCAATATGCTGATCCCTGGCGGTCACGCTCGGGCCGGACAGCAGGTAGCCCGTGGCGCAGAGGAAGATGGTGATCTCGAAGGCCCAGGTGGTCGGCGCGTTGAAGAGGTAGCGCGCCAGCACCTCGTAGAAGGTGGCGGCGACGGCCGCGAGGTAGAGCCAGGCAACCTGCCGGCCGAGCCAGAGGTTGAAGCTCTCGATGAGCTGCAGGAGAAGCTGCAAGGGGCCGGCCCTCCGGGCGATCGACGCGACGCGTGACAGCGGCCGGGACGATGGCCCCGGCCGTTGCGCAGGGACGACCTCAGTCGGCGGCGAGCAGGCCGACGCGCTTCATGAACTCGATGTTAAGCGCCAGCGCCTGCTCGGCGAGTGGGTCGCCGGCGACGTACTCGGCCCAGGCGCCCTGGGCGATGGCGCGAAACGCGTCGCGCTCCTCCTGCGGCCAGTCGACCACCTCGATGTTCGGATCGGCGCGGTCGCGGGCAACCAGCTCCTGGTCGCTGATGTCGTTCCTGAGACGCAGGTCGTAGATCATCGCCTG
>CAZNWE010000003.1:88060-101022 GCA_964576715.1 uncultured Geminicoccaceae bacterium | reverse complement strand
CCCCGCAACGGTCAGCTTGCCCCGCAACGGTCAGCTTGCCCCGCAACGGTCAGCTTGCCCCGCAACGGTCAGCTTGAACGGCGCACCGGCGTTCGCGCGGACCATCCGTCCCTGGGGCAAGGGCGCCAATGTCTTCTTCTTCAACTCGACAGAGCCGCAATGCCGGACGGCAGGCGTCGACACCGGCAACCAATGCGAGGTTCGCCTAACACCGGAGGACTGAGCGCCCGGTCGGGACGGCGGTCCCTAGCCTATCGCCAGGCCGGCAGCGGCTCGTCGAGCGGGTCCCTGAAGCGGCGGGCGAGGAGGTGGTCGAGGGAGAGCGCACCCGCACCCTTGACCACGAGATAGACGAGGGGGAAGAGCCAGAGCGTGCGCTGGTCGACGATGGCAGCGTCCGGGAGGCGGTCGAAAAGGCTGCCGATGGTCTCGGCGTCGGCGCCGTGGAAGGCGATATCGACATAGCTCTGCACCAGGATGAAGCCGATCATGCCGAGCGATGCGAGGCGGGTGAAGAGGCCGATGACGACGAGGATCGGCAGCACGATCTCGGCGTAGGTGCCGAGATGGACGATCAGGCCCCAGGGCAGGAAGGCGACGGCGGCCGGGTCGTAGCCGGCAGCCTCCATGATCGGCGGGACGATCTGGATGTAGGCTCCCGCCGACAGGCTCAAGAAGCCGAGCGCCCCGTCGCCGAGCTTGGTCATGGCGGCGTTCAGGAAATAGACCAGCAGCACGCCGGCGAACGCGCAGCGCGCGAGGAGACCCAGGAACCAGCCGTCGAGGACGACCTCGAGGCCGCGAAACAAGCGATGATGCAGGTCGACCAGGTCGTCGATCATGGCGCCGGATCCTCAGTTCGGGGGGGAACGAGGCCGCTCACGGCCTCGATGGCGAAGAGCCGACCGATGCCGGCCGCGAGATCGAAGGCGGGCGCCGCCGCGAGGGCCGCCGCCGCGGCGGCGCCGAGCGTGGCACCACCCTGCAGCGAGCGGAGGAAGGCCGGCATGCCCGGGTCGAGCCGATGCGTGTCGACGCTCGCGTGCGGCCGCAGCACGGCAACGCTTTCCGGCCGCTCGAGGTCGACGTCGGCATGGGCGCCGCGGCCGGTGTTGGCGGCCCAGAGGGCGAGGATCGGAAAGCGCGAGACCACGAGCGCGAATGTCGGGTGGAGGGTCACCGCCGTATCGGTTAGCGCGGTCTCGGGCAATGCGGCCAGGGCGGCAAGCGGCAGCGGTGCTGCTTCGGCACCATGGTAGGCCAAGAGCCAGGCGCGCTCCAGCCGGGCGACATCGGCCAGGAACGGCAGCCGGCGGGCCGGCTCGAAGGTCTCGAGGAAGGCGGGAAAGCCGCCGCCATAGAGGATGAGCACCGGGCTCGTCGGCGGCTCGGCCCGAACGTAGAGGCCGGCGGCGGCCTTGAAGAAGCGCTCGCCGACCAGTGCTGCGACCGCCGGGTAGGCGGCGGCCAGGGCCTCGATCAGGCCGACCACCACATTGTTGCGATAGACGGCGAAGCGCTCGGCCGGGGCGAGACCCGGCGGTGGCCGACGATCCGGTACCAGGAGGGCCGCCGCCAGGTCAGCAGGCGACGGCAAGGTGCCGGTCTCCCCTGTCGTCCCGCGCTGCGACCTCGTCGATGAGCGCCTGGGCCGCCACAGCCTCGGCAAAGAGCGCGGGCCACGCCGGCACCTCATTGTCCCACTCGACCAGCGTCGGGACCGGGCCGGTCCGGCCCAACACCTCGCGAAAGAGCGACCAGACGGGATCGCCAACGGCCTGATCATGGGCGTCGATCAGGAGGCCGTCGGGCTCGCGGCTGTGGCCGCCGAGGTGAATTTCCCGGACGGCATGCAGCGGGAAGTCGGCGATGTAGGCTGCCGCTGAAAAACCCAGGTTCTCGGCCGAGACGAAGACGTTGTTGACATCGAGCAGAAGGCCGCAGCCGGTGCGCCGGGCAAGCTCGGCCAAGAACGCCGTCTCGCTCAGCGTGCTCGCCTCGAAGGCGAGGTAGGAAGACGGGTTCTCGAGCAGGATGCGGCGGCCGAGCACCTCCTGTACCTCGTCGATATGCGCCGCCACCCGGGCCAGGGTCGTTGCGGTATAGGGCAACGGCAGCAGGTCGTTGAAGAACACGCCCTCGTGGGTCGACCAGGCGAGATGCTCGGAGACGAGACCCGGTGCGTAGCGGTCGCAGAGATCCCGGAGCCGGCCGAGATGCGCCTTGTCGAGCGGCTCGGCACCGCCGATCGAGAGGCCCACACCGTGCAGCGAGAGCGGGTAGTGCTGGCGGATCGCGGCCAGATGGCGGTGCGGCGGGCCGCCCGCGCCCATGTAGTTCTCCGGGTGCACCTCGAACCAGCCGACCGCCGGGCGGCTGGCCTCGATCTCATGATAGTGCTGAGGCTTGAGCCCAAGTCCAGCGGCGGCCGGGATGGTCGTGCGCATGGCAGCTGCTCCTCGATGCCGCGGCAGGGCGACGCCGGTGGTGCCGCCCTGCCGCGCGGGTCAGGCGGGCAGGTCGCGGTCGAGTTCCTCGAGCGAGCCCTGCCGGTCACCGGGCAGCTGGTACTCGGGAGCGTCGGCCACACCGTACATCTCGCAGGTGCCCTCGGGCACCAGCGTCCAGGCATTACCCTGGTAGTCGATGACGGAGGTGCCGGCGCAGGTGGTGCCGGGGCCGGCTGCACAGTCGTTCTGCCCGGCGAGCGAGATGCCGTAGCACTTCTCGTTGGCGGCATGCGCCGGGGCGGCGAGGCTGCCCGCGCCGGCGATCGCGGCGGCGACCGCGCCGGCGACGAGGGCGGTGGTGTTCGGCTTCGTCGTCATGCTTGGATCCTCGATATGGAGTGGCACGAATGCGGAAAGGATAGCGCCGACCGCCTCACCCGTCGATCGGGGCGAGGATCTCGTAGGTGTCGGCGTTGGCGTCCAGCGCGAGCCAGGAGTCGGCGGAAGCGGGATCGGTCTCGAGCGTCGGCCAGTTGCCCGACGCGGCCTCCAGATTGCCATCGATGTCGGCCGTCCACATGCCCTGCACGGCCGGGTTGATGTTGACGTAGAGCTGGCCGTCGACGATGCGCCAGAGATTGGGGTTGCCTGGCACCTTGCCGCCCTTGGCGACGCCGAAGGCGCAATGGCCATCGAAGGCGGGGGCGTAGGCCTCGGGATTCGCGAGGAAGCGGTCGCGATTGGCCTCGCTGGCAAAGGCCCAGGTAGCACCGTTCCAGTCGGCGGTGATATCGGCCCGGCCGGGGACGGCGAACGGCTGGGGGTCGCCCGGCGGCGCCTGCTCGAGGTCGAAATAGGCAACCGGGTCGTAGCCGCTCAAGGCGAAGCCGGTCTCGTCGACATATTGCGGGCCGGCCCAGGCCTCTCCGAGGGTAGCGAGGGCGATGGCGCCGCCAAGTAGTGTTGCGCGAAGCATGGCCGTCAGTTCCTTGGCTGGGTTGTTGCGGGCGGAACCTAGGTCGGCTGCCGGCCGATGCTCAAATCGCGTGTGGTCACGAGCGCGTTAGTGTCGGGAGGAAGGCGCCAGCCGCGGGCGATCAACGCAAAGCCGACGAGCACGCCCAGGATTTGCAAAGCGTTGAGGGCGACGCTCGAGCTGTGCAGCCGCTCGAACACGGCCAAGGCGGCGGTGTCGCCGCCAAGGCCCTTGTCGCGATTGCGGTTGATCGCCGGCATCAGCCAGAGCAGCGCGAAGAGGAAGGCCACGCCGGTCAATGCCAGGACCAACCCGGGCCGGCTCCACAAGCTGGCGGCAGCGGCCAAAAAGGCGAGGACCGCGCCGCCCTTGTAGTAGACCGGGAAGAGCTGGCGGATGAACCTCGCAGCCATGTCGCCCGGCAGCTTCATGAAGACCAAGGGGGCGAACGCGGCGGAGCAGAAGATCATGCCGCCAAGCAGGATGCCTGAGAGGAGAACGGCGACGAAGGCGAGCGAGAAGATCGGCAAGGTCGGGGCTTTCCCGGCGAGCTGAGGGGGCGTCGCGGCAGCACTGTCGCCACGCGAAACAATGTGCCGGGTGACGGTCGCTAGACCGCGTCGCCGGCAGGCCCGGCAAGCGCGGCGCGGATGGCATCGAGGCCGTCGGTGAGGGCGGCGGGCCCGGGTTGCAGGATGAGCGGCGACTTGATCTCGACGATGCGGCCGCGGTCGACCGCCGGGATCGCCGCCCAGCCCGGCCGGGCACCGATCCTTTCCGGGCGCACCTTCTTGCCGCACCAGGAGGCGAGGATCAGGTCCGGGGCCGCCGCGATGACGTCCTCGGCGCCGACGATGCGGTCCCTGGCGGCACCGGCCCGGGCGCGCTCGGCAAAGACATCGCGGCCGCCGGCAATGCCGATCAGCTCCGACACCCAGCCGATGCCCGAGATCAGCGGGTCGTCCCATTCCTCGAAATAGACCCTGGGCCGTGGGCGGCCGTCGTGGCTGGCGGCGAGCGCCCGCAATCGCGCTGCGTAGCCGGCGGCGAGACGGTCGGCCGCGCCGGCGGCCCCGACCAGCGCGCCCGTGGTGCGGATCATCGCCAGGATGCCGGCGATGTCGCGCTGGTTGAAGGCGTGGACGGCGACGCCGGCGCGGATCAGGGCGGCGGCGATGTCGGCCTGCAGGTCGGAGAAGGTGAGCACGAGGTCGGGCTCAAGGGCGAGAATCTTGGCGGTGTCGGCCGAGGTGAAGGCGGCGACACGCGGCTTTTCGCGCCGGACCTCGGGCGGCCGCACCGCATAGCCGGAGACGCCGACGATCCGCGCCTGCTCGCCGAGGAGGTAGAGGGTCTCGACGGTCTCCTCGGTCAGGCAGACGATCCGTTCCGGCGGAAAGCGGCGCATCATCGGCGCGCCCGCCGCGGGCGGCGGCTCGCCGGTAACCGGTACCGGATACCCTTCAGCATTCGTCAAGGCTCGACACGGCGCTCGCCTTCCTCGTCGGGGGTGCTGCGGGGCCGATCATCGGCCTCGCATCTCGCCTTCCCTACTCTGCCGCTCTGCGAATTTGGGTCCCGATGCCGTGTTCGGTGAACAGCTCGAGCAGCAGGGCGTGGGGGACGCGGCCGTCCAATATGGTGGCGGCACCGACGCCGGCCTCGATCGCGGCCATGCAGGTCTCGACCTTGGGGATCATGCCGCCGTGGATGGTGCCGTCGGCGATGAGCCTGCGGACCTCGGCGAGGCCGAGCAGCGAGAGCAGGTTGCCGGTCTGGTCGAGGACACCCTTGACGTCGGTGAGCATCAACAGGCGCTTGGCCGCGAGCGCGCCGGCGATCGCCCCGGCGGCGGTGTCGGCGTTGATGTTGTAGGTATGGCCGTCCTTGCCGGCGCCCACCGGCGCCACCACCGGGATGAACTCGGAGCGGGCCAGGAGCTCGAGGATGGTGGGGTCGACCGCCTGGGGCTCGCCGACGAAGCCGAGGTCGATCACCGCCTCGATGCTGCTCTCGGGGTCGCGGCGCTTGCGCTGCAGCCGCTCGGCGGTGATCAGGCCGGCATCCTTGCCGGAGATGCCGACAGCCTTGCCGCCGGCGGCCTGGATGGCCCCGGCGATCTCCTTGTTGATCTTGCCGGCGAGGACCATCTCGACGACCTCGACGGTGGCGGCGTCGGTGACCCGGAGCCCGTCGACGAAGTCGCTCTTGATCGCGAGCCGGTCGAGCATCGCCTTGATCTGCGGCCCGCCGCCGTGGACGACCACCGGGTTGATGCCGACCTGCTTCAGGAGCACGACGTCGCGGGCGAAGTCCTTGGCCAGGTGCTCCTCGCCCATGGCGTGACCGCCATACTTGATGACGAAGGTCGCACCGTGATGGCGGCGCATATAGGGCAGTGCCTCGATCAGCGTATCGGCGACGGCACCCTTGTCGGTCGCATTCGGATCGGGCCTGACGACCATGGCTCCCCTCCCCCTTCCCCTTCGTCTCTCAGGCGGGCGCCAGGAGCCCGGCCATCAGCGTGCGCAAGGCATCGAGCCCGCGCCGCTCCTTCGCACTGCTGACGAAGACCTCGGGCCAGGCCGCCGGCTTCCGCGCCAACGCGGCGCCGGTCGCGGCGACCAGCCGCGCCAGCTCGGCCGGCTTCACCAGGTCGGCCTTGGTCAGCACCACCACGAACGGCACCGCCGCCTTGCCGAGCAGCGCCATGGCTTCCTCGTCGACGGGCTTCAGGCCGTGCCGGCCGTCGATCAGCAGCACGACGAGCCGGAGCGTCGGCCGGCCGCGCAAAAAGGCGAAGACGAGCTCGGTCCAGGCCTCGACCTTGGCCTTGGGCGCCTTGGCGTAGCCGTAGCCCGGCAGATCGACCAGGCGCAGCCGGCCGTCGAGCTCGAAATAGTTGAGCTCCTGGGTGCGACCGGGGGTGTTCGAGATCCGGGCGAGATCGGTGCGGCCGGTGAGCGCGTTGATCAGGCTGGATTTGCCGACGTTCGAGCGACCGGCGATGGCGACCTCGGGGCCGGCCGCCTCGGGCAGCTGGTCGAGCCGGGCAACCCCGAGCATGAAGCGGGGCGGCCGCGCGAAGAGCAGGCGCGCCGTCTCGGCGAGCGCCGCCGCGTCGGCCTCGGGCTCAGCCCTGCTCGACACGGCCGATAAAGGGCAGGTGCCGGTAGCGCTCGGCGTAGTCGATGCCGTAGCCGACGACGAAGACGTCCTCGATCTCGAAGCCGATGAAGTCGACATCGAACGGCACGACGCGCCGCGACGGCTTGTCGAGAAGGGCAGCACTCCAGACCCGCCGCGCGCCGTGCGAGCGCAACAGCTCGGCGGTGAACGCCAGGGTCCGGCCGGTGTCCTGGATGTCGTCGATCAACAGCACGTCCTTGCCCAGGGCGGTCTCCGGCATGCCACCGATGACCTTGACCCGGCCGCTGCTCTCGGTCTCCAGACCGTAGGAGCTGACCTGGAGGAACTCGACCCGCGGCTCCAGCCCGTGCCGGTCGAGGGCGCGGATGAGATCGGCCGCGAACATGAAGGCACCCTTGAGCAGCCCGACCACGGTCACGTCACGCGGTACGTTCCCGGCGATGTCGGCCCCGAGTTCGTCGATCCGCTGCGCAATCGCCGCCGCGGCGAACAGGGGGACGACCCGTTCGGCGGTCATGACAAGACCGTGGCGAGGATGCCCCTGCCCACACCGCAGCCAGCTATCGAGGGGGCGCGGGGCACGTCAGTTCGCCCACCTGTCGCTGTCCTCCGCATCATCCGGCCTTGACGCCCATCCGCTTCATGATCAGCCATTGCTGGGCGATCGAGAGGATGTTGTTCCAAGTCCAGTAGATCACCAGGCCGGCCGGGAAGGTGGCAAACAGGAAGATGAAGATGAGCGGCAGGAACATCATCACCTTGGCCTGGATCGGATCGGCCGGCTGCGGGTTCAACTTGAACTGCAGGAACATGGTGACGCCCATCAACAGCGGCCAGACGCCGATCATCAGGAAGGCCGGCACGCCGAACGGCAAGAGGCCGAACAGGTTGAAGATGCTGGTCGGATCCGGCGCCGAAAGGTCCTGGATCCAGCCGAAGAACGGCGCATGGCGCATCTCGATCGAGACGAACAGCACCTTGTAGAGGGCGAAGAAGACGGGGATCTGGATCAGGATCGGCAGGCAGCCGGCCAGCGGGTTGACCTTCTCGCGCTTGTAGAGCGCCATCAGCTCCTGCTGCATCTTCTGCTTGTCGTTCTCGTAGCGCTCGCGCAGCTTGACCATCTCCGGCTGCAGCTTCTTCATCTGGCTCATCGATCGGTAGGACTTGTTGGCCAGGGGATAGAACAGCAGCTTGACGATCAGGGTGAGCGCCAGGATGGCGAGCCCGTAATTGCCGAGGATGGCGTAGAGCCAGGTCAGCACGTGGAAGATCGGCTTGGTGAGGAAGTAGAACCAGCCGAAGTCGACGGCGCGGTCGAACAGCGGGATGCCGTAGCGCTCGCTGTAGAGGTCGAGCAGCCGGACCTCCTTTGCACCGGCGAACAAGCGGTCGGTCACGGTGATCCGCTCGCCCGGCGGAATCACCCGGGCCTGGCCCAGATAATCGATCTGGTAGCGGTCCTCGGCACCCCGCAGGGTGTGGCGGAAATTGGCCTCGATCGCCTCGCCCTGGTCGGGGATCAGCGCCCCCAGCCAGTACTTGTCGGTGAAGCCCAGCCAACCGCCGGTGCTGCTGAAGCTCTGCGGCTCGCCGCCCGCCAGGGTGGAGTAGTCGATCTCCTTCAGCGTGCCGTCGAGCACGCCGATCGGGCCCTCGTGGAGGATGAAGAAGCCCATGATGTCCGGCGTCGGCCAGCGGGTCAAAAGGCCGTAAGGGTAGAGCGTGACCGGCTCGCCGCTCTGGTTCTCGACCGACCGCTCGATCTCGAACATGTAGTCGGGATCCAGGCTGATCCGCTTGGTGAAGACCAACCCCTCGCCGTTGTCCCAGCGGAAATCGAGCGACTGGTCGGCGGTCAGCCGCTCACCCGTGGCCTGCCACAAGGTGTCGCCGTCGGGCAGGGTCACGTCGCCAGTGCCGACCCAGCCGAATTCGGCGAAGTAGGGCGCCCGGCTGCCCGACGGGTTGAAGAGCTCGACCTCGGGCGAGTCGGGGCCGATATACTGCAGATAATCGGCGAGCGTGATGTCGTCGATGCGCCCGCCCTGCAGCGCCACCGAGCCGTGCACCCGGCCGTTGTCGATGGCGACCCTCGGCCGTTCGGCGAGGGCCGCCGCGCGGCCGGTGGTGGGGTCGAGGCCGACGCCCGGGTCGAGCGCGCCACCGAGATCGGCCGCGCCGGGGGCTGGCCCCTCGATCGCCGGCCCCTCGGTGGCCGGGGTGGGGCGGATGGTCGCGTCGCGCTCGGTCTGCGTCACCTCCTGCAGCTCGCGCAGCCGTTCCTGCTCGCGCAGCCGCGGCATCTCGTAGAACACCTGGAAGAGCAGGATGATGCCGACCGAGAAGACGATGGCGAGGATGAGGTTCTTTTGGTCTGTCATCGAAGCTGACCGTGTGGTTCCGACGCGTCCGGCAGGTGGCAACAGGCCACCGCATGGCCAGCCGGCGTGGTGTTGGCGGCGCCGGCCGGGTCTCGGCGCGGCGGCACCGGATCGTAGCCCGACCCGCCCCACGGCTGGCAGCGCAGCAGGCGCCGGGTGGCGAGCCAGCCGCCGCGCAGCGCCCCGTGGCGGCGCAGCGCCTCGAGGGCGTAGGCCGAGCAGGTCGGAACGTAGCGGCAGGCAGGTGGCACGAACGGCGAGATCAAATAGCGGTAGAGCAGCACCAGCGCCTGCAGCGGCAGGCTGAGTGCCTGATCGATCAGCGTGGCGAGCCTGGCGACGGTCGCTCGTCCGGTGGCGGCGTGCGGTGCCCGCGGGCTCGCGCCAAGTCCATCAGGGCGGCCGCCAAGTCGGCTTCGAGGTCGGCATAGGGCCATGTCAGCACGGCCGTCCGGGCGACGAGCACGTAGTCGTGACCGGCGACCACCCGGCCCGGCATGACGTGTCGCGCCGCCTCGCGCAGCCGGCGCTTGGCCCGGTTGCGAGCGACCGCGTTGCCGATCTTGCGGGACGCGGTGAAGCCGACCCGGACCCGATCGGCCGGGGCTGCTGGCTGGCCCTCTGGCGCGCCCTCGGGGTCGGCGGCGGGCTCGGCTGCGGGGGGTTCTTCCGGCTGCCGCGCCATCTGCAGGACGAACGGCTGCCGCACGGCCTTGCGGCCGCGGGCACATCGGAGGAAGTCCCGACGCTTGACGAGGCGGGCGAGCAGATCGACACCGGGCGCTGCGTGACGCTGCCGGGGCCGGTCAGGCGCTCAGCCGCTTGCGGCCCTTGGCGCGGCGGGCGCGCAGCACCCGTCGACCGCCGACCGTGGCGAGGCGCGCGCGAAAGCCGTGGCGCCTTTTGCGCACGAGCCGGCTCGGCTGGTACGTTCTCTTCACGGGTCAAATCCTCGTTATCGGCAGATGGCAAGGCATGCCGGACGGCGCAATACCGACCGGGCGGCACACATAAGCGGGCGGAACCGGCCTGTCAAACAACCTCGGAGGCGTAGCTTGTCGCCTGCACCGCCTGCTCCAGCACTGTCTGCCGCCGTGCCGATGCGCGCCCGCCTCGCCTTGCCGGCGGCGCTCGCCGCGACGCTGGCCGCGCCGACCCTCGCCCTCCGCGCAGCGCCGGCGGCGGCCGCACCGCGGGCCGAGCTCTGGCCGCGCTGGACGGCGCACGACCCGGCCTCGACGCGGCAGGTCGACCACGGTCCCTACGCGGCACTGCTCGAGCGCTACCTGACCCGCCACGACGACGGCATCAATCGGGTCCGCTACGCCGCGCTGCGCGCCGAGGCACGGCCGGCGCTCGACGGCTATGTCCGAGCACTCGAGGCCGTCGACCCGGATCGCCTCGCCCGGCCCGAGCAAATGGCCTACTGGATCAACTTCTACAACGCGCTGACCCTGAAGGTGGTGGTCGATCACTACCCGGTGGCGAGCATTCGCGACATCGACATCTCGCCCGGCTTCTTCAGCCGCGGCCCGTGGCAGAAGCCGCTGGTCGAGGTCGCCGGCGAGGCGCTGTCGCTCGACGCGATCGAGCACCGGATCCTCCGCCCGATCTGGCAGGACCCGCGCATCCACTATGCGGTCAACTGCGCCTCTCTCGGCTGCCCCAACCTGCAGCCCGAGCCATTCACCGCAAGCCGGCTCGAGGCGCTGCTGGAGAGCGGTGCCGCCGCCTATGTCAACCATCCGCGGGGCGTCGCCCTGGTCGAGCGCCGCTTCGCCGGCAAGCAGCTCACCGCGTCGCGCATCTACGACTGGTTCCAGGCGGATTTCGGCGGCAGCGAGCCGGCCGTGCTCGCTCATTTGCGCCGTTATTCACGGGCCGAGACGGCGACCCTGCTGGCGGCCGTTGAGGCGATTGATGCGTACCGCTATGACTGGGCCGTGAACGACAGCGGATCATGAGCCGGAAGGTCGGATGGAGCGACGAGAGCGTGAGGCTGCGAGCCACCGTTCGCAGCGGCCGGGGCCGGGACGAACGCCGCCGGCCGCCGCATGAGCGAACCGGGCGCGACGGATCGTCCGCCGTTCGGTCGTCCGCCGCTCGGGCGCTCGCTCTCGGCCCGGCTGCTGCTCTTGACCGTGGCGTTCCTGCTGCTCGGCGAGGTGCTGATCTTCGTCCCGTCGATCGCCCGGTTTCGCCAGGTCTTCCTCGAGGAGCGGATCGCCGCGGCACACCTCGCCACCATCGCCCCGACCGCGGCCGGCACCCGACCACCGCCGGCGATCGAGGACGCCTTGCTGAGCCATGCCGGCGTGCTGTCGGTCACCATCGTCCGCGGCGAGCCGGTGCTGATGCTCGGCCTCGAGGCGCCGGTGGACCTCGACGTGCGGCTCGACGCGACCGGCTGGATGACGCTGGTCGGCGAGGCGCTCGGCACCCTTTACCATCGCGGCCAGCGGGTTATCAGGGTACAGGGCCCCTCGCCCATGGCGTTCGGCACGGAGGTCGAGGTCACGCTGACCGAGCTGCCGCTCTATGCGGCGATGACCGACTACGCCTGGCGCATTCTCATGCTCTCCCTGGCCCTGTCGGTGATCGTCGGCGGACTGCTGTTCCTGGCGTTGCGCTGGCTCATCGTCCAGCCGCTCGGTGACATCACCGAGCGGCTCGCCCGTTTCCGCCGCCAGCCCGAGGACCAGAGCCTGGTGGTGCCGCCGTCGCCGCGCCCGGACGAGATCGGCATCGTCGATCGCGAGCTGGTTGCGATGACTCGCGATCTGCAGCAGGCGCTGGCGCAGAAGACCCGGCTGGCGGCGCTGGGCGAGGCGGTGAGCAAGCTGAACCACGACCTGCGCAACATTCTCGGCACGGCACTCCTGGTTTCCGACCGGCTCGAGCGCAGCGACGATCCGGCGGTGCGCGCGGTCGCACCCAAGCTGATCCAGACCCTCGAGCGGGCGATCCGGCTCTGCCAGGACACCCTGGATTTCGCCCGCAGCCGGCCGGTGCGGCCACGCACCGGCACGGTCGCCCTCGGGGCGCTGATCGACGAGGTCCTGGGCGACCTCGAAGCGCCGGCCGGCCGCGTTGTCGAGAACGCGATCCCGGCGGCGATCATGGTCCGCGGCGATCCCGATCAGCTGCATCGGCTGTTTCTCAATCTCGCCAAGAACGCGCTCGCGGTGCTCCCGGAGGGCGGCCGGCTGCGCTTCGGCAGCCGTCCGGCTGGGCCGGATGTGGTGGTCGAGATCGCCGATACCGGACCGGGGCTGCCGGCCGCCGTGCAGGAGCGGCTGTTCGAGCCGTTCGCCGCCTCGACCTCGCAGAACGGCAGCGGTCTCGGGCTCGCGATCAGCCGCGAGATCGCCCGGGCCCATGGCGGCGAGGTCGAGCTCTTGGCAACCGGCGACCAGGGGACGACATTCGGGGTGCGACTGCCGGCGGTGCTGAGCCGCGCCGCCGCCTGAGCAGGGTGCATTGGAGAGAAGGCATGTCCAGACCAGCCAGCCGCACCACGACGCGGGCCGCGGCGGCACTCGTCACCGTCGTCCTGCTCGCCGGCTGCGCGATCGAAGGCCCGGCCGTGGCCGGCGTACCCGGGCTGCAGTGGCCGATCGAGCGCTTCTACCTCGGTCGGGCGACCGAGAACGGTGGCATGTGCACCGCACCGGCGATCCGCACGATCACCCAGGCGACGGTGCTCGAGGAGGGTGAGGACGAGGTGGTGATGCGCCTCCGCTATTTCTGGCGCGACGAGAGCATGCGCCAGGAGCAGGAGCTGGTGCCCCTGACCGGGGCGATCAGCTGCCAGGGCTTTGCCGAGCGCGACTTCACCTTCGCCCGGATGAGCGACGGCTCGCTCGAGCCGATCGCGATGAGCGGCGAGAGGCGCAACGTACGGCAGAACTTCAACACCCGCACCGGCGGTTCCTGAGCGCCCCCCGGGGCGGCCGCCGCTGCCGGTCGACCCTCCTTGCCGGTCGACCCTCCTTGCCGGTC
>CAZNWE010000003.1:0-87960 GCA_964576715.1 uncultured Geminicoccaceae bacterium | reverse complement strand
ACCCTCCTTGCCGGTCAACCCTCCTTGCCGGTCAACCCTCCTTGAAAGCCCGGTCCTTCATGGTGGTCAGCGTATCGGTGAAATAGGAAAGGAGCGAGCGCTCGCCGACCCGGAGTTCGACGTCGACCACCATGCCGGGCAGCACCGGCAGGCTGCCGTCCGCACCCAGGTGGTCGCGGGCGGTCACCACCTCGACGGCGAAGCTTGGCAGCTCGCCCGGCAGCTCGCTCGCCAAAGCATCGGCGCTGATCCGGGTGACCACCCCCTCGATCGCCCCGAAGCGGGCGAAATCGTAGGCCCGGACCTTGACGGTGGCGGCCATCCCCGGGGCGACCCGACCGATATCGGAATTGGCGACCAGGGCCTTGATGACCAGCCCGTCGCCCATCGGCACCAGCTTCATGATGGTCTCGTTGGCGGCCACCGACTGGCCGGCGGCCGCCGGCTGCAGCTCCTGGACGATGCCGGCAACCGGGGCGGTGAGGACGAGCTCCTCCATCACCGCGTTCTGGGCGCCGAGCCGCTCGGCCAGCTGGTCGCGATCGGCCATGGCCTCGCTCAGCTCGTCGAGCAGGCCGCGCCGCCAATCCATGTCGAAGTTCTTCTGCCGGCTCCGGCTTTCGGCCAGGCCCGCCCGGGCGGCGCCGATGGCGGCCCGCGCCTTGGCCAGCTCGCCCCGGGCGTCGGCCAGCTGGCGTTCGAGTTCGACCAGCCGCAGCCGCGGGTAGAGGCCGCGCTCGGCGAGCTCGCGCACCGTCTCGACCTGCTCGCCGAGCAGCGCCGAGCTGCTCTCCAGCCGCGCCACCTCGGCCTCGGCGCTCAGCAGGGCGGCGCGGTGCCCCTCGACATTGCGCTCGAGCGTTTCGCGCTGGCCGTCACGCGCCTCGCGCCGGGCGGCGAGGCGGGCCTCGGCCTGCTCGACCAGATCGCGCCGGTAGCTGGCGAGCTCGCCGGGCGGGATGAGCGGGCTGCCCTCGACCTCGGCGCGCAGCACGGCGACCTCGGCGAGACGGCTCTGCCAGCGCCCGCGCAGCTCCGCCTGCTGCTTGGCGTCGATCTCGGGCGCGAAGGTCAACAGCACCTGGTCGGCGGCGACCCGCTGCCCCTCGGCCACCTCGAGGGTCGCCAGCCGGCCGCCGCGCGGGTGGTTGATCAGCTTGACCCGCTCCGCCGGCTCGACCTGGCCCTGCGCCTTCACCACCTCGTCGATCCTCGCCCAGGCGGTCCAGGCGACGCTCGCCGTGAGCAGCAGTGCGACGCTGCCGATCAGCAGCCCGGCGACCGGCGAGCGGCGGCGCTCGAGCAGCGCGCGGATGTCGGCCGGCAGCAGGTCGTCGCCGGGGTCGGCCGACTGGCGCCCGGCGCGCTTGTCGCCGGCGAGCCGCCGCGGGCTCGTGACGTCGTCCGTCCTGCTCATCCGGTGGCCTCGCTGTCGCTGACCGGCTGGCGCGCCCGGCGCACCACCTCGTTGGGCGGCCCGGACATCACCAGCCGGCCGTTCTCGAGCAGGATCGCCCGGTCGCACATCTCGATGACCGAGAGGCGATGGGTGATCATGACGATGGTTCGGCCGCTGCCGGCGCGGCGGAGATTGCGCAGGAGATAGGCCTCGCTGGCGAGGTCGAGCGCACTGGTCGCCTCGTCGAGAACCAGCAGCCGCGGGTTCCTGACCAAAGCGCGAGCGACGCAGAGCAGCTGGCGCTGGCCGAGCGAGAGGCCGTTGCCGCGCTCGCCGAGATCGGTGTCGTAGCCGTCCGGCAGCTTCTGGATGGTGTCGTGGATGCCGACGAACTTGGCGGCGGCGATGATCCGCTGCATCGACCGGTCGATGGCGGCGATGCCGATATTCTCGGCGATCGTGCCGGCGAACAGCTGGATCTCCTGCGGCACCACGCCGAGCTGGGTCCGGTAGGCGGTCGGCTCGAGGCGGGCGATGTCGACCTCGTCGACCAGCACCCGCCCGGCATCGGGCCGCTCGAGGCCGACCAGGAGCTTGGCCAGGGTGCTCTTGCCCGAGCCCGGCGGGCCAACCACCGCCAGCATGCTGCCGGGCTCGATGACCAGATCGAGCCCGTCGAGGGCCGGCGGCTTCGCCGGGTCGTAGGTGAAGCGCACCGCCTCGAAGCGGAAGCGGCCGCGCAGCGGGTTGGGCAGCGGCACCGCGGCACCGACCAGCTCCGGCCGCTCGCCCATCAGATCGCCGAGCCGGGCGAGCGCGTCCCGGGTCTGCTGCAGCTGGTGCCAGGCGAAGAAGATCTGCCGCATCGGCGCCAGCGCCCGGGCGGAGAGGATCGTGCAGGCAATGAGCGCGCCGATCGAAAGCTCGCCCGCGACGATCATCCTGGCCCCGAGATAGATCACCACGAGGCTCACCAGATGCTGGAACACCTGGCCCGTCGCGGCGACGCTGCTGGCGAGACGGCTGGCGCGAAACCCGGTCCAGGCACTCGCCACCTGACGGTCCTCGAAGCGGCGCTGCATCTCCGGCTCGAGGGCCAGGGCCTTGACGGTGAGGGCCTGAGCCACGGTCTCGGCGAGCCCAGCGGACTTTTTCGCGGTGGCCCGGAAATTGGCGCGTAACAGCTTGCCCTGGCGCAGCTGGGCCAGGGCCGAGAGGCCGATGAACAAGGGCAGGGCGCCGAGCGTCACCCAGCCGAGCAGCGGGCTGAAGAAGAAGATGGCGGTGATGAACAGGCCGACGAAGGCGAAGTCGACGAGCAAGAGCGGCAGGTTGCCGGAAAGGAAGTTGCGCAGCTGGTCGAGCTGGCGCAGCCGCTCCATCAGCTGGCCGGTCGGCATCGCCTCGAACACCCGATAGGGCAGCCGAAGCAGGTGGTGGACGATCTCGCTCGACAGGGCGAGGTCGAGCTTGGCGCCGGTGTGGCTGACCACGTAGCCGCGCAAGGAGCGGAGCAGCAGCTCGAAACCGAACAGCGTGACCATGCCGACGGCCAGGACATCGAGCGTGCCGAGTGCCCCTTGGGCGATCACCTTGTTGTACACGGTCATCATGAACAGCGGCATCGCCAGGGCCAGGAGATTGATGCAGACCGAGGCGGTGCCGACCTCGAGGAAGACCGGCTGCAGCCGCTGCCAGATCGCCTGGCGCCAGAGGCTGCGGCCGTCGCCGGCGAGCGGCTGGCGCGGCCGCAGCTGCAGCAGCTGGTCGCCAAGCGCCGCCGCTGCCGCCGGCGAGGCGGCGATCGTCCGGCCGTCCTTGGCGGGATCGACCAGCATCAACCTCGAGTTGATAATGGAGCGGGCGAGCCAGGCCCGCCGGCCGTCGCCCTTGACCAGGAGAAAGGGTGGTGTCGCCTGCTTCAGCCGCCGCGCGGTCGCCGGCAGCAGCTGTGTCGCGAAGCCGAGCCGCTCGGCATGCCGGGTCAGCGTCCCGAGATCGCTGCCTTGCCCACCTCGCAACAAGGCCTGAAGATCGACCTCCGCCAGCGGCCGGTCGAGCTGCGCGCACAGCCGCGCGAAGCTCTCGACCAGGGCTCGACCGCTCGGTACAGCCGGATTGGACGCTGCCGTGGTCGGCTCGGCGGCAAAGAAGCGCGGCAAGGGCTCAACCTCAGCTTGAGAATGGTCGCCTTGAACTAACGTATATTGCTAGTCTGGACCACAATCAACAACCTTTGGTTGAATTTCTTCCCCCCTGGTCGGGTCCGCCGCCGGCTGTGCTCAATCGAGCGCGTAGGCGAGGCATTTCAGATAGGCGGTCTCCGGCAGGGCTGGGTGGATCGGGTGATCCGGTGCGGCACCGGCCTGGTAGATCTGCCGCGCCCCGCGCCCGGCCGCACGGATGCCGGCGGTCACCTCGGCGGCAAAGGCGTCGAGACAGACGTTGTGCGAGCAGCAGGCGATGACGAAGAAGCCCGCTTCGCCGACCAGACCCGCGGCCTCGCGCGCCAGCTTGCGATACCCCCGCAGCCCGGCCGCGAGGTCCTTCTTGGCCGGGACGAAAGCCGGCGGATCGGCGATCACCAGGTCGAAGCGGGCCTTCTCGCCGGCCAGCGCGTCGATCGCGGCGAAAGCCTCGGCGGTCCGGGTGGCGAAGCGGTCGGCCACACCCTGCCGCGCCGCACTCGCCTGGGCCAGCGCCAGGGCCGCGGCCGAGCGGTCGACAGCGAGCGCCGACCTGGCGCCGGCGGCGAGGCAAGTGAGCGCGAAGCCCCCGGCGTAGCTGTAGAGATCGAGCACCCTGGCGTCCCGGGCGAGCCGGGCGGCGAAGGCGCGGTTCAGCGCCTGGTCGTAGTACCAGCCGGTCTTTTGTGCGGCTGCCGGGTTGGTGACGAAACTCAGGCCGTTTTCATCGACCAGCACCTGGTCGGGCACGGTGCCCTCGATCACCCGGGTCTCCTCGGGCAGGCCCTCGAGCGAGCGGCCCGGCGAATCGTTGCGGGCGAGGATGGTGCCGACGCCGGTGACCTGGCGCAGTGCGGTGCAGACCTCGGCCTCGAGCGCCACCATGCCGGCGGTGTTGAGCTGGACCACGAGGAGGCTGCCATAACGGTCGACGACCAGCCCCGGCAGCCCGTCACCCTCGGCGTGGATCAACCGATAATAGGGCCGATCGTAGAGCTTCTCGCGCAGGCTCAGGGCGCGGGCGAGCCGTCGCTCGAGGAAGGCCTGGTCGATCACCGCGTCCTTGTTGCGGGTCAACAACCGGGCGGCGATCAGCGAATGCGGGTTGAAGTGGGCCACGCCGACGATCTTGCCGGTCGGCGCCATGAGGCGAACGATGCTGCCGGCGGGCAGGCGGCGCGCCGCCTCGTCGAGGCGGAGTTCGTTCGAGAACAGCCACGGCGCACCCGCCTTCTGCCGTCGGTCGTGGCCGCGCTGGATCTTGATCGTCGGGTAGCGGCCGGCCGGCTGCTCGCCGGCGGCCGGCTCCGAAGTGGCGTGCGACGTCATGCGTTTCGTCCAGGAAAGGGGCAACCGTCTTGATGCCCGAGCCGGCGAGCGGCGGCAAGCGACGCTTGGCGCGGGACCAGCCCGGCCCTACCCTCGCCGCGATGCGTCGACGACGAGGAGGCAGCGATGCGGCATCGCTTGATCTGTCTGGCAACCGGTTTTCTCGGCCTGTTGGCACCGCCGGCCTGGGCCGAAGCGCCGGCCCAGCCCGAGGCCACCATGGCGGTCGGCCTGGGGGCGGTCGGCACCGCCGAGCGTTTCATGGTCGCCGCCGCCCATCCCGAGGCGGTGCAGGTCGGCCACGATGTCCTGGCGGCCGGCGGCAACGCCATCGACGCCATGGTGGCGGTGCAGATCATGCTCAACCTCGTCGAGCCGCAATCGTCGGGCATCGGCGGCGGCAGCTTTCTCCTCTACTGGGACGCGGCCGCGGAGCGGCTGATCACCGTCGACGGCCGCGAGACCGCGCCCGCGGCGGCCGGCCCGGAGCTCTTCCTCGATCCCGCCACCGCCGAGCCCCTGGATTTTTGGGAGGCGGTGATCGGCGGCCGGTCGGTGGGCGTGCCGGGCACGCTGCTGTTGCTCGAGACCATGCACGAGCGCTTCGGCAGCCGGCCCTGGGCCGCGTTGCTCGAGCCGACGATCGCCCTCGCCGAAACCGGATTTGCCGTCTCGCCCAGGCTGGCCGGTTCGATCGCCGGTGCCGTGGCACTCGGCCTCGACCGCTTTGCGCCGACCCGCGACTATTTCTTCGATGCGGCAGGAGCCCCCTTGGCTGCCGGCACGACGCTCGCCAACCCGGCCCTCGCCGCCACCCTGCGGTCGATCGCCGCGGCCGGGTCGGCACCGTTCTATACCGGCGAGATCGGTGCGGCGATCGTGGCGGCGGTCACCGGTGCCGCGGGCAACCCGGGGGGGATGACGATGGCCGACCTCGCCGCTTACCAGGTGGTCGAGCGCGAGCCGGTCTGCGTCGGCTACCGCGCTCATGCGGTCTGCGGCATGGGGCCGCCCTCCTCGGGCGGCATCGCGGTCGGCCAGATCCTCGGGCTGCTCGAGCATGTCGACATGGCCGGGCACGGCCCGTCGCCGCGCGGCGTGCATCTCTTCCTCGAGGCATCCAAGCTCGCCTTTGCCGACCGGGCGCTCTACCTCGCGGATGCGGATTTCGTGTCGGTGCCGAGCCGCGGCCTGCTCGACCCGACCTACCTCATGCTGCGGGCGCAGGCGATCGACCACGGTCGGGCGATGCCGCCAGCCTGGGCCGGCAATCCACCCTGGCGCGAGACGCTGCAGCTGGCCCCGCAGACCGCGGACACCTCGAACGGCACCAGCCACGTCTCGATCGTCGATGCCGACGGCAATATCGTCTCGCTGACCAGTTCGATCGAGACCGGCTTCGGCAGCCGCCTGATGGTCGGCGGCTTTCTCCTCAACAACCAGCTCACCGACTTCGCGTTCCGCCCCGAGGTCGACGGGCTGCCGGTCGCCAATCGGGTCGAGCCGGGCAAGCGGCCGCGCAGCTCGATGGCGCCGACCATCGTGTTCGACGCGGCGGGCTTTCCGGTGCTGGCGCTGGGCTCGCCCGGCGGTTCCCGGATCATCGCCTATGTGGCGAAAACGCTGGTCGCCATGCTCGACTGGGGGATGCCCGCCGACGCCGCCGTGGCACTCGGGCACTTCAGCAACGGCAACGGTGACACCACACTGGAGGCAGCGAGCGATGCGGCAGCGCTGGCCGGGGCGCTGGAGGCGCTCGGCCATACGGTAGCACTCGCCGACATGAACAGCGGGCTGCACGTCATCGAGCGGATCGCTGCAGGCTGGCGGGGGGCCGCCGATCCGCGCCGCGAAGGCACGGTGATGGGCCGGTAGGCAGCTGCCCAAGATCTACCCAGGGTCGAGCGATGAAACGCCGCAGCTACCGGCCACGACCTTTTCAAGCGGCAACTAAACGTTAAATAAGGCATTGTATGATGCACTGCAGCATGACGCGTGGCCGATCGGCGGCGGCGCGTGGTCGGTCCGTTCAAGACCGGCCTGGACGAGGATCGATATGGACCTGCAATCCCCTACCGGTCGTTCGCTGCGCAGCATGGATGAACTCGAGCACGAGCTGCGCACGCCGCTCGCCTCGATTCTCTCGATCAGCGAGATCCTGCGCGACTACCCCGAGCTCGATGCCGCGGAGCGGCGGCGGTTTCTCGAAGCGATGCACGAGGAGAGCGGCAGGCTCGCCGCGCTCGTCGAGTTTTTGTTGCGTAACGGCCGCCTCGACCGGGCACTGCACAACTAGCCCGGCTGCCCGGCAAGGCCGCCCGGGTTCGCTCAGCCGCCGGCGCTGGCCAGGCTGCCGCCGAGGCGGATCGGCTCGATCGCCGTGGCCAGACCGGTCTTGGCGTCGGTGGTGACCAGCACGGCGCAGAAGCTCGCCGGTCCCGTCGCCGGCTGCAGCCGCGGCCCCGGCACGCTCGATTGCCAGCGCTCGAGCGAGATCGCCTTGTCCATGCCGATCACGCTGTCGTAGTCGCCGGTCATCCCGACATCGGTGATGTAGGCGGTGCCGCCGGGCAGGATGCGGTGGTCGGCGGTCGGCACATGCGTGTGGGTACCGACCACGAGCGACACGCGACCGTCGAGGAAATGCCCGAGGGCGGTCTTCTCGCTGGTCGCCTCGGCATGCACGTCGACGATGATCGCATCGGCGTTGCCGCCCAGGAACCAGGCCTCCAGCGCCGCCTGCAGGTGGCGGAACGGATCGCCGTACAGCCCGGTGAACAGCCGACCCATCACCTGCATGACGACGATCCGCCGGCCACGGGCGGTGCGGCAGCTGGCGATCCCGTTGCCGGGCGTGCCGGGCTGCATGTTCAAGGGCCGGACGATCCGCGGCTCGCTGTCGATGTGGGCGACGAGCTCGCGCTGATCCCAGGCATGGTTGCCGAGGGTGATCAGGTCCGCCCCGGCCCGAAACAGGTCGGCGGCGATCGTCGGGGTGAGGCCGAAGCCGCCGGCGGCGTTCTCGCCGTTGACGATCACCGCATCGAGGCCGTGCCGCTCGCGCAGCCCTGGCAGCAGCGTCTCGACCACCACCCGGCCGGCCCGGCCGACCACGTCACCGACATAGAGAATCTTCACCCCGACGCCTTTCGCTCGCTCGCTGAACTGTCACTCGACGGCTCATCAGGGAAAGTGGTGCACGTCCGCCTCGGTGACGATCCGTCCGAGGCGCACGTCGGTGGGCTCGTGCGGCAGAGCCGGCATGCGCTGCGCCTCGAAGGCGAGACCGATCACGAACGTCCCGACAGCGAGGGTCGGCAGCGTCCGATCGTAGAAACCGCCACCATAGCCGAGCCGGTAGCCGGCATCGTCGAAGGCGAGCAGCGGCACCACGACGATGCTCGGGTGCTCGAGCCGGGCCGCCGGCAGCGGCTCGAGCACCCGCATCGGCCCCTCGAGCAGCCCATCGCCGGGACGAAAGCGACAGAACGAAAGCGGCCGCCGCTTGCCGCTCATGCGCGGCAGGCAGGTGGCAACATCGAAGGCCGCGAGCGCCTCAAAGAGCGGCCGGGTGTCGATTTCGGCAGCCATCGGCCAGAACGCGGCAACCACGCTCTCGGGGCGCAGCGGCAGCGCCGTCATGAGCTTGAGCAGGGCGGCCCGCCCGGCCAGCTGCCGCGCTGCCGGGTCGAGTGCGGCGCGGCGGGCCATCGCGGTCCGGCGCAACGCCCGCTTTTCGCTCGCCATGGCGGATGCGCCAGCGGCTCGCGGGTGCGGCTGCCCGGTCATCGACACCCCCAGCCGGCCCCGGCGCGGCTTCTCGGTCGTCCCGTCGCGGACGGGCAGCGGCGGAGCCGCCCTGGCCGTTGCCGTCGACGTGGTCCCTGGGTCCTGCTGAGCAGGTGGGCGCCGCGATACCCGGACCAGGGTCCGGGCAGAGGCAGCTCCCGAAGGATCACATTAGGCCCAGAGCGCTGAGAAGACGCTGACGTACCGGGCAGCCCCGCCATGCTGCTAATTAGGCGGTCTCGACCGCGACCGCAAGCTGCTCCAGCCGTTCCGCGAGCCGCTCGATCATCGCTGCCGTGCCGCTGTCGTCCGCGGCCGCCGCCTTGGCACCACCGGCCTGCAGCCGCTTGATCTCGGCGAGCGCGTCATCGAGCTCATCGGCGATCAACAAGCAGGTCAGAACCAGCAGCCGCGGGTCGCCGATCTGCCCGTGGGCGGCCGCCTGCTCGCGCACCCGCGCATCGACGTAGCTGGCCAGCCGCTTGAGCCTGAGCTCCTCGCCCTCGCCGCACTGCACGCTGAACGGGCGATTGTGGATGGTGATGTCGAGGGTGGGCATCCTGGGTCAGCCTCGCGTCCTGGTGATGGTCCTGTCGCCGGCAGCCGGGCAGGCTGCGGCGGCGCGCCGCGGCCTGCCCTACTCGGCCGCCTTGGCCTGCAGCAGCTGGTCGAGGTCGCCGATCGCGGCATCGAGCCGACCGCCCATGGCCGCCATCGCGGCCTTCAGTCGTTGGTGCCGGGCCTCGGCCGCGGCCAGCCGGTCGCGCAATTGGGCGCACTCCTCGCGCAACCCTTCGACCTCGCCGGCGAGGGCGGCGTCGGCGGGCCGGCCGGCGGCCGCGCGGTTGCTGTCGAGGGCGCGCTCGAGCCGGTCGAGGGCGGCGTCGAGACGGGCCTGGGCCTGGTCGATGGCGGACATGATCGGGTGGCTTCGCAACGTCGCAGTATCGGGATCGATAACCGTCGGGGATCGATGGCATAGCGTCCTCCATCCGTCAATCGATGGTCGTGCCGTCGACGACCGGGAGTTGCCGTCGGCCGCGCGATCTGGAAAAACGGCGTTGCTTTTTCCGATCGTTCGGTCACTGTCCGCTACGGTCGAGTGCACACCGGGCCGACCGCCGGCTGTCGCAGCCGGAACCGACAACTGAACAGAGCAGCCGATGTCCGCGATCTCCGTCTCCCATGCCGATCTCGCCAACGCCGTCCGGGCACTCGCCATGGATGCGGTCGAGCAGGCCCAGTCAGGTCATCCAGGCATGCCGATGGGCATGGCCGACGCGGCGACCGTGCTGTTCGGCCGCCACCTGCGCTTCTCCGCGGCCTGTCCGGACTGGCCCGACCGCGACCGCTTCGTCCTCTCGGCCGGGCATGGCTCGATGCTGCTCTATGCGATCCTGCACCTGACCGGCCATGCCGACATGACCCTCGACGAGCTCAAGCGCTTTCGCCAGCTCGGCTCGAAGACCGCGGGCCACCCGGAATACGGCCATGCGGCCGGGATCGAGACGACCACCGGGCCGTTGGGCCAGGGGCTCGCCACCGCGGTCGGGATGGCGATGGCCGAGCGCTGGCGGGCGGCACACTACGGTGCAGCCCTGGTCGACCACCACACCTACGTGATCGCCAGCGATGGCGACCTGATGGAAGGCGTCAGCCACGAGGCGGCCTCGCTCGCCGGGCATTACGGCCTCGGCAAGCTGATCGTGCTGTTCGACGACAACGGCATCTCGATCGACGGGCCGACCGAGCTCTCCTGCTCGGATGATCAGCTGATGCGTTTTGCCGCCTATGGCTGGCAGACGATGGCCGTCGATGGCCACGATCCGGACGCCGTCGACCAGGCGCTCACCGTCGCCAAGACCGACCCTCGGCCGAGCCTGATCGCCTGCAAGACAGTGATCGGCAAGGGTGCGCCGACCAAGGCCGGCAAAGCCTCGAGCCACGGCGCGCCGCTCGGTGCGGCGGAGATCGAGGGGGCCCGCGCCGCCCTCGGCTGGGCGCATCCGCCCTTCGTCGTGCCGGCGGCGATCAGCGCCGGTTGGCGCGAGATCGGCCAGCGCGGCGACGGCCTGCGCGAGGCCTGGCAGGCGCGATTGCAGGCGGCGGACGCCGGCCTGCGCGACGAGTTCCTGCGGACCACCGAGGGTCATCTGCCTGCGGGCACGGCGGCGGCAGTGCAGGCGCTCAAGCGGCAGATCTCGACCGAGCGACCGAAGCTGGCGAGCCGCAAGGCGAGCCAGAACGCGCTCACGCTGTTGACCGAGATCATCCCGGAGCTGGTCGGCGGCTCGGCCGATCTCACCGGCTCCAACAACACCGACACCAAGAGCACGCCGCGCCTCGCCCCCGGCGATTTCACCGGCCGCCACATCCACTACGGCATCCGCGAGTTTGCCATGGTGGCGGCGATGAACGGCATGGCGCTGCATCGCGGCATCATCCCCTATGGCGGCACCTTCTTGATCTTCACCGACTACGCCAAGCCGGCCATCCGCCTGGCGGCGCTGATGCGGCAGCGGGTGATCGTGGTCGCCACGCACGATTCGATCGGGCTCGGCGAGGACGGGCCGACGCACCAGCCGATCGAGCAGCTCGCCGGGCTCCGGGCGATGCCCAACTGCCTGGTCTTCCGCCCCGCCGATGCGGTCGAGACGCTCGAGTGCTGGCAGGCAGCGCTCGAGCACGGCACCGGCCCGTCGGTGCTGGCGCTGACCCGGCAGAACCTCGAGACGCTGCGGACCGAGGATACGGCCGAGAACCTCTCGGCGCGCGGCGCCTACGTGCTGGCCGAAGCCGAGGGCGAGCGGGCCGGGACCATCATCGCCACCGGCTCGGAGGTCGGCATCGCCATCGAGGCCAAGGCCGAGCTCGATGCCGAGGGGTTGCCCACGGCGGTCGTCTCGATGCCCAGCATGGAACTGTTCGAACGGCAGGGGCCGGGCTATCGGGCCGCGGTCCTCGGCACCGCCCCCAGGGTCGCGGTCGAGGCCGCCTCGCCCTTCGGCTGGACCCGCTACGTGGCGAGCGAGGCGGACGTGGTGGGGATGACCAGCTTCGGCGCCAGTGCCCCCTACGAGAGGCTCTACCAGCATTTCGGCATCACCCCGGCCGCCATTGCCGAACGGCTCCGCCGGCTCGTCTGAGGTCGGTGGCACGGCGCGGGTCGATCGACGGCTAGCACAACCAAGCAGAGGGAGAGAGACGATGACTGTTCGTGTCGCGATCAACGGCTTCGGCCGGATCGGCCGCAATGTGCTGCGGGCGATTGCCGAGAACGGCAGGACCGACGTCCAGGTGGTCGGGGTCAACGACCTGGCGCCGCCGGCGACCAACGCGCATCTCTTGCGCTACGACAGCGTGCATGGCCGCTACCCGGGCAAGGTGACGATGGAGGGCGACACCCTCGACGTCGGCACCGGCCCGATCAAGGTCACCGCCGAGCGCGACATCGGCAAGCTGCCCTGGGGTGAGCTCGGCGTCGACATCGTCATGGAATGCACCGGCATCTTCACCGCCCGCGACAAGGCGGCGGCCCATCTCGACGCGGGTGCCAAGAAGGTCCTGATCTCGGCCCCGGGTGAGGGTGCCGACCTCACCGTGGTCTATGGCGTCAACCACAAGGACCTGAAGGCCGAGCACCAGGTGGTCTCGAATGCGTCATGCACCACCAACTGCCTGGCGCCTGCCGCCATGGTGCTCAACAATCTGGTCGGCATCGTCCGCGGCCACATGACCACCATCCACGCCTTCACCAACGACCAGAGCCTGCTCGACGTCTTCCACAAGGATCTCCGCCGCGCCCGTGCCGCCACCGTCTCGATGATCCCGACCTCGACCGGCGCCGCCAAGGCGGTGGGCCTGGTCCTGCCGGAGCTCAAGGGCAAGCTCGACGGGGTCGCGATCCGGGTGCCGACGCAAAACGTCAGCATGGTCGACATCACCTTCGTCGCCGGGCGCAGTACTTCGGTGGAGGAGGTCAATCAGGCGCTGACCGACGCCGCCAACGGGCCGCTCGAGGGCGTTCTCGATGTCTGCACCGAGCCGCTCGTCTCGATCGACTTCAACCACCAGCCGGCGAGCTCGACCGTCGATCTGCTGTCGACCAAGGTGATCGACGGCCAGCTCGTGCGCATCGCTACCTGGTACGACAACGAGTGGGGCTTCTCCTGCCGGATGAACGACGTCGCCGCGCTGATGGGCGGGCTCTAGGCGGCGGGCTGCCAGCCGCGCTGGCGGGGTGCGGACCGGCTGGCCGCCGGCCGACCCCGCCCACGCAGTTGTGATCGGGCGCGATTGGCCGGGCGTCGGACAGCAGGCGTAGATCGAGGTTCCCGGCCCACCTGCTCGTCAGCCTGATCATGCGCCTGTTCATTGTCTTCCTCGTCGTCCTGCTCTCGATCGCGACCATCCCCGCAGCGCCCGCGCATAGCGGCGAAGCCCATGTCATCCGGGTCATCCGCGACAGCGACACCGGCCAGCCGCGCTTCGATCCGGCGGTCCTGTTCATCGCCCCCGGTGACAGTGTGCAGATCAACATGTCGGGCAAGGTGTTCGCGAGCCGCTTGATCGCCGGCATGCATCCGCCGGGGGCTGAACTCTGGTGGGGCCAGGTCGGCGAGAGCGTCGAGGTGACGCTGACCGAGCCCGGGGTCTACGGCCATAAATGTGGCGCCAGCTATCAGCTCGGTCTGGTCGGCTTGATCATCGTGGGCGATCCTGCCGTCAACTTAGAGGCCGCCCAACGGGTCCAACACCCGCCGGTGGCCGCCAAGGTGTTCCGCGAGTTGTTCGCCGCGTTGCCAGACTCGGGTCGCGGCTGAGCATCGATCGTCCGCCACCTGACCAAGTACACGGTCACCCTGCGAGAGCTCTAGCGGACGAAGTAGGCGAACGGCAGCAGCGGCCCGTGGCCGCGGGCACCATCGTGGTGGCCGGGATGGGCCGCCATGCGCAACAGGTGCTCGCGCATGTCCGCGCAATTGTCGATCGGGCTGGTGTGGTGCCCGGCCGTACGGTGCTTGGCGAGCACGAGTGCCGCGAGACCGGCGACGAAGGGTGCCGCCATCGAGGTGCCGCTCAGCTTGGCGTAGCCGCCCTGGCGGTAGGTCGACCAGATGTCCTGGCCCGGCGCCATGAAGTCGATCTCGGCACCGCGCGAGGAGAAGCCGGAGGGCTGGCCGTGTCGGTCGTGCGCGGCCACGGTGATCACACTGCCATAGCGGCCCGGATAGCCGATGCCGTTGGTAAACAGGGCGCCGGAATTGCCGGCAGCACAGATCACGATCACGCCGTTGGCCAAGGCCCGGTGCACGGCCTCGAACAGCCGCGCCCCGCCACGGTCGGCGCCGAGCGATATCGAGATGATGTCGACCCGCTCCTCGACCGCCCAGTGCAGTGCGGCGACGACGGCGTCGAGGCTGCCGCCGCCGCTGCTGCGCAGCACCTTGCCGATCAAGAGCGAGGCCATCGGGGCACTGCCGATGAAGCCGATCTCGTTGCGGCGCGCGGCGATGATCCCGGCACAGTGGGTGCCGTGGCCGTTGTGGTCCTCGATCCCCTCGCCGGTGAAGTCACGGGCCTGCTCGATGCCGCCGGCGAGGTCCGGATGGTCCGGGTCGATGCCGGTGTCGAGCACTGCGATCCGCACGCCTTGACCCTGCGTGCGCCGCCAGACCTCGGGCAGGCGCAGCAGTTGCTCGGCCCAGCGCAAGCGCTCGCCGCGGTGCGTCGCCAGCGGGGCGAGGCCGCGCGCATCGGGCACCAGATCGACCAGATCATAGGGCGGCAGCCGCATCTCACCGACCGCCAAGGGGGCTCCGCCAGACATCCGCTCCTCTCCCGCAGGGTTACCGGGAGAGGTTATTTAACCTAGGACTATTATCTTGTCAACGACTTCCGGGCCGGCTCAGCGCTGGACATAGACCTCGACCCGGCGGTTGGCCCGCCGGCCTTCGATCGTCGTGTTGGCGGCGATCGGCTGCTCCTCGCCGAATCCCTCTGTGGCGATCCGCTCGGCCGCGATGCCGAAGCTCTCGACCAGCACCCGGCCGACGGTCTGCGCCCGCTGCAGCGACAGCTCCTTGTTGACCTCGGCATCACCGAAGCTGTCGGTGTGGCCGACGATGCGCACCTCGGCGTCGCCGAAATAGCCGAGCAGGGCGGCGATCTGCCCGACCACCGGCTCGGTGCCGGCGGCGAGCGTCGCACTGCCCGGGGCGAAGACCAGCCCATCGGGCACGGTCAACCACCAGCCATCGCCGGTATCGACGGCGTTGAGCTGGCCGAGGAAATGCTCGACCGCCTCGTCCGGCGCCAACGACGCGGTAATCAGTGCCGGTGCGGCGAGCGCCTGCGCCGCGGCGAGGTCGTCGAGCAGCTTGGCATTCTCCGCGTTCAGCGCCTCGAGCTGACGCCGTAGCAGCCCGACTTGCTGGCTCAGCGCATCGGCGTCGCCCGCCGCCCCGGCCGAGGCCAGCTGCTGGTCGCGGGCGATCAGCTCCTCGTTGAGCACCTCGATCTGCTGCCGCGCCGCCGCCAGTTCGGCATCGATCGCCTCGACCACGGCGTCGCTCGCCAGCAGGGCGACGGGCATCTCGGCGCCCGCCGCCGGGGCCTCGCCAGCCGCCGCATAGGCCTCGAGATCACGGCGCATCGCCCGCAGCTCGGCCTCGATCAAGGCCCGGCTGTCGCGGGCCTCGGCCAGCGTCGCGATCAGTTCCTCGTTCTCCTCGAGCGTGGCGAGCAGCGTCTCGCCCAGCGCCTCGACCTCGGCCACCGAGCGCTGCGCCACCTCGCGCAACCCGGCCATCTCCTCCTCGCGGGCGGCGATCGCAGCCTCGCCGTCGGCCACCGCCGTACGTCGCGCCTGCTCGGCCTCGCCCAGCTCGCGCTCGAGGGCGCCGCGTGCCGTCTCGGCGGTCGCCAAGCGCGCCTCGAGCTCACCCCGGGCAAGCTCGGCAGCCGCCAGCTCGGCCTCGCCCGCGGCCAGCTCGGCACGCACCGCCTCGAGCTCTGCTGCAGCCGCGGCAGCGCTCGCCCGCGCGTCGTTGACGGTTGCCGCCAATGCCTCGCGCTCGGTCGTCGCCGCGGTGGCCGCCGCCACCGCCTCGGCACGCTGCTCGCGCAGTTCGGCGGCATCGGCCTCGGCGGCGGCGAGCCTGGCGTCGCGCTCGGCCAGGCGGGCGGCCACCGCCTCGGCGCGGTTCTCGCTTTCGGCCAGTGCGGCATCGCGGGCCGCGCGTTCGGCCGCTGCCGCCTCGGCGTTGCGGGCGAGCTCGTCGCGCAAGTCGCCGACCGTCGCCTCGGCGGTCGCCAGGGCGGCCTCGAGCGCGCTCCGCTGGTCGACAGCGACCTCGGCCTGCCGCCGGCTCTCGATCAGGGCATTCTCATAGGCTTCGGCGTCGGCGGCCGCGCGCTCGTTGGCCTCGGCCAACGCCGCGCGCGCCTCGGCCGTCGCCCGCTCGGCGGCGGCCAACGCCGTCTCGAGGTCGGCTTCGCGTTCGAGGCGGGCATCGAATGCGGCGTGCAGCTCCCGCTCCAGCTCGGCCTGGGCCGCGAGTTCGTCCTGCAGCGCGTCGCGCTCGCCGCGCAACCGGGTCAGGTTCCGGGTGAGCTCGGCAATGGCATCCCGGGCCGAGCGGAGCTCGGCTGCGAGCTCGGAGCTGCCGGTCGCCTCGCGCCCCTCCTGCTGCTCGGCGACCCGCCGCTTGATGGCGTCGATCGCCGCCTGCAGCTCGGTCGCCGAAACCGCCGCGGTGCCGCCGGCCGGCTCGTCGGCCACCGGCCCGGCATCCTGGGCGAGCACCGTGCGCTGGGCCGAGATGCCGGTGCTAGCCAACAGGCAGGCCGCGACCATGCCGACACGGCCGAGACCGGCAGCACTACCGATCGGACGCCGCCAGGGATATGCCGCAGCGCGCATCGCTCGTTCCCTCCATCGCACCGGCCGTCGGGCCAGGCGCTCGCCCCTGTTTTAGGATCGATAGCCCGACCCGGTGCTCGCTTCAATCACCGGCACGCTCTCCGGTAGGCGATTCCGTGAGGATGCGGCAACCATCCCGCGGTTGGCGGCCGGGTCGGTTGCCGGACGCGGCGGGGCTAGAACCAGTACCGGCCGCTGGCACCGATCGCCACGGTCACCAGGCCGAGGCCGAGATTGACCGCGATGATCAGCCGGATCTGGCCGAGCCAGCGCCCCGCTGCCGACTGATCGCCGGCGGCCAGGGCCCGCCGATAGCGCTGCCACGGCACGAAGAAGAGGTGGAAGAACAGCAGGAACATCAGCCAGCCGGTCAAGTGCATGACGTGGATATGCACCCCCGCCCCGCCGAACCCGCCATGGGTGACGAAGAGCAGCCAGTAGCCGCTGACCAGGAGGGCGGCGATCGCCCCGATCACCCAGGGGAAGAAGCCGGCGAAGACGCGCTGCCAGAGGGCCAGGCGCTCGGCGGTGGCGAGGGCACCGGCACTCGGCCGGACGACGACGTAGGCGAGGAACATGCCGCCGACCCAGATGGCGGCGGCCAGCGCATGAAGGGCGATCGCGAGGGCGGCCATGGGTTCGGTTCACCGTGGTTGGGGAGACTGGGATAGGGCGACCGGCTCGACGGCAGTGGCGCCGGGCCGGTCGCCGTTGCCTGCAGGCCGCATCAATTGGCCATGATGACCGGCAAGGTGGCCTCGGCCAGGATGTAGCTCGTCGCACCGCCGAAGATCATCTGCCGCAGCCGACTTTGGGTATAGGCGCCTTTGACCAGCAGGTCGCCACCGATCGCCGCCGCCTCGTCGAGAATGGCCTCGCCGACCGGGCGGTTGTTGAGCTTCGCCTCGCGGAAGTCGGCGTCGATCCCGCGGCGCTGCAGGTTGTGCGCGAGTTCGGCGCCCGACGGACCGGGAACCGAGCCCCGCTCGACGGTGAGCACGGTCACCCGGTCGGCATCGAGCAAAAAGCGCTCGGCAAAGCCGATGGTCCGCGCCGTCTCGGTGCTGCCGTTCCAGGCGATCACCAGATGCTTGCCGAAACCGGCGGGGGCGTCCGGTGGGGCCACCAGGAGCAGTCGGCCGCTGTCGAACAGCGCCGCCTCGAGGGCGGCGATCGAGGGGGTCACCTCGTCGGCGAGCGGGCGGCCGACCACGATGAGATCGAAGATGCGGCCGCGGCTGCCGAGGGCCGTGGGCCCGGCCGCGGTTTCGACCCGCCAGTCGGCGGCGAGCCCGCTCGGCGTGCGCGTCCCGGGACGGGCCAGGTCGTGCTCGGCGATGAACGCCTCGAAGCGGGCGGTGGCGCGCTCGGCCCGCTCCTTGGCCTCACGCTCGAAGCCGGCGACCAGATCCGGGGCGGCGGCGACGAAGCCGTCCGCCCCGGCGGCGATGACGTCGGGCTGGCCCGGCCGAATGTGGAAGCCTTCGATGTACGAATCGTAGCGCCGGGCGACGATCAGCGCGCAGGCGAGGATCGAATCGAGCACCGGGCTGATCTCGAGATGAGCCAGAATCGTGCGCATCGGGACCTTCCCGCTTGGGGCTCTGACGCTGGCCGCAGGGCACGGCCAACACCGCACGCGATGACCTGACCGATGCCCTAGTGTCGCGCTGTCGTCAATCGTGCCAGATGCCGCGGCGCCGCGCGGGCACCGGCCGGCGTCGCGCCGCCTCAACTCGGCTATGCCCCGGTCAGGTATCCCCGGGTATGGCGACGAGCTGGCGGTAGAGATCGGGGCGGCGCGGCGCCGGCCGGGCGGCGGGGTCGCGTGGCAGGTCGATCCGCGTCACCCGCTCGCTCACATGCGGCGCCATCGGCCGCCCAGCGGGGTCGGCGGCATGAACCTCGCCCCGGGCACCGACGAGGCAGACCGGCACCCCGTTCTCCAGCGCGCGCAGCCGGGCGAGCGCGGCCAGCAGCTCTTCGGGCAAGCGCTCGGCGGCCGGTTCTGCGGCCGGATCGAGCACGGCGATCAGCACCTCCGCACCGAGCCCGGAGAGCGCCCGGCCGGTTTCCGGTGCGCGATGGTCGATGCCGCCGAGCAGGCCCAGGGTCACATCGCCGAGCCGCGCCATGGTCAGCCAGTTGCCGGGGCTCCAGCCGGCGGCACGCGCTGCCGGGCTGAGATGGGTCGCCCGGTAGTTGGCGGTCGAGCGGCCGTCGGCCAGAACCAGTTGCAGGGCGAGATGGCGATGGCCGCTGCAGGCCTCGGCATAGGCGAAGAGCAGCGGCAGCTCGGCGGCGGCGGCGACTTCGCCCATCGCCTGGGCCAGCGCGCCGTCGCTCGCCTCGGCCGGCAGCGACGGGTGGCGCGGCAGCACCAAGAGCTCGGCACCGGCCCGCTTGGCCGCGGCGGCGGCGCCAGCGGGGTCCCACCCGGCGCCACCGACTGCGCCAGTGCCAGCGCCAGGGACGGCAATTGCGAGCGGGCGCAGGGGCTGGCTCATCCCGGACACCGGCTTGCCGTCATTTCATGAAGCGGCAACGGGTCATGAAGCGGCAAAGCGCTGGTCAAGCGGTCATCCTATACCCACAATTCGATCGGGGTTTTTTTGCGCCGGCGGCAGTGGCGGCCGGTCGCGCGCGAGGCCATATCATGAGCATGCGCATCCTGGTGATCGAAGACGACGTCGCTGCCGCCACTTACATGGCTCGCGGGCTCGAGGAAAGCGGCCACAATGTCAGCCTCGCGCATGACGGGCGCGAGGGGCTGATGCAGGCGGCCGCGCATGATTTCGACGTGCTGGTGGTCGATCGGATGCTCCCCGGGCTCGACGGGCTGGGGCTGATCCAGACGCTGCGGGCGACCGGCAACCGCACGCCGGTCCTGGTCCTCTCGGCACTGGGCAATGTCGACGACCGGGTCAAGGGACTGAACGCCGGCGGTGACGACTATCTGGTCAAGCCTTACGCGTTCTCCGAGCTGATCGCCCGGCTCGAGGCGTTGGCGCGGCGCGGCCAGGCGAGCGGCGAGCCGGCGCCGACCACCACCCTGCGCTACGCCGATCTGACCATGGACCTGCTCGGTCGGCGGGTGGAGCGGCGCGGCAAGCGGATCGACCTGCAGCCGCGCGAGTTCCGCCTGCTCGAGGTCCTGCTCCGCCACCCCGAGCAGGTGCTGACCCGCACCATGCTCCTGGAAAAGGTCTGGGATTATCGCTTCGACCCGCAAACCAACATCATCGACGTCCACATCAGCCGGCTCCGCCAGAAGATCGACCGCGACTTCGAGCCCGCGCTCATCCAGACCGTCCGAGGCGCCGGCTACGCGCTTCGCGTTCCCGACGCGGCCGCTTAGCTCCTCGACCTTCCGCCTCGCGGTCGGCTACTTCGCGATCTTCACCGTCTCGGCGCTCGCCCTCTTGTCGTTCGTCTATGTCGCCGCGGTCGATTTCATGGAGCGGCAGACCGACGAGACGATCGAGGCCGAGCTCACCGGGCTGCGCGAGCAGTATCGCGACCTCGGCGTGTTCGGTCTCGGCCGGATCATCGCCCAGCGGGCGGCCGCCGAGACCGAGATGGACAGCGTCTATCTGTTGATCGACGACGCGGGCTGGGTGATCGCCGGCAATGTGAGCGACTGGCCGAACAGCGAGGACCCGATCACCCAGCGCGTCCGCTTCGCGATCGAAAGCCAAGGCGACCCGCGGCCACGGCGCTTTCTCGGCCGCACGGTGGACTTCGACGACGCCCGGCTCCTGGTGGCCCGCGACATCGAGGACAAGCTGCGGACGCAAGCGCTGCTGGTCAACGCGATCGGCCTCGGCAGCGGCCTGATGCTGGTCTTCGGGGTGATCGGCGGGCTGGTCATGAGCCGCTGGATGCTGAGCCGGATCGAGACGATCAACCGCACCACCGCGCAGATCATGGCGGGCGATCTCGGCCGGCGCATCGCGGTCGAGGGCTCGGGCGACGAGTTCGACGCCCTGGCCGCCAACCTCAATGCGATGCTGGAGCGGATCGAGCGGCTCCTGGCCGGGATGCGCGAGGTCACCGACAACATTGCCCATGACCTGCGCACCCCGTTGAGCCGGCTGCGCTCGCGGCTCGAGGTGGCGTTGATGAACGAGATCGACCCGGCGGCCGCACGGCAGCTGCTCGAGGAAACGATGGTCGACGCCGAGAGCCTGATCGACACCTTCAATGCGCTGTTGAGCATCGCCCGGGCCGAGGCCGGCGAGCAGCGGGCGTCGTGGGAGCGGGTCGACCTCGCGGCACTCGTCCAGGACATTCAAGAGCTCTACGAGCCGCTGGCCGAAGAGCGCGCGATCGGGCTCGACGCCGCCGCCGACGGCGAGGTCACGGTCATGGGCAATCGGCAGATGCTGGCGCAGGCGCTGGCCAATCTCGCCGACAATGCGATCAAGTACACACCGGTCGGTGGCCGGGTGACGCTTGCCGCCGCCCTGGCCGCCGGCGACGGCCGGCCCGCTCCGATACTCCGCGTCACGGATAGCGGCCCCGGCATTCCGGCACCGCTTCGCGCCAAGGCGCTCGAGCGCTTCGTCCGCCTCGCCCCCGATCGCTCGACACCGGGCAACGGCCTCGGCCTCAGCCTGGTCAATGCGGTGGCCAAGCTGCACGACGCGACGCTGACGCTCGACGACAACAGGCCCGGCCTCGCGGTCAGCCTGGTGTTCAGGCCGCCACCGCCCGAGACCCGTGCCGAGGCCGGACCAGCCGATGCGGTCGCGGCGCGGCACGGCGCCGATGTCGCGACCGCGGAGTCGCCGGGCGAAGCGGCGGGGCGCGGCCAGGCCTAACGCCCCGGCGCACCCGGGCGCGCGGCCGCAGCCGTCAACGCGGGTTAACCAGCAAAATTCAGCACTCGTTAACGATTGCGGCGCTTTATGGCGGGCGTTAATGGTCGCTTAAGGACGTCCGAGATGCGCAGCCAGGTCCAACGTTTTCCGGTCGACGTGCATGACATCTACGAGGAGGCGCGCAGCAGCGTCGGCGGGCCCGCGCGGGCTCGGTGGCCGATGATGCTGCTGACCACGACTGCCGCCGTGGCCCTCGGTGCGGCGGTCGGCTGGCTGCTCACCGCTGAGCCGTCGACCGCGCCACGTCCAGATACGCCGAGCCCGGCCGCGCAGGCCGGCGCCGCCGCCGAGGCGCCCGGTAATCCATTGTTGCAGGCCGCCGAGCCCGCCGCCCGGCTGCTGGCGGCGGTGCGAGAGGCCGGCGCGCTGCTGCGGCCAAGCGGCAAGGCGCAGCTTGCCGCCGGGCCGTCGCCAGCGGCTGCCGGTTGGCCGATCGTCCTGCAGCGCGCCGGCGACGGTCGCTTCTACGCCGATCTCAGCCTCGACGGCCACCTCGTCAACATTCTGGTGGAGCCGGCAGTGCGGCTCTCGCGGCTGACCCCGGCGGTCCTGCCGCCCGAGGCCCTGCCGCTGGACCGAGCGACGACCGGCATCGACTGGCTGGCGGACGAGGTGGTGCTCGAGCATCGCCGGCTGCCGCCGACCCGCTTCGCGCTGACCGACGAGCCGGCGGCCGAAGCGGTGATCGGCGCCGACCTCCTGGCCCGGCACTTCATGGTCGAGGAGCAGCGTGACCGGCTGCGCCTGCTGCCGCGGCAGAGCCGCCGCTAGCCCCCGACCCGCAGCCCTCACCCGTCGATCGCCCCGCGCTCGGCCGGTTGCTGCCCGGTCCAGGCCAGCCGCTCCGCCTCGGGCAGGGCCAGGCTGTAGCCCAGCAGCATCCCGGCCAGGGCGACCCCGGCGATCGTCAGCCCGCCCTCGGACAGTCGGGCGAAGCGGTTGGTCAGCGCCGCCTCCGGCACATGGGTGCGGATGCCGCTCGGCAGCTCGATGAAGGCGCGGCGCAGCCCGTCCGCCTCCTCGAGATGGATGAGGTCGACCGGCTGGCCGGTCTCGACCAGCACGATGTGCCGTGCCCAGCTCTGCAGCCGGCGGATGGTCCGGGTGGCGATGCGCATTGTCGTCTCCTTGGTCGCTTGCCAATATTTAGGAATTTTCTCTTATCGCCACTCTCCGCTACGGTCAAGCGGCGATCTGTCGAGACCATCGCTAGCCGATCCGTCATGAAGATCTGGTTAACGCCGGAGCCAGAAGTTGCGACATTGCCTGCTGCCCGCTTCGACAGGCGCGCCACCGCCAACAGCCGACGGCCGAGGCAAGCGGCGGCACCGCTGGAGTGGCTATTGCCGGTTGACCCTGGCCTTCGTCATCGGGGTCTATCTGCCATGGGTGGCCGAGGCACCCGACCTCGCGCGTCATCTCGGCGAAGCCGTGCACAGCTGGGTCATCCTGTTCTTCGCCCCGATCGCCGCCTGGCGTCTGGCGAGCCAGGCGCGCGGCAACGGGCGGCGGCGCCCGCGGCAGCGCTAGCCGGCTGCCACATCTGGTCGCTGGCTCGGCCGCCATGGCGCGTGCTATGCTTTCCTCCAGGTTCAACTTGCTGATCGGTCGGCACGACTTGCACGAGAAGGCGCTTTCCCGCTCGTTCTACGCCACCCAGCCGGCGCCCTGCCCCTATTTGAGCGGCCGGATCGAGCAGCGCATCGTGACCCCGTTCTTCGCCGGCGACGATCCGGCGTTCTTCGACAGCCTCAATCAGGCCGGGTTTCGCCGCAGCCACGGCTTTCTCTACCGCCCGGCCTGCCCGGGCTGCCAGGCCTGCATCCCGGTGCGGGTGCCGGTCGCCCGTTTCGTCTGGTCGCGACGGTTCCGCAAGGTCTGGCAGCGCAACCGGGATGTCGCTGTCGAGCGCCGCCCGGCCAAGGCGACCGACGAGCAGTACGCGCTGTTCAAGCGCTATCTCGAGGCGCGCCACGACGATGGCGGCATGGCGCGGATGAGCCGCGAGGACTACCGCGAGTTGGTCGAGAACGCGCCGAAGGACACCTTCGTCGCCGAGTTTCGCCTCGGTGACGCGTTGATCGCCGCTTCGCTGTCGGACGAGCTGGTCTCGGGGCTGTCCGGTGTCTACAAGTTCTTCGCACCGGGAATGGACCGGCGCAGCCTCGGCAGCTTCGTCATTCTTTGGTACATCCGCGAGGCCGAGCGCTGCGGCTTGCCCTTTGTCTATCTCGGCTACTGGATCGAGCGCTCGCGCAAGATGCGCTACAAGGCGCTGTTCCAGCCGATCGAGCAGCTCGGCCCCAATGGCTGGTGTCCGCTGCCACCCTTGGCGACCCCCGAGCCGTGAGACCGATCGCCTAACCGGGCCAGTCCCGGGTTGGTCTGCCGATAGTTGCTGGGCTATGAACTGACGACGAAGTCGGGCCATGGTGGGTCCGGCGGACGCCAAGATCATGGGAGTGCACGCAAATGCAACGTCGTCATATCGTCAAGACGCTCGGGGTCGGCGGCCTCGCCGCCGGGGCCGCGGCCTCGACCTTCCCCAAGCCCGCCATCTCGCAAGGCCTCATGGAGTGGCGCATGGTCACGACGTGGCCCGCCAACTTCCCCGGCCTCGGCACCGGCGCCAACCTCCTGGCCGAGCTGATCGGCAAGATGTCCGACGGCCGACTGACCGTGCAGGTGTTCGGCGCCGGCGAGATCGTCCCGGCTTTCGAATCGATGGATGCGGTGGGCAGCGGCACGGTCGAAATGGGCCACGGCGCCCCCTATTACTGGCAGGGCAAGGTGCCGGCTGCGGCATTCATCGCCGCGATCCCGTTCGGTCTCACGGCGATGGAGCAGAACGCCTGGTACTATTATGGCGGCGGCCAGGAGTTGGCCGACAAGGTCTATGCCGAGATGGGGGCCAAGTTCTTCCCGTCCGGCAACACCGGCACGCAGATGGGCGGCTGGTTCAACAAGGAGATGAACAGCCTCGCCGATTATGAAGGCCTCAAGATGCGCATCCCCGGCCTCGGCGGCAAGGTGGTAGCGGCCGCCGGTGGCACGGTGGTCAATCTGCCGGGCGGTGAGATCCCGCCTGCCCTGCAGTCGGGCTCGATCGACGCCACCGAATGGGTCGGCCCCTATAACGACCTCGCCTTCGGCCTGTACCGCGCGGCCAAGTTCTACTACTATCCCGGCTGGCACGAGCCGGCCACGATGCTCGACAACTTCATCAACCTCAACGCCTGGAACGGCCTGCCCGATGACCTCAAGGCGATCGTCGAGACCGCCAACCGGGCCGTCAACGTCTCGGTCCTCTCCGAGTTCATCGCCCGCAACAATGACTCGCTCGAGACGCTGATCAACGAGCACGGGGTCGAGCTCCGGCCGTTCAACGACGAGATCCTGCAGGGGCTAGGCGGCCTCGCTGGCGAGGTGATGAACGCCGAGGCCTCGGCCGATCCGCTGTCGCGCGAGGTGATGGACAGCCTGTTGACCTTCCGTGACACCGTGAAGGGCTGGGCCGGCGTCTCCGAGCAGGCCTACATGGCGGCCCGCCTGCTGCCCTATGACTTCGCCCAGCCGACCGGCGGCTGAGGCCGCTGCCGCGTCCGGCCGCCGGCCCCGGCACCTCGGGATGCGGGATCGGCGGTCGGCCGCGAGATCAGGCGAACAGGCGGTAGAGCGCCGCGGCGACAAGTCCCCAGAGCAGCAGGCTGACCAGTGCGGCGAACCACGTGGCATGCCAAAGCGGCCAGTTGGCGTCGCCGCGGCTGTCCGCCTGCCGCCGGGCACCCGCCGGGCGGAAGCTGATTGGGTAGAGCTCGCGACGGGCTGCCATATGACCTTGATGCTGTGTCTGCATTTGGCTTTACCTCCCCAGCAATGCACGAAACCGGTGTCCGGCCCCGAGCATCGCCTGAACGTGGGAGTTTACCTTGTAAGGTTCGCTACGCCTACCGCAAATGTGAATGCGTGAGAGCGAGCCCCCACGGGTGACGGCTTGTCCATGACGCGCTCTGATGCTCATGGTGGCGCCATGACGGAGGAAACCATGGCCGGGCCGGACGATGAGGCGGCGCTCGCCGCGACGCGACAGCTGCTCACCCATCTCGGGCGGGTCGCCCGCCTGCCGCTCACCGTCCGCTTGTGGGACGGCTCGATCCTGCCACTCCCCGCGGCTGCCGACGGGGCTGCGACGATCGTCATCGCCGACCCGGCGGTGCTCGGCCGCTGCCTGCGCCGGCCCTCGCTCGACACGCTGTTTCGCCAGTATGTGCAAGGCGGCATCACGCCGGCCGCGGGCGATCTCCTGGGCACCCTCGAGGCCCTGCAGCGGCGGCGCAAGCAGCATCGGCCGAAGCTCGGGGAGGTGCTCGCCGGCCTGCCGTGGCGGGCGGCGCTCCGCCTCGCCCGCACCACCGCAGCGCCGGCCAGCCTGGCACACGCCTATGGCGGTGACGAACAGGCGCGCGACCGCCAGCGGCGCGACGACAAGGCGCTGGTGCAGTTCCACTACGATGCCAGCAACGCGTTCTACGCGCTCTTTCTCGACCCGCGGATGGTCTACTCCTGCGCCTATTTCACCGATTGGCAGACCGACCTCGCGACCGCCCAGGCGGCCAAGCTCGACCTGATCTGCAAGAAGCTGCGGCTGGCACCGGGCGAGCGGCTGCTCGACATCGGCTGCGGCTGGGGGGCGCTCGTCATCCACGCGGCCGAGCATTACGGCGTCGAGGCGCACGGCGTCACCCTGTCCCAGGCGCAGCACGACCTGGCGCTCGAGCGCATCGCCGAGCGCCGGCTCGGTGACCGGGTCAGGGTCGAGCTCCGCGACTACCGAACCCTCGACGGCCAGTACGACAAGATCGCCAGCATCGGCATGTACGAGCATGTCGGGATCGACACCTACCCGACCTACTTCAAGAAGATCCGCGCGCTGCTCGCCGACGACGGCGTCTTCCTCAACCACGGCATCACCCGCCGGGCGAAGCGCGAGGGCGGCAGGTTTCGCCGGCCGAGTGCCAGCCGGCGGATCATCCTCAAATATATCTTTCCGGGGGCCGAGCTCGACCATATCGGCCACACGCTCGAGGTGATGGAGGCGTCGGGCCTCGAGGTCCACGACGTCGAGGGGCTGCGCCGCCACTACGCGCGCACCTGCCGGCTCTGGTACGAGCGGCTGCTCGCCGCGGCCGACGCGGCGATCGGCCATGTCGGACCCGAGCGCTACCGGATGTGGCTCGCCTACCTCGCCGGGGTGACCATCGGCTTCGAGCGCGGTCCCTTGCGCATCTTCCAGGTGGTGGCGACCAAGCAGCGCCCGGATGGCGGTGCGCCACTGCCGCCGACCCGGGCCGATCTCTACGTCGAGCGGCCGGGGCCGGCCGCGTGAGACGCCTCAGCCGTCGCTGAACGGCCACTCCACGAGGTGTTCCTCGAGCCCTTCCGGAGCGACCTCGGCCTCGCTCACCGCCCGCCCCCTGACCGACCGCCCGGCGCTGTGCACGGTCTCGACGTCACCGCTCACCAGATGGTGCCAAGCCGGCAGCCCGCGGCCCTCGGCCAGCCGCCGATAGGCGCAGGAGGGCGGCATCAGCGCCAGGAGGTCGAGCCGGTTCGGGGACAGCCGCGCACAGCCGGGCACCCGTTCGGTGCGGTTGGGGTAGTCGGTGCAGCGACAGCTGGCGAGATCGAGCAGCCGGCAGGCGACGTCGGTGAAATAGACCGTTTCCGGGTCGTCTTCGTCCTCGAGCTTGACCAGGCAGCATTTGGCACAACCGTCGCAGGTCGCCTCCCACTCTTCGGTCGAGAACGCCGAAAGCGGCTTGGTTTCCCAGAACCGGTCCTGCACCGGCTCAGCCGAAGATCACGCTCGGCAGCCAGGTCGCCATCGCCGGAAAGGTGGCGAGCAGGGCCAGGCCCAGGATCTGGATCAGCACGAACGGCACGATGCCGCGATAGATGTCCATCGTCGTCACCTCGGGCGGGGCGACGCCGCGAAGGTAGAAGAGGGCGAAGCCGAAGGGCGGGGTGAGGAAGCTGGTCTGCAGGTTCATCGCGATCATCACGCCGAGCCAGATCGGGTCGAGCCCCATCATCAAGAGGATCGGCCCGACGATGGGGACCACGACGAAGACGATCTCGATGAAATCGAGGAAGAAGCCCAAGAAGAACATGAGTGCCATGACGACGAGCATCGCCCCGAAGGCGCCACCCGGCATCGCCTCCAGCACGTCGCGCACGATCTCCTCGCCGCCGAGGCCGCGAAAGACCAGCGAGAAGACCGAGGCACCCAAGAGAATGACGAACACCATGCAGCTGATCTTGGTCGTCTGCTGCATCACCTCGCGCAGTACCGCCATGCCGAACTGGCGGCGGATGGCCGCCAGCAGCATCGCCCCGATGGCCCCGACCGAGGCCGATTCGGTGGGTGTCGCGATGCCGGCGAGGATCGAGCCGAGGACCGCGACGATCAGAATGGCGGGCGGCAGGAGGGCCGTCGCCACCTCGTAATAGACATTGGTGCCCACCTCGATCACGGTCGGCGGCGCCATCTCCGGACGGATGGTCGCCTGGACGATCTGCCAGGTGATGTAGAGCCCGACCAGCATCAGCCCGGGCAGCATCGCCCCGGCGAAGAGATCGACCACCGAGACCGGGGCCGGGGCGAAATTGCCAAGTGCCAGCTGCGCCTGGGTGTTGGCACCCTGCAGGATGTCGCCGAGCAGGACGAGGGCGATCGAGGGCGGGATGATCTGGCCGAGCGTCCCGGCGGCGCAGATCGAGCCCGTGGCGAGCCTCGGATCGTAGCCGGCCTTGAGCATGGTGGGCAGCGACAGCAGGCCCATGGTGACCACGGTGGCGCCGACGATGCCGGTCGAGGCGGCGAGCAGCGCCCCGACGATGGTCACCGAGACGGCGAGCCCGCCATGCACCCGGGCGAGCAGCATGCCCATGGTCTGCAACAGCTGATCGGCGATCCGGGCGCGCTCCAGCATCACCCCCATGAAGACGAAGAGCGGCACGGCGACCAGCACCTCGTTGACCATCGTGCCGAAATAGCGCGACGGCAGCCCGCCCAGGAGCCGGAAGTCGAAGATCCCGAGCCACCAGCCGATGCAGGCGAAGACCAGCGAGGTGCCGGCCAGGGTGAAGGCGACCGGAAAGCCCATGATCAGGACGACGCAGGTGGCCGCGAACATGACCAGGCTGAGGATCTCGCCGATCAGTGCCTCGCTCATCCGTTGGCCTCGGCCGGCGGGCGGGCGCTCACGGTGAAGCCGGGAAAGCCGCGCAGCACGAGGACACTGCGCCCGGCGAGGGCCAGGCCCTGCAGGCCGACCAGGATGCAAAAGACCGGGATGATCGTCTTGTAGAGAAAGAGCCCGGGCAGGCCGCCCGCCTCGCGGCTCATCTCCAGCCGCAGCCAGGACGCCTCGACGTAGGGAACGGTATAGACGAGGACCACCAAGACCATCGGCAGCAAGAGCAGGAGCGCGCCGATCAGGTTGACCCAGGCCTTGAAGCGGTCGCTTGCCGGCCGATAGATGACATCGACCCGAACATGGCCATCGTGCAGCAGGGTATAGCCGGCGGCGAGCATGAACACCGCGCCGTGCATCCAGACATAGGTCTCCTGGATCCAGATCCGGCCCCAGGAGAAGCCGTAGCGGGCGACGACGACGAGGAAGGTCACCAGCACCATGGCCAGGGTCAGCCAGGAGACCGCCTCGCCGATGCGGTCGTTCAGCCGATCGATGCCGCGCACCAGGCGAGCGAGACCCTGCATCGCTTGTTCTGTCGCTGCCACGCGTCGCTCCCTGCTCGCCCAGCCATCCAATCGCTCATACACAGGCGGTCGACCCAGGGCAATTGCCGGCGGCGGCGAGCGATCTGCCGACCGCGGCCCGGCATGGACGCGATCGCAATGCCGTAGTAATCAATCATTGATTGATCACCATGGAGATCGGCGAGCGATATGGGCAGTCTCGGCAGCGAGCGATTCGGCCGCCGTGCCGAGCAGCTGGCGGCGCTTTGGCTCCGGCTCAAGGGCTATCGCGTGCTCGGCCGGCGGATCCGCAACCGCTTCGGCGAGATCGACCTCGTCTGCCAGCACGCGCACTGCATCGTCTTCGTCGAGGTCAAGGGGCGAAGCTCGGCCGAGGCGGCGCTGGCGGCGCTCGGCCGGCGCCAGCAACGGCGCATCGCCGCCGCCGCCGCGCACTACCTCAAGGAGCGACCAAGGCTCGCGGCCTTCGACTGTCGCTTCGATCTGGTCACCATCGACCGGCTCGGCCTGCCGCGCCACCTCACCGATGTCTGGCGCCCGACCGGGTACTGAAGCCGCCGCGGGCATGAGCCGGTGGCGGCGCCGGGCTTCATCGAGCTGGCCAGGCGGCGCGGGACGGCCGGCACGGCTGGTCAACGCTGGCGACCACGGCAGGTGGCGCGGCACTGGATGACGACCTGCGGGAACACGGATTTCGAGACGGGCGAGCGCATCGGTACCGGCGCCCGGCCCATGGCCAGGTGCTCGTCGGCCGTGGGCAAGGCGAGCCCCACGTCGCCAGCGCGGCGACCACGCGGATCGCCGTCGGCGTGGTGGGTTCGGACGGGTGCGGCAAGGCCGGGCCAGGGCGGCCGCCGCCGGTCAGTCGGCTCGGGCCGCCTCGTCGCTGGCGTTCCACGCCTCGCGGAAGGCGGCCCAGGCTTCGGTGAAGCCGCTCTTGAGCTCTTCCCAGGCACTGCTCGTGCCAGCCTGCAGCGCGCCGTAGCGCTCGCCCAGCCGGTTCCGTGCCTCGCGCAGCTCCTGCAGCCGGGCGCGGGCGCTTTCGCGGGCGGCGTCCGACATCGCCGCCCAGCGCTCGCGCAGGGCCTGCTCACGATGCTCGAGCTCGGCATCGAGCTGGTCGAGCGCCTCGCGCGCCTCGGCCTGCGCCTGCTCGCTTTCCTGCTCCGAATACCTGGCAATGGCGTCCATCGCCTCGGCAATTTCGGCCCGAACATCGTCCGCGGTGGTCGAGGCGGCATCGTCCTGCGCCAACCCCGGCAGGGCGACGCCGGCGATTGCGGCTGCGGCGACGACACCGCGAAGTTTCGCAACAAAGGTCATCCTCTCGGTCTCCTCGGTTGCCTCGCGACATGGCATCGTCACAGGCACCTGGGGTCGTTCCCACGCCTTGTCGAGGCCCGCCTTCGGGTCACCGTGTCAGGCACGCCTAGCGAACGATCTAGAGTCCCAGACGCTTCAGCGCTTGCCGTGCTGGCAAGCAGGACCGCGCCATGACCCATTAAAGCCACCCTCGCCCCGCCTACCACCACAGCAAAAGTCCGGTGGGGCCGGCGGGGAGGCGAGCCTCCCCGCCGGCTTCGCGCTGCCGGTCAACCAGCACCTGATCGCTGGTGCCTTGGGCAAGCAGCCCGAGACCTTCTCGCGCGCTCTGGCCGCCGGCAACGACCCGCCGCAAGTCGATGCCCGAGCGGAGCGCCATGCCGGATGACCGACGCCCGCCGCAGCGCCAGGGGCTCGATCATTCGGCTGCAGCCGGATCGCCGGCCGCTCAACCGCTGCATCGGCCGAGCTTCGGCAGGGTCAGGGCACCCGGAACGGGCACGCCGTCGCGGCGCAGGTCGGTCAGCCTGACCTCGCCGTCGTCGAGCTGGTAGCCGAGTTGGATGTCCTGGCTGTCGGCGTAGTGCTCGCCGAGCAGGGTCTCGAGGCCGCCGAGCAGGGCGGCGTCGATGGCGCGCGGGAACAGGCGCACCGGCCGGCTGTCGAAGAGTCCGCTGGCGCCACGGTGATGGCGGCGAAGGTCGGCCTCGATCGCCCGCTCGAAGGCGGTGACCACGCCGGACGGGGCCCGCGGGAAGCGCGACCAGCGGTCGAAGTCGATCGGCTGCGCCACGCCCGGCGGATCGTCAGCGCGCAGCACGCTGTTGTCGCGGCGCAAGAGGCCGAGTTCCATCCCGTAGCAGCGCGCCAGGACGGCGGCGAGGCGCTCCCGCTCGGCCTCGGCCGACGGCCAGGCGATGACCACATTGGGGCCCGAGCCGCTCTCCAGGAGTTGCAGAAGCACCCGGCCCCGCCGCTGCATGCTGTCGCCGGGCCGCAGCGCCACGGTCGTCGCCGCCGCTGGTTCCGGCACCGGCCGTGGCATCGGCGGCTCGATGTCGAGCGGCGCTGCCGCGGCCTGGGCGTCGGTGGTCGGCCCGGCGGTCGCCGGCGATGGCGCCGCCATCGGCTCCGGGGTGGCGGCACTCGGCGCCTCGCCGGCGGCCGCTGGCGGCGCCCGGCGCTCGGCCGGCGCCGGTGCCGGCGTGGCTGCGGGGGCGAGCGGCGGTGGTGCTTCGAGCACGATCGGCTCGCCGGCCGGGGCCGCCGGCTGGCTCGCCGCCGGGGCTGGCGCCGCCGGTCGATCGGCAGGGCCGGGCTGCAGCCGACCGTCCTGGTGCCACAGGGCGACGACCAGGAGGAAGGCGAGCAGGGCCGCCCCGGCAACGGGTGCCTCGCGCATCGTCAGCCCGGCAGCGATCGCCGTGGTCGGGATCCGCATCGCTCAGCCGCCGCGGGCGCGGCCGGCCAGCCGGCGGGCCAACCGGTCGAGATCGGCCGACAGCTGCCAGAGCCGGCGCCGTGTCCCCGCCGGATCGGCCCGGAGCAGGCCCGCCTCGGGGCTCGGCCGCGACTCGAGCAGCGACCGCACCCGCGCCGCGTCGACCGGCGGCCGCCCCGAGCTCGTCGGCGCCGCCACCCGCAGCGACGGCGGCTCGGGCGGCGGCAGCTGTGGCTGCGGCCGTGGCCGCGGCGGCGATGCTGCCGGCTGCCGCGCCACCCGGCCCTCGGTCTCGCCGGTGAAGGCCAGGACCTCGGCGCGATGCCGCAGGACCCGGGGATCGTCGGTCGGCAGCAACCATTTGGCAAACGCAGACATGGGATCAATCTCCTGGACGTGGGCCAGCCGGCGGCCGTTCCCGGGTCAGCGCCCGCCGAGGCTGCGCTGCCGACGGGTGGCGTAGAGGCCGACCACGGCGCGCAACAGGGTGGCGAGCGGCAGGCCGATGATGGTGGTCAGGAAGGCCATGCCGAAATGCCGGGTCAGCTCGGCGATGACCGCCTCGATGGTGGCCGGTGCCAGCTCGGTCTCGGCCAGGCTGCCGATGCCGAGGCTGATGCCGAACAGGGTCCAGGTCAGCGCCACCGTGGCGATCCCCCCGGCCGCATAGAAGCCGACGTCGCGCCAGAACAGCAGCCGGCCGGGCTCGGCTGCGTCCGCCATGCTGAGGCCGGCGACGAGAACCGCCAGGACCAGCAGCAGCAGCACCGTGATGAACCCTGGCCCGAGCCTGTCGACGGCCAGCCCGAGGGCGGCGGCCGGGGTGATCGGCGCGGCGAGGGCGACGAGCGTGGCCGCACCGACCAGGACGGCGAGCAGGCAGGCGGAGGCGCGGCCCACCGTCTCGGCCAGGCCGAGCCAGGCGGCGCGGTCGGCGGCGCTCATCGCCGGCCGACCCGTGCGGCCAGCAGCCGCTCGGTATCGAGACCGACCGCGGTCAGCCAGTGCTCGGCCAGGCTCTGGCCCGCCTCGGCCGCCGCATGGACCAGAAAGGTCAGCTCGTAATGGGCAAAGGCCTGGCGCACGGTCGGCGTGTTGCGGCCGATCAGGCTGTCGTCGCGCATCGCCATCTGCTCGAGGTCGCGCAGTCGGCGGGCCATCGCCTCGAGCCGCAGCTGGCGGTCCTCCGGGGTCAGCCCGGGGTCGCGCAGCACGGCGAGGAGTGCGGCGCGCTCCCGCTCGAGGTTCTCGAGCGGGCCGGCAGCGGCCGGCACGGCCGAGACGACCGCAGCGGCGAGACCGAGGGCCAGGGCAGCGGCTCGAAGGTGCTGGGTGCGCATGGTTTACCTCTCCGAAGCTTGGTGGCGGCTGGCGCCGCTCAGTTGAGAAAGATCGCGACCGCGTCCTGCAGCACCCGGCTGCCGGCCGGAACGTCGCTGTCGGCCTGCTCCGGGTCGTCCATCGCCTCGCCGAGGGCCAGCGCGTCGAGGGCGGCGAGCCTGGCCATGTAGCCGAGCATCTCGTCCTCCATGGCGAGCAGCGCCATCTCACCCTCGGTGGCGGCGATCAGGTGGCGGACATAGTCGGGCTTGGCCAGCTGCTCGCCGTCGATCATCGGGTCCTGGTTCAGCGGATGCTCGGCGATTTTCTGGCGCAACGCCTCCAGTGCCGCGCGATTCTCGGCGTAGCGGCCGGCATAGCGGCTCTCGCCGGCGACCGGGTTGGTCGAGAGCAGCCGATCGGCCATGTCGATCGAGGCCTCGAGCCGCTGCCGCGCCGCCTGCTGCCGCTCGATCAGCTCGCGCCGGTCGCCGCTCAGCAGGCCGTTGTCCTGGCCGAGCCGCGAGAGGATCGTCTCCAGCACCCGGCGCTTGGTGGTCAGCTGGTCGCGCTCGATGGCGTTCTTCTCGCCGGCGAGGTTGATGAACGCCTGCTTCTCGACCAGCAGCCGGTGGCGCAGGTCGAGCGCCTGCTCGCCCTCGGCCAGCTCGCTCGCCGCCTGCAGCTCGGCCAGCGTGCGCGACTTCAAGCGCAGGTCCTGCTCGCGCTCGCGGAACGCCCGACCGAGGCTGGACTCGGCGAAGTCGCGATCGATGCGCCGGTCGAGCACCGCAGCCGGCAGCTTGATCAGCTGTTCGCTGACCTCCGGCCGCCAGGCCGGATCGCCGGTCTCCGGCGTCTGCCCCCGGGCGGCGCCGGCGAGCAGCACACCACAGACGACCAGGCTGATGGCGAGCCGGCTCCTGGCCGCGTCGCCCTTGGCTCGAACGCCTCGCATGTCCTTCCTCCACATGTTGTCCGCGACCGTCGGCAGTGCCGCCCGCGGCATCAGTTGGCCTGCCAGTAGCGCTGCCGGCGGAGGTCCGCCTTGAGCGTCGGGTTGACGTTGGCGGTCGAGAAGACGCCGGCATCGGTGTCGGCGGCGAGGCCGACCGCGAGGCGCAGCGACTCGATGAACGAGGTGCCGTCGTCGTAGTAGAGATCGAGCCCGCTGAACCGGGCCTCGAAGTCCTCGAGCAGCGCGCCGGCGCGGCCGACATCGCCCGCCTTGACATGCGCCTGGATGGCCAGGGCCAGGACCGGCATCCGATCCTCGGCAGCGATGCTGCCGGAGCGCTCGGCCTCGGCGAGGCAACCCTCGAGGATCACGGCCGACCGCTTGTATTGGCCGGCATTGGCGGTCGCCTGGGCGCTGCGCTCGAGGCTCAGGCCCTCGTCACGGCAGGCGGCGAAGGCCGCCTCGGCCGCGGCGAGCGCCGCCGCCTCCGCGGCCGCCCGCCGCGCCGCCGCGGTCTCGGCCGGCCCGGCCGACGCCTGCTGGCGGACCACGACCTCGTCCCGCAGCACCGGCATCGCCAAACCCGGCGCCGGTGGCGGGGCCGACGACGCGCAGGCGCCGAGCGCCAGGCCGAGCAGGGTGCCGGCCAAGCCGCGCCTGAAGGCCGGCGCCTTGCGCCGGAATCGGGGTTCGGGGTGCCAAGCCATCTCGCCATCCTCGCTTGTGGTGCGCATTCGAGGATCGGCTATGGCCGGGCGAGAGCGAAAATTGGCGGGCCGGACGAGAGGCTGCATCGGCCTACGTCTCGGTTCGAACGACCCATGATTTACCTTGACCACCCTTGATCATTACCGAAAACTAAGCTGACCGTTGCATAGTTGACAGTCGGCCGGTCGGCTGGGCGGGCGGCCGTCGCTGGCCGAATGGCGATCTGCCCGTTGCCCCACGACCCGATGAAGAGGTCGAACACGGGCCGGTCGACACAGAGTATTCTGCCGCCTCGGCCAAGTAGCGGCAGAGCGGTGACATTGGGGAGAACGACCGATGGTCAGAGTGTTCACTGCAGCACTGCTCTGCCACCTCGGCCTCGCCGCGGCACCGGTTGCCGCCCAGGTCAACCTCAACGATCTTCTGGCCGAGGAGCCGGCAGCGGCCGAGGCATCCGCCGCGCCGGCCGCCACTGCGGCGCCGGCCTCGGAGCCGGCGGCCACCGGCGACACCTCGACCCGCTTGCAGGCGGCGGCCCGGATGGTCGAGCCGGCGGTCGCGCTGGTCGTGCTGGTCCTGCCCGACGAAGCCGGCGGGTTTCAGACCGTGCCGTTCGGTACCGCCTGGGCGTTCGAGCCGGCCCGGCTCGGCACCAACACCCACATCACCGCCGATGTCGAAAAGGCGCTGGAGGCCGGTGTGGAGGCCTACGTGCTGCGCAACAAGAGCCGCGGCGAAAGCTACCGGATCAGGCGCGCGGTAAGCCATCCGCGCTATGCCGAGGCTCGCCCCAACGCCTTCGGCCAGATGCCGGTCGGCATCCCCTACGATGTCGGCATCCTGGAGATCGATGGCGCCTTCCCGGCGACGGTGCAGCTCGCCGACACCGCCACCCTGCACGGCATCGGCAGCGGCACGCCGCTCGCCTTCATCGGCTTTCCGATGGAGCGGCTGTCCGGCGGCAACGTCAACATCAGCAACCCGATCGCCACCCTGCAGACCGGCATCGTCACCAGCATCAGCGACTTCTACCTCGAGGATCGCGGCCCCGCGGAGAACCTCCTGATCCGCCACAATCTGCCGGCCACGGGCGGCGCCTCGGGCAGTCCCGTGTTCACGGCCGACGGCCAGGTCGTCGGCACCTTGAACGCGGTGAACATGAACCTGGTCGAATACACCACCAAGGGCGGCACCCAGCAGTTCCGGGTGCCGTCCGCGGCCCAGATCAACTACGCGCAACGCATCGACATTCTCGCCGACATCATCGATCGCTGACCCCTGGTCAGCCGGTTGCGGAAGGTTTGGAACCGCAGGATGCTTTTCTGGTCGCAGCTCCGTCCGCCGCTCGTCGGGTGCCTCGCTCTGCTGGCCCTCGCCGCCTGCGAGGCGCCGCGCCAGGTCGCGGCACCGCCGGCCACCGCCTTGCCGCCGGCCGAGGACGCGGTCGTCGTCTATGGCGGCATGGGCTATCTCGACAAGCGCGCCCAGCCGTTGCTCGACCGGCTCATCTACGGGCGTGGCGACGGCGGTCCGGCGCCGTTCGTGCTCGAGATCCGCAACCACGTGGTCGGCCGGCCCCTCGCTGCGGCGATCTCGGTGCATCCGGTGGTCGACGACGCGGATGACTTCGCCAGGCTCGTCGCCGACAAGAACGCGGTCGATCCGGCGGCGATCCGCGGCCAGACACTGGCCGACGAGATCGCTGGCTCGAAGGTCTACGTCTTGAGCCTCGTTGCCGGGCTCGAGTTCGATTTCCAGGTCCCGTCGGCCACCACCATGGCGAGCTTCACCCGCAACGGCTCGCTGGTGACCATGACCGCACTCCTGGCGCGCCCCGGCTCCGGCGAGATCGTCCTGGCGAGCCAGGCCTCGACCGCGATCGTGGCTTCCGAGGGCGAACGGCCGGCACTCGATCGCGCCTATGCGGACGCCGCGCGCCGGGCGGTCGACAATCTCCGCCGGGCCGCTGCCGGATGGCAACCGGACAGCTCCAAGACCATGGTGACCGGGGTGGTGCTCGGCGGCAGCACCGCTGCACGGCTGTTCGAGTTCGTGCCCAATACCGGGGCTGCCGCCAACGGTCCTTGCGCGATCGAGCTGCGCTGCCCGACCAATCCAGAAGGCGAATCCAGCTGTCGCAAGCTGCAGGCGGCACTCGCCAACCTCGCCACCGAGGCCCTCGCGGCCAAGGGCCGGACCATGCTGCCGCCGCGCGACTTCGCCGTCTGGGCGGACATTGCCCAGGATGTCGGCGGCAGCAGCGTCGGTCTGCTGCGCCTGCCGACCACCGGCGGCTGGTACGCCCGCGACCAGCTGATGGCGCTGCGCATCGCCCCCGAGGAGGCCGACGAAAAGGTCGTCGTCGTCCTCGACGAGCTGACCCAGGAGGTCCGCCCGACCGGCAATGTCCACGTCGCCCAGCATCGCTTCGCCGCAAACCTGCGGCTCGAGGCCTATCGCGGCCGTGCCTGCAGCGCGGCGACGCCGGCCGGCCGCCTCGACGTCTTCGATGGCCCACCGGAACTCGCCTGCAGCTACCCGGCCTCGATCGACCGCATCGACGGTCAGATCGCCAAGCTCTTCCACATCGGCGCGCTGCGCAAGGGCCTCGACCTCGGTGGCGGGCAGGAACTCGGAGGACGCTGCACATGACGACCGCACCGATAGCAGGCCGGCGATCGAGCATCGCGGTGCTCGCGGCGCTGGCACTCGCCAGCTGCCAGGGCGAGACCGCCGGTCCGCCCGCCATCACGCCGGTCGAGGCGGCGGCAGCCGAGCCCGACATCGTCGTGGCGGCACTGCCCCCGACCCCGGCCCCGCCGCCGCTCGCCCTGCGCACCGAGAACGTCTGCCCGCTGGTCCGCTTCCTGGTCGATGGTCGGCCGGCCGAGGCGGCCGGGTTCGACGTCAAGGAGGCGATCACCGCCGCCCGGCAGCTGTTTCGCGAGCAGGGCATGGAGCTGGTGACGGTCGACCGGCTGGTCGACCGCTTCCAGGCGCGCACCGCCAATCTGCGCACGCCACTCGCCGACGCGCCGCGCACGGCGGCCTTGAGCTCGGCGCAGATTGACGAGAGCGTGAGAAGCTCGATCCGCAACGCGCTGCGTCAATCACTCGAGGACTTCGGCGAGGCCGAGCTTGCCAATTGCGAATGGATCATGACCGGCCAGGTCGATGTCGGCGCGCCGCGCCCCGATCCGCAGGGGCCCGGCCGCACCGTCAACGTCGCGACCTGGCTGACCGTCGTCGAGGGCTTCACCAATCGCGGCGTCGGCGACGCCTTGAATGTCGGCTCGACCCGCGGGCCGGACGACGTCACCGCCATCCGCCGCGGCATGGTCTACAGCCTGGAATCGGTGGCCGACACCGTGGGCGCGCAGATCGCGCAGTCCCGCACGTTCTACACCATCGCCCTGCGCAGCGAGAATTCCGGCCGGCTCAGGACCGGCGTGCAGCGCTCGCTCGAGGGCTGCGGCTTCGTCGTGCGCAGTGTCATCGACGGCACCGCCGAGCGGCAGCTGGACACCCGGTTCGACGGCACCATCACCGAGGCGGTGGACGCGCTCGAATGCGCCCTCGACGACGCCGAGGCGAGCGGCTCGCCGCGCAGCATGGACTACACGCTCAAGGGACGATTGATCACCATCGACGTGCCACGCTGAACGCGACCGATCAGCGGCTGCAGCCCCGCGGGGCGGGCCGAAGACCCGGACAAGATGAGGAATGGAACCCATGCGATCGCACTCCATCGGCGCCGTTTTGGCTGCCAGTCTCATCGTCACCGGCTGCCTCGGCGGCAACGGCAACGGCCCGGGCGGCAGCCCCGGCGGCACCGCCGACGGTCGTGGCGCGTTCGACCGGCTGGCGGCCGCCATCCGCCCGGTCCTCGGTGCCACCGGCGACTTCACCATGCAGGTCATGCGCCGCGGCTGCGGCGACAACCCTTTCATCGGCAGGTCGCCGGTCGAGGTGCTGGCGCTGACCACGACCTACACCGCAATCGCCACCACGGGCTACACCGACGGCATCGCCCGCGCCCAGTCGGCCCTCGGCCTGCAGAAGGTGCAGAACCAGGCGATGATCAGCGATCTCGACGCGCTCAAGGGCGGGCTCGGCCTCGACGCGGCGTTCACCAGCTTTCGCATGATCGAGGTCAACAGCGACGCCGCCGACCAGCTGGTCGTGGATCTCGAGGCGCGCACCACCGCCGCGCCCCTGCCCGAACCGGTCAGGGCGGAGCTGGCCGAGGCCAATCGATCGCTGCACATCGGCAATCATTTCCAGGTCGATGCCGCGGTCGGTGCGGTCCTGCTGGCCGCTTATGTCGCCGACTCGCTGCAGCAGGGCGGCGGCCGCGAGCTGACCCGCATCATGCTCGCCGAGTTCAACCAGGGCGGCGGCCGGCAGCTGGTCGACAGCCTGACCAGCTCACCCGCCACCTTGATGAACATGGTCCTCAACCTCGGCAATGCCTACAGCCTGCACCGGACGCTCAACGACGTCACCGATTTCGGCGAGGAGGAGGCGGCAGCACGGATGCTCGGCCTCGAGGTCGACCTAGAGGCACTGGAGGCCGTGGCCCTCGCCAATGCCCGGAGCCTGCGCAGCCGCTACCCGGAGGAGCTGGCCTACCGGCCAACCGGCACCATCGTGAAGTCGCTGGTCGTCAACGCGCTGGAGCGGCGCGGGGTGAGCAACATCCTCACCGCCCCGGCGCTGTCCATGGTCATGACGTTCTGCGGTGGTGCCTTCGGCGACACGACCATGGTCGCCACGGCCGACCCGGCAGCGCCACTCGACCAGCCGCAGGTGCTGGTGGCGCAGCAGGCGCTGATCGACCTCGGCTACCTCGAGGGCCGGGCGGACGGCGTTGCCGGACAGCTGACGAGCGGCGCGGTAACGCGCTTTCAGCGTGACCACGGCCTGCCCGCCGACGGTCGGCTGACCCAGGGTCTGCTCGGCGAACTGCGCCTGGCGCAAGGCCGCGCGGTCGAGCCCGGCGGCGGCCGGCAGGCCCTGGAGCCGGCGGCGGCCGGTGCCCCGCCAGCCGCGTTCAACACGGCACCGGATGACGCCTGTGTGACCAGCGCGGACAACGCCTTCGTCAGCCGCTTCAAGATGCTCGCGGTCACGGTGCAGCAGCAGCTGAACGACACCCTCGGCAGTGACTACTCGGTCGACTGCCCCTGAGCGGCCGCTCTCCGCCCGCTGCAAAAGGGCGCCACGCCACCGCATTGCTCCAGCCGAACAGACAGCCGGGTCCTAGCCGAACAGACAGCCGGCGCGGTGACCGGGTGAAGCGGAGACGAGGCCATGGAGCGCCGCCGGGGCGGGGCCGCCGCCCTTCTTCAAGCGCCAGCGCCGCGCCCGGTGGCGGCGGGGTGCCGCAGCGCCATCGAGAGTGACGCCAGTGCCGAGGCGGCCTCCGCCAACGCGCTGGACTCCGGTCTCACCGAGATCGCCTTGGCCCTGGCCATGGCCTTCTTCTCGATCATGGTGCTGGCGATGGTCTCGCTCGCGGTGCCGACGCCACCCGACGACACGAGCGCGAGCGCCGCGAGCGATGCCGGCCTTGTCGTCGCCGCCACCGCGGCGACGACGGCCGCCGAGCCAGCGGTCCCGGCCGGCGAGCGGCGGCTCGTCGTCCTGCACGCTGGCGGCTTTCTCGACGCCGACTTGAGCCCGCGCGATCCGGCGACGATCGAGGGTCCGGCCACCCTCGCGGTCGCCCCCGGCCTGTCGCTGGAGCAGGCGATCGCCGCCCGTCAGCGGCTGACCGCCACGACCGACGTGATCGTCGCCACGCTGGACCAGCGCTGGCTGGCCCGGCTCGCATCCCTAGCGCCAGCGGAGGAGCAGGAATGACCCGCAACCGACCACTGACCTCGACCGCCATGGCGGTCGTCCTCGGCCTCGCCCTGGGCCTCGCCCCCACCCCGCCACGGGCCGCCGCCGATGGCAGCAGCGGCTGGCACAGCCCTGCCGCCGCCCAGTTCAGCAGCGAATCCGCGCGTGACCGGGTGAAGCGCCTGGTCGTCGTCGAGGCCGAGCGGGCGGGCGTGCCGCCGGCCTTGGCACTGGCGCTGGCCAAGGTCTCGTCCGACTTTCAGCCGCTGGCGCGCAGCCGCTCGGGCGCCATGGGCGTGCTGCAGATCATGCCGGAGACCGCCCGGCGCGAGCTCGGGGTCAGCCCGGACGAGCTCACCGACCCGCGGCTCAACCTCGAGGTCGGCCTCGATCGGCTGCGCCGGTTCCACGACCATCTCGGCGACTGGGAGCAGGCGCTCGCCGCCTACCATGCCGGGCTCGACCCGCAGGCGCAGCTGCCCCGGTTGACCAGCCGGGCGTTCGTCGACGCGGTGCTGCAATGGGCCGAGCGGTACGCGGCGCAGGCGCGGCTGTGGAACGAGCTCGCCGCCCGCGAGCAGGACTGGCAGCCGGCACGGGTCGGGATTGCGCCGCCGCCCGCGCCCACGACGGCCGCTGGCACGGCGGCGGCCGGTCGCGCCTGGCCGCATCTGCGGATCGTCAGCCGCACCCGGCCGGCCGTGGCGGCGCTCGGCCGGGACTTCGTCGACAGCGACTTCGTCGACATCGAGACCCGCCGCCGCCGGACGCAATGGCTGATCGACGATTTCGGGCCGCGGCCGGATGCCCGTGGGCCGGGCCGGAGCGGCTGGTGAGGCGCGATCCGGGCCGGCTGCCACGCCGTGCCGTCATCCTGGCGCTCAGCACCGCACCGCTCTTCGGCACGGCACGGCAGGGGCACGGCCAGGCTGCCGAGCGCAACGCCTTGCGCCGGCTGATCCTGCGCGAAGCCGCCGATCTCGGGGTCGATGCGGCGCTGGCCCTGGCTGTCGCCGAGACCGAGAGCGGGTTCGATCCCCGGGCGGTGAGCCCGGTCGGCGCCCGCGGCGTGATGCAGATCATGCCGGCCACCTGTCGCGGCGAGTATGCACTGCACCCGGAAGCACTCTGGGAGCCGCGCCTCAACATCCGCATCGGCCTGCACTTCCTCGGCCGGCTGCTCGAGCGCTACCGGGGCCAGGCGCCGTTCGCCCTTTCCTACTACAACGGCGGCTCGCGGGTCGGCGACCTGCCCAATGCCCGCATCATCCCGGCCACCCGCGGCTATGTCGAGCGGGTCGCCCGCCGGCAGCGGCACTATCGGGCCGAGCTCGACCGTCACGCCGGCCGCCACTGGACCGTCTAGCCTGACCGGCCGGCAGGAGAACGCCCGAGCGGCTGGACCGCTCGGGCGTTTCCTCGTTGCCGGCCGTGCGAGGTGGCTCAGCGACGGTGCTCGAGGGCGAAGATCTCGAGTTCCGCCGCCAGCGCATCGAGTGCGGCCAGCCGCGCGGCGCGCGACACCGGCCGCGCCTTCTCGGTTGCGGCACTGTCAGGCGTCTCGAGCGCGGCACTGCCGGGCGTCTCGGCAGCCGGCTCGGCGGCCGCCGGCCGCGGCCGCTCGGCGAGGGCTGTCGGCTCGGCTGCCGCCGGCGATGGCGGTGCCACGGGCGCTGTAAGCGGCCTGACAGATGCTGCGCCAACGGCGACGTCAGGCTTGCCATTCACCGGCGTCTCGGCCGCTGCCGGCGGCGTTGCCGGCCGCTGCGGCGCGTTGCCCGGCTCGGGCGGTGTGCTGCCGTCGTGCAGGACCGCCCAGGTCAGGGCAGCGCCGAGAATCGCATTGGCCAGTATCAGACGCATCGGCTTCGCCTCCGTCGCGTTGGTGCGCAAATCATCGCTCGCGCAAAGCTATGGCGCGATCAGCGAGGTTTGCGCGCGGTGCACGGCGATCTCTGGTGTGCCCGAGGTCGATTTGCAGCGCTCGACAGCTGCCGCACTGTTGATTCTCGCGTTACCGATCAGTCATGCTAAACTCGACAGGGTCAGGCGGAGGCGCAGCGTCGGCGGGCAGCCACGGCGGTCGGCGATCACCGGCCGCCAGCCGGACGAGGCGGTCCGCCCGACGTGATTTCGGCCCTAGACCATGCATTGGCCCTGGCAACGGCAACCCGGCACAGCTGCCGGCAAGGATCGAGGGGATGACCATGATGTTGAAGTCCATTCGTTATCTCGTGATGGGCACGGTCCTGATGGGCTGCAGCACCGTCTCGACGGTGAGCCCGGCGGCAGCACAGCTCGCCCCGGCCCCGAACATTCTGGTCTTCACCGAGGATGCCGACCAGGACACCGTGCCGCGCAACAGCCGGGTCAGCCGGCAGGTGCTGCAGGAGGTGCAGAACCAGTTCAACCAGGCCGGCTACCGCTATTTCGACGAGACGGCGATCGGGCTCGACTACTTCGCCGAGAACCGCACCCGGCGGCCGCGCGGCGAGCTCCTGCGCATCGCCCGGGCGGTCGACACGCCGATCGACATCGCCGTGGTCTACCTGATCTACGCCAGCGTGCATAACCGCGACTTCATGGTCGAGGCGGCGATGCGGATCGAGGGCGAGATGATCGACGTCGGCTCCGGCCAGGGCCTCGGCTCGTTCTCGGTCGATGCCGACGAGAAGTTCAAGCTGCCGATCGACTGCTCGCGCGAATGCGTGCTGGAGGCGATGGCCGACGAGGCGCGGCCACTCGGCCGCGATCTCGGCCGCGCCCTGGTGCGGATGGTCAACGATCGCTGGGTGGTGCCGCCACAGCGCCTGGCGAGCCTGGAGAGCGGGGCCGCCACCGCCAGTGCCGGCCAGGCTGCCGGCGAGGCTGCGGGCATGCCGCGCAGCTACACGCTGTGCTTCGACGACTTCAGCCAGAACCAGATGCTCGACGTCGAGGAACTGCTGGCGTCGTTCCCCGACTATCTCTGGCACCGGGTCGCGGCGACCCAGTCGACGCGCACCTGCTACCAGTACGAATCGACCAGCGACCAGGCCAAGCTGTTGCGCAACATCCGCCGCGCGGTCGATCATCTGGAAATCCGCTCGGACATCAAGAACGCCGGCAGCACCTCGATCGAGGTGGTCGCCATCCCGGCCATCAACCTGCACCCGACCGACGGCCATCCGAAGTTCGAATGACGCGCGCCGCCAGCCGTTGCCCGACCGGCTTCGGGCAACGGCCCGCCGGCCCTGTCACCCGTCGTTCGACCGCCAGCGCCGCAGCGCACGGAGAAGCCACCATGTCCACCTCCCCCCTCCCGCAGTCGCCCATGGTGCCGTCTGGTCGGCGGCTTGGCCGCGGCATCGGGGCACGCCTTCTCCTCGGTGTGCTGCTCGTCGGCCTCGCCGCCTGTGCGAGCTCCAACGCCGAGTTGCAGCCGTCGCTGCTCGAGCCGCAGACGGTGGGCGACCTGGTCGATCCGCAAACCGGTCGCATCGATCCGGCCTTCGCCGACACGCAAATCTCGCTCGCCAGCCTGTTGGCGGAGGAGTTGGGCCGCGAGCTCGACCCCAATGACCGGCGGCTGGTCGACATCGCCTTCGATCAGGCGCTGGTCTCGACCCCGGCGGCGGCACCGGCCGTCTGGCGCAACCCGGCCAACGAGCACGATGGCGAGGTGACCCTGTTGCAATGGCTGGTCGACCCGCGGCGCGACGCCCTTTGCGGCATCATCGAGCATGCCAGCCGGTTCGGCTCGCCGCCGCGGCTCGAGGGCGATCTCACCATCTGCCGGCACAGTCTCGTCGGTGACTGGCAGATCGACACGGTCAGCTTCGCCGCTCGCCAAACACAGCCGACGACGACACAACCGACCCCAGCGCGAGCCCCGCAGGCCAGACCGGCCACGACCACGCGGTCCGGCACCCCGGCACCGCGCCGGCCGGTGGCCGCGCCCGCCCCGGCGCCGGCGCCGGCGGCGACCACGATCCAGGAACCGGCGCCGACCGCCACCGACCCCGATCGGGTGATCACCCGAACCAGCGACCAGATCGTGCCGCCGGCCGGTGCCGGGCAGCAGAACCTCGGTGACCTGCTCCAGGACCAGGCACCGCACACACCGGTGCAGTAGCGGCGTGCAGACGACCGGCCGGGCCCGCACGGTGCTACCATGCCGGCCCGGCGCTGCGACGGAGGGTCGGCGACAATGGTGGTGATCGATGCGCAGCATGCCTTCGGCAACTTCGTCGAGGGCGGCAAGGACGAGAGCTTCATCGCCGCGATGCGGGCCCTCAAGGAAAAGCCGCATCTGGGTGAAGGCGTCGGCGATTGGGCGGGCGGCATGGCCGGCGACCACGCGCGTCAGTCGGAGAGCGACGACCAGGGCACCGCCGACGGCGGCGCGGACAAGGCCTGGGAATTGGCCGACCTGCCGCTCGACCAGGGTTGCGCCGCGGCCGGCCCGGCGCCGCACCAGGCAGTGGAACAGCCGCACCAGCTGGCCGGCGGGCCGTGGGACGAGGCCGTGTCACGACGCTGGCGGCACGGCCTGCTCGAGCATCTCGAGGTCATGCTGGCGACCCGTTCGGTCGAGCTCCGCGACGCCAAACGCCAGTTGACCTATTATGTGACGGCGCTCGACGCGTTGGCAGAGACAGCCGGGCAAGGCGGGCGCTGGGAGGTCGCGCACATGCTGATGGAGGAAGCCGGCCCGGCCCGGCCCGAGGTGTTCCGCTCGGTGTTCACGGCCGGGCTGCGCGGCCACGAGCAGATCGAGGTCACGGCCGACGCGCTGCGCTTCGCGGACGGCTTCGCGCTGCGCTTCCTGCGCCTGCCGCTGCTCGATGCGCTGCTCGAGTACGTGCTCACCGTGCCCGAGCTCGGCGACGCGGCAAAGGCGGTGCTCGACGGGCTCGTGGCGGCGCTGCCGACGGCGGCCGGCGCCGGCCGGCAGCGGGCGATCCTCGACACCGCCAACCAGCTTGGCCGGCTGCTCGATGCCCATCTCGACAGGGCGGTGCGGTCGCGCGACGCGCTCGAGCGCTACCGGCGGATCGCCGCCATCGTCGAGGCGCATTCGCCGCCGGGGGAGCTGGTGTTCGACGACGCCAATCTCCTCCGGTTCTGGCAGACCGCCGCGGCGGCGCCCGAGCAGCACGGTGACTACCGACTGTTCCAGACCGCCCTCCTCCATTTCACCCGCCTCGCCCGCGAGCTCGTCACCGCCAGGCAAACCGCCCTCTATCGTCGCGAGGCCGAGCGCTTCGAGGGCGCCATCGAAACCGAGCAAGGCATCGGCGATTTCATCGCCCGCCCGGAGCCCTCGCTCGAGGCCTTCGCCGAAGGAGGTGTCTTCGCCCCGCTCAAGCTCTTGAACAAGCGCGAGCAGAGCGAGCTCGAGCTGCTGGTGGCGATCGGCCGGGTGGTCGAGGCGTTCGCTCATTCACTGCTGCGCGGCACGGTTTTCGGTGCTGTGCAGAACCAGATGCGCGAGGCCAAGCGCAAGCGCGACCGCCTGCTGCTCGACCGTCTGGCCGCGCTCGATGCGGTCGTTGACGATGCCTATGACAGCGTCGCCGCCAGGCTGGCCAGGCAACGGGACCATCTCCGCAGCCTGTTCCTCGCGGCACTCGCCGTCGCCGTGCATCACGACGAGGCGTTTCTCGCGCGCGGCATCGGCGAGTTCGGCGACACGGACCGGGCGATCGCGGCTGCCGCCGCCGCCGATCGGGAGGGCTTGCTGAAGCGCGCCCGCGCCGCCTATGCCGGCAATCGCCGGGAGGGCTTTCGCGATGCCCTGACCAGCCCGGCGCTCGGCGAGCTGTTCATCGAGGCGGTGCCGGCGTTGTGCGAGCTCGCCGGCATCCTCGATTCGGCACTCGCCGCGGTCGACCGGCTGGCGCGGCCGGCGCCGCTGGCGTCGCATCTCGCCGCCGATCGGCCGCTGTTTCGCGCTACCCTCGCCCAGCTGAAGGAGAGCTGACGTGGCCATCGTGGTCCCTGCCCCCGACCAGCCGACCCTGGCGGCCGCCGCCGAGCGGCTTGCCGGTCTCGACCTGCTCGACCGGGCCACCGCCGCGCGGCAGCGTGCCGACGTCCCGCCGGTGGTGACCTACAGCGAGCTCTTGGCCTATGTGCACGGGCGCTGCCCCGGCCGCGACCTGCGGGTGCGCCTTGCGATCCGCCACGACGCCGCCCTGCGCCAGCGCTACCACGCACTGGTCGCCGCCACGGCGGCCACCGCCCTGCCGGCGCTGCGCGCGGCGGCGAGCGGCACGGCCGAGCTGTCGCGCAGCTTCGATCTCGCCGGCAAGCGCGGGACCGTGACGATCCAGCCCTTGACGGTGAAACCTGACCACGTCCTGCTCACCATTGCCTTTCCCGCACCGCCCAGGCTCCGCTCGCTCGAGGTCGAGGTGCCCGAGGGCCATCCGCGTCTGGCCGAGTTCGCCGGGCTGCGCCTGCGCTTGAGCGAGCGGGTCGACGAGGCCGTCGAGCTGGTGCTCGAGCGCGGCGATCCGATCGTCGCGGCACTCTTCGATCCGGACGTGAGGATCGCCCTGACCATCATGGAGAGCTAGGCGGATGCGCCGTTGCGGCGTGCGCATCGCGACCAATCGCGGGCCGGTCACCGTTCTCCGCTTCAGCCACGAGCCCGCCTTCGCGCGCTCCAAGCTCTGGCTGCACGACGGCGAGCGGGCGAGCCTCGATCGCGGTGAGCGCTTCGCCGGCTTCGTCGACGATCTGGGTCCGATCCTGTTGCGCGGTCTCGGCGTCGAGCCGCTGCCGCCCGGCATGTACATGGAGATCGACCAGGACATCGACGCGGGCCGGAGCTGGCAGCTCGGCACGCTCGTGGCGATGCTCCTGGCCAGCGCCGGGCGGCTCGCCGGACCGGCGGACGCCGACGCCCGCCTGGTCTTCTGCACGGGCGAGGTGGCGCACAGCAGCGGGGCGGTTCGCCCGGTCGAACTGGTCGCGGCCAAGCTGGCGGCGAGCCGGGCGGCACTCGCCCCACGGCCGGCCGACTGCCTCTGGCTGATCCCGAAGGACAACGCCGCCGAAGCCGCCGGGGTGTCGCTGCCGGAGGGCGTGACCCGGCACGGCATCACGCGGATCGACGAGCTGCCGGCGCTGCTCGGCCTTGCCGACAGCCGTGGCAGGCGTCGGGCAGTGGCGCAGCATCGCCGGCGATCGCCCTGGCTGGCAGCCCCGCTCGTCGCCGCCCTGATCGGCGGTGCGCTGGTCGCCGCACCGGCCCTGCGCGAGCGCTTGCTGGAGCCGGCGGGCGATGCGGCGACGGCCGCACCGCCGGATACCGTCGCCACGGCAGCGTCGCCCGCCGAGCCGTTGCCGACCGACCCGCTCGACGCTGCGTCGGCGGACGCCACGGGGGAAGCCGCGCCGGTGACCCGGCCAGCAGCGGCGGGCGCCCCGCCGCTCGCCGTCGAACTCGGCAAGCGGCGGCCGCAGCCCGGCCAGTCCTGCCTGGTGCAGAACTTCGATCGGCGCCTGCTGCCGGTGGTCGAGACGACGCCCGTGCCTCGCGGCAGCGAGCGCCTGCCGGCGCTGGCCGGCGACAGCCGGCTGTGCGGTGTCGACATCGGCATCAGCGCGGCCGCCGACCAGCCGGTCTACGTGCTCGGCCGCATCCGACTGGAGCCCGCCGATGCCGCCGAACTCGAGCAGGTGGGCCAACTCGATGGCCTGTCGCCGCTGGTCGGGCCGGCTCGGCTCACCCTAAGGCTCAAGCCCGACCGGGTGGTCACCTATCACCTCGAGCTGATCAGCGGCACCGAGCCGGTGCCGGGCGACGCCCTCGGGGCGCTCGGCGAGCCGGACGGCCGGACGGCGCTGGAGGCTGCCGGATTCGACGTCCAGCGCCTCAGCCAAACGCTCGAGCACGCCCGCCCGCAGCCGCGCTGAGCCGGCCCGCCCGTAGCCGCGCCTCGCCGGCCCGCAGCGAGCGGGCGAGGCGTTTTCGCTCGACCAGCGAGATGCTGCACCCGGGTGAAGGTGTCGCTGCCGTCGAGCTGCCCCTGCGAGCATGGCCTCGCCGGCTTCGCCGAGCCTGCCGTGATCGCCGGGCGACGTGCCCCCGATCGAGCCCTTCCAGCCCACCGCCGGCGGCGTCATCGAACACGGCAAAGGCGCACCCCTGCCGGCGCCGCCGAAGCGGTTTTCGTGGGTCACGGGGGCGGACGAACCCGCTGTCATCAGCGCCCTGCTGTCATCCGAGCACTGTCCTCTTTCCAAGCGGTCGAGACCGACTGGTCGTGCGCCCGGAAGACGGCTATTGGGGGCAACAGTTAGCCGAGCAAGGTCCGCTTCAACTCGCGGTTAGATCGGCCGCTCCAGGAAAACAACGAAGGTTACCGCTTTGCCGCTGCGTGTCTTCTCGCTGATCGTCGGATTGCTGCGCCCCTATCCCTGGATCCTGCCGGGGGTCGCGGTCCTGGGCGTCGCTGCCTCGCTCGCCGAGGGCATCGGCATCGGCCTCCTCATTCCGTTCCTCGCCGTGCTGACGGACGGCAGCGTCCCGGACGGCGGCGTCGTCGCCGAGTACAGCAAGCGCTACGCCGAGCTCTTTCCCGAGGAACAGCGTATCTTGATGGTCAGCGTCACCATCGTGGCGCTCGTCGTCGGGCGCTGCCTGATCAACTTCGCCTATGTCGGCATTTTGACCTTCGCCGGCACCCGGGTCATGCACGAGCTGCGCATGCGCCTCGCCCGGCGCTACATGACGATCAGCTACACCGGATTGACCGCCCAGCCGCAGGGCCAGCAGGTGAACGCCGTCGATGGCGCGTGCTATCGGACCGGCATCGCCATCATGGACGCCCTGACAATGATGGTGAACGCCGCCACGGCCATGATCTTCGTGGCGCTCCTGCTGCTGATCTCCTGGAAGATGACACTGGTGATCATGGTCGGCGTCGTCGTCGCCGGTCTCGTCACCCGTGTCGTCATCAATCGCAGCCACCGGGTCGGCGAGCGTGTCGAGGAAGGCGGTGCCGCGCTCAACGAGATCGTGGTGCAGATTCTCAACGGCATGCGGATGATCCGCATATTCGGCCAGGAAGACCGCGAGATCGCGCATTTCGAGAACGCCTCGCAACGGGTGCGCCGGGCTCAGCTTCGGCTGCAATTCGCCTGGCGCACCTTGTCGCCGCTGATCGATCTGCTCTACGTGCCGCTGTTGCTCGGCGCCCTGGTCCTCGCCTGGCAGGCCGACGTCGGCATCGCCGTGCTGCTGCCGTTCCTCTTCCTGGTCTTCCGACTGCAGCGCTACGCCCGCGACTCCGACACCTTTCGCCTGCGCGTCATCTCGGCAGCGCCGGCGATCACCGAGATCGACGATCTCCTCAACCGGCCGGACCCGGCACCGGTGACCTCGGGCACCCGCCCCTTCTTTCGCCTGGAGGATCGCATCACGTTCGACGCTGCCAGCTACACGTTCCGCAGCGCCGAGCACGGCACTCTCCGCCCGGCCCTGCACCACATCGACCTCGAGATCGTGCGCGGTGAGACCGTGGCCCTGGTCGGCGGCTCCGGTGCCGGCAAGTCGACCCTGGTCAACCTACTCTGCCGCATCTACGACCCGACCAGCGGTGAGATCCGGATCGACGGCGTGCCGTTGCACCAGCTCGACCTCGGCCAGTGGCGCCGACGCATCGGTTTTGCCGGGCAGGACGCCGACCTGCGCCGCGGCACGATCGCCGACAACATCGCCTATGGTGACCCCGATGCGAGCCTGGAGCGCATCCGCAACGCCGCCAAGAGCGCCCACATCCACGACTTCATCGCCTCCCTGCCCGAGGGCTACGAGACGGATGTCGGCATGCGCGGCACGCAGCTCTCGGGCGGCGAGCGGCAACGCATCGCCCTGGCCCGTGCCTTGCTCCGCGAGCCCGACATCCTGATCCTGGACGAAGCGACCAACGCTGTCGACAATGTCACCGAGCGCGAGATCGGCAAGGCCCTGGCCAAACTGCACGGCCGGATGACCGTCGTCGTCATCGCGCACCGACTGACCAGCACCCGCGGCGCCGACCGGGTCGTCGTCATGGAGCACGGCCGGATCGTCGAGATCGGCCGCCGCCAGGAGCTGCTGTCGGCTGCTGGAGCATTCGCCCGCCTGGTCGCCGCCGATGGCGACACCGCGCCGATGACGGCCTGAGCAATGACATTCCTGGACGCCCGCGAAATCGATCCGGCCTCCCCCATCGAAAGTGACGTCTGCATTGTCGGCGGCGGTGCCGCGGGCATCGCTCTGGCGTGCGATCTGGTCGGCCAGCGCCTGCAGGTGGCGTTGATCGAGAGCGGCGGTGAGCGCTTCGACAGCACCAACCAGCGGCTCTGTGCCGGCCGCAACATCGGCCTGCCCAACTATCCCCTGACTCAGTCGCGCGTCCGCACCTGGGGCGGCTCGACGACGCAATGGGAGGCGCAATGCCGGATGATGGAGCGCCTGGATTTCGAGCGAAGGGCGTGGATCGACCATAGCGGCTGGCCGTTCGACTTGGCCTCGCTCCTGCCCCACTACGAGCGGGCGGCGGCAACCTGCCATCTCACCGATTTCGACGTGCGCGATTCGGACAGGCTGCCGGATGACGCTCTGTCCCTGACCCACCCCGAGTTGCGGCGGGTCAAGTTCGCCTTCGGATATCCGACCGATTTCGGCAAGTCGCACGGCGAGACCCTGCGCCGTGATCCGAGAGCGAGGGTTTACCTCCACGCCAATGCGGTAGCCCTCGAACTGGACGAGAATGCCCGGCAGCTGCGGGGCATTGCCGTGCGCACGCTGAACGGCCGATCGCTGTGGTTCAGCGCCCGGGCTTTCGTGCTCGCCGCCGGCGGGATCGAGAACCCGCGCCTCATGCTGGCATCGAGGTCGATAGCCGCGGCCGGTGTCGGCAATCAGCACGACCTCGTTGGCCGCTACTTCATGGACCACCCCTACATCACGACGGGCTACCTGGTGCCTTCCGACGCCCGGGCCAGCGACGGCCATCACGTGATCCGCACCTTCAAGCGGGTCGGCTGGGAGCAGACCTTCCATACCGGCTTCGCGCTGACCGAGGCCGTACAGCGAGAGGAAGCACTGAGCGGCTGTGTGGCCTATTTCATCCGGCGCCTGGCGTCGGAAACCACGGCGGACTACTACAACCCCGGCAATCGCGCCCGCAATCGGCTGCGCGACGCCTGGCGGTTCCGCTCGACCCGCGACGTCGCCGTCGCTCGTGACCTGCTGACCATGGCCGGCAATGCCGGCGGCGTGCTGCGCACCTACGCCAGGCGGGCGCGCGAGATTGTCCGGCCGCGGCATCTACTGGCCTTGCGGACGGTCGTCGAAACCACCCCTCGGCCCGATAGCCGGGTGCTGCTCGACAAGCGGACCGATGCGTTGGGCCAGCCCTGTGCAATGGTCGACTGGCGGGTCTCCGATAGTGACCGGCGCGGGCTCGATCGGCTGCGCCGCACGCTTGCCGAAGCCTTCGAACGGCAGGAACTCGGTCACCTGGTCGATGACTGGTCGCTGAATGAAACCGGCTGGCCGCCGTCTATAGAGGGCGGGCGACACCATATGGGAACGACCCGAATGCATCCCGATCCGCGCTCCGGCGTCGTCGACGAGAACGGGCGCGTGCATGGCGTCGCCAACCTGTTCGTCGCCGGCAGCTCGGTGTTCCCGACGGGCAGCTACGTCAATCCGACACTGACCATCGTCGCACTCACCCATCGGCTCGCCGATCATCTCGCCGGCGCGTTGACCAACGCCGGTCGGCACGCTTGAGCCGCTCGGACATCAGGGCGATCATCGTCGATCACAAGGGTGGTGGCGAGATCGCTGCCGCAATCGAGCATCTGCAAAGCCGATCCCCCCGCCCCGGCCGCGCTGATCGTCGTCGACAACTGTACCGTGTACCGCCACCGGTTCCTGAGACACTCGGTTGCGCCGATGCGGCCATGCGCTGGCTGTCTATCTGGCCCCGGCCTGCATCGCCAAGCTGGCGCGACACCTCGAGGATTGAGCCCTCGCGGTCGCGGTGCCGCGGCTCGTGCTCTATCCCGAGAACGAGCTCAGCCAGCTCGACGGCGCCGAGACCCACGGCGTGGGGTCGATGATCCGCTGCTATGCCCGCCTAACCGTCGCCACCCCGCTGCCCGAGATTCGGGCAGTGGGCGCCTTCTCGACCTCGTGCGTGCTGGCGCGCCGCGACGTGATCTTGACGGCCGGCGGCGGAGCAATTTCGGGCCAGTTGGGCGGCGTAAAACCAGGCCACGTGCATCGACGGTCAGGTTGGAGGATCAGGTCGCCGAGATTTCGTCTGTTTCTGGGTCCACGGCGTTGTCGGTGGGCTGGTTTGTCGCCTACCTTTTGTCGGGCGCAGGGGAACGCCGTCGGCGAGCTGCTCGTCGCCGGCGACCTGCCGCTGGCCTGATCGGCAAAAGCCTCGAAGGCAAGGCCGTTGCCCTGCTCGCGGCGACGATCACTTCCCATCGGTGGCTCGTGCGGCCCGGGAGCATCCGTTACGCCTAGAGCCCTGCGCGATCAGCGTCGAGCTATCAGCGTCGCACGTGCCGTCCAGGGCTCGCCGCGATAAGGCTGGAACGTCTCGCTCGTGGGCTCGGCCCACCACAGGTCGTAGCCTCGATCACGAAAGGCGCCGGTGACGACGGCAGGATCGCCGCCCATCCCGGGGTGAATCTCGATGACCCAGGTACGCGCCTCGGTCATCTCGTCGATCTGCTCGGGAATGACGGCGAACTCGGCGCCCTCGATGTCGATCTTCAGGACGGTCGCGTCCGGCAGGACGGTCGCCAGCCGCTTCGCGGCCACCTTGACGCCGCCGCTCTCGACAATGTGCCCGCAGCTGTCGAGCGAGAACGCCACCTCGCCATCCTGGTTGCTGATCGCGCAGTTCTCGATCCGCACCGGCAGCCCGTTGATGGCCAAATTGGCCTCGATGACCGCACAATTGGAAGCCACGGGATCGACCGCGACCACGATGCCGCCGGCACCCGCGGCGCGGGCGAAGGTCGTCGTGTAGAGCCCATGAAAAGCCCCGGCATCGATGATCCTCTGGCCGTCGAGATCGAGGTTGGCGACCAGCCACTCCAGTTCGCGGCGGTTCTTCTGCTTGAACGGGTGATACCAGTCGGCCGCCTGCGCGGTGGCGACGAAGAAACGCTGTCGTTCGCCGGCAATTTCGAGCTCCTGGATAAAGGGCCTGAAGCCGAGCAGGCGATCGGCGACAAAGGTGCGCAGCTTGGAAAGTTTCGCATCGACAAGGCTAGCGGCCATCGGCACTTTTCCCAGGCAAAATAGAGCGTTTGAGCCTTGATACAGCAATTGAGGATCGACCAACAGCAGGCGGAGGCGTCATTGATCGATGCGCATGCCGGAGGTTGCTCGTCGGCGATGGACACCAGCCGGAGGCCACGCGACGACGCTGTCGTGCGGGTCGCATGCGTGCGCGATCATCTGCAGCCATCGGGCGGCACCGATGAGCTGCGCCGCGTGTTCGAGCGGCTCGACCGACGACGCATCGACCTCGAGCTCATTGTTCTCGGGCCACGGACCGCCGAGAGTGCTGCTTTCGAAGCTGCCGGCATAAGGCTGCTGCATCTGGACCACAAGCACCAGATCTTCGCCAGGGTTCGCACCGCAAGGGTCGAGCAGTTGTTCCTTTCTGGCCCGAAGAGCCAGATTTGGGGCAGTCTAGCGGGGCGGTGGTTCAGCCTGCCCGCCAGCCATTACTTCAATCACATGATGCCCGTTCGGCACATCGGCTTGTTGACCTACCTAGCACAACGGATGGCCATGCGGCGGCGGGACCGCGCCATCACCTTGTCGAACGTCGGCAGGGCGTGGCTCGCTCGGCGGTACGGCCTGCCCGCCGCCCAGATCGAGGTGATCCACCCCGCGATCTCCCCGGCCCATTTCGAGGACGCAGTGGCAACCGGCGCCAGCGGAGGGCCAGAGATTGCCATGGTCGGCCGCGTCGTCCTCGCCGAGAAAGGCCAGCATCTGATGATCCGCGCCATGCCGCGGATATTGGCGCACCACCCGAGAGCCGTTTTGACCGTTATCGGTGATGGTGTGGATTTGCCGGCTTTGCGCGACCGCGTCACCAGTGCTGGACTGCAGCAGTCGGTCCGTCTTCTCGGCCCGCGCCGAGACGTCGCGGCGCTGATCCGGACAGCGACGTTGGTTGTCGTCCCGTCGATGGTGCCGGAGGGCTTTTCTCTCGTCACCCTCGAGGCGGCGGCGGCGGGCCGTCCATGCGTTGCATTTGCGAGCGGGGGCATGGTCGAAAGCGTGCGGCACGGCGAGACCGGCATTCTCGTGCCAACAGGCGATCTCGAGGCCTTGACGACGGCGATCCTGACGCTGCTCGACGACCCTGAGCTGTCGAGAAGGATGGGCGAGGCCGGCCGTCGCTTTGCGCAACAGTTTAGAATTGAGCGGCAGGTGGAAGCCATCAGCGCGCACTTCGAGAACCTCAGGGGTTCGGCTGCGGCCTGACCCAAAAGCGCGTGTCCCAGAGCCCGTCGGAGGTGTGCAGCGCGCGCCACGGCCGCAAACGCTCCGCCACGGCGCGCCATTCTTCATTGAGCGGCTCGTCACGGTTGATCATGATGGTCGAGTGGCGGCCCTCGAACTTGTTGGGCAGATAGCGATTGGCGCCGTCGAGCACGAGGAGCCCGCCCGGCTTGACCTTGTCGATCGCCCGCTCGATGCAGCGCAGGCGCATCTGCCCGTCGACCACGACGAAATCGAGCGACGCATCGGCGAAACTATCGGCAACCCGCGCATAGGGATGGTCGGGAGGCTCGTCGAGCTGGTCGCCGTCGGCCGCGATCAGCCGGTAATCGACCTTTTGTGCCAACCCGCGCGCGGCGATGTCGGCCGCGACCTTGGCGTGCCAGGTGCTGTCATGCTCGACCGTGACCAGATGCTCGACCCGCTCGGCAAGCCAGGTACTGCTCCGCCCGGAGCCCCATTCCAGGCCGCGATCGGTGGGCTTGAGCCAGGCATCGAGCACCAGCACCGCGTTGGCCACCATGACCGGCGCCTGCGGATGGCGCTGCTGGAAGGCCTGCTGGACCAGATACCGCCAGAGGTAGGGCGGGTAGAGTTTTTCTCTTTTCAAAGGCCCTCGTAGATCAGCTTCGTCTGGCGCGCGAGATCGCGCCAGACGAGATGGTCGATAGCCGGCTGGCCGCGCTGCCCGGTCCGCGCCCAGGCGAGCGCGGCGCGCAGGTCGTCGGCGCTCAGCTCGTCCTCGTACAGCCGGATCCATTGGTCGCCGAAGTCTTCCTGATGCTCGACCATCGAGCCCTTGTCCGGCACCAGGACCGGCCGGGCAAAGCTGAGCGCCAGCAGTGTGGCGCCCGAGTTGAGGATGCGCTGATAGGGCAGCACCACCAGATCGGCGGCGAGCAGAAAGAGCTGCACCTCTTCCGGCGCGATGTACCGCAGCTCCAGGCGAACGCCCGGGACATTCGCCGCGGCGCGCTCGACCTCCCTTTGGATCTGCCGGTCGAAGGGCTTGCCGGCGATCAGGAGGACGGCTTCCGGCAGCGCCGCCTCGGCGAAGGTCGCAATCAAGTGCGGGACGTTCTTGTACGGTCGCAACAGTCCGAAATGGAGCAGCACGGGTGTCTTCGCATCGAGATCGAGCCGCGCTCTGGCCTCGCTTTGCGTCAGCGTGTTGGGATAGCTGTCGCGATAATGACCGTGCGGCACGACATGGCCGGGCAGCCGACCCAGGGCCGGAAAGCGCAGCCGGGCCAGACGCAGGGCCTCTCGGCTCAGGCAAATGACGGCGTCGACCTGTACCGTGTAGCGGCGCCAGTACCAGGCCTCGAGCCTGGGATGCCAGCGATCGTTGGAGCCGAGATCGTGGATGGTCCAGACGACCCGTGTGCCACGCCACCGGGCCAGCCAGAGCAGCGACAGGAAAGCCGCCGTCTCGCCCAGCGCCAGGAGGGTGGAGCGGCGATAGAGCACTATTTCCGGCAGATGGATATGCCAGAGTGGACCCGGCTTGACCAAGGCGCGCCATGGCGTCCAATCGCCGATCGCCACCCCGAGCGCCTGCAGCTCAGCGGCGAGCAGTGCGGCGTGCGGGTTGGCGTCTGCCTTGGCAAAGGCCGGCCAGGCCAGCACCCGCACGGGCGGCGACGGGTCGGCAGCAGTTGTGGTCAACGAAATGCACCGTCGCCCGACAGCTCACCATTCTGCAGCGCCAGCTTGATGCCGGAGAGCTCCATCAGATGCACCCGAATGGCGATCAGCATCGCCACCGGCACTTCGAACCAGCGAATGCCATAGTTCGAGGCACGCTTCAGGCAGTTCTTCCAGGTGCCGGCGATCGACATCAAGAAGATCAACGGCAGTCCCAGATAGCCGAGCTTGAACATCCAGGCATGGGTGGCATCGGCGTGCAGCTGGCGGTGCCGGGTCATCGAGAAGCCGGTGTAGTGCCGGGCGTGCTTCTGCATCGGCCAGCCACCATAGCCGTGATAGGCGATCATCTCAGGCTCGAAGCGCAGCTCCAGCCCGGCGGCGTTCATCTCCTCCGATTGCTGCTTGGAGCCGAACGGGCCGAGCTCGTTGCGCAAGGGAAAGGCCAGCATGGCATCCTTGCGGAACGCCGCGTTGTTGTTGGAGATGGTCCGCGTGACTCCGGCGCCGCCGCAATCGACGTAGCTTCGATCGATCAGCGCGAAGACCCGCGGCAGCAGCCCCTCGGCGCGGTAGAGCGTCTTGCCGCTGATCACCGCCGCCTCGGGATGCGCCCGATGATGGGTCACGGCGGCGCGCAGCCAGCCCTTGTGCGGCACGCAATCGGCATCGAGAATGACGACGAAGTCGGCGAGTGCCGCCTCGACGCCGGCATTTTTCAGGTCATAGGATGTCGTGCCGTCGGTGTAGACGATGCGCAGGCTCGGCAGGCTCTGCGCCAGGTCGTCCGGCACACTGTTCTGCGTGGCGCGCGGCTCGACCAGGAGGAAATCTATTCGCCCGTCGAAATCCTGCTCGGCCAGGGCCTTGAGCGTCAGCCGCAGCTCCTTCCAGCTCGCCGCCCCACCGGCCTTGTAGTCGATCACCACCACGACCGACGCATCGAACGAGCGACCGTCCTCCATCTCCGCAATCTCCATGGCAAGCCCAGCGTCAAAGCAATTCGACAACTCGAGCACGGTTTGGTCAGGTTTCGTTCGCGCCAACCGCGCGGACCACTATTACTCCCGCGTCGCATTATAGGGGCGAGCCGGTCTCCCGAAAAGCCGACTATGCTCATTCGGTGGAAGCTTTCCCCGGCCTTGGTCTCCGTCGTCTCCTCTGCGGTGTAGCGCTGCCGCGAGGCAGAAACGAGGCTGGCTTCCACGACCCGACGTGGGGAGGTATCCGGCATCCCGGATCGCGTGATCGAACCGGGCGGACAGCGTCTCGATCGCGCCAGGCTTGGTCAGCCGCTCGCGGGCCGAAGGCGACGGCACATCGAACGCCCAGATCGTCTGCGCGTCCGGAACCTCGTCCGTCAGCCCCGGGCCGAGGCAGCGCATGACGGAAAGCCGGTCGTCCAAGAGGTCGTTCTGCGCCTGGATCACCAGGATCTTGAACAGCATGAGCGGATCGAAGGGAGCGCGGCCGCCCGTCGCGCCGAGCGACCCGCTCGGGCGACTTTCCGGACCTCAGCTCGCGTAATCGCCCGCAGCCGCGCTGAGCCGGCCCGCGGCGACCGGGCGAGGCGTTCCCACTCGACCAGCGAAGGCGCTGCGGCGACGGGCACCGTCGCCGCCGGCGCGGACCATGACGAGATCGGGATCGTCCCGCTCGCCGCCGGGGCGGCGGGCCTTGGCACCGTCGCGGACCAGGCCGCCGCCGGCCGTGCGTCGCCTCGGGCGGTGCCGCATCGGCGCCGGCACCTGGCCCGGTCCGGCGCTGGCGGTCGAACGGGTGCTTGGTGACGCGATCGGGCGGCAAACGGCGTCGCTCGTCGGGAGGCCCGAACACGTCGATCATCGCGGCCGCCACGTCGTGGATCGAGCGGCAGGCCGCGGTGCAAGCTGCGGTTAGCGCCGCGCAATCGACGGCAGCCCCGGCCCGGCCGCACCCGACGCCGCCGGGAAGATCACCGCTTCAGCCTGGGCCGCGGCGTGCCGGGGCGGGCGCCTAGTCGGCCGGCGTGCCGTGAATTGGTGCGCGGGCGACGGCCGGCGGCAGGTGGAAGAGATGATCGGCGACGCTGGCCCGGGTCGCATGGCAGGCGACGCAAAAGGCGGTGCCACCGGGATTGCTGCCGTTGCTGTCGGCGAAGATGCTGCCGTCCGGCATGATCAGCGCATAGCGCCAGTCACCGGCCTCGGGCGCGAAGCCGGCCGGCATCTTCTCCATCAGTGCCAGCGGCCCGGGCAGGACGCGGCCGCCGGCGTCGATCGAGATGGCGTCCTTGGCGATGATGCTGCCGACCGGCATCGCCTCGCCGGGGGCCAGGCTGCCGTAGACCAAGGCCGGCCGGTTGACGTAATTGTTGACATAGCGCGCGCCGTGCGTCGCCGAAATATAGGGCGAGCGATTGGCGCGCCACCAACCACGATAAGCCACGGCGGCTGGGTCACCGGAGCTGGCGAAGCGCGCCGCCATGTCGTCGACCACCGCAGCATAGGCGCGCTCGGCGCTGCCCGGATCGACCGCCGCCGGGTCGGCCATCGGGAAATGGCGCTCCGGCGCAAAACTGCTGTCGGCCATCGCCACGCCGGCGATCAGCCCGGACAAGAGCGCCAATACAACACGCACACGACATCTCCGCACCGCCGATCAGCGCCTGATCAGCCCACCAGCCGCCATCCTACCCCATCGCGCGTTCGCGGTCATGGGCGAAGACCAGGAACCCTCGACCTGTGCCCGCCCCCTGCGGGTAACGATCGCGGGAGGGTCAGCTGACCGAGCGGGCCGGCACCGGGGCGGCGGCAAACCGGCGCGGAACCGCAGCGTCACCGGGCGGCCGGCTCGGGAAAGACGCCCATAGCACCGCCCGTTAGCAGGGCGCGAAGGTGCCGCACATCGCCCAGCGGCCACAACGCCCGCCGCTCGGCGGTGTGCTCAAGCGCCGTGCAGCAGGTGCGAGCCGGGGCAACGTCGTGCCGCGCTGTCTCACCGGCAGCGCATCGCGGCACGCGGCGGACGTCACGACGGCGAAGGCGGGAAGCGGACGGATGCTGGCGCGCTCGGGAGGACTCGAACCCCCAACCTTCTGATCCGTAGTCAGATGCTCTATCCATTGAGCTACGAGCGCGTGTCCCGGATGTAGCCGGTCGCCGGCTGCGCTTCAAGCCTCGTTCGAGGCGGCGTGTCGCCTTCTCCGGGCGATGGATCGGCCAGCGCCGCGCCAGCGCCCGGTCGCGTCGCCGGCGTTTTGGCGCGCCGCCGTCACCCGGCAACCTGGGCTGCCGGCCGGGTCAGGCGGCGAGCGTCATCTCCGGCACGTCGCCCGGGGCGAGGAGTTCGGCCGTGGTCGCCGCCCGGATCTCCTCGACACTGACACCCGGTGCCCGCTCGCGCAGCACGAGGCCGTCGGCCGTCGGCTCGAGCACGGCGAGCTCGGTGACGACGAGGCTCACCGGCCGCTCCGAGGTCAGCGGCAAGGTGCACTCGGGCACGATCTTGGGCTGGCCCCGGTTGGTGTGGGTCATCGCGACGATCACCCGCTTCGCACCGCTCACCAAGTCCATGGCCCCGCCCATGCCAGGGACCATCTTGCCCGGGATCATCCAGTTGGCGAGTTTGCCGCGGCTGTCGAGCTGCAGCCCGCCGAGCACGGTCATGTCGAGATGGCCGCCGCGGATCAGGCCAAACGAGAAGACGCTGTCGAAGGCCACGGCACCGGGCAATGCGGTGATGAAGGCGCCGCCGGCATCGGTCAGATGCAGGTCCTCCATGCCCTCTGGCGGCCGCGCCCCCATGCCGATCAGCCCGTTCTCGGACTGGAAATAGACGGTCATGCCGAAGGGCACGTGGTTGGCCACCTCGGTCGGCATGCCGATGCCGAGATTGACCAGCATCCCCTCTTGCAGCTCGCCGGCGACCCGTTTGACGATGATGTCCTTGGCGTCCATCAGGCACTCCTCGAAACCAGCACATCGACCAGCACACCCGGCACCGCCACCGCATCCGGCGGCAAGACGCCGACCGGCACGAACATGTCCGGCTCGACGATCACCGTCTCGGCGGCGAGGCACATCACCGGATTGAAGTTGCGGGCGGTCAGGGTGAAGTCGAGATTGCCGTTGTAGTCGGCGCGATGCGCCGAGATGATCGCGACATCGGCTGAGAGCGGCTCCTCGAGCAGGAAGCTGCGGCCATTGACCTCGACCGTCTGCTTGCCCTCGGCCGCCGGGGTGCCGAGCCCGGTCGGGGTGAGCACCCCGCCGAGGCCGTAGCCCGCCGCCCGGATGCGCTCGGCGAGCGTGCCCTGCGGCACCAGGTCGACCTCGAGCCCGCCTTCGATCATCAGCTTCTGCGTCACCGGGTTGGTGCCGATATGCGAGGTGATCACCTTCTTGACACAACCGGCGTCGACCAGCTTGCCGACCGCCAGGCCCGGCCGGGCCGTGTCGTTGCCGATGATCGTCAGATCGCGCTTCTCCTGGCGGACCATCTCATCGATGATCCTGAGCGGTGAGCCCACACCCATGAAGCCGCCGAACATCACGCTGGCCCCGTCCGGGATCATGCGGACCGCATCCGCCACACCGATCGCCCGTTTCACGCTCGCCGTCTCCTTTGCTGCCGGTTCGGCCACAGAGCCCGTTTCAAGCGGCCGCCGCCCGCGGCGGCGCCTGGATCAGCGGCCGGCCGTCCCGCTTGTAGGCGTGGTAGAGCTGCGCCATCGCACAGGATGCAAGTCGCGCCTGCTCGTCGTCGGCCCGGCTGGTCAGCATCACCGGCACCTTGAGGCCGCAAACCAGCCCGGCCGCGTCGGCATTGGCGACAAAGGTCAGCTCCTTGGCCAGCATGTTGCCGGATTCGAGGTTCGGCACGATCAGGATGTCGGCGCGACCGGCGACCAGCGAGCGGATGCCCTTGGTCTTCGCCGCCTCGACGTCCATGGCGTTGTCCATGGCGAGCGGCCCGTCGACGATGCCGCCGGTGATCTGCCCGCGATCGGCCATCTTCGAGAGGATCGCCGCATCGAGGGTCGAGGGAATCGCCGGATTGACGGTCTCGACCGCGGAGAGGATGCCGACCCTGGGCAGCTCGATGCCGAGCGAAAGGCCGACATCGATGGCGTTCTGGACGATGTCGACCTTCGATTCGAGGTCCGGATTGATGTTGATCGCGGCATCACTGATGATCAGCAGGTGCTCGAGACCCGGCACGTCGAGGATGAAGCAGTGGCTGACCCGGCGCGTCGTCCTGAGACCACTGCTCTTCGACAGCACCGCCTTGAGGATCTCGTCCGAGTGGATGTTGCCCTTCATGATCGCATCGGCGCGGCCGTCATTGACCAGGGCCACGGCCCGCATCGGTGTCTCGTGCGGGTCGTCGACATGGATGATCTCGATCCCGGCAAGGTCGCTGCCGAGCGCTTGGGCAGCGGCACGGATCTTCACCTGGTCGCCGACCAGGATCGGCTGGATCAGCCCTTCCCGGTAGGAAAGGAGGGCCCCGCCGAGCGAGTTGTCGTCGTTCGGGCAGACCACCGCGGTGCGCATCGGCTCGACGCCGTCGAGCGAGGCGATCACCCGCTTGAAGTGCTGGTGCGGCCGGACGAAGAGCTCGGGCAGGTCGACGTCGATCTCGAGCTTCTCGGCAGGTGCGAACACCTCGGCCTTGCCGTAGGCGATGCGCTCGCCGCGCTGGTTCGCCAGGCTGCAGTCGAAAACGACGAGGCGATCCGCCTTCTTCTCGGCGGCGACCACCTCGATGACCAGTTCGTCACCGACATGGGCACGCCGCTCGAATTCCAGGTGCTGCGACTTGTAGAGCGTGCCGATGCCGGGCAGCACGTTGCCGAGCACCGCCGAGAACAGCGAGCCGGCCCACATGCTGGGGGCAACGGTCTCGCTGCCCTCGGTCGGCATCTCGCCGCTCTTCGGCAGGTGCAGCGGGTTGAGGTTGCCCGAGGCGTGCGCGAAGATGATGAGATCGTTCTCGGTGCACAGGCGACGCAGTTCGGCACGGTCGCCGATCTGGATCTCGTCATAGGTCTTGTTCTGGGTCATGCGGCGGGTTCCCGAAGGGAGGCGGGGCGTCAGGCGGTATCGTCGGCGTATATGCGGAGGTAGCGCCCGGCCGTCTCGATGCCGACGAAGCGCTGCTCCAGGTCGACACAGAGGCGCTGGGCGACGGCGACGATGGCGTCGCTGGAATCGCTGCGCACGCGGACCATCACGACCGGCCGCGCCGCCCCCTCGAAGACGCCGGTGGCATCCTGCACGGTGAAGCTCGGGAAGCGCTCGGTCATGATCTCGATCAGGCGCTGGCGATCCAGCTCGTCGCCGGGCCGGTTGCCGGTATTGGCGAGGTAGATGAGGTGGACCGGCTGCCCGGCGCTGGCGCTCAACACGGCGTCGAGCTGAGCCCCCTGCGCCAGCTCGCCGCCGCGCTCTTGGATCACCGCCTCGGCGGCTTCGACGGCCGCGGCGAACTGTTCCTCCAGCCAGCTATTGGTCCCGGCGATCACCTCGTGCAGCTCACGGCAGCTGTTGATGTAGCCTTGGCACCATTCGGCGGGCCAGCCGGCCGGCGGGGCGGTCGCCGTGGCGCGCACGTTCGAGGTCATGTCGGCGAGCTTGATGAGCCGCGCACCGTCCGACTTGTGCGCCGCATGCGCCAGCCGCTGCCGCTTGCGCTCGGCCTTGGGCAGGCTCATGTCGTCGGAGTTCTCCTCGACCAGGCGCGCCACCCGCTCGCCGAAGAGCGTGACCAGTGTCGTCCGGTCGAGCTCGGTATCCTCGAGCGTGTCGTGCAGCAGCGCGCCGATGATCAGCTCGACGTCATCGCCCGCGGTGGCCTCGGCCACGAGCTCGGCCACCTCGACCAGATGATTGATGTAGGGTTCCTGACGCGAGCCCTTGCGGCGCTGATCAGCATGCGCCCGGGCGGCGACGGCCATCGCCTGCACCAGCCGCGTCGTGGCCTGGTCCTCGCTCATGCGCTGGCCTGCAGGTGGGTGACGGTCGCCGAGGTGCCGAGCTCGAGTGCCACCCGCAGCCCGGCGAGCACCGCCAGGGTCTCGGGCGCCATCTCTTCGACCGGGCCGGCGATGTCCTCGACCCGGGCCAGGGCGCGCTCGCGGTCGGCACGGTCGGGCAAGAGCAGGATCAGTGTATCGCGGGCGCGCTCCGGCTCGAAATCGACGATCAGCGACTGCTCGCGGATGATCTGCGTGCGCTCGGTGGACGACAGGCTGGCGAACGGCTCCTCCTCGCGCAGCATCCGGTTGGAACGCTCGAGCCGCGACCGACGGATGGCCCGGCGCGACTGGGCGACCAGCACGAGCATGCGGACCACGGCGTCGGCGAAGCCACCCTGGTCGATCCGGGCGAGGGCCAGCTGCACCTCGGGCGCGTCGCGCAGATCGCTCTCGTTAACGGTGTCCGCCACCCCGAGATCGTTGCCGACGAAGCCGGCGAGGGCCGGCGCGGCGTAGATGCCGAAAAAGGTGAGCTCGAGCCAGGCATGGCGCAGGTCGCGGGCAAGATCGAAGCTCTCGGCCACCATCTCGGACCACAGCCGCTCGGCGGCAACGAACGGATTGTCGAGCGGCACCTGCCGCCGGTCGGCACGCACCTGCTCGGCGACGGCGGCGACCGGCTGCAGCAGCGGGTTCTTGCTCGACGCCCCCCAGCGGCGCACGCGCAGCGGGTGCAACTGCACCATGGCCGCGGCCGATTGCGGGGTCACGCCGGCGCGGACCAGCGGCCGCAGGAAGAGATCGTAGACGTTCTCACCGAGATCGGAGAGCCGGGCCACGGCACTGAACATGGCCTCGTCCTCGCGCCCGTCGTCGAGGGCCTGCAAATCCTCGATCTCACGCCGGTCGAACGAGACCTTGTAGCTCGCGGCAACGCCGCTGCCCTGCTTGTCCTCGATCACCATCTCGTAGAGCCCGGGCGGCAGGGCTTCGATGGTCTTCATCGTCGAGACGATCTCGGTGTGCTGCTTGGCCGCCACCTTGGACGAGACGAAGATGCCGAGATGGCCGACATCCTGGTGCAGACAGTAGATGATCCGCTGGCCCTTGATGCGCACCTCCTGGGTGCTGCGGTAGAGGTCCGGGATCCAGTTCAGCGCCTGCTGCGGCGGGGTGATCTCGTCGCCACGGCTGGCGAAGACGATGATCGGCGAGCGGATGTTGCGCAGATCGACGAAGGTCCGGGCGTCGAGATGCACGCCCTGCCGGGCGAGGCGGTTGCCGATGAAAAGGTTCTTGACGATCCAGCGGATCTCTTCCTCGGTCATGAAGTGAAAGCCGCCCCACCAGCGCTCGAACTCGAGGTAGCGGCTGGGCTCGTCGACCGCGGCATAAAGGTCGTAATATTTGCGCCACCAGACGGTCGCCGGGCTGAAGGTCTCGAAGTTGGAGACCAGGTGCGCCCCGTCGAACCGCCCGTTGCCGAGATCGCTGAGCAGCATCGCCGGCACAGCACCACCGCTGACCCCGCCCAGATAGCGCATCGGGTGGCGGCGCACCCGCTCGCCCGACCAGTAGGCCAAGGGGGCACCGTTGATCACGATCGGCCCGGTGACGTCAGGATTGGAGGCGGCGAGCAGTGCGGTGGCCCAGCCGCCCTGGCAATTGCCGACGACGATCGCCCGCGGCGCATCGGGATGCCGGCGGCGCACGGCGCGCACAAACGTGGCATGGGTGGCACAGACGTCGGCCAGGGTCTGCCCCGGCATCGGCTCCGGGAAGAAGATCGCGAAATAGACCGGGTGGCCGTTGGCGAGCGCCACGCCGACCTGGCTCTCGGCCTTGGAGCCACCGATCCCGGCCCCCTGGCCGGCGCGCGGGTCGATGATCAGATACGGCCGGCGCTTCGGATCGGGCCGGGCCCCGTCCGCCGGCAGGATGTGCACCATGGCGTAGTTCGACGGCCGCGGCAGCTCGCGGCCGTCGATGATCATCTCGTATGGAAAGCCCAGGACCGGCGGCGAGCCCGCCGCCTCGTGCGCCAAGTAGTTGTCGCCCCGTTGCCGGAGGACATCCCAGTAGAGCACCCAGCGCTGTGCGGCATCGACCAGGTAGGCGGTCAGGTCATCGGCGCCGGAGCGTCCCTGAAAGCCCGCGGCGACGGCCCGGCGGGCGCTCTCGAGCCGTGTCGTTCGATCGTCCTGGCTCGATCGGAGGTGTGCGGCATGGCGCGTCGCGACGTCCGCCAGCTTCTGCCAGTAGCCCACCATCCCCGCGAGGTCGGCGAACGGAGTGGCGGGGATGGCAGTCACGCGGGGTGCCCCGGCCGCGGCATCGCCCGGCACCTAGGCGGCCGACCGACGACGCGAGGGGCGCGGTGCGGGGCGATGCTCGCCGGCAAAGATCGCCTCGACCTTCTCGATCACCGCGGCGTGCTCGGGTGCAATGTCCGGCCGCCAGCTGACGATCCGCTTGATCACGTCGAGCGCATCGGCCCGGTCGGCCGGATCCGGCAGCAGCTTCGGCAAGGTCTCGAGCGCCCCCTCGGGATCGAACTGCACGATGAAGGCGGCGCGCCGCGCCTTCTCCTTGACCTCGCGCCGGGTGAGGTCGCGCATCCGCGGGTCCTCCTTGGCGATCTTGCGGGTCATCCGGTAGGCACGGGCGTCCTGGACCTTGCCGGCCTCGAGGCAGGCGAAGCCGATCCGGTAGACGGCTTCGGCGAAATCGCCGGGCTGGCTCTCCTCGTACAGCGCCTTCAGCTTCAGCTCGATCCACTCCCCGTAGGCCTGCGGCCGGGAGTGCGCCTGCCGGGCCGAGCTGTGCGGTGCCGCCATTCCGGCCATCGCCTCGGCGAGCGGCGATTCCCAGATGCCGAAGAACAGCTTCTCCTGCATGCTGTCCCGGGCGTCGCGGTAGCGATCGAGGGCCGCGACGATCTGCTCCGAGTTGGCGGCCTCGAGCACCTTGAACGGGTTGTCGTCGGCGACCGGCCGGCGCTGCTGCTTGACCATCTCGGCCGCCGCCTTCACCCAGGCGATACCCGGGTTCATGTCCGACCAGAAGAGCCGCTCGAGCCGGACCGGCTGCATCGCCCGCAGCATCTCGGCGGTCGCCTCGTTGGTCATCGCCTTGACCCACGGCCGGGCGAAGCGCTCGTAGAGACCCTCGTTGATCTCCGAGACCCGGGCCACCGTCTCGAAGGCGCGCTCGTCGTCGCGGCCATCGTCGAGCTGGCGGATGGCGTCGAGATCGCGCGCCTCGAGGCGGACGACGTAGCTCGAATGCTCCTCGTCGCTGCCGGCCTGCTCGAGGGTCTCGTCCTCGATGACCATTTCATAGAGGCCGGGGGGCAGCACCTCGATCATGTCGAGAGCACCGACGAACTCGGCGTGCTCCTTCATCGCCACCTTGGCCGAAACGAAGATGCCGAGATGGCCGATCGACGGGTGCACCGTGTAGACGATGGTCTGCCGCCGGGCGCGCATCTCGTCGATGCTGTCGTAGAGATCGAGAATCCAGTTCAGCGCCTGCTGCGGCGGGGTGATGTTGTCGCCCCAGGAGGCGATGACGACGATCGGCGCCTTGATCTCGCGCAGATCGACCCGGTGGCCGTCGGCGAACACGAGGTCGCCCTTCGCCAGCTTGTTGCCGACAAACAGGTTGTCGACGATGAAGCGCATCTCCTCGACGGTCATGTAGAAATGACCGCTCCACCAGCGCTCGAACTCGAGAAAGCGGCCCTCCTCGGTGTCGACATTCGCGTAAAGGTTGTAGTTCTTGCTCCAGAGCGAGTTCGACGGGTTCAGCGTCTCGAAATTGCTGACCAAGTAGCTGCCATCGAAAATCCCGTTGCCGAGATCGCCCGTGAAGCTGGCGAGCCAGGATCCGCCCGCGAGGCCGCCCGTGTAGCGCATCGGATTCTTGCCCCGCTCGCCGGCCCAGTAGGAGAGCGGCGAACCGGCGATGCTGATCACCCCCGGCAACTCCGGTGCCAGGGACGCCATCAGCATCAGCCCCCAGCCGCCCTGGCAGTTGCCGACGATCGCCGGCGAACTTTCGGCCTCGGGATGCAGTTCGACGACCTTCTCGACGAACTGCACCTCGGCCCGGGCGATGTCCTCGATCGTCTGGCCGGGCACCGGCTCGGGCAGGAAGCTGACGAGATAGACCGGGTGGCCGTCCTGCATGGCGACGCCGACCTGGCTCGCCTCCTTGAACCCGCCGATGCCGGGACCGTGCCCGGCGCGCGGGTCGAAGACGATGAACGGCCGCGCTTTCGGATTCATCTCTGCATCGGCCGGCGGCGTGATCCGCAAGAGCTGGTAGTTGACCGGCCGCTCCAGCGTCTTGCCGTCGAGCACGACCTCGTAGGGGAAGCGCAGCACCGGCGGCTTGCCGGAGGCGCGGTGCTCAAGTGCCTGGTTGCCGCGTTTGCGCAGCACATCCCAAAAAAGGATCGTCCGCTGCATGCTGTCGACGAGATAGTCGGTGAGCGCATTAACGGGCGGCGCGCCGGCGCCGGCCAGCGTCGGCAGCGCGGTCGAGCCATTACCGCTCGTCACTTTCGCCGGCTCTGCGGCAGCACTCCCAGTGAGCGCAGCGACGTTCGGTGGGGCGGCGAACATCTTCATCCACGGCTCGTTGAGCTGGGTCCAAATTTGCAGCGGTGTGTTGCTCATGACGTTCCTCCTTAGCGCCTACGACCATGCAACGCGTCGATGACCCCTTGATGACGATCGGGGCTGGCAATCGCCTTTTTGCGCTGCGGCAAAACGCCCAGCGACTGACTTCGCACTGCAACAATTCTCTCATCACTCGGCGCTATCCCTAAGGTTAATGCTTTCGCCGGCGCCAGCCGGAAGGCGCCTGGAGGAGACCGTCCATGCTCGACGACGACATTTTGACATTCGACGCCAAGGCACGCTCGCTCGAGGGCAAGAAGGGGGTGGTGCTCGGCGTCGCCAATCGCCAGTCGATCGCCTATGGCTGTGCGGCCGCGTTTCGCTTCCTCGGCGCCGAACTGGCGCTGACCTATCTCAACGAGAAGGCCAAGCCGCACGTCCAGCCGATCGCCGACGAGCTCGAGGCGCCGATCTTCATGCCCTGTAACGTCGAGACGGCAGGCGAGATGGAGGCGGTGTTCCAGGCCGCGGGTGAGCGCTGGGGGCGCATCGACTTCGCCCTCCACTCGATCGCCTTCGCCCCGCGCGAGGACCTCCACGGCCGCTATGTCGACAGCTCCGGTCCCGGCTTCATGCAGGCGATGGACATCTCCTGCCATTCCTTCGTCCGCATGGCCCGGCTCGCCGAGCCGCTGATGACCGAAGGTGGCACGCTGTTCGCGATGAGCTACTACGGGGCCGAAAAGGTGGTCCCGCACTACAACCTCATGGGCCCGGTCAAGGCCGCACTCGAATGCTCGGTGAGGTATCTCGCGCACGAACTGGGGCCCAAGGCGATCCGCGTGCACGCCATCTCGCCGGGCCCGATCCGCACCCGCGCCGCCTCGGGCATCAACGAGTTCGAATCGATGCTCAGCATAGCCGAGACCCGTGCCCCGGCAAACCAGCTGGTGACCATCAAGGATGTCGGGGTGGCGACCGCGGCCCTGGCGACGCCGGCGGGCCACCTGATCACCGGCAACACCATCTATATCGACGGCGGCTACCACGTCATGGGGTAAGCCGCCCCTTGCCGGACGCCGCGGCTGCGGCCCATCATGAAAATGTGGCGACAACAAGGCTGGATGGAGCGATGAGCGATCTCGTCCTGGTCATCAACGCTGGCTCGTCGAGCCTGAAATTCTCGCTCTTCGAGCAGCCGGCGGCGGGCCCGCCCGAGGCGGTCGCCGGTGGCCAGATCGAGGGGATCGGGCTAAAACCGCGGTTCGTCGCCAAGCAGCCCGATGGCGAAGTCCTGGCCGAACTCGAATACGCCGCCGGCGGTGGTCATCGGATGGCCATGCAGCACCTCGTCGATTGGCTCGCCGGCTATCTCGAAGGCCGCAAGGTCGGGGTCGTCGGCCATCGCGTCGTCCATGGCGGCACCGACTTCGCCGAGCCGGTGCTCGTCGACGGCCGCGTCATGGAAGCGTTGGAGCAGCTGATCCCGCTCGCCCCCCTGCACCAGCCGCACAACTTGAAAGCGATCGAGGCCGTGGCACTGGCCTATCCGGGGGTGCCGCAGGTCGCCTGCTTCGATACCGCCTTCCACCGGCACCACCCCTGGGTCGCCGACACGTACGCCCTGCCGCGCGACCACTACGAGCAGGGGATCCGGCGCTACGGCTTTCACGGCCTGTCCTACGAATTCATCGCCCGTGAGCTCAAGCGGATCGCGCCGAGGCTCGCCGCCGGCCGGGTGGTCGTCGCCCATCTCGGCAACGGGGCGAGCGCCTGTGCGATCAGGGACGGGCGCAGCGTGGACAGCTCGATGGGCTTCACCGCCCTCGACGGCCTGCCGATGGGCACCCGCTCGGGGCAGATCGACCCGGGCGTGCTGCTGCATCTGCTGAGCGACGGCGGCCTGTCCGGCGACGCGCTCAGCGACCTGCTCTACAAGCGTTCCGGCCTGCTCGGCCTGTCCGGGATCAGCAGCGACATGCGTGATCTGGAGGCCAGCGACAGCCCGGATGCGGCGGCGGCGATCGACTATTTCGCCTATCGCATCCGCCGCGAGATCGGTGCCCTCGCCGCCGCGCTCGAGGGTATCGACGGCCTCGTCTTCACCGCCGGGATCGGCGAGCACTCGGCCAATATCCGGGCCAAGGTGTGCGACGGGTTGGAATGGCTCGGCATCACCCTCGACGGCAGCAGGAACGCCCGGCACGACCCGGTCGTCTCCACCGAGGCGAGTGCCGTCGAGGTGCGCGTCATCCCGACCAATGAAGAGCAGATGATCGCCAGCCACGCGCTGCGGCTGGTCGTCGAGCGCTAGCCGGCGGCGCCGCTCGGTGCCGACGCGGCTCGACCGGGCTGGATGCCGCCGCCTCGCCTGGCACAGCTCCGGTCACCCTGAACCGGCTCGGGTCGGCAGGCCGGTGGTCGGCTTACCAAGTGCTGTCGTTGCGGCTCAGCCGCCGAGCGGCAGCAAATCGGGCCGCTCCGGGTCGAACAGCGCGTCGAGCGCGGTGAAATGGTTGGCAGCCGGGATCTCGGTGTGCCGGATGGCCAGCCCGCGGTCTCGCCAGCGCTCGACCAACGCCCGGCTCTGGCGGCGGAATTCGGCGCTCTCGCCAGCCCCTACCGCAACGGTCAGCGGTGCCTCGACCAGCGGCTGGAGATCGATCGGGCTGAGCCTGAGCACCTCGCGCGTGGTCAACTGCAGGGCCGGCTGCAGGTAGGTGTAGGGAAACGGGCGAAGATCGAAAAGACCGCTCAACGCGACAGCACCGCCGAGGAAATCGGCCGGCAGGCCGTAGTCACCCGGCCAATCGGTCGCCATGGCCATCGCCACGAGATGCCCACCGGCGGAATGGCCGGACAGGGTCAGACGCCGCGCCGCACCACCGAAGCGGTTGAAATTGCCGTAGGTCCAGGCGATGGCGGCGCGGATCTGGCGGACGATCTCGGTCAGCGAAACGGCGGGGCAGAGCGCGTAGTTGACGACCACCGCGGTCACGCCGCGCGCCACCAGGGGCTCGGCGATCCAGGCGAAATCCCGGGCCGAGAAGCGGCGCCAGTAGCCGCCGTGGACGAAGATGTGCACCGGCGCGCCATCGCCCGCCGGGAAGATGTCGAGATATTCCGCCACGGTCGGCCCGTAGCGCGTCTCGAGCCGCGCCTCGAGCCGCGCCAGTGCGGCGGCACTCCGGCTCCGCCAGGCGGCCATCAGCGACGCTGCGTCCGGCACGCTCGATGATGGGTCGTAGGCCGCGTCCAGTGCCGCCTGATCGGTGAATTCGCGATAGAGCTTCATGGCGCGGGCGGCGGCGAAAGCCGGCGGCGGCAGTCCGCACGCGATGTCCGCTGCCGCCACACGGCCGTGTCAGCTCCCGCCCGGCACGCCGGCAGCGCTCGCCCGGTCGGGTCGCAGACGGACGGTCGGCTCGGCCAGGCGTCGGGGATCGGGGGCGACGAAGGACAAGGCCGTGAGCTCGGCGCGACTGCGGTGCGTGGCACTCACGGTTTCGGTGAACAAGGGGATGCCGCTGCTGGTGATGCAGGTCGTGGCACGCAGCGGCGCGCCGCCGACGTGGCCGAGCGCCCGATAGCGCTCGCAGCTGTGCCCGAGGTGACTGCCGATGCCGTCGCGGACGATCTCGAGCGGACCATCCGCTGTGTATTGCGCCTGCGCGAAGGGTTCGAACAAGCGCACCACGCCGCTCGCCGCCGGCAAAACGTCGACGGCACTGTCGCGGATCACCGTGACCTTGGCGGCCATGCGATCGAACAACATCTCGATCTCGCTGTCGGGGAGCACGATGACCTGGCGCACGACCCGCACGTTGCCGGCGAGCTCGAAGGTCACGGTACCGAGCGCCGATGTGCTGTAGGTGCCAGCGGCGGTGAAATCGACGTCGAGGGGTGGCATCGTCACGGTACCGGCTTCGCCACCGTCCAGCCCGGCGAGCCCCCAGCCGATGATGCCGCCGATCAGGCCGGCCCAGAACCGCCGCCGCCGCGACCGCTTGGTACGGCGCACCAGGCGTCGCTCGTCCCGACCGGCCAGCCCATCCCTGTTCTCCATCGCATCGCCTCGGTTGTGCGTCGCCGATCTCCGTTGTCGGCGTTGTCGAGAAACCGTAGCGCGATTGCCGATCAAATCAACCATCGCTCAATGAACCCGACCCTGTTGCCGTTGCTCCGCCCTCACGCAATTTACCAGTTGTGCGAACGGCGCGCCACCAGGTCGCGGCCAACCGGTTGTCGCGGCGTGCTAGTTCTGCCTTTGTCTGGTGGCCGGGCCGCGCAACACGTCGGTGAAGGAACGATGCGCCTCGGCGAGGCTGGGCCGCGGGTCTTGAGCAGGCAGGTGCGCATTGAGCGAGTTAGTCCACGTCGAGGACGTGCAGTCCCGGCAAGAGCAGCGGAGTTCGCCCCTCTATCAGGGTCGGGTCGAGGTCTACGCCAAGGCGATCAAGGGCCGGTTCCGTACGATCAAATGGGTCGGGCTCGCGATCATGCTCGCCATCTACTACCTGGCGCCCTGGATTCGCTTCGATCGGGGACCGAACGCCCCGGATCAGGCGATCCTCGTCGACATGGCCGGTCGCCGGCTGTACTTCTTCTGGATCGAGATCTGGCCGCAGGAGGTCTATTACCTCACCGGTCTTTTGGTGCTCGCCGCCTTCGGCCTGTTCTTCGTAACCTCGCTGTTCGGTCGCATCTGGTGCGGCTTCGCCTGCCCGCAGACCGTCTGGACCGACCTTTTCATGCAGGTCGAGCGCTGGATCGAGGGCGACCGCAACGAGCGGATGCGCTTCGACAGGCAGCCCTGGACGAAAGCCAAGTGGCGCAAGCGGCTGACCAAGCACGCCGTCTGGCTGTTGATCGCCTTTCTCACCGGCGGCGCCTGGATCATGTACTTCAACGACGCGCCGACGGTCGTGGTCGACTTCTTCACCGGACAGGCGGGGCCGGCCATCTACTTCTTCACCTTCCTGTTCACCGCGACGACCTACGTTTTGGCCGGCATGGCCCGCGAGCAGGTCTGTACCTACATGTGTCCGTGGCCGCGGATCCAGGGAGCGCTGGTCGACCAGGACACCATGGCGGTCACCTACGAGGCCTGGCGCGGCGAGCCGCGCGGCAAGCACAAGAAGGGTGACAGCTGGGAGGGCCGTGGCGACTGCGTCGACTGCAAGCAATGCGTCGCCGTCTGCCCGACCGGCGTCGACATCCGCGACGGCTTCCAGCTCGAATGCATCGGCTGCGGCCTCTGCATCGACGCCTGCAACGAGGTGATGGCCAAGGTCGGCCGGCCGGCGAACCTGATCGCCTATGACAGCGAGCGCAACCAGGTCCGCCGGGCCAATGGCGAGGCGCCGGTGTTCCGGCTCGTCCGACCGCGCACCATGGTCTATGTCGGGGTCCTGGGCCTCGCCGCGCTGGTGATGACCGGCGCCTTCGTCACCCGGGCCTCGACCGAGCTCAGCGTCATCCCGGAGCGCAACCCGTTGTTCGTCACCCTGTCCGACGGCAGCATCAGAAACGGCTTCGACGTCAAGATCCTCAACAAGGCGCACGATGCGCGCGCCTACACCCTGACCCTCGGCGACGCCGCACCACCGGCGAGCTTGAGCACCCCGGCCGGCGCGAGCGGCGAGCGGCTGACCCTCGAGGCGCCGGCCGACGATGTCGCCACCCACCGCGTCTTCGTCCGCGTCGCACCCGACGTCTTGACCGCCTCGTCGACGCCGCTCACCATGGTGCTCACCGACACCAGCTCCGGCGAGGAGCGGCGGATCGCGACGGTCTTCAGGGGTCCCGAGCCATGAACGACAGCGAGCGGTACACAGAACCGACCGATGCGGCCGGGCGCGGCAGCTGGATCCCCTGGATCTTCGTCGGCGGCTTCGCGGTGGTGCTGGCCGCCAACGCCATCATGATCTATGTCGCGACCACCACCTGGACCGGCATCGCGGTCAACCGATCCTACGACAAGGGACTGACCTACAACCGCAATCTCGAGGCGGCGGCGCGCCAGGCAGCCCTCGGCTGGGAGGCGGCGCTCGCCGCCGAGGTCAATGCCGAGCTCGCCGGCACCGTGAAGGTGGCACTCAGCGACGCCGATGGGGCGCCGTTGCGCGAGGCCGAGGTGCTGGTCGCCTTCGAGCGGCCGACCCACGAGGGCCACGACTTCGCCGTCGAGCTGTCACCCAACGGTGCGGGCAGCTACTCGGCACCCTTCAGCGCACCGCTGCCGGGCGTCTGGAACGTGCGCTTGATCGCGACCCGGGGGGCCGACCGGTTCGTCACCTCCGAACGGCTGGTCATCCGGTGACAGCCGCCGCCGGCCTCGGTCGCGACGCCGCGCCATCGAGAACGCCGGAAGCCGCCGGCGACGTCACCAGCTTCGTCAAGCGCGACCCAAAATCGGGGTTGAAGTCGCTGCAGCTGATGGTCGAAAACGTCCATTGCGGCGGCTGTGTCCGCAAGATCGAGCGGGCCCTGCAGGCCGAGCCGGATGTCGAGAGCGGCCGGCTCAACCTTACCACCCGTCGGCTGATCGTCGAATGGACCGGGCCGGCCAGCCGCGGCAACGCCCTGGTGAGGAAGATCGAGGGGCTCGGCTACCCGGTCGTGCCCTACGATCCCGAAGCACTCGCCGTCGCCGACCATCGGCACGAGCGCGAGCTCCTGCGGGCGATGGCCGTCGCCGGCTTCGCCGCCAGCAACGTCATGCTGCTCGCCGTCTCGATCTGGGCCGGCCATTTCAGCGGCATGGGCGAGGCGACCCGCACCTTCATGCACTGGGTCCAGGCGCTGATCGTCCTGCCGGCCATCGCCTATGCCGGCCGGCCGTTCTTCCGCTCGGCCCTCGCCGCGCTGAGGGCCGGCACCACCAACATGGACGTGCCGATCTCCCTGGCCGTGATCCTGGCCCCGGCGATGTCGCTGTTCGAGACCATCCGCCACGGTGAGCATGCGTATTTCGACAGTGCGATCATGCTGCTCTTCTTCCTCTTGATCGGCCGCTATCTCGACAGCCGCGCCAGGGGCGTCGCCCGGTCCGCCGTCGAGCGCCTGCTGGCCCTCAGGGCCGCCGCCGTCACCCTGCTGCTCCCCGACGGCCGGACCCGCAGCGTGCGCCCGGAGCGGCTCGAAGCCGGGCAGACGGTGCTGGTCGCTGCCGGCGAGCGGCTCGGGGTGGACGGCACGATCAAGGATGGCCGCAGCGAAATCGACACCAGCGCCATCACCGGCGAGACGGTGCCAGCCGCGGCCGGGCCGGGTGAGCGGGTCTTCGCCGGCACCATCAACCTCCAGGCACCGCTCGAGATCACCGTCCGCGCCGTCGGCGATGGCACACTGCTCGCCGAGATCGTCAAGCTGATGGAGCTGGCCGAGCAAAAGCGCGGCCGCTTCGTCGCCCTGGCCGACCGCATCGCCCGAGCCTACGCGCCACTGGTCCACAGCCTGGCGCTCGCCACCTTCCTCGGCTGGTGGCTGGTCATGGGAGCGGCCTGGCAGACGGCGCTCGTTTACGCCATCGCCGTTCTCATCATCACCTGCCCCTGTGCGCTGGGCCTCGCCGTGCCGGCGGTCCAGGTGATCGCCTCGGGCCGGCTGATGCAGCGCGGCATCCTCTTGAAGTCGGCGACCGCGCTGGAACGCCTGGCCGAGGTCGACACCGTCGTCTTCGACAAGACCGGCACCCTGACCGAGGGCGATCTGGTCCTCGCGGCCGGCGGCGATGATCCGGACCGGCTTCGTCGGGCTGCCGGCCTGGCGCGCAATTCCCGCCACCCGCTGGCCAGGGCCCTGGTCCGTGCCGCACCGGACGCCCCGGTGCTGCGTGGCGTCGTGGAACGGCCCGGCCTCGGCCTCGCGCTTGCGACCGCGGCCGGCGAGGTCAGACTCGGCCGCCGCGACTGGGCGCTTGGCCGGACCGCCGAGACTAGCGGCAGCCGCGAGGCGACCGCGGCGATCGGCCCGGAGCTGTGGCTGGCCGAGCCCGACCAGCCGCCGCATCGCTTTGCCTTCCTCGACCAGCCGCGCGGCGATGCAGCGGCCACCATCCGCGCCCTCCAGACGCGCGGCCTCGACGTGCAGCTGTTGTCGGGCGACCGCCCCGGTCCCGTGGCGGCGCTGGCACAGGCGCTCGGCATCGAGACCTTCACGCCCGCCTGCCACCCCGCCGACAAGGTTCGGCACCTCGAGGCGCTGGCCGCCGCCGGCCGGCGGGTGATGATGGTCGGCGACGGGCTCAACGACGCCCCGGCGCTGGCTGCAGCCCACGTCTCGATGTCGCCGTCGTCGGCGGTCGACATCAGCCAGACCGCGGCCGATGCGATCTTTCAGGGTCGGCTGCTCGCTCCGGTGCTGACCGCGCTCGACACCGCCACCGCCACCCGCCGGCTGGTCAAGCAGAACCTCGCCCTCTCGTTCGGCTACAACATGGTCACGGTGCCGATCGCGATCCTCGGCTTCGTGACGCCGCTGATCGCCGCCCTTGCGATGTCGGCGAGCTCGCTCGTCGTCGTCGGCAACGCGCTGCGGCTGAACTGGCAGCGGGACAAAGCCGCCTGAGCAACCGGCGGCCCGGCGATTGACAGGCCTTGCCCCAGGACGGAAACTCTCGCGGTCTTCGGTACCACAACGCCGTGGTGGATCGGCATGCGCCACACCTCCCGTGCGGCAGGATTCGTGCTGTTCGCCGTGGTCGCGGCGGGGGTCGTTCTCGCGGCCGCGCGCGCGCCGGCACCGGCAGCGGTGTCGACGTCGTCCGAGCTCGGGGCGCGGCCGCCGGCCGTAACCGCGAGCGCGCCGCTGGGCGCGGAAGTGGCAGAGCGCGAGGCCTGCGACGAGATCGATGACCGCGCGGCCTGCGCTGAGCAGCGCCCGCCGCTGGTCTTGCCCGGTGAGACGCCGTCGCGGGGCCTCGGCGGCGGCAGGATCCGGGCGTCGCGACTCTTCGCCGGCCCCGGCCAGTTCCCGCCCGAGGCCTTCGCCGCCTACGGCATCGTCGCCTTTCGCGCGCGCGCCTCGAGCGCCGAGCGCGACCGCTATCTGATGCTCTGCGAGGCCTATGTCGCGGCCCTGCCGCGCCGCGACGAGCTCGACCTGCCGGACGAGGAGCAGATGGTCACCGTCTGGCCGATCGCCGACGACGCCACGGCCGCAGCCCTCAACGAGGCGCGCGGGCCGGGCTCGTGTGCCACCGCCGTCGACCGCTACGGCCTCGCCGCCGCGCTCCAGGCGATCCGCGATGCCGGCGACGAGCGCGTCGGCCGGGACCGTCGCGGCCCGTTCCTGCTCGCCTGGTCGCCCTCGAGCGACAAGGGCAAGCCGGACGCGCTGATGCTCGTGGCCGACCTCACCGACGTCACCACCTACCCCCAGGCCGAGGCGTTCTTCGTCCTCTGGCGCGACGACATCGAGGCCAATCCCGAGTACTGGGACGACGGCTGGGACGTCGACCGGCTGCGCCTCGCGATCCGCCTCTGGGTCGATCGCTACGGCTCACAGATCTTCACCGTGCTCGGCGGCTGAGGGGCGGCGATGCTGATCAAGTGGCTGGCCGCCTTCGTCACCCACGGGCTGGCCAGCGTTGGTGCCCTGCTCATCGCCGTCCTCGCCGTCTGGTGGGTGGAGCCGACGACCAATGGCGGTGTCGCCTTCCTGATGATCATCGTCTTCGTCGTCGCGCTGGCGGTGATCGAGCTCGCCCGCAAGCTGGTGGCGGCTCTCCGCCCGCCGCCGCCCGCCGCCGAGGCGCCGGCCGAGCCCGGCGTCGACGCGCCCCCGGCCCAGCCGGCCGAGAAGCCCGAGCAGCTCAACCGCTGATCATTACCGCAACCGGCCAGGTGCCGAGCGCCACCCCGACATCGAGGGCACCGTCCTGACCCTGGGTACCAAGCAGCGAGCGCCAGGCCAGCCGCGCCAGGCTGTCGGGCAGCACCAGCGCGGTACCGGCGAACAGCCCGGCCGGTTGCGGTGCCGCGTCGGGGCCGAGCCGGGCGGCGATGCCACGCGGTACGGCGACGACGACCGCCTGGTCGCCATGCCGGCGGGCGAACGCCACCACATGGCCGGCCAGCGGTCCCTTGGCCGCGAGCGGCAGGTAGGCGCCCTCGCCATAAAGCGCGGGGCGCGCCGCGCGATCGGCGAGCAGGGTGCGCACCAAATGCTGCTTCACCCGACCCTGCCGCCAATCACGGGCGAAGTCCGGGGCGGCGGCGAGCTCCTTGGCCAGGCGCGCGAAATCCACCGGCCGGCGGTTGTCCGGATCGACCAGCGACAGGTTCCAGCCCTCGCTGCCCTGGTAGATGTCGGGCACCCCCGGCATGGCGAAGCGCAGCGCGGTCTGGGCCAGGCCATAGACCACCCCGGCCGGCAGCAGCCGGCGATGCCAGGCGAAGAAGCCGGCGGCCGACGAGCCGGCGAGACAGTCCCGGGCATAACCGGCCAGCGCCTGCTCGAACCCGGCATCGGGCGCCGTCCAGGTCGTGCGCTCCTTGGCCTCGCGCGCCGCCTTGACGAGATAGGCCTCGAGCCGCTCGGCGAAGGCGCCGAGCCCGGCCGCATCGTCCGGGGTCAGGCCATCCGGCCACGCCCCGACGATCGTCTGGTAGAGCAGGTACGCATCGGCGGCACGCAGCGCCTCGGGCTTGGCCTCGAGCCAGAAGGCGACCGCTGCCGCCCAGTCGTCGGCATGCTCGGCCAGCACCACCAGCCGCGCGCGGACGTCCTCGCCGCGCTTGGTGTCGTGGGTCGAGCCGGCCAGGAGGCACTGCCGCTGGCGCGCGGCGAGCCCGCCGGCGAAGGCGTGGAAAGCATCGGCGTCGAGGCTCATCAGGCCGGGCTCGCCGCCCACTTCGTTCAGTGCCACCAGCCGGTGGTAGCGATAGAAGACGGTATCCTCCTTGCTCTTCGCCATGATCGGCCCGGTCAGCTGCTGCAGCCGGGTCGCCCAATCGCGGGCGGCGGGGTCGTGGTCGGTGCGGGCCAGGAGCGTGGCCACCCAGGCGAAGGCGAGGTCGTCCTCGAGCCCGGCCGCCCGGCGCGCCGCGGCCAGCACGGTCTCGAGCAGCGCCCGATCGGCAGGCTCGGCCGGCCGCGCGTCGAGATAGGTGCGGTAGACGGGGAAGCTCTCGATCACCGCCCGGATCGCCCGACCGAGCGAGTTCGCGCCGAGATCGCGAAAGCGGCGATCGGCCGCGGCCAGGGCCGCGGCGTCGTACACCAGCCGGCGGCGCTCGCCGGCGAAGCCGGTCTCGAGGAGCGTCGCTTTCGCCGCCTGCAGCATGCCCTCGTAGTCCGCCCGATGCCCGGCGATGGCGCGCCAGAGGGCATCGAGCGTGGCCGCGCCATGGGGCATGACGAACAAACGGTTGAGCCGATCGGCCGCCTCGTAGCCGGTGGTCCCGGCGACCGGCCAATCGGCCCGGAGCCGCTCCTCGCCCTCGAGGATCTTCTCGACCCAGACCGGCGGCGGCGGCCGCTCGCCGGACGCCCGGCGCAGTGCGGCAGCGAGCCGGTGCAGGTAGGCGGTCGGATCGGCGAGCCCGTCGATGTGGTCGAGCCTGACCCCCTGGACGAGGTCGTCGCCGACCAGTGCGAGCAGTGTGCGGTGGCAATCCTCGAACACCGGCTCGTCCTCGACCCGGACCCCGACCAGCCCGTCGATGTCGAAGAAGCGGCGGTAATTCAGCGCCTCCCTGCCAAGGCGCCAATAGGCCAGGCGGTAGGGCTGCCGCTCGAGCAGTTCGTGCAGCGCCTCGCTGGTCGCCGGCACGCCCGCGGCGCCGGCGAGCGGGAAGCGCTGGTCGTGGTAGCGAAGCTCGAAGCCGTCGCCGGTCGCCACCACCTCGAGCTCGCCCGCCGCCAGCACCTCGCCGTAGGGCCGGCCGAGCACCGGCAACAGGACACGGCCCGGCGTCGCCCCGGCCGTGGCCTGCCAGTCGATGTCGAAATGCCCGGCGAAGGCGCTCTGCCGCCCGTGCGCCAGCACGTCCCACCACCAAGCATTGTCGGACCCCACGCCCATGTGGTTCGGCACATGGTCGAGGACGAGCCCGAGCCCTGCCGCCCGGGCGGCGTCAGCCAGGGCGCGGAACCCGGCCTCGCCACCGAGTGCCGGCTCGATGACATTGGGGTCGACCACGTCGTAGCCGTGGGTCGAGCCCGCCGCCGCCCGCCAGATGGGGGAAAGGTAGAGATGGCTGACCCCGAGTCGGGCCAGATAGGGCAGCACCGCCTCGACCGCGGCGAAGTCGACGCCCGAGCGGAGCTGCACCCGATAGGTCGCGGACCAGCGCCGTTCAGCCGCCATGCGGGCGCTCCTCGGCCATCACCCGGGCCAGCGCTGCGGCGCCCGGCGTGGCGAAGAGCCGGTCGAGATCGCCCTGCATCCGGCGCCGCCAATTGGGGTGCGCGTCGATCGTGCCCGGCAGATTGGGTTGCTCGCTCGCCCCTTCGAGGTCCTCGACCTGCGCCATCGCCAAGGCCGACGGGGTCCGGGCGAGGAAGCGATGCAGCGCCAGCACGATGCCGTCGGTCGTCGCCTCGTCCAGCAGCCGCTCGTGGACCAAGGCCGCCTGCAGCTTTTCGATATCGGCGGCGCGCTCGGCTCGGGCCAGCGCCGCGCCGGCTGCCTCGAGCTGGCCGGCCGCGAGCCGCCAGTCGATGTCGCGCCCGACCAGAAAGCCTCTGACGGTGGCCAGGTCATGGGTCGAGACCGTGGCGAGCGCCGCCTCGGGATAGTCCCCGGCGGCGCGATAGAGCCCGCTCGCCCAGCGCTCGAACCAGACCACGCGGTAGGACAGCAGGCCCGTGCCCATCATCGCCTCGCGAAACCCCGGGGCTACCGTGCCAAGGTCCTCGCCGATCACCAGACAGTCATGCGCCCGGGACGCCTCGGCCACCGTCCGCAACATCGCCGGCAGCGGATAGTCGACATAGGCACCATCCGCCGGCGTGCCGCCGGCCGGGATCCAAAAGAGCCGCATCATGCCCATCGCATGGTCGATCCGCACCGCCCCCGCCGGCGCCATCGCCGCGTCGAGCATCGCCCGGAACGGCGCCATGTCGCGGGTCGCCAGCGCCGCTGGCGAGAGCGGGGCGACGTTCCAGTTCTGCCCGGTCGGGCTGAACGGATCGGGTGGGGCGCCGATCGAAGCACCGGCGACCACCGCCGCCGGATCGGCCCAGACATCGGCACCGTCCGGCACCACGCCGACGGCGATATCGGCATAGAGCCCGATCCGCATGCCCGCGGCCCCGGCCTTGGCCTGGGCGGCCTCCAGCTGGCGCCGTGCCAGCCACTGCAGGAAGCGGGACTGCTCGACCAGCGGCCGATGCTCGGCGGCGAACGCCGCGACGGCTGGATGATCGACGTCGCGAAGCTCGGCCGGCCAGTCCCGCCAGCCCCTCGGCGCGCCGCTCTGCCGCTCGAGGGTCAGCGCGATCGCCTCGAACCGGGCGAAATTCTCGAGCGACGCACCTTGCGCCGCCGCCCACCGCCGATAGTCGTCATAGAGCCGATGCGTCGGCTCGAAGCCCTCGAACAACGCCCTGAACGCCGTCTCCTTGGCCGCCGCCATGCGGGCGTAGTCGAGCAGCTCGCTGTCCGCCGTCGCCGGCAATGGCGGCAAGGCGATGGCGAGTTCGGCCGCCGCCAGATCGACCGCAACGGCAAGAGGATCGAGCCAGAGCCGGCTCGAGGGCGCATAGGGACAGGCGCGTTCGGGCTGGTCGCGGAACCGCGCATGCAGCGGGCTCAAGCCCAAGAGATCGGCCCCCTGCCCCGCCGCGCGTTCGGCGAGCTCCGCGATGTCGGCGAAGTCGCCGATCCCGAGATTGCGCCTCGAGCGCAGCCCGTAAGCCTGGCAGGCCACCCCCCAGACCCGCCCGAGCCGCCGCTCGGCGGGGGTCACGCAGCGAACCGGGGGCAGCCCGGCAACAGCGGCTTCACTCGGCCGCTCGGGCACGTCGCCCATCGCCTCGAGCAGGGCGGCCTTGGTCGCGGCCGAGGTGACGTGCCAGGTGCCGTCGATGTCGTGGTAGCCGGCGGCAATGCCGGCCGCCGCCGCGCGGGCGTCGAGATCGCGCGTCATCGGCCGGGCCCGATCGCCGCCACCACCGACCAGCCCGGCCGGCTGGCCGCGGTCGTCGCAGTGCCGGGCGTCGCAAAGACGAGCGCACCGGCCGGTGCCGGAAAGCCGGCGACGGCCGTCTCGCCGAGATTGGCCTGCAGCTCGAGGCTGGTGCCGTTGGCGAGCCGCCAGGCGATGCTGAAGCCGCGGCTGCCGAAGCGCTCGATGCGGGCTGCCGGTGCCATGCCGGCGAGACCCGGCACGACGTGGCGACGGCGCACCGCCAAGAGCTCGCGCACCTGGCCCAGCCAGGCCGCATGTTCCGGCGCCTCGCACTCGCTGCGATCGAGGCGGCTCCTCGCCATGGTGGTCGGATCGAGCGGATCCGGGATGCGCTGGCGCAGCGCCGGATCGGCGAAGGCCTTGAACTTGGCGAACTCGTCCTGCCGCCCCTCGCGCACCGCATCGGCGAGCTCACCCTTGAAATCGCAGAAGAAGAGAAACGGAGTCCTCGCCCCCCACTCCTCGCCCATGAACAGCATCGGCACCTGGGGGGCCAGCAGCAGCAGCGCCTGCAGCGCCTTGACCGCCTCGGGTGCCGCCAGCGTCGTCAGCCGCTCGCCCATCGCCCGGTTGCCGATCTGGTCATGGTTCTGCAGGAAGTTGACGAAGGCCTGCGGCCGCAGATGGCCACTTCGCTCCCCTCGCCTGGCACCGTCGCGATGCGCCGACGCCTCGCCCTGGTAGACGAAGCCGGTGCCCAGGCTCTTGAGCAGCAGGCCGACCGGATCGTCGGCGTAGTCGGCGTAGTAGCCGTCGTGCTCGGCCGTGGCGATGATGTGCGCGACGTGGTGGAAGTCGTCGTTCCACTGCGCATCGTAGCCACGCTCGAGCAGGCCGGCGTCGTTGTCGTCGTTCTCGAGCACCAGATGAACGTGCCGCTGGCCGCCCTGCCGGGCACGCACCGCCTCGGCGAGCTCGACCAGGATGTGCGGCTCGCCGTCGTCGTGGATGGCGTGCACGGCATCGAGCCGGAGCCCGTCGATGCCCATCGTGTCGAGCCAATAGAGCGCGTTCTCGACGACGAAGCGACGCACCGCCGATTCGCGATAGTCGATCGCCGGGCCCCAGGGCGTGGCGATGTCGTCGCGAAAGAACCGACTGGCATAGGCACCGAGATAGTTCCCGTCCGGCCCGAAATGGTTGTAGACGACATCGAGAAAGACCATCAGCCCATGCTGATGCGCCGTGGCGACGAAGGCGGCGAGGTCCTCCGGGGTGCCGTAGCTGGACTGGACGGCGAACGGCAGCACCCCGTCATAGCCCCAGCCACGCTCGCCCGAAAAGGCGGCGAGCGGCATCAGCTCGACCGCGGTGATCCCGAGCTCGGCCAGCGCCGGCAGCTCCCTTGCCGCGGCGCGCAGCGTCCCCTCGGCCGTGAACGTGCCGACATGCAATTCGTAGAGCACGGTCTCGGCCCACGGCCGACCGTGCCAGGTCGGATCGACCGTGATCGGCCCCGGCACCAGGCTCGGCCCGTGCACGTCGGCCGCCTGGGCGCGGGCGGCGGGGTCGGGCACGGTGAGCCCCCCCGGCAACATGAACGCGTAGGCGCTGCCGGGCCCGAGCGCCGCCTCGGCGCTGAACCAGCCGGCATGGCCCTTTGCCATCGCGACCGACAGCCCGTCGCCGACCAGCGTGACCTCGGCCGCATCGGGAGCCCAGAGATCGAAGCGCGTGGTCGCGCTCAGCGACTTCGGTCCGAAGCGGATCGCCCGGCTCCCCTGGCCGTCGTGCTCCAGCACCAGGAGGTGGCGCCCGTCGAGCGCCACTTTGCTGCCGGCCGCGACCAGCAGCCCCGCCGCCGCCTCGGTGGTGTCGATCAGCATCGTCCAGTCGCCGAGCGGGCTCGTCGGCAGCTTGAAGAAGCGCGGCTCCGGTGCGGCGTTGGCGAGGATGAGGAGCGTGGTCGCGTTGCCGGGACGGCCCAGCCCGTCGATGTCCGGCTTGGCCGCACCGCAGAGCAGCATCCCGAGGCAGCGCCCGTGCCCGTCATGCCAGTCGTCGTCGGCCATCTCCCGGCCGTCCGGATGCAGCCAGGTCACGTCCTTGATGCCGTCCGGCGAGGTGTGGCTGCCGTGCATGAAGCGTCGCTTGTGCAGGACCGGATGCGACTTCCGGAGCGCGATCAGCCGGGCGGTGAAGTCGATCAGCGCCTGGTCGGCGGCCTCCCAGTCCAGCCAGGAAAGCTCGTTGTCCTGGCAGTAGGTGTTGTTGTTGCCCAGCTGCGTGCGGCCGAGCTCGTCACCCATCAACAGCATCGGCGTGCCCTGGCTCAAGAAGACCGTCGCCAGCAGGTTGCGGATCTGGCGCAGCCGGATCGCCCGGATCAGGGGATCGTCGGTCGGCCCCTCGTGGCCGTAATTGTACGAGAGGTTGTGGCTGTGGCCATCCTGGCCGCCCTCGCCATTCGCCTCGTTGTGCTTCTCGTCGTAGCTGACCACGTCCATCAGCGTGAAGCCGTCATGGGCGGCGATGAAGTTGACCGACGCCCAGGGCTTGCGGCCCTGGTACTCGAACAGGTCGGAGGAGCCGAGCAGCCGGCCGGCGAGCTCCGGCAGGATGCCCTCGTCGCCGCGCCAGAAGGCGCGCACGCCGTCCCGGAAGCGGTCGTTCCACTCGGCCCAGCCGGGGCCGTAGCCACCCAGCCGGTAGCCCTCGTGGCCGACGTCCCAGGGCTCGGCGATCAGCTTCACACCGTTGAGCACCGGGTCCTGGCGGAGGACGACGAAGAACCCGCCGCCGGGGTCGAAGCCGTGGCTGTCGCGGCCGAGCGCGGTCGCGAGATCGAAGCGGAAGCCGTCGATCTTATAGACCTCGACCCAGTAGCGCAGTGAATCCACGACCATCTGCAGCACCCGCGGGTGGGCGAGGTTCATCGAGTTGCCGCAGCCGGTGACGTCGAAGTAGTAGCGCGGGTTGTCGCCGACGAGCTGGTAGTAGCTCTTGTTGTCGATGCCGCGGAACGACAGCGTCGGCCCCAGATGATTGCCCTCCGCCGTATGATTGTAGACGACGTCGAGGATCACCTCGATGCCGGCGTCGTGCAGCCGGCGAATCGCGATCTTGAGTTCGTCGAGATCGCCACCCGGCGAGATGTAGCGCGGCTCCGGCGCGAAAAAGCCGATCGAATTGTAGCCCCAGTAGTTGACCAGCCCCTTCTCCAGCAGGAAGCGGTCGTCGATGAAGGCGTGAATCGGCAAGAGCTCGATCGCGGTGACGCCGAGCCGCTGCAGATGCTCGATCACCGGCCGCTCGCCGAGGGCCGCGTAGCTGCCGCAATGGTGTGGCGCGAGCCCCGGATGCCGCTTGGTCAGCCCCTTGACGTGCGCCTCGTAGATGATGCTGTCGCCAAAGGCGTGGTCCGGCTTCTGGTGCGGCCCCCAGGAGAAGCTCGGATCGATGACGATCGCCTTGGGCATGCCGGCGGCATTGTTGCGGCGATCGAACGACAGATCCTCCCGGCGGTGGCCGAGCCGGTAGCCGTGATGCGCATCCGACCAGCGGATCTGCCCGGCCAGGGCCTTGGCATAGGGGTCGATCAAGAGCTTGTTGGGATTGAAGCGATGGCCCTCGTGCGGCCGGTAGGGGCCATGCACGCGGTAGCCGTAGAGCTGACCCGGCCGCGCCTCCGGCAGGTAGCCGTGCCAGATCTCGTCGGTGTATTCCGGCAGCGTCAGTCGGGCCAGCTCGCGGCGGCCCGAGCGGTCGAACAGGCAAAGCTCGACCCTCTCGGCATGCGCGGAGAAGAGCGCGAAATTGACCCCGAAACCATCGAACGTGGCACCGAGCGGATAGTTGCGGCCGGGCCAGACGGTCCAGCGGCTGGTACTTCGGGTGGGCATCAAGACTCCTGCAACGACAATGAGCGACGGCGTCGACAGCCGCGGTTTAGCGCAAGGTCGCGGGGCCCACAAACCATGCGCGGCCGGCGCGCCAGGGCGGCTCGGGGGCGATCGCGAGCGGCAGCACAGGGCAATGACGGTCTGGCGCTTTTTTGTGCGAATGCCTCTCTCGGCAGCGCCGGACTGCCTTGCTTTTCCGCAATCACCGCCCGGCGCTCACGCCCGTACGCCACGGACGCGCACCGAGCGGCCGTTCTGGCCCGCCTCTTGCTTTCCTCCACCCCGAAACCGACACATCACCAATGGGAGTGAAGCATGCGTCAGCGGTTCTCCGGAAAAGTGCTCGCCACGGCTCTTCTCGGCACGACACTCTTCGGCGCGGCCACCGCCGCCAGCGCGCAGGAGACGATCAAGCTCGGCATCCTGCATTCGCTCTCCGGCACCATGGCGATCAGCGAGACGACGTTGAAGGACGTCATGCTGATGCTGATCGAGGAGCAGAACAAGAAGGGCGGCGTGCTCGGCATGCAGCTCGAGCCGGTGGTGGTCGATCCCGCCTCCGACTGGCCGCTCTTCGCCGAGCGTGCGCGCGAGCTGATCGAGGTCGAGGGCGTGGCCGCCGTCTTCGGCTGCTGGACCTCGGTGAGCCGCAAGTCGGTGCTGCCGGTCTTCGAGGAGCTCAACAACATCCTCTTCTACCCCGTCCAGTACGAGGGCGAGGAGAGCTCCAGGAACGTCTTCTACACCGGTGCCGCCCCCAACCAGCAGGCGATCCCGGCTGTCGACTACCTGATGGAGGAGGAAGGTGTCGAGCGCTGGGTGCTCGAAGGCACCGACTACGTCTATCCCCGCACCACCAACCGCATCCTCGAGGCCTACCTGATCCAAAAGGGCGTCGATCCCTCGGACATCGACGTCAACTACACGCCCTTCGGCCATGCCGACTGGCAGACCCGGGTGGCCGCGATCAAGGATTTCGGCAGCCAGGGCAAGAAGACGGCGGTGGTCTCGACCATCAACGGCGACGCCAACGTCCCGTTCTACCGCGAGCTCGGCAACCAAGGCGTCGATGCGACCGACATCCCGGTCGTCGCCTTCTCGGTCGGCGAGGAGGAGCTGGCCGGCATCGACACGAGCCCGCTGGTCGGCCATCTCGCCGCCTGGAACTACTTCATGAGCGTCGATACCGACGTCAACGCCGACTTCATCGAGACCTGGACCAGCTTCATCGGCGACGAGGACCGGGTCACCAACGATCCGATGGAAGCCCACTATATCGGCTTCAACATGTGGGTCGAGGCGGTCGAGAAGGCCGGCACCA
>CAZNWE010000002.1:65472-105279 GCA_964576715.1 uncultured Geminicoccaceae bacterium | reverse complement strand
GGGTTCGCGGCGGCGATCGATGTCGTGTCGGCGCTGGCTGCGGCAGCACCGGGCTTGTCGATCCGCCGCTCGGCGATCCGCGCCGACTTGCCGCGCCGGCCGCGCAGGTAGTAGAGCTTGGCGCGCCGCACCTTGCCGGCCCGGACCAGCTCGATGCTCTCGATCCTCGGGCTGTAGAGCGGAAAGACGCGCTCCACCCCTTCGCCGTAGGAAATCTTGCGGACGGTGAAGGACGAATTGATGCTGCGATTGCGCCGCGCGATGCAGACCCCCTCGAAGCCCTGCACGCGCTCGCGATTGCCCTCGATCACCCGGACATTGACGCGGACGGTGTCGCCCGGTCGGAAATCCGGGATCTGTCGCGCCTGGGTGAGGGCGGCGACCTGCTGCTGCTCGATCTGTTGGATGACGTTCATCTGGTGCACTCCGGCAAGGCGATCTCAAGATCGCCGCTCATGGGGTAGGGGCATCGCCGGCCGCGTCCAGAAGATCGGGACGTCGCCGACGGGTGAGGGCCAAGGCAGCGGCCTTTCGCCAGTCGCGAATACGACCGTGATGCCCGGACAGGAGCACCTCGGGGACCGCCCGACCCTGCCAGACCTGCGGCCGCGTGTAGTGTGGATACTCGAGCAGCCCATGGGCGAAGCTCTCGTCGTCGAGCGAGGCCGCCGTGCCGACCACCCCGGGCAACAGACGGACGGTCGCGTCGAGCAGCGCCATGGCGGCGATCTCGCCGCCTGTCATGACGAAATCGCCGAGCGAGATCTCGCGCAAGCCGTGCTTCTCGAGCACGCGCTCGTCGACCCCCTCGTAGCGGCCGCAGAGGATGACGCCGCCCGGCCCTGCCGCGAGCTCGCGCGCGGTCGCCTGATCGAAGCGGACCCCCTTCGCACTCATGTAGAGCAGGGGCCGCGGGTCGTCCGGCCCGTGGACAGCGGCAATCGCGGCGTCGATGACGTCGGCGCGCATCACCATGCCGGCGCCGCCGCCGAACGGCACGTCGTCGACACTCCGATGGCGGTCGGTGGCAAAGCTGCGGACGTCGGTGGCCTCGAGCGACCAGATGCCGGCGGCGAGCGCCTTGCCGAGCAGGGACTGGCCCAGGGGACCGGGGAACATCCCGGGAAAGATGGTCAGGACCGAGGCCCGCCAGGCGGCGCTCATCCTACCGTCTCCGTCCCGATCTCTGGCGCGGGCTCGATCGCCGCCGGGGCCACGATGAGCCGGCCGGCGGCGAGATCGACGTCCGGCACCGCGGCCATGGTGAACGGCACCATGCCACTCTCGCCGGCTTCGCCGCGATACTCGATGACCTCGCCGGCACCGAAATCGTGCACCGCGATGACCCGGCCGAGCGCCTTGCCGGCCATGTCCTGGACCGCGAGCCCGACCAGGTCCTCATAGTAGAAGGCTTCGGGCTCGGGCTCGGGCAGCCGTTCGCGCGGCACGTAGAGGCGAAGCCCGCGCAGCGCCTCGGCAGCGTCCCGGTCGGTGATGCCCGCCACCTGAACGATCACCCCGCCCTTGGCGGGGCCGATGACCCGGACCGAGAACAGGCGACGGCCGGCCTCGTCGACGAGTGGGCCGTACGCCCCGACATTGGCCGCATCCTCGGTGAAGCACTTGAGCTTGAGCGCACCACGCACGCCGTGCGCCGCGGCGACCGCGGCGACACAGACGAGCTTTCGCTCAGCGGGTGCATTCTCGGGCATCGAGCGATCCAACGCAGGGCCGGCTCACGCACCGGCCGCTTCGGCCTCGGCCTTCGCCTGCTTGGCGGCGAACTCGGCGGCCTTCTTGCCGGTACCGCGCTGGCGTGTGGCACCGGGCAGAATGCCGGCCTTGTCGAGAAAGCGCGCCATCCGGTCGGAGACCTGCGCACCGTGGCCGAGATAGTGCTTCACCCGCTCCTCGTTGATCACTACGCGCTCGGGGTGCTCGTCGGGCAGCAGCGGGTTGTAGTGGCCGAGCCTCTCCAGGAAGCGGCCATCGCGCGCGAAGCGCGAGTCGGCGGCGACGATGCGGTAGAACGGGCGCTTCTTGGCGCCGCCACGGGCGAGACGGATCTTGACGGCCATCGAGGTTCCTATGTTGCGGTAAAGGTGGTTGTGGGGCGGTGTCGGGGCTAACGGGTCAGCGCGGCGGCAGCATGCCCGGCGGCAGCATGCCGGGGGGCAGGTGACGGCCCATGAACTGCTTGGCGCCGCCGGCCTTCTTCATCCGTTTCATCATGTCCTGCATCTGGCGATGCTGCTTCAAGAGCTTGTTGACCTCTTGCACCGAGGTGCCGGAGCCCATGGCGATCCGCTTCTTGCGCGAGGCGGCGATCACGTCTGGATTGCGCCGCTCGTGCCGGGTCATGCTGTCGATGATCGCCGACTGCCGGACCAGTATCTGCTCGTCGATATTGGCCTCGGCCAGCTGCTTCTTGATCTTGCCGACGCCCGGCAGCATGCCGAGAATGCCGCCCATCCCGCCCATCTTGCCGACCTGCTTGAGCTGGCTCCGCATGTCCTCCAGCGTGAAGCGGCCCTTGCTCATCTTCCGGGCGAGCTTCTCGGCCTCGGCCTGATCGACCACTTCGGTCGCCTTCTCGACCAGGCTGACCACGTCGCCCATGGCGAGGATGCGGTTCGCCATCCGCTCGGGATGGAAGGCATCGAGGCCCGAGAGCTTCTCCGAGGTGCCGACGAACTTGATCGGCTGGCCGGTGACCTCGCGCATGCTCAAGGCCGCACCACCGCGCGCGTCACCGTCCATGCGGGTCAGCACGATGCCGGTGACCCCGACGCCGTCGGCGAAATGGCGGGCGACGTTGACCGCGTCCTGACCGGTCAGGCTGTCCGCGACCAACAGCGTCTCGTGCGGCTGGGCCAGATCGCGCACCCGCACCAGTTCGGCCATCAAGGCTTCGTCGATCGCCAGCCGGCCAGCGGTATCGAGGATCAAGACGTCGAAGCCGCTGCGCTTGGCCTGATCGAGGGCGCGGCGCGTGATCGTCAGCGGGTCCTCGCCCGGCACGATCGCCGCACTCTCGACCCCGGCCTGGCCCGCCAGCACCTCGAGCTGATGCTGGGCTGCTGGCCGCTGCACGTCGAGCGAGGCGAGCAGCACCCGCTTCTTGTCCTTTTCCCTGAGGCGCAGCGCCAGCTTGCCCGAGCTCGTCGTCTTGCCCGAGCCCTGCAGCCCGACCATCAGCACGACCGTCGGCGGGCCACCCCCGTTGAGCCCGGCATGCTCGCCGCCCAGGAGGTCGACGAGCTGGTCGTGGACGATCTTGACGACCATCTGGCCCGGGGTGACCGACTTGATCACCTCCTGGCCGATGGCCCGCTCCTTGACCCGGGCAACGAAGCTCTTGACCACCGGCAGCGCCACGTCGGCCTCGAGCAGGGCGATCCGGATCTCGCGCATTGCCGCTGCGACGTCGTCCTCGTCGAGCGCACCACGCTTGCGCAGCCCGTCGAAAACGCCACCCAGTCGATCACTCAGGCTCTCGAACATGTCCGGCACCAAAAGCTGGCGATCGGCGCAGAGCCGACAGCCGACGCATTGTCCTCTGATGAAGTCGATACGCGACAAGGCGCGCCGCCGCCCGAAGCAGCGCCGCGAACCCGTCTTCTAGGCGCCTGGAGCCCGGATCGTCAAGCCGGATCGCCTGTAGTGTCAGGCTCGTCGATTTCCAGTGGCGCATAGAGATCGTCGAGTGGCACAGGCGCCGTGGTCGATTCGAGCGGCACCAGGGCGGAGCCGATGAAATCCTCGACGATCCATTGCGGATCGGACCGTCGCCAGAGTGTCACGTGGCGCTCAGTGGTCCGAACGACGAGGATCTCACGAACGTTGGGCAGAGCCCGGTAAAAGTCGAGTTTGGTCGTGACGTCGAGTCGTGCTGTCGAAGGTGACAGGATCTCGCAGACCAGGACAGGCGATTCGATCAAGTGCTTCAGACTTCGCGTGCAGGAAATCACGACATTTGGCACCCGAAAATTCGAATCGTCGGCGAAGTTGCGGGCGCACCCCCGGTGTAGACACGACACCCGCGCGGCACCCGCGCGAAGAGTGCGGCGCCGAGCGCCGTCAACAACGCCGCATGCGGTGGCATCGGCGGGTTCATCGCGACCACCCGCCCGTCGATCAACTCGTAGCGCGTGTCGGTCCCGTCGTCCCACGCGAGGAACGCGTCCACCGTCATCCGTTCCTCCGTCGCCGCTCGGTCGACCATCAGACCAAATCCAGCAAGAGTTCGAACTGTCCACGCGACGCGCAAGCGCGCTCCATCGTGATATCGCCGCCGAATCAATGCGTCTCGCTCGTCCCTGCCGGCGCCGTCGGTGGGTTCGGCTCCGCGAAGGTCAGCGGCGCATAAAGCTCGTCGAGCGGCATCGGTGCGGTCGCCATCGGCAGTTCGAGGACTGCCGAGCCGATGAAATCGCGCACCACCCATTCGTCCCCGGCCCTTCGCCAGAGAATCGCATGCCGCTTGGTGCTATGCAGGATCAAGATCAGCTCGATGGACGGGAAGGTACGGTAGTAGTCCAACTTCGTCGTCAGATCGGCCCGCGCTGTAGACGGCGAAAGGATCTCGCACACCAGCCGCGGCGCCTCGACCCAATGCCGATCGCTCGTCGTGCAAGAAACCGACACGTCTGGGATGCGGTAGTTCCAGACATCGCCCGGACGAACCGCACCACCGCCGGTATAGACGCCGCAGCCACTCGGCATTCGATTGACCAACGCCGCCACAACTTGGCTCAGCAACCGCGCATGCGGTGCCAAAGGCGGGTTCATCGCCACGACCCGCCCGTCGATCAGCTCGTAGCGCGTGTCGGTGCCGTCGTCCCACTCCAGGAACGCCTCGACCGTCATCCGCTCGTCCTTCGAGGCCTGCTCGACCATCCCGTTACCCTCCGATCCGCATTATAGCCCGGATCGGCAGCACGCCAACCAATTGCACTTTCGCCGCATCCGCCCTATCCCGCAGCGCATGATCGCCTTTTCGAAAATGCACGGCCTCGGCAACGACTTCGTCGTCCTCGACGCACGGGGCGGACCCTTGCCGCTCGACCCCGATCTGATCCGGCGGCTGGCCGACCGGCATCGCGGCATCGGCTTCGACCAGCTGGTGCTGCTGGAGCCCAGCGAGACCGCCGACATCCGCGTCCACTTCTTCAACTGCGACGGCAGCGAATCCGGGGCGTGCGGCAATGCCAGCCGCTGCATCGCCGGGCTCGTGGCCGAGGAGACCGGCCGTAGCCGGGTCACGCTGGAGACGAAAGCCGGCCTGCTGCCGGCCGAGCGCTACCCCGACGGTCGGGTCACCGTGCAGATGACCACACCCAGGCTCGGCTGGGAGGACATCCCCCTGCGCGAGCCTGCCGACACCGCCGCCGTCGACCTCGACATCGAGGGCCTGCCGCCGGCCGTCGGTGTGAGCATGGGCAACCCGCATGCCGTCTTCCTCGTGGACAATGTTGACCGCATCGAGACCATCGGCCCGGCCTTGGCCCACCACCCGATCTTCCCGAACGGTGCGAATATCGGCTTCGCCACGGTCATCGCTCCCGGCCGCATCCGCTTGCGCGTGCACGAGCGCGGTGCGGGCCTGACGCTGGCCTGCGGCAGCGGTGCCTGTGCTGCCATGGTCGCCGCCGTCCGTCGCGGCCTCGTAACGGCGCGCGCGACCCTTATCTTGGACGGAGGGGAGCTCGAGCTCGCCTGGCCGGGCCATGGCCCGGTCGCGATGACCGGCCCCTGGGCCAAGAGCTTCACCGGCACGTGCGATCCCGACACCATCGGCCGATGACCAACAGCATCGACATCGTCACCTTCGGCTGCCGCCTCAACACCTTCGAATCGGAGGTGATGCGCCGCCACGCCGAGAATGCCGGCCTCGCCGACCTGGTGATCGTCCACACCTGTGCGGTTACCGCCGAGGCCGAACGCCAAGCCCGCCAGGCAATCCGCCGCGCCCATCGCGAGCGCCCCACTGCCCGGATCGTGGTCACCGGCTGTGCGGCGCAAATCACCCCCGATGCCTACGCCCGGATCGAGGGTGTGGCCCAGCTCGTCGGCAACGACCAGAAGCTGAAGCCCGCGACCTGGCAGGCGCTCGCCCGCGGCAGCAGCGAGAGGGCGCTGATCGGCGACATCATGGCCGTCGGCATGGCGGACAGCCACGAGATCGACGGCATCGAGGGCCGCACCCGGGCGTTCTTGAGCATCCAGAACGGCTGCGACCACCGCTGCACCTTCTGCGTCATCCCCTATGGCCGCGGCAACAGCCGCTCGGTGCCGCTGGCCGACGTCGTGGGCCAGGCCCGCCGGCTCATCGACGCCGGCCACCGCGAACTCGTGCTCACCGGCGTCGACCTCACCTCCTGGGGCAAGGACCAGGACGGCCAGCCGCCGCTCGGCCGGCTGGTCGGTGCCATCCTCCGGGAAGTCCCCGACCTGCCGCGGCTGCGCCTCTCCTCGCTCGACCCGGCCGAGATCGACGCCGAGCTCTTCCATCACCTCGTGACCGAGCCGCGGCTGATGCCGCATGTCCATCTCAGCCTGCAGGCCGGCTCTGATCTGATCCTCAAGCGGATGAAGCGCCGCCACCTCCGCGGCGACGTCATCGAGCTCTGCCGGCGCCTGCGTGAGGCCCGCCCGGACATCACCTTCGGCGCCGACCTGATCGCCGGCTTTCCGACCGAAACCGAGGCGATGTTCAACCAATCCCTGAACATCGTGGGCGAAGCCGGGCTCACCTTCCTCCACGTCTTCCCCTATTCTCCCCGCCCCGGCACGCCGGCGGCGCGGATGCCGCAACTGCCGAAGCCGGTGATCAAGGAACGTGCGCAACGACTTCGCGAAAAAGGTGAAACCGCGCTCGAAGCTTTCCTCGCCCGGCAGATCGGCCAACGCCGCCGCGTCCTGGTCGAGCGGCAGAACCGCGGCCACACCCAACACATGGCCCCGGTCAAGCTCACCACACCGATCCCAGCCGGCACGCTCACCGACGTCACCGTCACCGGCAGCCAGGACGGCCTGCTCGAGGGCGAGATCGCGGGATGAGCGAAGAGCGCAAATCGGGCTGGCTCGGCCGCCTGTTCCGCCGCGAACAGCAGCCACAGCCCGAGCCGTCGGAAAGCCCGCCACCGGACGAGGCACCCCGGCCCGAGCCCGAGCCAACCCCGCCGGAGCCTGCCCGGGTCGCGATCGACGACCCGGGTGCGGTCAGCGAGCCGGTGGAGCATGCCGAGCCCGAGCCCGTTGTCGAAGCGGCGTGGCGCACCGAGCCGGCCGGGCAGCCCGAGCCGCCCGAGGAGCCCGCGCCCGAACCCGAGCCGGCCCCCAGGACTGGCTGGCTGGCGCGGCTGCGCCAGGGCCTGTCCCGATCCTCCAACGCGCTGACCGGCAACATCGCCGGCATCTTCACGCGAAAGAAGCTCGACGACGAGACCCTCGAGGAGCTCGAGGAGGCGCTGATCATGGCCGACCTCGGCGTCGAGACCGCGACCCGGATGGTCCAGCGCATCCGCGACGAGCGCTTCGGCAAGGAGGTCACCGAGACCGAGATCAGGGAGGCGCTGGCGAGGCAGATCGCCGAAGTGCTGGAGGAGGTGGCCGAGCCATTGCCGGTGCGCAGCGAGGCGAGGCCGCAGGTCGTCCTCGTCGCCGGGGTGAACGGTGTCGGCAAGACCACGACCATCGGCAAGCTCGCCAAGCAGCAGATGCTGGAGGGCCGCCGGGTCATGATGGCGGCCTGCGACACCTTCCGGGCGGCCGCCGTCGAGCAGCTCGAGATCTGGGGCAACCGCAACGGCTGCCCGGTGATGAAGGCCAAGACCGGGGCGGATGCCGCGGGACTCGCCTACGACGCGCTCGCTCGGGCGCGGCGCGAGGGCTACGACCTCCTCTTGATCGACACCGCCGGCCGGCTGCAGAACAAGGCCGAGTTGATGGAGGAGCTGGCCAAGATCGTTCGCGTCATCCAGAAGCTCGAACCCGACGCCCCGCACGACGTGCTCCTGGTGCTCGATGCGACGACCGGGCAGAACGTCTTCAACCAGGTCGATCTGTTCAACCACATGGTCGAACTCACCGGCTTCATTGTCACCAAGCTCGACGGCTCGGCCAAGGGTGGTGTGGTCGTGGCGCTGGCCGAGCGCTTCGGCCTGCCGGTCCACGCCGTCGGGGTCGGCGAGGCCATCGACGACCTGCGGCCGTTCGAGCCCGACGCCTTCGCCCGCGGCCTCTTGGGCCTCGACACCGACCGTCGCGAAGCGGCGTGAGCCGCATCACCAATCCGCTGACAGCAACCGGAGCCGGCCAGTCATGAAACGCAACATCGTCGAGAGCGTGCTCGGCGCGATCGTGCTGCTGGTGGCTGCCAGCTTCTTCTTCTGGGCCTATGCCAGGGCCGATGTGGGCGATCCTGGCGGCTACACCCTGATCGCCAAGTTCGACCGGATCGACGGGCTCGATCCGGGCGGTCCGGTCCGGATCAGTGGCATCCGCGTCGGCCAGATCGTGGCGATGGAGCTCGACCCCGTCTCGTTTCGCGCCGAGGTCCGCTTCAGTGTGGCGCGCGACATCGAGCTGCCGGCCGACAGCTCGGCGCAGATCATCAGCTCGAGCCTGCTCGGTGGCAAGTATCTGGCGATCGTCCCGGGTGGCGACGAGGTGATGCTCGCCGAGGGCGACGAGATCGAGTTCACCCAGTCCTCGATCAATTTCGAGGACCTGATCGGCCAGCTGATCTTCAGCCAGGGGGGTGGCGAGTGACGCGGCGGCGGCGTCCGACCAGTGCCGGGCCGGCGCTTTCGGCCGTCGCCATCTGGCTCGCCGGCACCGGCAGCGCCCCGGCCCAGCCCTCGATCGCCCACGAGGTCGCGGTGCTGCGGGGCCTCGACAAGGTGACCGCGCGAATCGACGTGCTCGAAGCCCCGCTCGACCAGGAAATCCGCTTCGGCACCCTCGCGATCCGGGCCCGCGCCTGCTACGCGACCCCGCCGACCGAGCCGCCGGAGAGTGCTGCCTTCCTCGAGATCGACGAGGTCGCAACCGACGGCGCGCGCGACACCGCATTCACCGGCTGGATGTTCGCCTCGTCCCCTGGGATCTCCGCCCTCGAGCACCCGGTCTACGACGTCTGGGTCATCGACTGCCTGAAACCAGTTGCCGATGCCTCGCCTATCGATCCGGCTGTCGGCACCGACTGACGCGGCCGACGACGGGCGGCAGCCGCTCCCCTCTTGCGGACCACGACAAGCGGTACGGCCGCACCGCCGCCCGCGACCGCCGGCAGTCGCGAAGCAGGAGGTCACCGCGCCCGATCGAGAGGCACGCCGCACCTGCCGATGCCGGCCTCGTTCGGCCACCGCGTGGCCGCGTTGGACATTCATCGATCCTCGTACCTGACGGCAATCCAGCCATGCACTCTTGCGCATGGCGAACGGCTGCTCCAGCGCTCATCTTGCAGTGCAGCAGACGGACCTGCACTGGAGATTGTCGATGGCTGATTTCGGACCCACCCTTGCGCTTTACGTCGTCACCGCGGCGATCAGCATCAGCATGGCGTTGGCCTGGATCGTCTGAGCGAGCCAGCCCAAGAGGCGGGGGCAGGGCGCGCGGCGGCGGGTCGCGCGCCCAGGCTTGGCCGCGAGCGCTCAGTTCAGGAAATCGGCTTGGGTGGCCGCGATCTTCGCTTCGCAGCCCTCGATCGAGGCATTGAGGACGTCGAGCCACTCGCTGCCGTGGTTCTCCACATACCAATCGTAGATCGGGGCCGAGACCTCGACGAACTGCCCCTTCTCCTCGGGCGTCGGCACGTAGATCTCGCCGCCGGCCTCGACGAAGGCCTCGTAGGCCTCGATCTGCCGCCGCTTCGGCATCACGATCGCGGTCCAGCGCAGCGCGTTGAAGCCGTCGTCGACGATCTTGCGCTGCTCCGGGGTCAGGGCCATGAGCGCGTCGTTGTTCATCATCCACATCGCCCCCATGTAGGCGTGGCCGTCGAGCGTCATGTATTTCAGGTGCTCGTGGAACTTCATGCCGACGATGTCGGTGATGCCGTTCTTGGTCCCCTCGACGATACCGGTCGCGAGGGAGGTGTAGACCTCGGGCCAGGCGATCGAGGTGGGGGCGCCACCCATCGAGCGCACCAGCTCCTGCTGCACTTCCGAGCCGATGGTGCGGATCTTGAGCCCGGCGACGTCCTCGGGGGTGCGGATCTGGGTCGAGGTGGTGGCGAAATTGCGCCAGCCGCCGGTGTTCGAGATGGTCATCAGCCGCATGTTGCCGGTCTGCTCGAGCGTCCGGTCGCGGATCAGCGCGAAGAACGGGCTGTCATTGGCGAGCGCACATTCGGCGACGCGGTCGTTGGCGAAGATGTAGGGCATGTCCATCACCTGCGCCTGTGGCATGATATTGCCGAACCCGCCGAAGGTGGTGATGAAGACCTCGATGATCCCGGCCTGCAGCGCCTCGAGGCACTCGTCCGGGTTGCCGCAGAGCTGCCCGCCGGGGTAGATCTCGACGGTGACCTCGCCGTTGGAGACGGCCTCCACGTAGTCCTTGAAGACCAGCGAGCCGTCGTAGTCCTCGTCGTCCTGGTTGGCGAGGAAGACGATCTTCAGGGGATTGGCGGCGGCCATGGTCGGTGCGGCCAGGAGGGCGAGGGCGGCGGCCCCCGCGAGGGTCGAGGTCAACAGCTGCTTGGCAGTCATCGTCCGGTCTCCATCAGTTGGCAAAGACACAGCTCAGGAAGTTCAACGGATCGGTGGCGCAGTTCGGCCAGGCGGCGAAACCGAGCAGCCGCGGCAAGGTCAACGACACCTCGGGCACGAAGGTGATCAGGAAGATGACCGCCACCTGGACCGCCAGGAACGGCAGCATCGCCCAGGCGATGCGCTCGACCCGTTCGCCCGAGATCGAGGCGGCGACGAACAGCACCAGGCCCATGGGCGGGGTGGCGAGGCCGACCGTCACGTTGACGCACATGACGATGGCGAAATGCATCGGATCGACCCCCATCGACACCATCGCCGGCCCGAGGATCGGCCCGAGGATGAGGATCGCCGGCCCGGCATCGAGGAACATGCCGACGATGAACAGCATGATGTTGACCAGCAACAGCAACAAGTAGGGGTTGTCGGCGAGGGCGAGGACCGCACCGGTGAGCACCTGCGGTGTCTGGAACAGGCTGATGACCGAGGAAAAGCTGACGGCGGCGGCGACCAGGAGCAGGATGGTCCCGGAGGCCAGCGCCGTCTGGTAGAAGACGGCGGGCAGGTCCTTGAAGGTCAGCGTGCGGGTGACGAACAGCGTGATCAGCATCGCATAGCCGGCGGCCACGGCAGCGGCCTCGGTCGGCGTGAAGACGCCGGTGAGGATGCCGCCGAGGAGGATCACCGGGGTCAGGAGCGGCCAGAAGGCGACCTTGAGTGCCGTGCCGCGCTCGCGCCAGGTGGCCTTGCGGCTGGCCACCGGGAAGTCGTAGCGCTTGGCGAGGTAGGAGGTCATCAGCATCAGGCCGAGGCCGACCAGGAGGCCCGGCACGATGCCGGCGGCGAACAGCCCGGCGACCGAGACGTTCATGATGAAGGCGTAGAGGATCATGATGCCCGAGGGTGGGATGATCGGGCCGATGACCGAGGAGGCGGCGGTGACCGCGGCCGAGAAGCGCCGCGAGTAGCCGTTCTGCTCCATCGCCGGGATCAGCATCGAGCCGAGGGCCGAGGTGTCGGCGACGGCCGAGCCCGAGAGGCCGGCGAACAGGATCGAGGTCAGGATGTTGACCTGCGCCAGGCCGCCCCGGACATGCCCGATCAAGGCCTTCGAGAACTCGACCAGCTGCACCGTGATGTTGCCGCGGTTCATCAATTCGCCGGCGAGGATGAAGAACGGCACGGCCATCAGCGGGAAGCTTCTGAGGCCGTTGAACAGGCGCTGCTGCATCATGCCGAAGAACGCATCCGGCCGGCCGTCGAGCCACAACGACACGCCGGGGCCCAAGAGCAGGGCGAAGACCACGGGCATGCCGAGCAGCAGCAGGCCCATGAAGATCCAGAACGGGAGCAGCGCCATCTACTCATACTCCCGCGCACCCGGGGCGTCGGGCTCGGGCTCGTCGAAGATCGGCTGGCTGGGATCGAACAGCGTGCGCAGCGCGCGCAGCACGATCTCGATGCCGACCAGCAGCATCCCGGCGACCCCGATCGGCATGATCAGGTAGAGCCAGCCGGCGCGGATGCCGAGCGAGGCCACGACCGAGCCCATGCCGCGGCCGACATAGAGGATCGAGTGGCGCAACAGGACGACGAGGAGGAGGATGACGAGCAGGTTGATGAGGAGCTGGATCAGCGCCTGCCAGCGGCCCTTGAACAGCTCGCGGATGATGTCGATCGCGACATTGCCGCCGGAGCGATAGGCGATCGGCGTGACCAGGAAGGTCATCCAGATCATCGCGAAGATCGCCGCCTCCTCGGTCCAGGCCAAGGGATTGTTCAACGCATAGCGAAAGAACACCTGGGTGATGACCAAGGCGGTCATGGCGGCGACGAGCAGCCAGGCCAGCTGGCGGCCGGTCCAGCAGATGGCGTCGTTGAGCCGGGAAATTCCGGCAATCGCCGCATTCAGCCGCGCCCGCATCGGGCCTCCCCGCTTCGTTATGCCGGGACCATGACGGACCGGGGCGCATTGGGCAATGCCGAAAAGCCAGCCCCGGCGGAAGCACCGATCGTCGCGTCAGGCCGCATCGAAGGCGACCGGCAGGTGGCTGGCGATCGACTGCTCGGCGGCAACCCCCATGACGACCGCCATGCGCCCGTCCTCGAGGCTGACCTCCGGCGCGGTGCCATGGCGCAGGCAATCGCGGAACGCCCGGTGCTGGAAGAAGGTCGAGCCGTGGTGATGGCCGGCGGCGAGCAAGGCGGCGTCGACCGGGACGATTTCGCTGGTCAGCTCGAGCGGCGCGCGCCGGCCGGTGAGCAAGGACGACGACGGCACGCCGCACTCGACCTTGCCGCGGTCCCCCGTGGCGGCGATCTCCTCCTGGTCCCGCGACGCCTCGGCGAACATGCAGAGATCGAGGCAGGCGCGCACGCCGTTGGCGAAGTCGACGACGACGAAGGCGTTGTCCACCATGTCCGCTCGCTGCTCGTCGAAGCGCTCGTCCAGGTGGTTCACGTCCTGCCCGCCCGAGGCATAGAGGCGGACCGGCTCGGCCCCGGTGATCAGCCGCATCAGGTCGAAGAAGTGGCAGCACTTCTCGACCATGGTGCCGCCGCTGGTGCGCGCGAAGCGGTTCCAGTCGCCGACCTTGGGCAGGAAGGGATAGCGGTGCTCGCGGATGGCGAGCATCCGCAAGGTGCCGATCGTGCCCTGGCGCACCTCGTCGATCAGCCGGGCGACCGGCGGCATGTAGCGGTACTCCATGGCGACCCAGACCGGTGCCCGCCGGCCCCGCGCCCTGGCGATGACGGCATCGCAGTCGGCGACCGAGGTGCACAAGGGCTTCTCGACCAGGATCGGCAGCTCCGTCTCCAGCGCGTCCATCAACAGCTGAACATGGGTATGGTTGGGTGCGGCGATGACCAGCGCGTCGATGCCGCCCGCCGCCAGGAGCTCTCGATGATCGGCATAGCCGCGGACCGCCCCGCCCGCCAATGCCACCGCGTGGTGGCGCATCGCCTCGACCGGATCGGCCAGGGCGACGATCTCGGCATCGGGCAGCAGGTGAAGATTGCGGATATGTTCCTGGCCCATCATGCCGGAGCCGATAATGGCGTAGCGCATCGTCATTCCCTGATCGCGGTCGCGTGGCGGCGGATGTAGGCCGCTTCGCACGGGTTGACCAGGGCGATGCCGCGGCGGGCGACGGCGCATGGTTGCCAGCAGCGGCGGCGGCCGATAGCACGACGAGCACGCCGCGGGCGCCGGATCGGGAGGGGGATGATGGCCAGCATCGTGATCAGCGAGTTCATGAACGAGGCGGCGGTGGCCACGCTGCAGGGCCGCTACCCGACCCTTTACGATCCGACCCTGGTCGACCGTCCGGCGGAACTCGCATGCGCGATCGGCGACGCCCGCGCCCTGATCGTCCGCAACCGCACCCAGGTCCGAGGGACGCTGCTCGACGCCGGGCGGCGGCTGACGGTCGTCGGCCGGCTCGGCGTCGGCCTCGACAATATCGACCTCGAGGCCTGCCGGGCGCGCGGTGTAGAGGTCATCCCGGCGACCGGTGCCAACGACCTCGCCGTCGCCGAATACGTCATCACCAGCGCCGCCATGCTGCTCCGCGGCGCCTATCTGGCGCGCGACCGGATGCTCGCCGGGGCCTGGCCGCGCGGCGAGCTGATGGGCCGCGAGCTCGCCGGCAAGAGCATGGGCCTGGTCGGCCTCGGGGCGATCGCCCGGCTGGTCAAGACGAAGGCGCTGGCTCTCGGGATGAGCGTCGCCGCGCACGACCCCTACGTGCCCAATGGCGACCCGGCCTGGGAGCAGGTCCGCCAGCTGCCGCTCGACGCGCTGTTCGCCACGGCGGACGTCGTCTCGCTGCACGTGCCGCTCACCGCCGCCACACGGAACCTGGTGGATGCCGCAGCCCTCGCCCGGATGAAGCCGACCGCCGTCCTGATCAACGCCGCGCGCGGCGGTATCGTCGACGAGCCGGCGCTGGCGGCGGCGCTGCAGCAGGGGCGGCTCGCCGGTGCGGCCCTCGACGTCTTCGCCACCGAGCCCCTGACCAGGGAGACCGCGGCCGTCTTCAGCGCTGCGCCGAACCTGATCTTGACCCCGCACATCGCCGGCGTCACCCAGGAGAGCAACACCCGCGTCTCGACCCTGATCGCCCGCGAGGTGCTGGCGGCGCTCGATGGCTGAGCTCAGCCGGCAGTGCCCGCGACCGCCGGCCAGCGCCGATCGCCCGCCGCGATGAACCCCGGAATGTCGGTTTCCCAGGTGGCCTGGATGGCGTCGTTGAAGTTGAGATAGAGCTTGCCGTCGACGATCGACCAGTTCTCCGGCTGGGTGGAATAGAGCTCGCCCTTGGCCGCCACCGCCCAGGCGCAGAAGCCGCCGTATTGCGGGGCGAAGGCCTCAGGCTCGGCCAGAAAAGCGTCGCGATTGGCGGCACTGGCAAAGCGCCAGACGGCACCGTTCCAGCGCGCCGTGAAGGCATCGTCGCCGACCACCGGCCGGCCCAAGGCGAAGTAGGCGACCGGGTCGTAGCCCCTGATCGCATAGCCGTTGGCGGTGAAGACCGGCGCGGGCGGCAATGGCTGCGGCCATCGGCGCCAGCCGACCACCGCCAGGCCAGCGGCACCGAGCAGACCGGCCCCCAGGAGCAAGCGCCGTGACCGCCGCCCCCCAGCGAGATGATCCGGACGGCCTTGCGCCGCCGCAGGCAACTTTGGCATCGATGGTCTCCCAAGGCTGGTTGGCCAGGCGACCTGCAGCCACCTGGCGGTTGGCTCGTGCAACGTCGAGGTGCCCTCAGCCCGGCCGGGCGCAGCCACCGTGAATCGCTTCCAGCTGGTTGCCGAAGGGATCACGAGCACCGACGGCATGGGGCCCCAAGCCTTGCCCCCTCGACGGAAACGCGGCCGGTGGGCCCTGCCTCCGGGCGGGCTACGCCCACCCTCCATCAGGGCCCACCGGCCAACATGGCTGTCGCTACCGGTCAGGGTGGTTGTCGCTCAACACGGCATCGAGCATATGAGCCGGCAGTGCGCCGCATGGCAAATGACGATCAGGCCGCCTTGCGCCTCTCGATCAGTCGTGACAGGTGCCCGCCTCGGCCGGCGAGGAACGCCATGAGCCGATCGGGATGATCCGCCGCCACCGCGCTTTTGATCGTCGGCCGGTCAGCCAAGGCCAACCGCCAGCGGCCGAGCTTGGGTCGACCGGCCAGGAGGCCGAGATCGACGATTCGATCGAATGCATCGAAATAGCGAAAGACCGGGCCGTAGACGGCGTCGACCAGGCTGAACGCCGTCCCGTCGAACCAGGGTTCGGCGACGAGGCGGGTTTCGATCCGCCCGAAGCGCCCGGCGAGCTGGCGCCGCTTGGCCTCGAAGGTCGGCGCATCCGGCGCCGAGTAGAGCCCGGCGATGTCGTCGAGGACCGCCGAGCCGATCGCGATCCAGGCGCGATGGTCGGCGCGCCGCAATGGGTCGGCGGGATGCAGCGCCGGCGGGTAGACCTCCTCGAGATACTCGAGAATGACCGCCGATTCGAAGACAGCGCGGCTGCCCACCTGGAGCACCGGCGTCTTGCCGAGCGGCGAGAGTGCCAAGAACCAGGCCGGCTTGGCCGCGAGGTCGATGGTCACCCGCTCGAACGGAATCGCCTTTTCGGCGAGCACGATCGCCGCCCGCTGCACGTAGGGGCAGAGCGGGTGGCTGATCAGGCGCAGGCCTTCCGACATCGTCGTCTCTCCACAATCTGGATGCACTTGTATGTAACTAGATGTAAATGCATCGACTGTCAAGCTTGATGCAGATGCATGGACCTGCTATGCCTTGGTCGATGGAGCAGCAGCCCAGCGCCGCCGTGATTCGTGTCTGGACGACGCTGGTACGCGCCGAGCAGCGGGTGGCGGCCGGCATCGAAGCTGCCCTGAAGGCCGCGCAACTGCCGCCGCTCGCCTGGTACGACGTCTTGCTCGAGTTGCGCCGAGCCGCGCCCGAGCGCCTGCGCCCATTGGCGATCGAGGCGCGGCTGCTGCTCGCCCAGCCCAATGTGTCGCGGCTGATCGTGCGGCTGGAGCGGGCAGGACTGGTCGACCGCCACCCTTGTCCCGAGGACGGCCGCGGCCAGCTGATCGGCATCACCGCTGCCGGTATGGCGCTGCTCGAGCGGATGTGGCCGGTCTACCGGGCGGCGATCCAGGCCGAGGTCGGCGACCGGCTCGCCGGCGACGCCGCGGCCGAGGCGCTGGCCGACGGCCTTGCCAGGCTCGCCGCCCCGCCCGATGGCTGAGCCAAAGCGGCACCGGTGCCGGTCTGCGCGCGCCCGGCCGAGCCGTCGCCACCGCCATGCATCCCGACGGCCAGCCCGACCACGAAGAGCAGCGTCCGCAAGCGCATCGCCTCCTCCCCAGGGTTCCACACCAGACCCTGAACCCGCGGCAGGTGCCCGGCAATCCGCCGGTTGCGTCAGCCGGCGGCGAGCGGCCGGAACAGGCTCGCCAGATCGTCCTCGTCGAGGCCGAGCGGGCCCGACGCCTCGCCCTCGAACAGCGCGTCGGCCATCGCCTGCTTTCTCGCCTGCATCGTGATGATCGCCTCTTCGACCGAGCCTTCGGCGACCAGCCGGTAGACGAAGACGGCACGATCCTGGCCGATGCGGTGCGCCCGGTCCATGGCCTGCCGCTCGACCGCCGGGTTCCACCATGGATCGTAGAGGATCACCGTCTCGGCGGCGGTCAGGGTCAGCCCGACCCCGCCGGCCTTGAGGCTGATCAAGAAGAGCGGTGTCTCGCCCGTCTGAAAGCGGGCCACCACCGTCTCGCGGTCCTTGGTCTCGCCCGTGAGCCAGGCGTAGTCCCAGCCCCGCGCCTTGACGTCGGCCTCGATCAGTCGGAGCATCTTGACGAACTGCGAGAAGACGAGCACCCGGCGGCCCTCGGCCAGGAGCGCTTCCAGCATCTCCAGCAAGCGCTCGCGCTTGGCACTCTCGCGCAACACCCCGCCGCCATGCTCGTCCTGGTGCTTGGACCGCCCCGGTTCGTCGGGCAGGAGAGCCGGGTCGCAGCAGACCTGGCGCAGCTTCAGCAGCGCGTCGAGGATGGTGATCCGGCTGCCGGCGAGGCCGCGCTCGGCGATCGCCCGGCGCACCCGCTGGTCCATGGTCAGCCGGATCGTTTCGTAGAGCCCGCGCTGCGCCGGCCCGAGGCTCACCGTTTCGACGATCTCGGTCTTCGGCGGCAGCTCGGTCGCCACCTCGGCCTTGCTCCGCCGCAGGATGAACGGGCGGATGCGGGCATTGAGCAAGGCTTGTGCCGCGGCATCGCCGTGCTTCTCGATCGCCTGGCGAAAGCGTCCCCTGAACGCCTTGCGGTTGCCGAGCAGGCCCGGGATCAACCAGTCGAACAGGGTCCAGAGGTCCTCGAGATTGTTCTCGACCGGGGTGCCGGTCAGCGCCAGCCGCGTGCGCGCCTCGACCTTGCGGATCTGCTTGGCGGCACTCGAGGCCGGGTTCTTGACGGCTTGCGCCTCGTCGAGGATCGCCAGCTCGTAAGCCGCGGCGAACAGGCGCTCGTGATCGCGGTGCAGGAGCGGGTAGGTCGTGACCACCAGGTGATGGTCGGCGATCGCCCCGAACCGCGCCTGCCGGTCTGGCCCGTGCAGGATCAGCACCTTGAGGTCCGGCACGAAGCGCTCGGCCTCGCGCCGCCAGGTGCCGACCAGGCTGGTCGGTGCCACCAACAGGCTCGGCCGGTCGCTGCCTTGCTCGAGGTGCAGATGGGCGAGCAGGGCCAGGGCCTGCACCGTCTTGCCGAGCCCCATGTCGTCGGCGAGCACTGCCCCGAAGCCGGTGGCGGCGACGGCCCGCAACCAGCCGTAGCCGGTCTTCTGGTACGGCCGAAGTGCCGCCTTCAGTCCGGCGGGCGGCTCGACCATCGGCGCTGCCCCCAGCGCTCTGAGCCGCCGGCCCAGCTCGAGCAGCGCCTGGCCACCCTCGAACGGCACGCCGCAGCCGTCGAGCGCCTCGGCCAGGGCCGCGACGCGGGCCGCCTCGGCCGGGTGAAAGCCGTCGAGCAGCCCCTGTGCGGCGAGGAACGCCTCGACCAGGGGAGCCAGCGTCACCGCCTCGATCGGCACGTGGCTGCCATCCTCGAGCCGCTGGTAGAGGGTGAGGTCGGCGAGGAACTCCTCGAGGTCGAAATCCTCGGCCAGCGTGCCGTCCGCCGCCAGCGGCAGGGCCGCGATGATCGAGAGGATCAGCGGCGCGAGATCGAGGCGCTGGCCGCCGGCATCGAGGGTGAGGCCGACCGAGAACCAGGTGCCGTCACCGTCGTCGATCCCGGCCCGGATCGCGACCGGGCCCTCGTGCAGCCGATAGGGCCAGCTCGGATCGATCTCGACCCGCCAACCGGCGGCGCGCAGCAACGGCAGCTCCTCCGCCATGAAGGCGAGGGCCTGGTTCGCCATCTCGAAATCGAGATCGCCATCGCTGGTGAAGACTTGATCCAGCGCCTCGGCCTCGCGCCCTGGGGCGAGTGCCGGTTGCCGGTCGAGGCGCTCGGTGCCGCACCGCCGCAGGCGATCGTGGGCGCGCTGCTCGGCCGCCCGGTCGCGGCCGAGGGTCACCAGGGTGTCGGCCTCGCGAAACTGCGGATCGTCGTAGGGAAAGGCGCGGACCCGGTGGCCGGCATAGTCGAAGGCGAGCCGCAGGACCGGCAGCGCGAAGGGCGGGCCGGTGCCCGACCAGCGGCCGAGCCGCTGCCGGGCGGTAACCGTCGAAAGCTGCAGCACCGGGGTCGGGGCAATGCCGGTGCGCGTTTCGGCGGCGATCAGTCTGGGTGCCGGCAGCCTGGCGCTCCGCAGACGACCGAGCGCGTCGGCGACGACCGGTGCGGCTTCGGGCGGGATCTCGGGCGCGCGCAGCAGGGTCGCGACCAGCCGCTGCGGCGCCGCGAGCTCGAGCCGGCCGAGAGCCCCGGTCGCCGGATCGACGAAGGCCGGCGGCTCGAGCGGCAGGACGGCCAGGGGCCGAGCCTCGGCGTCGATCGCCGCCAGCCGCTGACGACCGCTCTCGTCGTCCTGCCAGGCCAGGGTCGCCTGGCGTGGTGCGGCCTCGGCGAGCACCGGGCCGTGCGCCTTGGCCCATCGCCCGCGCCCGGTTCGGGCGATCAGCAGCAGGAGGTCGAGCACCTCGCCCGGCAACGGGCTGGCGACCGCCGCCATCGTCCGCGGCGCGTAGCGGTCCGGGTCGAGGCCGAGCAGCTTCAGGCGATGCAGGATGCGCTGGTCGGTTGGCCGGACGAACTTCGCGGGCTCCCGCCAGCCGAGCCCCGAGGCATCGTAGCGCCGCACGGTGCGGCTGAAGTCACCGTCCTGGCGCAGCGTGGCCTTCATGGGTTCGACCCGCAAGATGCCCCGGTCCGTCACGTCGACGACGTAGAGCAGCCGGTCCTTGACCCCAGGGGGATAGGCATCCGCCTCGGCGGGCTGCGGCCGGTCGGCGGTCTCGAGCTCGGCCAGCCAGAGGCGCAGCTCGGGCGACAGCGACGGCGGCGGCTCGGCCGGCTGCGGCGGCGCCGGCCGTTGCCTGGGCGATGGCGCCCGCTCGTTCACCGCCAAGGCGAGGAGTGCCGCCGCGACGTGCTTGCAGTTGTGGCCGACCGGACAGCTGCACGAGCCGTCGATGCGGCGCAGCGTGCCGGCCTCGTCGCGCACCAGGGTGATCGACTGAATGTAGGGCGCGGCGGCGTTGCCGCGCACCTTGGCGGCGATCCGGCCGCCCGGCAGCCGCTCGACCGCGAGCACACGCCCCTTGCGGTTGTAGGCACGGCCGCGGGCGACCATCACCTCGCTCAACAGCCGCTCGATCTCGGCCTCCGTGATCGTCATCCGCTGTCCCGGTAGCTCGACCTCGCTGCGCCATAGCCGGGACGCGGGCGCCAGGGAACCCCAGGTCCGCCTAAGGTGCGGCCAGGATCAGCCCGGCTGCCTGCTCGCCCGAGCGGATCGCCCCTTCGATCGTCGCCGGCAGCCCGGTATCGGTCCAGTCGCCGGCGAGCAGCAGGTTGGCATAGGCGGTGCGCGCCGCCGGCCGCCTAGCGGCGGCTGCCGGCGTCTGGCGGAAGGTGGCCCGGCGTTCCTTGATCACCCGAAACCGCTCGGGCATCGGCGCCTCGAGGTCGAGGGCCGATGCCACCTCGGGCCAGGCGCGGGCGGCGAGCGCAGCGGCCGGGGTCTCGAGATGTCGATCGGCGGCACTCACCGTCACCGACACCACGTCGCCCCGGCAAAACAGCCATTCGGCGAAGCCGCCGACCAGGCCGAGCAGGGGGACGGCGGGCGCCGGCCCGGCCAGCCGGTAGTGGATGTTCAAGATCGCCGAATGCGCGCTCGGGACGGCGAGGCCGGGCACGAGCTCGGCCGTCGCCGACGCGGGCAGGGCCAGTACCACCCGATCCGTCGGCCGGAGCGGCAGCTCCAGCCCGCCGAACGCCAGCGCCTCGACCCGCCCGCCACGGAAGACCAGGCGGCGCAGCCGCCGGTTGCCGTGGAGCCGGGTGCCGCGCGCCTCGAGCCAGCGCAGCGCCGGTGCGACGAAGCTCGCGGCCAGGCTGTGGCGCGCCACCAGCGGCCGGCAGGCGGCGGCCCCGGGCAGCACGGCCTCGTGCAGCATCGCCGCGAACAGCCGGGCACTGGCTTCGCGCGCCGGGGTATTGAGCGCTGCCACCACCAGCGGCTCGATGAACCGGCGATAGAGCGGGCTTGCCCGATCGACCAGCTCGCCGACCGTCGCTTCGGCCGGTGGTGCCAGCAGCCGAGCGAGGGCCAGGTAGTCGCGCAGCCGGGTGCCGGCGACCCGCCGGCCGGGGCGCAGCAGCCAGAACGGCAGGGGGCCATGATTGGGGCGGACCTGCCAGCGGTCGCGGCTGGCGAGATCGACGAAGTCGAACGCCGCGACGGCCGGCCCGGCCAGGCTGTCGGCCGCACCGATCCGGGCGAGATAGGCGAGCGCTGCGCGGTTGCCGCTGAGCAGCAAATGGTTGCCGTTGTCGATGGTCCGCTCCAGGCGCGGATCGAGAAACGACCGGCAGCGGCCGCCCGGTGCGGCCATTTCGTGCAGCTCGACGGCGACGCCGCCGGCGACGAGGCGGGTCGCCGCGGCCAGTCCGGCGAGCCCGGCACCGACGACGTGCACCCGGGGTCGCTCAGCGCCTGCCATGGCGAACGGCCAGGCACGGCATGGCCACCCGGCCCGGTGCCTGGACGCCGCGGTTCGTCGCTCGGCGCTGGTTCGCCCGCAGCAGCCGCATCGCCCAACAGACCGACGACCCGGCTTGCCGGAAAGGGCTGGTCAGGGCCAGCCGATCGGCGGCCGGGTCGGCGCTCGGGTCGTGTCGCGTGCCGGCTCGGGCCATCGGCAGGGCTCCTCCAAAGCGATCGGCGCAGCTGGCCGGGGCATGCCAGCGAACATAGCGCGCAGCGCCGGTCGCGGCACCTGCCGCCGGTCGGCTCGGGCGGGGCGTGGCGGCGCGGTGTGCGAGCCGTCGGGCGGAGGCACCGGGTCAGCGGGCCGCGACGCGTCGCCATGCTCGCTGGCGGATGCGCTCGCTCGGGTTGCGCCACGATCGTCGGGCTGTGTTAAATCGCCGCTTGCCTCAGCGGCTGGATCGGGTATCACCTCGCCGCCGAATCGCGGCGATGGTGCTGCCTGTTGGGGAGGTTTGATGTCGATGCGAAAAGCTTTTGCAGCATTGGCGTTTGCGAGTGCCTGTCTGTTGACGCTGCCGGCGGCCGCCGGCGATCCGGCGAACGGTCAGAAGGTCTTTCGGCAGTGCCAGGCCTGTCACGTTGTCGACCAGGAGCAGAACCGGGTGGGCCCCCACCTCGTCGGGATCATCGGCCGGCCGGCCGGTTCGGTCGAGGGGTTCAAGTATTCGGACGCCATGGCGAACAGTGGTATCGTCTGGGACCAGACGACGATCGCCGAGTACCTCGCCGACCCGCGCGGCTATGTGGGCGGCAACCGCATGGCCTTTGCCGGCCTGCGCAAGCCCGAGGACATCGCCGACGTGATCGCTTATCTCGAGAGCCTCGGCAGCTGAGCGGATGCACAGGTCGGTGAGGTGCCGGGCCGGTGACGAGCGTGCCGGCCCGGTCCTGCCGAGCGCAGCCAGCCAGGCGCAACGATGTCGCAGATCACCCTCGCCGCGGGTACCGAGGTCCGGTTCAGCAAGACCGTGGGCGAGAGCGATGTCTACCTCTTCGCCGGCATCACCGGCGACCTCTCGCCCAATCACGTCGACGCCGCGTTCATGGCCAGGACCGCCTATGGCGAGCGGATCGCGCACGGGGCGCTGATCGTCGGCTTCATGTCGACCGCCAGCACGCGCCTGGTCGAGGAGGCGAACCGCCGGGGCTCGGTGCTGGTGCCGGTCAGCCTCGGCTACGACCGCATCCGCTTTGTCGAGGCCGTGCGGATCGGCGACACCATCACCGTCCGCTACAGGATCGAGGCGATCGACCAGGCGACCCGGCGCAGCCGGAGCGCCATCGAGGTTACCAACCAGGACCGCCAGTTGGTCGCCGTGGCGACCCACATCATGAAGTGGCTCGAGCCGCTCTAGGCGGCGGCTGAGGACGCCTCGACGGCCGCGCCTTGGCGGGTGGCGGCCCGGGGTTGCGCCGACCGCGGCCGGCTGCCAAGGTCGCGGCATGGTCGCCGGCCGGCCCCGGCGAGGCGCGCCTTGCGAGGAGGGACCATCATGCAGCGCGTCACCGTGACCCTGGACGACGACCTGCTGTCGGCGCTCGACCGGCTGATGGCGGGCTCGAACGCGACCAACCGGTCGGAGGCGCTGCGCGAGCTGCTGCGGCATGCCTTGCGATCGGAGCTGCCGGCGGACCGGGACTGCATCGGCGTCATCAGCTACGTCATCGACCCGTCGCGGCGCGGCCTCGGGCAGCGGGTGCCGCGCCGCCGCCAATCCCATCACGATGCGACCATCGCCGCCCTCGCGGTGCCGCTCGATCACGATACCACGGTCGAGGTGACGGTGATGAAGGGCCGGGTCGGCGATGTCGAGGCCTATGCCAACGGGCTGTTTCTCGAGCGCGGGGTCTGGCACGGCCATCTGGCGCGGATCCCGGTGCGCACCGAGATCGAGGTGCACGAGCACGGCGGCGCGCCGCACGCCCACGCCCATTTTCGCATTCAGAACAGCTAGCGGCGCTGCCTCCGGTGCGGCTCGGCTGCGAGCGATGGCGGCACTTCCTGGCCGTGCGCTGCCATCAGCGTCGCATCGCCGAGAATGGCGTCGGTCGGACCTTGCGCCCGGATCCGGCCCGCGTCGATGAGGATCACCCGCGAGCACAGCTCGCGGACCATCTCGAGGTCATGCGAGGCCAGCAGCAATGCCTGGTCCAGCGCCGCGAGATGGCGGATCAGGTTGCGGCGGTGGCGCAGATCGAGGGCGGCGCTCGGCTCGTCGAGCAGCAGCAGGCGCGGTGCCATGACCAGCGCCCCGGCAAGGCAGACCAGCCGCTGTTCGCCGCCGGAGAGCTGGTGCACCAGTCGCTCGGCCAGCGGTGCGATGCCGAAGCGCTGCAAGGCGTCCGCGACCGCACCCGCCAGCGCCGCATCGCGCAGCCCCATCGCCCGGGCGCCGAAGGCGACATCCTCGGCCACGGTCGGGCAGAACAGCTGATCGGCGGCCTCCTGGAAGACCAGGGCGATCTCCGGGGTGAAGCGGCCAGGGGTGAGCGGCTGGCCGGCGAGCAGCACCTGCCCCGCGGTCGGCGTCAGGGCGCCGGCCAGCGTGCGCAAGAGGCAGCTCTTGCCGGCACCGTTCGGCCCGACCACCGCCACCCGCTCGCCGGCCGCCAGGTTCAACGACACTCCGGCGAGCACCGGCCGGCGACCATCGAGGCTGACCTCGAGATCGTCCGCGACCAGCAGGCTCACGCCAGCAACCCGGACACGACCAGCGCCAGCGCCGGCAAGGCCAGGCCAGCCAGGCGCCACAGATCGGCGCGCTCCGGTGGCGGCAGCGGCTCGCTGGTGCTGGTGCCATGGCCGCGCAGCCGCATCGCCATCCAGATCCGCTCGGCCCGCTCGTGGCTGCGCAGCAGGAGCGCCGCCAGAGCCCAGCCCAGGCTGCGCAACACCGCGAGCCGCAGGCGCCAGGGCTGGCCGCGCAGCCGCATCGCCAGGCGCATGGCCGAGAGATCACGACCGATCTCGGCGAGATAGCGCTGCATCAGCATGGCGATGTCGACCATCAACGCCGGCATGCCGAGGGCGCGCATGCCGGCGAACAGTCGGCCCGCCGGCAGCTGGCCGAGCAGGGCCACGACGAGGATGACGATGGCCAGGGCGCGGCCGCCGACCAGCGTGGCCGCCGCCAGCCCCTCGCGATGAACGAAGAACGGCCCGACCTGCCACACGACCGTCTCGCCACCGGCGAACGGCAGGATTGCGACCAGCAGCAGGACAACCAGGCCCGGCAGGCGAAGGGCTCGGGCGAGGGCGGACCAGCCCATCCCGGCGGCCCAAGCGACCGCCAGGGCCAGCGCCAGCATGGCGGGCACCAGCAGCGGCTCGTCGATCGAAGCCCCAGCGAAGCCGAGCCCGGCTGCCGCGAGCAGGCGCAGCCGCACGTCCGCCGGCAGCCAGGTCCGGCGGCGACGCCGACTGGGGCACGGCGGGGCGAGCACCAGGCTATGGTCGAGCATGGCGCAACAGGGCCGACCCGGCGCGGTGCAGGAAGCCGACCGCCGCCGCGGTCACCACGCCTTCGATCAGTGCCACCGGCAGATGCGCCAGCAGCAGCGTCCAGACCGCTTGCCGCTCGAGGGCGGCATCGACCTGGACCGGCAGGCCGGCGAGCACGACGGCGGCGAACAGGCCGACCGCGGCGAGCACGCCGCCGGCACCGAGCACGAAGCCCAAGGCTGTCGCCACCGTTCGGCTTCGCCGCTCGCCGGCGGTCCAGCGCCAGACAGCGAAGGCCATGAGCGCCGGCAGACCGAGGATGAGGCCGTTGAGCCCGAGGCTGGTGAAGCCGCCGTGGCCGAACATCACCGCCTGCAGGAACAGGCCGACGAGCACCACCGGCATGGCGAACCAGCCGAGCAGCACGCCGGTGAGCCCGGAGAGCAGCAGATGGACGCTGGCCGGCGGCACCGGGATGCTGACGAGCGAGCCCACGAAGAACACCGCAGCGACCATCGCCGCCCGGGGCACGCCGGCTTGCGGATCGGGCAGTCGGGCGATCCGGCGGAGGCTGATCGCCACCACCACGGCGCTGCCCGCATAGCCGGCAAGGGCGAAGCCGACCGGGACGATGCCGTCGGGCAGGTGCATCTCAAGCGCTGCGACGGCGGCAATAGAGGGCGGTGCCGATGCAACCCCAGACGATGCTGGCCGCCATCAGCAGCTTCTGCAGGCGGTCGGGGGCGTCGGTCGACGTGGCCAGCAAGGCCGGGGTCGCCGCCGCCACCGGCTCGCCCGGATCGACATGGACCATGGCGCCATGGCCGGCCTGGCGCACCCGCACCGACCAGTAGCCGGCGTGGTCGCCGGGCACGAAGACGAACCGTCCGGTCGCGTCGGTCAATCCCTGCAGCCAGGGTTCGGCGGGATCGTTGGGTGCGAAGACGGTGATCTGGGCGGCCGCCATCGGCGTGCCGTCCTCGAAGCGCGCCTCGACCTCGACGGCGGTGCGCAGGCTGGCGTCGAGCTCTGCGGCATGTCCCAGCACCTGCTCTGGTGCGAGCAGCGCCAGTGTCGCCGCCGCGAGCCACCGGCTAGAGCGGACCGACATGGCAATGCCCCTCGCCGACATGGCCGAGATGCAGCCCGGTCAGTGCAACTGTCTGCGTGCCACCGGCGGCAAACGGGTCGAAACCCAAGGCAGTCGTGTTCAGCGCGTCGGCGGCCGGCATGTCGGCCCGGCCGAAGAGATGGTCGAGATGGAAGGTGACATCGAGGGCCGCGGTGTCGTCGGTGCGGAGCATGCCCAGCCGCTCCTCGCCGACATACTCGCCGCAGCGATGGCGGACGGCGGTGGTCGAGGTGAGCGTAAAGGGTACCGTCGCGGCGCCCCGGTGGGCGGTGCCGGTCAGCATCAGGGAAGCGCCGTCCTGGTCCGGCACCAAGTCCCAGCTCAGCGCATTGTAGAAGCCCACGGCAGCCTCGACCTCGGCCACCAGCACCTTGCCGGATTCCCCGGTCTCCAAAAGATCGACGGTGCGCGGCTCGTCCACCAGGGTCACCGCGACCGTGCTCTTGATCGGCTCGCCGGTGGTCGCGTCATAGGGTGGTTCGGTTTGGTGCGCGACGACGTTGGCGATGGTGACGCGGACCTGCGCAAACCGCAGCTCCCAGCCGTCTCGGGTCAGTTGCGGTGCGCGGAAGCCCTCGGCCGCCAATTCCTCGCCGTCGGCGAACAGTGCCAGTCGACCGGTATCGGCCGCCGCGACCGCTGGCAGGGCGAGGGCAACGGCCACCAGTGCGACAGTGGATAGTGGCCGGGGCTGGCCGGGGCGAGCGGTTGCTGGCATGGCTTCCTCCAGGATCGGTGCGGCGCTTCAGCGGACAGGACCAGATATGAAAATCGGTAACGAATTGCATACCAGTCTGTCAATCCTGCTGCCACATCGGCCTGCTGCCACATCGGCCTGCTGCCACATCGGCCTGCTGCCACATCGGCCTGCTGCCGCATTGGTCGGTGCCGCGGTGCCTTGCCCGGACGCGCTGGCCAGGCCTAGTGTCGGGGCGGTGACCAGGTGAGACACGCAATGGCGCGAGGCAGCAGCGGCGGCGCCGGCTTGGAACAGGCCGCCGGCAAGGGTGCCGGCGACGAGAACTTCCCGGTGGCCTCGCTGTTGATCGCCGCCGAACTGCGGCCGGCGGTCCGCAGCTTCTACGACTTCGCCCGAATGGCCGACGACATCGCCGATGCGCCCGGCCTCGCGGCGGCTGACAAGCACCGCCGCCTCGAGGCGCTCGCGCTCGCCCTCGCCGACGGCCGGGCAACGGCCGGCGTCGAGCCGGCGCTCAGGCTCCGCGAGATGATGCTGGCCCGTGGTTTGGAACTGCGGCACGGGCTCGATCTGCTCGCTGCCTTCCGGCAGGACGTCGACCAGCGGCGCTATCCGGACTGGGCGTCGCTGATGGCTTATTGCCGGCTGTCGGCGGCACCGGTCGGGCGTTTCCTGCTCGATCTGCACGGCGAGGATCGGGCGCTGCAGCCGGCCGCCGATGCCCTCTGCCGGGCCCTGCAGGTGATCAACCATCTGCAGGACTGCGGCGACGATTGCCGCCGGCTGGACCGCGTCTACCTGCCGCTCGATTGGCTGGTGGCCGAGGGCGCGGCGATCGACGACTTGACCCGCGAGCGAACCGGCCCCGCCTTGCGCCGCGTCCTCGACCGCTGCCTCGAAGCGACCACCGTGCTCCTGGCGCAATCGGCTGGCCTCGCAACGGCGATGACCGATGCTCGCTTGGCGCTCGAGACCGGTGCCATCCAGCATCTGGCCGAGGATCTGGTCCGGCAATTGCGGCGGCGCGACCCGCTCGCCGAACGCGTGGTGCGCGGCCGGATCGGCCTTGCCGCCCGCGCCTTGGCGGGGGCGGCGGGGACCGCGCTGGCGCGCTGGCGGTCGCGTGGGGCCGCGTGAAGCGGCCGTCGCTGCCGGGAGCACAGCGCCGGGCGCGGCGCCCCGCACCGGGATCGCTGGTCGTCGCCGCTGGAAAAGCGGCTTGCGGCTTGGCCTGCGGTCGCGCATGTGCTGATCTCCAGCCCGTCGGGCAACGGAGGAGACGATCGATGCGGCAGCTTGGGGCGGTCATCGGCGGGGTCGTCGTGGCGGGTCTGCTCGCGTGCGGCCCGGTGCTGGCACGGGACTCGCTCACCATGGGGATGGTGCTCGAACCTCCCCATCTCGACCCGACGGCGGGTGCCGCTGCCGCGATCCGCGAGGTCGGTCACCTCAACATCTTCGAGGGGCTGACCCGGATCGACGAGAACGGCACGGTCCAGCCTGGCCTGGCGCGCGCCTGGACGATCGCCGAGGACGGCTTGACCTATCAGTTCGACCTGGTTTCGGGGGCGAGCTTCCACAACGGCGTGCCACTGACCGCTGCCGACGTGGTCTTCTCGTTCGAGCGGGCGATGGCCGAGGACAGCGTCAACGCGCAAAAGCAGCTGTTCGAGCCGATCGAGCGGGTCGAGGCGACCGGCGACACCACGGTGACCATCACCCTCAAGCGGCCGACCGGCCATTTCCTCTTCAACCTAGGCTGGGGCGACATGGTGATCGTCGAGCCGTCCTCCGCCGACACCAACAAGACCGCGCCGGTGGGCACCGGCCCGTTTCGCTTCGTCCGCTGGGTGACCGGCGACCGGGTCGAGCTCGAGCGCAACCCCGACTATTGGGGCGAGCCGCCGGCCCTGGCCACCGCCACCTTCAAGTTCATCCCCGACCCGGCAGCCGCCACCGCCGCCATGCTGGCCGGCGACATCGACGCCTTCGCCAATTTCCCGGCGCCCGAGGCGCTCGGCCAGTTCGAGGCCGATCCGCGCTTTGCCGTCGCCGTCGGCACGACCGAGGGCGAGACCATCCTCGCCATCAACAACGGCCGGCCGCCCCTCGACGACATCCGCGTGCGGCGCGCCCTGGCCCACGCCGTCGACCGGCGGGCGGTGATCGACGGTGCCATGTTCGGCTACGGCACACCGATCGGCTCGCATTTCGCACCGCACCACCCGGCCTATGTCGACCTCACGAACCGCTACCCGTACGACCCCGAGGCGGCCAAGGCGCTGCTCGCGGCAGCCGGCATGGAGGGGCTCGAGCTGACCCTCAAGCTGCCGCCGCCCTCCTATGCCAGGCGCGGCGGCGAGATCGTTCAGGCCCAGTTGGCGGCGGTCGGCGTCGAGGTCGAGATTATCCCGATGGAATGGGCGCAGTGGCTGGAGCAGGTGTTCCAGGGCAAGGACTACGATCTTACCATCGTCAGTCACACCGAGCCGATGGACATCGATATCTACGCCCGCGACGACTACTATTTCCAGTATGCCGAGCCTGCGTTCGACGCCGTCATCGAGACCCTGGCGGCAACCGAGGACCCGGCGGCGCGCGCCGCTTTGTTCGGCGAAGCCCAGGCCGTCCTCGCCGAGGACAGCGTCAACGTCTTCCTCTTCCAGCTCGCCAAGCCCGGCGTGTGGAAAGCCGGCATCGAAGGCCTCTGGGAGAACAGCCCGATCCCGGCCAACGACCTCACCAACGTCCGCTGGGTCGACTGAGCCGGCGCTGGACCGCGAGGCCGCCGCCGGAGCGCAGCGGCGGCCGGTTCAGCTCGCTGGTCGATCGCCGGAAGCGAGGACCCGTGCGAGGTTGCAGATCGCATCCTGGTGCTTGCGGCTGCCGATGGCGGCGAAGTTGCGCGCCAGTTCGAGCAGCATGCGCTGCTGCGGCATCATCTCGGTCGACTTGACGCGCGCCTGCTGGTCGGGCTCGATGTCGTCGAAGAAATAGCCGATCTCGACCCCCAATGCCTGGGCTATCTGGTAGAGCCGGCCGGCGGAGATACGATTGATGCCGGTCTCGTACTTGTGCGCCTGCTGGTAGGTGACGCCGATCAACTCGGCCATCTGCTGCTGAGTGAGGCCGAGCATGATCCGCCTTTGGCGAATCCGCAGGCTGACGAAATGGTCGACGTCGAGGGCGCGGCTACGCCCACCGACCCCCTTGCCGACGGCCTTGTTGGCGACCTGGTTCATCCTGTTTCCGATCCCCTCGTCTGGCGAACGTAGCGGTTGCATGACAGCGCCGGCACCCGTGGAATACCTTATTTGTCTAAAATACCCGCGATATTTTAAACTTCCAGAGAATCCTGAATTTCTCATCAACTAGAAGGGTTCTGCTCTTGAAGCTCGCCGGCCAGCGCCTCGCGCTCCACGACCCCGACGACGAGCCGCGCCGCCACCGGCCGGAGCGGGCCGAGGGGTGGTGCCTGATAGGCACCGAGCAGATAACCACCGGTTTCGGCGGCGGCCAGGAGGCGCCGCAGGAACAGCCGGCCGTCGGCGAGCTCGGCGACCACGTGGCGGCCGACCAGCGGCTCCAGCTCGCGGGTCGCGACCCGGCCGACGAGCACCACCTGCCCGGGGCGGAACACCGGCGCCATGACATCGTCGTCGATCGTCATCGCCACCAGCCGCTCCTCGGCGAGGCCCAGGCTCGGCTGCCGTTCGGCCTGGATCAGCCGGCCGGCGGCGCTCAGCCGGCCGAGCCGAGGCAGGTTGCTGCGATAGGGGGTGCGGCCGAACTGCAGGTATTCCGGGCTGGTCTGCAGTGCTCCTGCGAGCTTCTCGACGACATCCCGGCTCGGCATGTACTCGTCGCGCTCATAGGGCCCGATCGCCGTCTGATGGCGGCCGATCAGCCGCGCGAGTTCGGCCTGGCTCAAGGCCAGCCCGAGGCGCAGCGCGCGCAGCCGCTGGCCGAAGCTGCGCAACTCACCCGGCTGCATCGTCCGCTCTCGTCAAGGTCTCTCCCGAGTTCCCGCAATCAACGAGGTAAGAGCTGAGCACATAGCCCATTCGAGAAAAAATAGAAAGACCAGCGTGACGACAGCCGGTGCGTTCAACCACGATCGGCCGGCAGCAGTTGCAAAATGTGACGGGTTTCCCTCGCGTCAGCGGCGATGGCCATGCGGTGCAGGCGGCCCTCGCGCCATGCCGCCTTCTGGTCGCCGAAATGCTTCGAGAGCGGGTGGCCGGACTGCCCGGCGGGCAGGATGACGTGCAGGACGGCAGGCTCGGCGAGATCGGCGACGAGACGGAGGCTGGGCGCCATCACCGTCGCATAGGGGCTGCTGGCCCGGTAGCGGGCGACGTCGACCGTGCTGGCATCGCCGCCGCCCTCGGTCTGGAGCGAGAACAGCCGCCGCAGACCCCAGACCGCATCGAGCGGCCGATGCGCCATCCGCACCCGGCTCGCCGCCCCCCAGCGCCACTCGCGCCAGTCGGTGCCGTGCGTCGAAGTGAGCTCGTCGAGGGCGGCCGCGAACGCCAGGGCCGCCATCGCCGCGCAGCTCTCGACCGTGGCCGCGGTCCGGGTGTCGTCGCACCAGCCGGGGGCGGCCTCGAGGATGTGCCGCATCGCGTCGGTGCGCAGCCCCCGATAGGCGGCAAAGCCGGTGCTGAGTTCATCCTCCAGCACCTGGCGGACCAGGGCCCGGTACCACGCCTGGAAGACCAGGGGCTCCGCCCGGTCGGGGGCGCTGGTGCCGTCCCATGCGGCCATCGCGGCGAGGATTTCCCGGGCCCGCTCGTCGTCGACCGCGATCGAGAGCAGCAGCGGCAGGAAGTCCGCCGTCATCATCGAGTAGCGGTCGCGCTGCAGCTGGCGCATCGCCTCGACATCGAGCGGCGGTCCTTCGGCGACGGCGCGGCCGAGCACGGCCTCGATCCGCCGGGCGCGCAGATCATTGTTCCAGTCGCCGGTCACGAGGTGCGGAAAGCCGTCACCGACGAGGCGGTTGTTGGCGTTCAAGAGGTAGCCGGCAGGCGGATCGCGGCCGGCGGGATTGGCCGCGGCCGGCAGCAGGCCCTGCCAGTCGTGGCTGCCGCTCCAGCCCGGCGCGGGCAGCCGGCCGTCGCCGTCCCGCCGCACCGGCAGCCGGCCGGCGAGGCGGACGCCGATACCGCCCTGGCGGTCGGCGTAGAGCGCGTTTTGCGTCGGCACGGTGAAGGCGGCGATCGCTGCGGTGAAATCCTCCCACCCGCGAGCATGTGCCAGCGCGATGCCGGCCTCGAGCGTCCGGTCCGCCGGCTCGAGCGCCGTCCAGCGCAGCGCCAGCACATGGCCCGACCCGGCGACCGTGGCGGCATCGGGCACGATGTCGGAGAGCACCGGGCCGTTGCGGGTCAGGCGCACGGTCAAGGTGAGCGGATCCTGCCCCTTGACCGCGATGGTCTCCTCGCGCGTTGCGAACGCGGCACTGCCGTCGGGGGTCAGGTAGCGGCCGGGGTCGGCGGGATCGAGGCGCTCGACGAACAGGTCCTCGGTATCGCCGGCGGTATTGGTGAAGCCCCAGGCGATGTCGGTGTTGCGGCCGATCACGACCACCGGCAGAGAGGGCAGGGTCGCACCCTGGACGAGCCCGGCGGGTGTGCGGATCGCCGCGAGGTACCAGTGTGCCGGCGTGCCGAGGCTGAGATGCGGGTCGTTGGCGAGGAGTGCCGCACCGCTCTCGGTGTGCCGTCCGGCGACCGCCCAGCTGTTCGAGCCCTGGCCAGGCTCGCCCGTTGGCGGCAGGGTGGCCAGGAGAGTGCCGGCGGCAGGGGCGATCGCCGCGGCGGCCGCCGCCCTGCGCATCGCCGGCGGCGCGCTTGGCGGCGTTGCCGCGAGTTCGGTCGCGGCGAGCGTGGTGACCGCGTCGGGCCGGGTCGGCGGCCAGAGATCGGCAAGTGCCGCCGCCGGCACGTGCTCGAGCAGGCTTGCCCGGGTCAGCTCCTGCCGCCAGCTCTCGACCAGGCTCAAGGCCATGGTCTTGATCAAGACCAGGCTGTCGGCCGGCTGCCAGGGCTCGGGGCGATGGCGAAGCAAGAGGAACTCGGGCGGCAGCGTCCAGCGGCGGTCATCGATCAGCGCGTTGACGCCCGCGGCATAGGCCTCGAGCCGCTCGATCGCCTCGGGCGAGAGGTGGTCGAGGGCCGCCTCGGCCGCCCGGTAGAGGCCGAGCGTGCGCATGAAGCGGTCGGTCGCCACTGCCGGCTCACCCACCACCTCGGCGAGCCGCCCGGCACCGATTCGCCGGCTCATCTCCATCTGCCAGAGCCGGTCCTGGGCATGGACGAAGCCGAGCGCCATGGCCGCGTCGCGGTCGCTCGCCGCCTCGATCAAGGGAATGCCGAGGGCGTCGCGGCTGACCGTCACCGGGCCGCCGAGGCCGGCGAGCTCGAGTTCGCCACTCAAGGTCGGCAGCGACGCATAGGCCAGCCATGCCGCGACCCCGGCACCCGCCAAGCCGATCGCCAGCACCCCGCCCGCAAGACGCGTAAGAACCCGCCGCACCGGCCCTAGCCCAGGAGCCGACGGCGACGCAGCTCGACCGCGAGGGCGGCCGGATCCGTGAACCGGTGGGTGGCGAAGCCCAGCCGGTCGGCCGCCTCGATGTTGCGCGGCGCATCGTCGATGAACAGGATCTGCCGCGCGGCGAGGCCGACGTCGTCTAGGACATGCGCGAAGATGGCGGGATCGGGCTTGACCATGCCGAGCTCGCCCGAGACGTAGATCGCCGCGAAATGGTCGAGGAAGGCGTAAGCCGGATCGTCGCGGACCAGCGGGAATGTCTCGGCCGACCAGTTGGTGAGCGCCCGGACCGGCCGGCTCTGGCCGGCGAGCCCCTCGAGCAGGCGCACGGTCGGCTCGATGGGCCCGCCGATCATCTCGATCCAGCGGGCGTGATAGGCCTCGATCGACGCGCGCTCCTGCGGGTGGCGGGCGACGAGCTCGGCCACCGCGGCGGCGAAGGGGCGGCCGCGATCGAGCTCGAGGTTCCAGGCCGGCGTGCAGATCGTCGCCAGAAACCGCTCCATCTCGGCCGCGTCGGCGAAGATCTTGCGGTACAGCCGGCGCGGCTCCCAGTCGATCAAGACCCCGCCGAGATCGAAGAGGACGAGATCGATGACGGGCTCATCCTGGTTGGTCGAGACAGCCATGCGGACACCCTTTCACCTCGGCCGCGCCGTCGCCGAACGTCAGTGATTGTGCCGGCAGCCGAGGGGCGCGGTCAAGCGAGCGCCCGGTCGAGATCGGCGATCAGGTCGTCGACGTGCTCGAGCCCGACCGACAGACGGATCAGGTCGTCCGTGATGCCGAGTGCTGCGCGTTCCACCTCGGGAAGCTTGGAGTGGGTCGTCGTCGCCGGATGGGTGACCAGGCTCTTGGCATCGCCGAGATTGTTGGAGATCGCGATCAGCTCGAGCTTGTTCAAGACGGCGAAGGCGCGTTCCTTGCCGCCGCCGACGTGGAACGCGACGAGCGTCGAGCCGGCGGTCATTTGCGCCCTGGCGAGGCCATGCTGCGGGTGGCTCTCCAGCCCCGGATAGAGCACCCGGCGGACCCCCGGGTGGGCCTCGAGATGGTGCGCCAAGGTCAGGGCCGAGCGGCATTGCTGGGCGACCCGCAACGGCAGTGTTTCGAGGCCCTTGAGCAGCAGCCAGGCGTTGAACGGGCTGAGGCTGGGCCCGGTGTGCTTGAGATAGGGGTGCAGCAGTTCGTCCCGGAACTGCCGGGTGCCGAGCACCGCGCCGCCGAGGCACCGGCCCTGACCGTCGATATGCTTGGTCGCGGAATAGACGACGATGTCGGCGCCGAGGGCGAGCGGCCGCTGCAGGAGGGGCGTCGAGAACACATTGTCGACCACGACCGCCGCACCGGCACGGTGGGCGAGGGCCGCCACCGCGGCGATGTCGACCAGCGCCAGGGTCGGATTGGCGGGGGTCTCGAAGAAGACCAGGTTAGCCGGTCGGACGAGGGCGATGCGCCAGGCCTCGAGATCGGCACCGTCGACGAACGTGGTCTCGATGCCGAAGCGCGGCAGGATCTCCTCGATGATGTAGCGACAGGAGCCGAACAGTGCCCGTGCCGCAACGACGCGGTCACCGGCGCGGAGTTGGCACAAGAAGGCGGCATTGACCGCGGCCATGCCCGAGCTCACCGCACAACAGGCCTCGGCCCCTTCGATGGCGGCGAGCCTCGCCTCGAACGCGGCCACGGTCGGGTTGCCGTAGCGGCTGTACATGAAGCCTGGGGCGCGGTCCTTGAAGCGGTCCTCGGCGTCACCGGCTCGCTCATAGACGAAGCCCGAGGTCAAGAACAGCGCCTCCGAGGTCTCGCCGTGATGCGAGCGATCGAGGGCACCCTGTACCAGCCGGGTCTCCAGCCGCCACGCCGTCTCGTCCCGCTGCGCCATGCTCGTTCATCCAAATGAAAAGCCCCGGCCGGGACGGACCAGGGCTCGAAGCGCACCCGGTCTTTTAGCGGCTTGTTTAACGTGGCCCGCAAGCCGACCGGCTCAAATCACCACGACTTGGCCTTAGATGCCGCTGACCGAGGCGTCAAGAGCGTTGTGGCCAGCGGCTCGCTGCCTCTCCGACCGGGGCGCTCGAACGGCATCCAGCCGGCCGCTAGAGCCCGGCGCCCACCGCCGCGGCCAGGCTGGAATGACCGTCGCGCGCCAGGCTGGCTGACAGCTCGTCGAGAATGCGCTGGATGATGCCCGGCCCGGTGTAGACCAGGGCGGTATAGAGCTGGAGTGCTGTCGCACCATTGAGGATCTTGGCATAGGCATCCGCACCCGAGCTGATGCCGCCCACCCCGACGAAGGCGATGCGGCCGCCGGCATGCCGGGCCATCAGGCGCAACAGCCGGGTCGAGGGAAGGAACAGCGGCCGGCCGCTCAACCCGCCGGCCTCGCCGCGATGCGCCGAGCGGAGCCCGGGCGGGCGGGCCAGCGTGGTGTTCGAGACGACCAGCGCGTCGACGCCCGCGTCGATGGCGACGTCGACCACGGTGCGGGCCGCCACCTCGTCGAGATCGGGGGCCACCTTGAGAAAGACCGGCCGCCACTCGCCGTGGATCGCATGAACGGCCGCCCTGGCCCCGGTCACCGCATCGAGCACGCCAGCAAGGGCCCGGCGCTCCTGCAGGTCGCGCAATCCCTTGGTATTGGGCGAGGAGACGTTGACCGTGACGAAGTCGGCGAGCGACAGGACCGAGCGGGTCAGGTCGGCGTAGTCGGCAGCCGGATCGGTGCTGTCCCGGTTGAGGCCGAGATTGGCGCCGATGATGCAGCACCCGGGCGGCGCCGCCGGGCGGCCGGCCAGTGCGGCGACGAATCGATCGACGCCGTCATTGTTGAACCCCAGCCGGTTGATGATCGCGCCGTCCTCCGGCAGCCGGAACACCCGCGGCCGCGGGTTGCCAGGCTGCGGCCGCAGGGTGACCCCGCCGGCCTCGACGAAGGAAAAGCCGAGCCGCAACAGGCCGGCGAGAGCGTAGCCGTTCTTGTCGAAGCCGGCGGCGAGGCCGAGTGGATGGGCGAGCGAAAGGCCGGCGAGCCGCACTGCCAAGCCCTCGGGGATCGCCAGCGGCAGCCGCGGCATCAGCCGGATGGCCGCCAGTGCGCAGCCGTGCGCGGTCTCGGGCGGCAGGCATTGGAGCAGCCGCGGGCCCACAGCCAGCATGGCCCGCGGCAGTCCACCGAGCCGGCGCTGCGCCATCGAGCGCTGCCGTCGGCGTCAGCGGTGCGCCCAGGCGATGAAGCCGCCGTCGTTGGCGAAATCCGGCTTGGTATAGAGCAGCGGCTCGCCGGTCGTGGTCGTGACCGCGCCCCCGGCGGCGCGCAGCACCGCGTGGCCGGCCGCGGTATCCCACTCCATCGTCCGGCCGAAGCGCGGATAGACGTCGGCCCGGCCCTCGGCGACGGCGCAGAACTTGAGCGAGCTGCCGCAGGAGACGGTGTCGGTGATGCGCTGCGCGGCGAGCCAGGCATCGGTCTCGGCGTCACGATGCGAGCGGCTGGCGACCGCGACCATGCTGCCTGCCGGCGGTGCCGGGCGCACGGCGATCGGCTCGATTGCCCCGGCCTTGCGCCGGCTCGCCCCGAGCCCGACCGCACCCCACCAGGCGGTGTCCATCGCCGGTGCCAGAACGACGCCCAGCACCGGCAGGCGGGCCTCGATCAGCCCGATATTGACAGTGAACTCGCCGCGCTTCTGGATGAATTCCTTGGTGCCGTCCAGCGGGTCGACGAGCCAGAACGGGCCGTCGCCGACCGCTGGAATCCGCCCCTGGGCGACCGCCTCCTCGGCGACCACGGGGATCTCCGGCGTCAGCGCCGCCAAGCCCTCGAGGATGATCGCCTCGCCCGCCTCGTCGGCCACCGTCACCGGCGACTGGTCGGCCTTGAGGCTGACCGCCGCGTCCACGGCGTAGTGGCGCATGATCTCCTGGCCGGCCCGATCGGCGATGGCGACAATGGCGTCGAGCAGCTGTTGCGGGTCGCGGGCGAGATCCTCGGGCATTGGCACCTGCGTTTTCGGTGGAACAGGAGGGGCGGCACCCGGGCATCGGGTGTGACTAGGGTTGGTAGCCCCGTAGCGGCGCCGAAACAAGCATCGAGCGCAGCATTGCCGACGCGCTTAACCCGCCCTTAAGGGTCGCCGTGGCATGCTGCGGGCGGATCGAAGGGCGGCCCGGCCACAGCCGGCACCGGTGCCGGCAGCCGATCGCCGGTGGGCTGGAGTGGTCGATGATGGTTCGACGGCAGTGGTGATGCAGGCATTGCAGGCAGCAGGCTTGTCGGTCGTCGCCGGGTGCCACGGCGAGGCCTCGGTAGCGCCCGCCGCGTCGCCGGGCTTCGCCCTCTATCCGCCGCGCAGCGGCCGGGGCCTCGATCCCGGCCGGCCGCGTGAGCTTGCAGCACGGCTCGACGGTTTTCGCCGACATCACCGCAGGCTGCCGGCCCGGCGGGGCAAGGGCGGGCTCTTCATTCTCGATCTGGACGAGCTGCGGCGTCGCTTCGCCGGGCGTTGGGCGCAGTCGCAGGAAAAGGCCTATCAGCTGGTCGAGGGGGCACTCGCCCGCCAGCTCGGGGCCAGCGATCTCTACGTGGCGCTGCCGGGCGAGCGCTTTCTCCTGCTGTTGACCGACCTCGAGCGGGCCGCGGCCGAGCGCCTGGCGAGGCGCGCCGCGGCCGAGATCACCGATCGGCTGTGCGGCATGATCCCGGGCGGGGTCGCCTGCCGGGTGCGCCGGGCGACCATCGACCCCGCGGCTGGTCTCGACGGCATCGACGATCTTCCCGCCCTCGCAGCGTTGGTCGAGGGTGCCGAGGCCGCAGCGGGGCGACCGGCCGACGCCATCGCCGCCAGGCTGCCGCCGGCGTTGGAGGCGCACTATCTGCCGGTCTTGAACCTGCCCAAGCGACTGGTCTCGAGCTATGCGCTGCAGGCCGCACCCCGGTCCGGGGCGGCCGGTGAGACGCCGGCGGCAGAGGCGTCGGCGCCGGACGAGGAAGGCACCGCTGCTCTCGATCGATGGGCAGTGGCCGAGGCGGCAGCGCGGCTCGCCGACCCGTCGTTCAGGACGGCCATGCTGATCACCCTGCACTACCCGACCTTGGCCAACATGCGGCATCGCCAGCAGCTGATGCTCGCCTGCCGGCGGCTGCCGGCCGGGGCCCGGCGCCGGCTCCTGGTCGAGTTCGCGGGGGTGCCGGCAAACCTGCCGCAGGCCAGACTGCGCGAGCTCGTCAGCTATCTCTGCCCGTTCACGCTGGGCATCGTCGTCCGCCTCGAGTCGGAACGCCTGGTTGGCAAGCCGGCCGCCGTGCAGCAGGCCCGACAGGCGCTCGCCGAGCAGCTGGCCGGCACCGGTGTCGCCGGGCTGTCCCTCTCATTGACCGAAGCCGCCGCCGCGCGAGAGGTGGCGGCAGCGCCACGGTTCGTGGCGGCGCTCGGTGCCCTCGCGGCGATGGCGAGGCAAGGCCGTCTGCGCACGTTTTGTCAGATCGGCGAGCATCGTCGGCTCTGCCACGCGGCCTTGATCGCCGGCATCGACCATGTCATGGGGCCGGCCCTGCTGCCGGTCACGAGGCGGCCGGGACGGCCGATCGCCCTGGCCAAGACCGTCAGCTGACAAGCCACGAGAGATGGCGCGCCCGGCTGCCGCCTTGCCGCCGATCCCGGGCATGCGAGCGCTGGCGAGGTCGCCGCTCCGCCGGGCCGGGGGACAGCCCGTATCGCGATCGCCGGAACCGCCGTTCACCTGGACGGCCGTTCGCCGCAGCGCGACGAGCGAGGCGCCTGGCCGGTGGCAGCCTTGCCTCGGCGACGTCGGGCGCCGGAGCGGGCGCGCACCGGCAGCACAGCTTCAAGGCGCCGGCAGCGGTGCTCGTCTTGCCGCCGCTCCGCCGGGCGCTGACGGGCTGCTGAAAGTGCGCCCATGGCGGCGCTGCACGGCGACAACGAGCGACGGCGAGCAGCCTCGAGAGCCAATGCCGAAGCGGCGCGCAGCCGCGTGCCCGCACGGCTCGCGGCGACGGCCT
>CAZNWE010000002.1:0-65372 GCA_964576715.1 uncultured Geminicoccaceae bacterium | reverse complement strand
GGCTCGCGGCGACGGCCTTCGGCGGTGGGCGGCGCCTCGCAAGGCACTGGTCGGCGGCCTTCAGCGGTGAGTGCAGCATGCTCCCGCTCGTTCTTTCGGGCGAGGGGTGGCTGGTCGGCTGGGGAGCGTCGCGGGTCGCTCGCGCGGCCCGCGGCGGCATGGCAATGCGGTCCTGGCCACGGCCCGGCCGACGAGCGACCGGCGCCGGCCTGCGCCACCGATGCGGTTGCTTCGCTAGCCGGTCGCCTGGGGCCGGTCAGAGGCTGTCGAGCGGCACCTTGAGGAAGCGTTTGCCGGTTGGATCGGGGTCGGGCAGCCGGCCCGCCTTCATGTTGACCTGCAGCGACGGGATGATCAGCCGCGGCATGTCGAGGGTCGCGTCCCGGGCCTCGCGCATCGCCACGAAATCATCCTCGCTGGTGCCGTCCTTGACGTGGATGTTGTGTGCCCGCTCGTCTGCGACCGTGGTCTCCCAGCGGATCTCCCGGCCGTTCGGCCCGTAGTCGTGGCACATGAACAGCCGCATCTCGCCGGGCAGCTGCAGGATGCGCTGGATGGAGCGGTAGAGGGCGCGGGCATCGCCGCCCGGAAAGTCGGCGCGGGCGGTGCCGCCGTCCGGCATGAACAGGGTGTCGCCGACGAACGCCGCGTCGCCGATGAGATGTGTCATGCAGGCCGGCGTGTGGCCCGGGGTGTGGATCACCTGGGCGGTCATCGTGCCGATGTTGTAGCTGTCGCCGTCCTTGAACAGGCGGTCGAACTGCGAGCCGTCGCGTTGGAATTCCGTGCCCTCGTTGAAGACCTTGCCGAAGGTCTCCTGGACCACGGTGATCTTTTCGCCGATGCCGAGCTTGCCACCGAGCTTCTCCTGGATATACGGCGCGGCCGAGAGGTGGTCGGCGTGGACATGCGTCTCGATCAGCCATTCGAGCTCGAGCCCCTGCCGCTCGATGAAGGCGATGATCGCGTCGGCATGGTCGTAGGCGATGCGGCCGGCGGCGTAGTCGATGTCCATGACCGAATCGACAACCGCGCAAGCCGTCGAGGCCGGGTCCTTGACCACGTAGCTGATGGTATTGGTCGGGTCGTCGAAAAAGGCCGTGACCTCGGGTCTCAGCCCCAGATCGATCGGCGCGACGACGCCTTTCGCCATGACGTTCATCGATGTCTCCCAAGGCGGCACGACGCTTGCATCCGACACTTATATAATTTACGAAACTGTGAATCAAGATGGCCGAGATGATGCAGAACGACGCGACGAGCCAGTCCCCGATGCCGCTCATCGGCGCCCCGGCGCCGGCCTTCACGGCGCGCACCACGCTGGGCGAGCGGGCACTTGCCGACTACCGCGGCCGCTGGCTCGTTCTCGTCTCGCACCCGGCCGACTTCACCCCGGTCTGCACCAGCGAGCTGATCGCGCTCGCCCATGCCCACGAGCGCTTTCGGGCGTTGGGCTGCGATCTCCTGGCGCTCTCCATCGACAGCCTCTACAGCCACCTCGCCTGGCTCGAGAGCATCCGCGATCGCTTCGGCGTCACCGTGCCGTTTCCGCTGATCGAGGACCCCTCCATGGTGATCGCTGGCGCCTACGGCATGCTCGAGGCCGACGCCCGGAGCAGTGCCACCGTGCGCGGCAGCTTCGTCATCGATCCAGAAGGGTTCATCAGGGCCACCGCATCCTACCCCTTGAGCGTCGGCCGCAGCATCGAGGAGCTGCTGCGCCTGGTCACAGCACTCCAGCACGGCGATGCCGAAGGCGTCCAGACCCCGGCCGAATGGCGGCCCGGCGAGCCGGCGCTGGCCCCGGCGCCCCTCACCACCGACGAGGTCGAGACCGGCCGTGCCGCCAAGGATGCCGGCCTCGTCGACTGGTACTACCGCCGTGTGGATCGCGACTGACGCCTAGATCGGCCGGGCCTCGCAGATGGCGTAGCTGTCCGCCCAGGGCCGCACCCGCTCGAAGGCGGCGCTGGCGGCGATCACCTGGTCGTCGGCCATCCGCTGACCGATGATCTGCAGGCCCACCGGCAGGTTGCCGGAGGCGAGGCCGGCCGGGATCGACGCCGCCGGATGGCCCGAGAAATTGATGAAATAGGTCATGCACCAGCCGATCAGCCGCTCGACCGGCTCACCGTTGATCTCGGCCGGGCCCAGCGTGTTGCCGTCCGTGCCGTTCTCGACCGGCAGGGCCGCCAGGGTCGGCGAGACGATGACGTCGTAGCGGTCGAGCACGGCCTGAATGGCGTCGTTGATCTCGGTCCGGGCCAGCTGGCAGGCCAGCATGTCGCGGGTGGTCATGGCGGCCGACCGCTCGACCCAGGCCGTGAGCTCGGGCGGCAGGTCGGCGCGGTGCTCGCCCATGAGGTCGATGCCGGCGGCCTTCAAGCCGTCGAAGGCGCCAACGGTCAGCGGCAGGATCAGCTTGCACCAGAGATCGGCCAGCTCGCGGTGGTGCCGCTTGATGTCGAAGGTGACCTCCTCGACGACGGCGCCGGCCTGCTCGAACGCCGATAGCGCCTGCCGGCAGGTCCCGACGATCACGGGCTCCACTGGAAAGACGTCGAAATTTGGCGTCCAGGCGATCTTCATGCCCGCGATCGACCGGCGGGTGGCGCCCAGAAAATCGAGCCGGTCGGGCAGGCTGAAGGGGTCACGGTGGTCCGGCCCAGCGAGCGATTCCAGCATCAGCGCCGCATCCTCCACCGTCCGGGTCAGGGGGCCCTCGTGGATGAAGCAGTTGGCCGGGCTGAAGGCGTCGGGGCGGGCGTTGAGCGGTACCCGGCCGAAGCTCGCCTTGAAGCCGTAGATGCCTGACCACGAGGCCGGAATGCGGATCGACCCGCCGCCATCCGTGCCCTCGGCGAACGGCACCAGCCCGTCGGCGACGGCCGCCGCACTGCCGCCCGACGAGCCGCCGGGGTTGCGGGTCGTGTCGAACGGGTTCCTGGTCGGGCCGAAGAGGTAGTTGTCGGTCACACCTCTGAAGCCCATGATCGGCGCGTTGCCCTTGCCGACGACGATGGCCCCGGCCTGCTCCATCCGCTCGACCCAGAGACAGGTGAGATCGGGCCGCCAGTCGCGCAGCGCCCGCACGCCGCCGAGGCTCGCGGGCCAGCCGGGCTTGAAGTCGAAGAGATCCTTCATGGCGGTCGGCACACCGTGCAGGGGACCCAGTGCCGCCCCGGACATGACGGCCTGCTCGGCCTGCTTCGCCGCCGCGAGGGCACCGTCGAAGTCGGTGAAGACGAAGGCGTTGAGGCTCGGGTTCCGGGCCTCGATCCGGGCGATCACTACCTCCATGATCTCGACCGGCGAGAGCTTCCGCGAGCGGATCAATCCGGCGATCTCAGCCGCCGAGCGCCAGGCCAGATCATTGCCCGAACCGCTCATCATTGCCCCCCTTTGTTCCTTATGCGTGGCAAATGTGCCGGATCGCCAGGCCGGTCGCAAGGGTGGTGACGGCTCAGCTCGCGGTTGCGCAGTAGCGCCGCCAGCTGCCCAGAGCGGTGATGTCGACCGCGCCCTTGGTGCCGGCCGCCTCGGCGAGAAAGCCTTTGGGTGCTGTGCCATCGGCGAGCTCCAGCGTGCCGATCGACAAGGGGGCGGGGATGCTCGCCGTCAGTCGGGCGAAGGCGGCTTCGGGCAGTGCCCAGACCTCGGCCTCGATGGCGCCGGCCGCCGGGTCGTCGTCGCTGGTCCGGGTCAGCCCGGGCCGGGCCGGGGTCATGCCGGCGAGCGCCCAGAGCCGGTAGCGCCTCGTCGTGGTGGTCGCGCGCAAGAACCGCCCGCCCGCCAGGATCAGTTCGGGGCTCAAGGCCATGCCCTGCATGTGCGCACCCACGACCACGAGCTCGATTTCGCCAGGGCCAGCACTCGGCGGCGGCGGCGGGGTCGGCTCGAGCGGGCGGCCGGTGGCACCCAGAGCCTGTCCCGCCATGTGATGCAGCGCCCGGGCGACCGCGGCGATCCGGCCATCGGCACCACCCGGTGCGAGCAGGGTCACCGAGCCCGGCCGGCCGTCGCCGCGCGGCCTGGTCGGCACGGTGATGGCGGCGAGATCGAGAAGGTTGACGAAGTTGGTGTAGGTGCCGAGGCGGCTGTTCGGGCCGATCGGGTCGGCGGCTATCTCGGCCATGGTGACGAAGCCCGGGATCGACGGCACGACGATGAGGTCGAGAGCGGCGATGACCGGTGCCAGGCTCCTGCGAAGCTCGGCCAGGCGGTAGAAGCCGTTGAACGCGTCGACCGCGGTGAGCTTGTCGGCCCCGCCGATGATCGCCCGGGTGGTCGGGTGCAGCGCCTCGGGCGTCCTTGCCATGAAGCCCTCGATCGCCGCCAGCCGCTCGGCCACCCAGGCACCTTCGTAGAGAAGGTCGGCGACCGCGTAGAAGGGCTCGAGATCGACGGGCACCAACTCCGCACCAAGCTCCTCGAGGTCGGCGAGCGCCGCCTCGAACATGGCAGCCTGCACGGTGTCGCCGAAGAAGCGGCGCGAGGCCGGGGTGGGCACGCCGACCTTGAGCGCCGCAGGTGCCGGGCCGTAGCCGCCAGCCGTGCGCTCGCGGCTAAAGGGGTCGCCCGGATCGAAGGCGGCCGCGGCCGCGAAGGCCGCCCAGGCATCGTCGACGGTAAGGGCGAAGATCGAGACGCAGTCCAGGGTCCGGCAGGCGGGCACGACGCCACGGGTCGAGAGCGCGCCGAGCGAGGGCTTCAGGCCCACGAGGTTGTTGAGCGCCGCCGGCACCCGCCCGGAGCCCGCGGTGTCCGTGCCAAGGGCGAAGCTGACGAGCCCGTGCGCCACGGCCACGGCCGACCCGGACGACGACCCGCCCGGCACGATCTCGGCGTCCAGGGCATTCCGCGGCACGGGATAGGGGGTGCGCACGCCGACGAGCCCTGTGGCGAACTGGTCGAGATTGGTCTTGGCGACAGGAATGGCGCCCGCCGCGCGAAGCCGGGCCACCACCGGCGCGTCGACCTCGGGCACATAGGCGAAGGCCGGGCAGGCGGCGGTGGTGGGTGCGCCTGCAACGTCGATATTGTCCTTGACCGCAAACGGCAGGCCCCAGAGCGGGTGCGCTTCAGGGTCGAAGAGCGGCAGGCCGGCGATGGCGGCGGCGATGGCGTCGTCCGAGAGCTGGTGCAGGAAGATGCCGGGATCGTCCGTGGCCAGGGTGCGGCGCCGGTATTCGGCGAGCACGGCGGCGACGTCGAGGCCCTGGGCGTAGGCCCGGTGCAAGCTGTTGCGATCGAAGCCCAAGGTGTTCAGCACGAGCGGCGGCTCCCTCGTTCGCGAAATCATTGCGTGCAAGATTGTATGCAAAACTGATGCCGTGCCACCAGCGTCGTCAGGCGGGCGCGCGTCAATGCTCGGGTGCCAGCTCCAACGCCGCGAGCCGCACCGGCGCCGCCGCCGGTGCCGCCGCGAGGCTGGCAAAGCTGCGATAGGCGTCCTTGACCGCCAGGATATGCGCTCGCATCGATCGGTAGGCGGTCTCACCGTCGCCCGCCCCGATCGCCGCGACGACGATCTGGTGCTCGGCGTGGCTCGATGCGAGCCGGCCCTCGAGGCGGAACTGGGCGCGGCGAAACGGCTGCAGCCGCCGGCGCATGTCGAGCGTCGTCTCGACCAGGAACGGGTTCCGCCCGCCCTCGTAGATGGTTCGGTGGAACTGCCGGTTGGCGGCATCGTAGCCGTCGAGATCGCCGGCCTCGACCTCGACGCGGCTGGCCTCGTGCAACGCCAAAAGCGCGCGCTTCTCGACGGCGCTCATCCGCTCGGCGGCGAACCGCGCGCAGCTCCCCTCGAGCTCGGTCATCACCTCGAACATCTGCAAGAGCCGCTCGAGCGTGACATTGGCCACGACCACGCCGCGATGCGGCCGCTTCTCGACCAGGCCACTGGACGCGAGGCGGTTGAGGGTCTCGCGCACCGGCGTGCGCGAGACGCCGAAGCGAGCAGCCAGCGCCTGCTCGTCGAGCTTGACCCCGGGGGCCAGGGCACCCTCGGCAATGGCGTCGGCGAGCTCCCGGGTCAGCCGCTCGACCATGGTCGAGCGACCGGCATGGCGACCGCTCACGCGCCGCTCTCCGCCGCGGCACGGCCGGCCAGCCGGCGCCGGCGCGCGACGAGTGCCGGCGTCCGGCGCCCGGCACCGATCGTCATCCGGCGCCCGAGCGTGCCCACCAGCTGGCGGCCGGCCGCGGGGCGGCCCCGGCATGCCTCGTTGAGCCTCATCCTGTCGCCGGCATCGACGATGCCCCGGACCCCGGTCGTCATTGCCGGCTCGTCAGTCTGCAAAACGCTCTCCTCGCGCCAACGACGGCACTCTTCTAGCGGCCCGGCCGGCGACGTGTCAGCCGCTGCATTTCTGGGCAGTGGCCGCCCACCCGGCGGGCAGTGCGCCGCCCGCCGGCCGCAGCTGCCAGCGTGGCAGCCTGACCCGGCCCCAGGCCGGCCCCGGGCCAACCCCGGGTGCTGGTCGCTTTGCCACGGTTGGCATCATTTTTGAATGCAAAATTGCATACAGCCAGCGTGGAAACAGGAGGCCACGATGTCGACCTCGATGATCCGGGCGGAACCGGCCGCACTCGCCTTCGAGCCGCAGCGGGCGGCCCTGATCGTCATCGACATGCAGCGCGACTTCCTCGAGCCCGGCGGCTTCGGCGCCTCGCTCGGCAACGATGTCGACCTGTTGCGCCCGGCGATCGCACCTTGTGCGAAGGCCCTCGCCGCCGCCCGCGCGCAGGGCCTGTTGGTCATCCACACCCGGGAAGGCCACCGGCCCGATCTCGCCGACGTGCCCCCGGCCAAGCTCGCCCGTGGTGCGCCGGGCCGCAAGATCGGCGACGAGGGGCCGATGGGGCGGATCCTGGTGCGCGGCGAGCCCGGCCACGATCTCCTCGCCGAACTCGGCCCCTGGCCTGGCGAGCCGGTGATCGACAAGCCCGGCAAGGGCGCCTTCTATCAGACCGACCTCGCCCTGATGCTCGAGAACCGACGTATCGACACGCTGTTTGTCGCCGGCGTCACCACCGAGATCTGTGTGCACACGACGATCCGCGAGGCCAACGACCGCGGCTATCGCTGCGTGGCGCTGGCCGATGCCTGCGCCTCGTACTTCCCGGAGTTCCACCGGGTCGCCCTCGAGATGATCAAGGCCCAAGGCGGCATCTTCGGCTGGGTCGCCGAGACGGCCGCCTTGAGCGATGCGCTGGCCGCCCGCTCTGCGGCCTGATTTCCCCAAGCAGTGGAGGGACGTGTGATGGCATCGACCAGCAGCAGGCGCGGCGTCGCCCTGTGGACGCCTGGCGACTGGAATGCGCTCTTTGGCCTCGGCACCAACGTCCTGGTCAATCTCCTGGTGCTCACCGGCCTGTTGAAGTTCGTCGTCGGCCTGCCCGACGAGCTGACCTTCGGCCGCATCCTGCCGGCCGTCGGTCTCATGCTCTTTCTCGGCAACATGTACTATGCCTGGATGGGCTGGAAGCTGGCGCGACGGACCGGCAGGGACGACGTTTGCGCCTTGCCGTCGGGACCCTCCGTGCCGCACATGTTCATCGTCGTCTTCGTCATCATGTTGCCGATCCTCGGGCAGACCGGCGATCCGGTGAAGGCCTGGGAGGCGGGTCTCGCCTGGGTCTTCCTGCAGGGCTTCATCCTGGTCGGCGGCGCCTTCATCGCCCCCTGGATCCGCAAGATCACGCCCAGGGCGGCACTGCTCGGCACGCTCGCCGGGGTCTCCGTCGCCTTCATCTCGATGCGCCCGGCGATGGAGATCTTCATGACCTCGATCATCGGCATCACCTGCCTCGCCATCATCATGGCCGGCTGGTTCGGCGGCGTGCGCTATCCCAGGAACCTGCCGGCCGGTTTGGTTGCCATCATCGTCGGCATGGTGATCGCCTGGGGGGCGACGCTCATCGGCTTTCCCGAGGTGGGCGGGATGACCTTCGCCGGCCTGGCCTCGAGCTTCGCCAGCTTCGGCTTCTCGATCCCGCTGCCGGCGGTCGACCACGTCTTCTCCGGCTTCGAGTTCCTCGGCTTCATCCTGGTCACCGCCATTCCCTTCGGCGTCTATGACCTGGTCGAGGCGATGGACAACGTCGAGAGTGCCGAGGCCGCGGGCGACAGCTACAACACGACGGAAGCGATCGTCGCCGAGGGCTCGATCTCGCTGATCGGCACGCTGTTGGGCTCGCCCTTCGCCAATGCCGTCTATATCGGCCACCCGGGGTGGAAGTCGATGGGCGGGCGGATCGGCTACTCGGCCGCGACCGGGCTCTTTGTCCTGGTCCTCGCCTGGCTCGGCATTCTCGCCGTCTTCCTCAACCTCGTGCCGGTCGTCGCGATCGCGCCCATTCTCCTCTATATCGGCATGCTGATCGGGGCCCAGGCCTTCCAGACGACGCCCGCCAACCACGCGCCGGCCATCGTGCTCGGCCTCGTCCCGCACCTCGCCGCCTGGGCGAAAACCCTCATCGACGGGGCCCTGGGTGCCGCCGGTGTGACCGTCGACGAAGCGCTGATCGCCGGCATGGCGACCAATGGTGTTCTCTACGAAGGCCTTTCCATCCTCGGCAACGGGGCGATCCTCACCGGCCTGGTCCTCGCCGCGATCGGCGTCTTCGTGATCGAGCGGCGGTTCATGGCGGCGGCCGCCTTCGCCGCCGCGGGGGCGATCCTCACCTTCTTCGGCTTCATGCACGGCCCTGCCGTCGGCATCGCCGTCACCCCCATGGTCGCCGCCGCCTATGCGGTGGTCGCCGGCCTCTTCTACCTCGCCGCCAGCCGCGGCCTGGCCGAGGCCCCGGCCGCCGAGCCGGCACCGGTGGCCGCGGAGTAGCTGGCAATGGCCGAGGCGTGGAGCCCCGACCGGCAGATCGACGCCATGGCGCCGCTCCTCGGCCTTTCGATCACCGACGAACAGCGGCCGGGCGTGCGACGGTTCCTCGAGGTCGCCAGGACGATGGCCGAGGCGGTCGAGCGGGCCAGCCCTCCCGACACGCTCGATCTCGCCCCGGTATTCGTCCCCATCGCCGCCGCCGAACCGCATGACGAAAGCTGACCCGCTCGTCTGGGACGCTCCGGCCTCGGCCATCGCGGCGGCGGTACGCGCCGGCGAGGTCACCGCCGTCGAGGTGGCCGAGGCGGCGATCGGCCGGATCGAGCGGGTCGATCCGCCGCTCAACGCCTTCACCGACCGGACCTTCGACCGCGCCCTGAGCGAGGCCCGGGCCGTCGATGCAGCACGGGCGCGGGGCGCTGCGCTGGGCACGCTCGCCGGCGTGCCGTTCGCGGTCAAGAACCTGTTCGACATCGCGGGGGTCACGACCCGGGCGGGTGCCGCGCTCAACCGCCGCCATCCGCCGGCCCGGGCCGACGCCTTGCTGGTCGAGCGGCTGAACGCCGCCGGCGCCGTCCTCACCGGTGCCCTCAACATGGGCGAGTACGCCTACGACTTCACCGGCGAGAATGCCCATGACGGCGTCTGCCGCAATCCCGTCGCCCCCGAGCACATGGCCGGCGGCTCCTCCTCGGGCTCAGGCGCCGCCACCGCTGCAGGGCTGGCGCCGCTCAGCCTCGGCTCGGACACCAACGGCTCGATCCGGGTGCCGGCCTCGTTCTGCGGCATCTTCGGGCTCAAGCCCACCTATGGCAGGCTCGGCCGCAGCGGCACCTTCCCGTTCTGCGACAGCCTCGATCATCTGGGCCCCTTGGCCCGCAGCGTCGGCGATCTGGCGCTCGCCTACGATGCGCTGCAAGGCCCGGACCCCGCCGACCACGCCTGCACCGCGAGGCCGCCAGAGCCGGTGACCCCTAGCCTCGATGGCGGGATCAGCGGCCTGCGCATCGCCATTGCCGGCGGCTGGTTCGCCCGCCAGCTCACCGACCCGGCACGCCATGCCGTCGCCCGCGTCGCCGAGGCGCTCGGGGCAACCGAGGTCGTCGTCCTCGACGACGCCGAAGCGGCCCGCGCCGCCGCCTTCCTCGTGACCAACGCCGAGAGCGCCGCCTTGCACCTCGACCGCCTCAGGACCGCTGCCGACGGCTTCGATCCCGACACCCGCGACCGCTTCCTGGCTGGTGCCCTGCTGCCCGCCGGCTGGCTGGTCAAGGCGCAGCTGGCGAGGCGCGCCTGGGCCCGGCGCCTCGCCGGCCTGTTCGCCCGGATCGACCTCCTGATCGCCCCCGCCACCCCGAGCCCGGCGCCGCGGATCGGCCAGAAGGCGATGACGCTCGACGGCACCCTGATGCCCACCCGCCCCAATATCGGAATCTTCACCCAGCCCATCTCCTGTGCTGGCCTGCCCGTCGCTTGCGTCCCGGCGGCAGTGCTGGGCGATCTGCCCATTGGCGTGCAACTCGCCGCCGCCCCCTGGCGCGAGGATCTCTGCCTCAGGGCGGCCCGTCACCTGGAAGCAATCGGCGTCAGCCAGCCGGCCACACCCCACCCGTCGCTCGGCCTCTGAGGTGCGCCGGTTGCCACTCTTCGGGCAAACCGCTTAAACGGCCCGGCTCTGCCAAGAGCAGCAAGCCGAGCCGCCGGGAGCCGCCTGTTGATCGAGTTCTATACCTGGAGCACGCCCAACGGCCGCAAGATCTCCATCATGCTGGAGGAATGTGGCCTGCCCTATACGGTGCACGCCATCGACATCGGCAAGGACGCCCAGTTCGCCCCCGACTTTCTGAAGATCAGCCCGAACAACAAGATCCCGGCGATCGTCGACCGGGACACCGGCCGCTCGATCTTCGAATCCGGCGCCATCCTCATCTACCTGGCCGAGAAAACCGGGACGTTCATGGGCAGGACGCCGGACGATCGCTGGCCCGTGCTCGAATGGCTGATGTGGCAGATGGGCGGCGTCGGCCCGATGCTCGGCCAGGCCCACCACTTCCTGCGCTTCAACCCCGGCAAGGCACCTTATGCCGAGACGCGCTACGGCAACGAGGCGAGGCGCCTCTACGGCGTCGCCGACCGGCGGCTGGGCGAGACCCGCTACCTCGCCGGCGACTTCCTCAGCATCGCCGACTTCGCCACTTGGCCGTGGTTCTCCCGCTTCGAGTGGCAGGGCATCGACCTCGCCGACTTCGCCAACGTCCGGCGCTGGTACGTCGAACTAGCCGGGCGCCCGGGCGTGCAGCGCGGCTACGACGTCCCCGCCATGGGCCACACCATCCCGCTGCCGGGATAAGCAAGGCCGAGAGCTGGGGAAGATGATCTTCCCCAGACCCCGACCAAACGTCGAAAAAAAGTGAAAGCGGAGAGGATGATGCGCCGCGATTCTTCCGGTCTCAGACCGGCGGGTGCGGGATGGCGTCGAGGAGCTCAGCCGTGTAGGCGGCCTCGGGGGCGGCGAGCACCGCCTCGGTATCGCCCGCCTCGACGATGCGGCCCTGGCGCATGACGATGACCCGGTCGCAGAGCAGGCGGACCACGTTGAGGTCGTGGCTGACGAAGAGATAGCTCATGCCGAGCCGCTCCTTGAGGTCGTCGAGCAGGTTGAGAACGACCGCCTGGACCGAGACGTCGAGGGCGGCGGTGGGCTCGTCGAGGATGACGAGGTCGGGGTCGAGGGCGATGGCGCGGGCGATGCCGACCCTGGCTTTCTGGCCGCCCGAGAGCTGGTGCGGGAAGCGGTCGAGCAGGCCGACCGGCAGACCGACGAGTCGCGCCAGCTCTTCCACGCGCGCCTCGAGCGCACCGTTGCGCAGCTTGTCGCCGAGCTGCAGGATCGGGTCGGCGATGGCCCGGGAGGCGGAGAACCGCGGGTTCAGGCTGTCGGTCGGGTCCTGGAAGACCATCTGGATGCGCCGGCGCTGCGCGAGCCGGGCGAAGCGTTTCGCCGGGATCGCGCCGATGTCCTCGTCGGCGAAGCGGATGGTGCCCGATGTCGGGTCCAACAGCCGGGTGATCATCATCGAGGTCGTCGACTTGCCGCAGCCGCTCTCGCCAACCAGCCCCACGGTCTCGCCGCGGCCGACGGTGAACGAGATGCCGTCGACGGCGCGGAAGGGCTTTTCGTCCTCGGGGTCGAGCTTGTTGGTGAACAGATGCCGGAGCTTGCCCGCCACACCCTGCCGCGGGTATTCCTTGACCAGGTTCTCGACGACCAGGAGTGGCTCGGTCGAGCGGTGGCCGGGTGCGGTCGCCGCCTTCGGCAAAGCGGCACCTTCCGGCAGGAGATCGCGCAGGCTCACCCCCGGCCGCGGCGTCGCGCGCATCAGCTTCTTGGTGTAGCCGTGCCCCGGTGCTTTGAAGATCGCGTCGGACGCCGCGGTCTCGACCACCTTGCCCTGCTGCATGACGACGACCCGGTCGCAATAGGCAGCCGCGAGGCCGAGATCGTGGGTGATCAGGATCGAGGACATCCCGCGCTCGCGCGTGAGCTCGACCACGAGGTCCATCACCGCCTTTTGCGTGGTCACGTCGAGCCCGGTCGTCGGCTCGTCGGCGATCAAGAGCTGCGGCTGGCAGGCGAGTGCGATGGCGATGACGACCCGCTGGCACATGCCCCCCGAAAGCTCGAACGGGTAGGCGTGGTAGCGCTCGGTGGGGTTCGCGATCTTGACCTGCTCGAGCGCCCGGATGGCGGCCGCCTTGGCTTCCTGCGGCGACGCCTGGGCGTGCTCGATCAGCACGTCCTCGAGCTGGTGGCCGACCTTGCGGATCGGGTTCAGCGCGGCCCGCGGATTCTGGAAGATCATCGACATCTCGCGGCCGCGCAGCTCGCGCACCACGCTCTCGGGCGCCTTGCCCACATCGAGCCCGGCGAAGCCGATGGAGCCCTCGGCGATCCGCCCGGCGCGATCGAGAATGCGCATGACGGCATAGGAGGTGACCGACTTGCCGGAGCCGGATTCGCCGACAATGCCGACGGTCTCGCCCTTGGCCACCTCGAGGTCGATCCGCTCGACGGCGGTGACGGTGCCGCGCCGGGTCATGAACTCGACTGTGAGGCCCTTGATGTCGAGGAGGGCGGGGCTGCTCATCAGGTGCGCCTTTGCGGGTCGACGAGGTCGCGCACGCCGTCGCCGAGGAGGTTGAAGCAGAAGACGGCGAGCATCAGGGCCAGGCCCGGGAAGAGGGCGATCCACCACTCGCCCGAGACGATGAAGGCGGCCCCCTCGGCCACCATGATGCCCCATTCGGGCTGCGGCGGGCGGACGCCGAGGCCGATGAAGGAGAGCCCGGCGGCGTTGAGGATGGCGTAGCCCATGGTCAGCGACATCTGCACCACCATGATCGGCATGATGTTGGGGAGCACGTGCGCCAGGACGATCCTGGCCTCGCCGTTGCCGGAGAGCCGGGCCGCCTGGACGAAGCCGGCCTCGCGCCGGACATTGGCCTCGGCCCTGGCAACCCGGGCGTAGAGCGGGAAGTTGATGATCGCCGTGGCGATGACGATGTTGGTGACCGTGTTGCCCAAGGCGGCGACGATGCCCATGGCCAGCACGAACAGCGGAAAGGCCATGATGGTGTCGGCGATGCGCCCGACGATCCGGTCCGTCCAGCCGCCGAAATAGCCGGCGGCCACCCCGGCGAGGCCACCCAGGACGAAGACGAGGGCGACCGACGCCACGGCGATGCCGAGATCGAGCCGGGTCGCGACCACCACGCGGCTGAAGATGTCGCGGCCGAGCTGGTCCGTGCCGAACCAGTGGGCGGCGCTCGGCGGCTGCAGGGCCGCATCGGTGTCGCTGGCCAAGGGATCGTAGGGGACGATCGAGGGCCCGAGGAGCGCCGCCAGGACGATCAGGACGAAGAGTGCAAAGGCTAGTCCAGTGACCGGGTTCTCGGCGATGACGTAGCGGGCATGCGCCAGGAGCGACGGCGACGGCGGCCGGGCGATGTCGGTATCGGCGGTGACGTCGATCGGCTCGAGGGCGCCGGGCTCGGTGATCTGCGACATGACTTCAGCCCTCCAGCCGGACGCGGGGATCGATGACGCCGTAGAGCAGGTCGATCAGCAGGTTCAGCGCCACGTAGAGGATCGCCATGGTGAGCACGAAGCCCTGGATCGGGGCGTAGTCGCCGGCGATCAGCGCCTCGACCGCATAAGAGCCGATGCCGGGCCAGGCGAAGACCTTCTCGACCAGGACGTTGGCCCCGAGGAGGAACGAGAAGACCATGCCGAGCGTGGTGACGACGGGCAGCATGGCATTCCTGAACGCATAAGTGATGATCACCCGCCGGCGGCTGAGCCCACTCGCCTTGGCGGTGCGGACGAAGTCGGAGGCGAGCACCGCCAACATCGAGGCCCGGGTCATCCGGGCGATGGGCGCCAGCGAAAAGATGCCCAGGGTCAGGGCCGGCAAAGCGAGCTGGGCGGCGGTCGCACGCAGCGCCTCGAGATCGCCCGCGATCAGGCTGTCGATCAGGTAGAAGCCGGTGACGTGCGGCGGTGGGTAGGCGAAGATATCGAGCCGACCCAGGGGGGCGGGCGCCCAGCCGAGAAGGTAGTAGAAGACGTAGACGAGGAGCAGCCCGGTGAAGAAGACCGGCAGCGAGACGCCGGCCGTCGTCACCATCCGGCAAAAATGGTCGATCCAGGAGCCGGGCCGGGTCGCCGCCATCACTCCCAAGGGCACGGCGACCAGGATCGATAAGAGGAGGCCAACGAGGGTCAGCTCGGCCGAGGCCGGCAGCCGGGTGGCGATCTCGGCCAGGACCGGCTGGCCGGTGGTCAAGGAGGTGCCGAGATCGCCGCGGACCAGGTCACCCAGATAATGGAAGAACTGGACGAACAGCGGCCGGTCGAGGCCGAGTTGCCGCCTGACCTCCTCGACCGCCTCGGCGGTGGCGGCTGGCCCGGCGAAATAGGCGGCGGGATCGCCCGGAAGCGCCCGCGTCAGGATGAAGGTGACGATGACCACACCGATCAGACTGGGCAAGGCCGTGCCGAGCCGCTTGATCACCTGATGCATCGGGACCCTCCCGCTTGTTTTCCATGGGGCCGATCGGCCGTCGGCCTACTTGCGGCCGGCTGCCCGGCTCAGGACTTGACCAGGCTGCGATAGTCGAGCTGGCGGTGGAACCAGTAGCGATAACCGTCGATGTTGGGCTGCATCGCGACGTTGAGGTAGGGCTGGAAGAGCGGGATTCTGGGCACGTCGGCGAAGGCGATGTCGATGAAGCCCTTCACGTCGGCCTCGTAGTCCTCCATCCGGCCCTCGGCGGCGGCGAGCCTCGAGGCGGTGATCAGCTCGTCCATCGCCGGGTTCTGGTAGCTCATCGTATTGAACACGGCGTTTTGCCCGTGATAGCACCAGAAGAAGAAATATTCCGGGTAGTCGAGCCAGCCCGAGAAGAAGTTGGAGATGAGCGGCAGCTCCTTCTTCAACAGTTCGGCGCGCCAGTTGGCGCCGGGAATCTTGTTGATCTCGACGGTGATGCCGATCTCCTTGAGGCTTTCCTGGACGAGGATGGAAAGCGGCTCGTTGACGGCGGCGAAGCCAAGATCGAAGGAAAGCGTGGTCGAGAAGCCGTCGGCGTAGCCGGCCTCCGCGAGCAGCGCCTTGGCCTGCTCGAGGTCGGTGTCGTAGCCGTGCTGGTGCGGCCAGACCGCCTCGGATGCGGTGTTCGAGCCGCCATGCAGCGGCCGGGCGAGGCCGAACATCACCGCATCGATGATTTTCTGATACGGGATGGCATAGGCCACGGCCTGGCGCACCCGGACATCGTCGAACGGCGGCTGCGTCACGTTCATGCCGATATATTGGATACCGTTGCCGATCGGTGTGGAGGCCGTCTTGACCTGCTCGCCGGCGGCGAGCTCGGCGAAGTCCTTGTTCGGCAGGTCGAAGGAGATGTCGGCGTCGCCCCGCTCGATCAGTGCCCGGCGGTTGCCGGCGGACGGCACCATCCGCCAGATGACCCGACGCGCGTGCGGCAGCGGCCCCGACTTCCAGTCGTCGAAGCGCTCGTAGACCACCTCCTGGCCCGGCTGCCAGCGGGCGACCTTGTAGGCGCCGCCGCCGGCGGTGTTCGTCTTGGTGTACTCGAGCCCCCAGGGATCGTCCGCGGTGGCGTTCGCCTTGACCAGCTCGGCATTGTAGATGCCGGGCACGATGACCGCGAGGTCGGCCATGGTCAGCCGGTCGGGGCGGATGAAATCGACGCGGAAGGTGTGGTCGTCGACGACGACGAACTGCTCCGGGGTTTCGAGGCTGCCGGCCTTCATCTGGAAGGTCGGGAAGCCGCCGACGGTGACAGCGCGATCGAACGACCACTTGACATCGCTGGCGGTGACCGTCGTGCCGTCGTGGAAGGTGGCGTCCCGCCGGAGCTTGAAGGTCACCGAATCGGCGGTGAGATCCCATTCCTCGGCGAGCTCGGGCTTGAAGCTGTCGCGGTCGTAGGATTCCACGCCGTTTTCCAGCGTCTTGGTCCCGTGGCTCATCAGCCGGTCGTAGCAGTTCCAGCTGACCTCGTAGCCCGGGCGGTTGGTGCCGACGGCGTGGATGTCGAAGCTGTTGGGGCCGCTCTCGGTGACGATCAGGATGGTCTCGGCGCGCGACTGCGCCTTCGCCGGCGACCAGACGGCCGGTGCCGCAACGCCGGCAGCGGCGGCGAGTGCTGTGGTCGACGCGGTCTCGAGAAAATCACGGCGCTTCATGGCAATCTCCAGGGCAATCCGCACGCAGCGGAACAAACGATTCGCTGGCTCGCTGAAATTCAAGCAGCTGTCGTGCCAGCGCCAAAAAAGGCTTGGAATTCAATTCACTCGACGCGTCTGGTGGCGCTGGCATCGGGACCGTCAACCAAATTGCATACAAAATCGTATGCAAATTGAGGCGACCTGCTGATTTTCTGGGCAGTGTCGACGGTGCCTCGGGGAGGGGTTCAGCCGGCGAGCGCCGCCTGCCGGCGCGCCTCGCGGCGCCTGAGGATCTCGTAGCCCACCGCCCCGATGATGGTGAGGGCGATCATGATGACGCCGATGGCGTTGACCGCCGGCGTCAGGCCGAGGCGAACGCGTGACGCGATGTTGATGGTCAGCGTGTCCTGGATGCCGATGACGAACAGCGTCGTGTTGTAGTTCTCGAACGACTGGAGGAAGGCGAGCATGGCGCCGGAGAGGATGGCCGGGCTCAGAAAGGGCAGGAGAACCCGGCGCAGCATCAGGGTGTGGCTGGCACCCAAGTCGAGGGCGGCCTCCTCCTGCGTTCGGTCGAAGCGCTCGAGCCTGGCCATGAACAGGAGCATGCAGTAGGCGGCGATGAAGGTGCTCTGCGCGATCACGGCGAGCACGAGGCCGCCGCCGACACCGAAGGTGTAGCGCCAGAAGACCAGGGTCGAGATGCCGAGAATGACGCCGGGGGTGAGGATCGGCGAGACCATCACGCCGTAGAGGAAGGACTTGGCCCGGGTCTTGATGGTCTGCAGGAACAGCGCCCCGGCGAGACCGACCGGGATCGAGACGATGATCACGCCGATGCCGATCAGGACCGAGTTCCAGATCGCCTGGCCCATGCGCGCGTCCTGGAAAAGGCCCACGGCCGTGCCCCGGTCATCGAAGCCCCAGAACCACTGCCAGGTGAAGCTCTGCCAGGGCAGCATGGTCGGAAACCGGCTGTCGTTGAAGGCGGCGGCCACCATGAAGACGAGCGGCAGGAACAGGTAGGCGAAGAAGAGCGCGAGATAGGCGTAAACGAACAGGGCCAGGAGGCGGCTCGAGCTCATTTGGCGACGTCCGCGATGCCGACCTTGAACACCCGCATCATCACGAAGATGAAGATCACGCAGGAAACCAAAAGGGCGAAGGCATAGGCAGCACCGGCGTTCCAGTCGCCGCCGTCGAAGAACAGGCTGTAGATCACTTGCGTGAACCAGCGCGCATTGGTGCCGCCGGGCAGGGCCTGCAGCAGCTGCGGGACGGCGACGGTGCCGGCGGCCAGCATGAAGGTCATGATGCACCCCACCGCGATGCCGGGCTTGGCGTGCGGGATGACGATCCGCGCATGGATGCGCGGCCAGGAAGCACCGAGGTCGCGGCCGGCCTCGATCTGGTTCTTGTCCAGGCTCTCGATCGCGTTGTAGAGCGGGAAGACCATGAAGAGGATATAGGCGTAGACCATCCCGATCATCACCGCCCCGACGCCGCCGAGGTTCATCGGCTCCGACGTGATGCCGAGGCCCATCAACACCTGGTTCAAGAGACCGTTGCGGGAGAGGATCAGGAACCACGAGAAGGTGCGGAGGATCTCGTTGACCCAGAACGGGATGACGAGGCCAAGGACCAGCAGCGCCGCGGTCGGGCCGCGCGCCACCTGCGCCAGATAGTAGGCGATCGGGTAGCAGACGACGAGGGCCAGGACCGTCACCAGTGCCGCCGAGAAAATCGTGCGGAAAAAGATCCCGCGGTGCAGGTCGGTGGCGAACAGCGTGGCGTAGTTGCTGATGGTCCAGACGTCCTCCGGGCCGCCGAGCTTGGACGGCGGCAGCCGCGGCCGAAACGACATGTCGATCATGAAGAGTTGCGGCAGGACGACCAGCAGCAATACCCAGAGCAGGACCGTCGCCAGCACCAGAGCCCCGGCCATGGGGCCCAGCCGGCGGAACAGCTCAGCCATCGGCGGCGGCTCGGGGCGGCAGGAGGAGGGCGGCGTCCGGGTGAAAGCCGATGGTCACCTCGGCGCCGGGCTCGACGGCGGGCAGGCTGCCGTCATTGGCGAGCTGGGCGGTGACCTCGGTGCCGTCGGCGAGGGTGAGCACCAGGATGACGAACGAGCCCTCGAAATCGAGCCGCTCCATTCGCCCGGCGAGGCGGTTGTCGACATTGGCGGGGCCGGCGAGCCGGCAGCGCTCGGGCCGGACCAGAAGCTCGGCGGCATCGCCCTGGGCGAGGCCGTGCGGGTTGCGCCCGACGAAGCGGCCGTGCGCCGTCTCGACCATCGCCTCGCCGTCGGTGGCCTCGGTGACCCGCCCCGGCAGGACGTTGCTCTCGCCGACGAAGGTGGCGACGAAGGCCGAGGCCGGGTCGCGATAGATCGCATCGGCGGTGCCGACCTGCTCGATCCGCCCCTGGCTCATCACCGCGATCCGGTCGGACATGGTCAGTGCTTCGCCCTGGTCGTGGGTGATGTAGATGAAGGTGACGCCGGTCTGCTTCTGGATGGCGCGCAACTCGGCGCGCATCCGCTGGCGGAGCTTGAGGTCGAGGGCGGAGAGCGGCTCGTCGAGCAGGAGCACGGCCGGCTCCACGGCAAGGGCGCGGGCGATGGCGACGCGCTGGCGTTGGCCGCCCGAGAGCTGCGAGACCAGCTTCTCGGCCTGGCCTTCCAAGGCCACCAGCTGGAGCAGCTCATCGGCCTTGCGCCGCCGCTCCGTCCTGGCGATGCCCCGGGCCTCGAGCCCGAAGGCGACGTTCTCCCACACCTTCATCAAGGGGAAGAGAGCGAGGTTTTGGAAGATGAGAGCGGTCGGTCGGCGATTCGGGCCGATGCCGGCCATGTCCTCGCCGCCGATCCGGACGACCCCGGCCGTGGGCTCGTTGAAGCCCGAGATCAGTCTGAGGATCGTCGTCTTGCCGCAGCCCGAGGGACCGAGGAAGGAGAAGAACTCGCCGGCCTCGATCTCGAGATCGGCGTCGCGCACGGCGTAGAAGTCATCGAACGCCATGCTCACCCGCTCGAGGGTGACGCTCTTGCCCGCCAGCATCGCCTAGGGCTCCCGACGCTGCCGGCCGGCCGACGGCGAGGCGTCGGCCGGCACGATCGTCCTCAAGCCGAGAGGAAGCGGTCGCGGAACTCGTTGCGGGCGGCGACGAACCAGGTCGGCTCCGGCGGGTACCACCAGAGGTTCTCGATGGCGTTGTCCGGATAGGCGCGGGCGAAGTTCGCCGCATACTCCTCGCCGGCGAGCTCGGCCGCACCTTCGGTGCAGGAATTGTAGCCGGAGAGCCGGACATGAATCGCCGCATGCTCGGGCGTGTAGTACCAGTTGAGCCAGGCATAGGCCTGCTCGATGTTCTCCGCCCCGACGGGTATACCCATCGAGTCCATCCAGGTGAGCGCCCCTTCCTTCGGCGCCAGATAGGTGTAGCGGCCGCCGCTGTCGTTCTGCATGCGCATCGCCGGGCCGTCCCAGGTCTGGCCGAGCACGGCACCATTCTGCAGGAAGGCGGCCTCGGTCTCCTGGGCGTTCGACCAGAACTGGATGACCCGGTCCTTGTGCTCGGTGGCGAAGGCCAGGAGCTTCTCGTAGACCTCGCGCATCGCCGCCTCGTCGGTGTAGGTGATGCGCATCCGCTCGGACGGCACCTCGCCGATCGAATCGAGGTAGAGGCCGATGCCGAGCAGGCTCGAGTGCGCCCGGACGGTGACCTTGCCGACCATCTCGGGGGTCCAGAGCGAGCCGTAGCCGAGCTCGCCATAGACCGGCTTTACCGCCTCGGAGTCGATCGCCAGACCCTCGGTACCCCAGTTGAAGGGCGAGGTGTAGCGCTGGCCGCCCTGCACGCCGCCGAGCTCGGCCGAGCTCGCCCACATCGAGGGGATCACCTTGTCGACGTTGATCCTGCTCTCGTCGAGGGGCTGCAGGAGCTCCTGCTCGACCCAGGACGGGGTGTAGGTGATCGACGGCATGACCACGTCGAAGCCCTCGCCCCCGGCGGCGCGCAGCCGGTTCAGGACCTCGTCGTTGGAGCCGTAGGTCGAGAGGTTGAGCTTGATCCCGGTGGCACCCTCGAAGGATTCGATCATCTCCGGGTAGACGTAGTCGGACCAGGTGTAGAGGTTGAGCTCGCCGGACGACGACAAGGCTTTGCGGCTGATGATGGCTGGTGCCGCGAGGCCGACGCCGGCAGCGGCCGTGGTGGTCAGCACCCGCCGACGGGTGAGGCCGGTCAACAGGCTCTTCGATCGATGCTCGGTCATGATCCCCATCCCCATTCTTGTGTCGCTGCTTCTCGCGGCGGCAGCCTTGCCGCACCTCGTCGTACGGTCGCTTCTAGTCTGGCAAAATGACAGAACGACGACAAGTGTGCCGCACCGCTACGGCGCCATGCCTCAGCCGGCCAGAGCGACGATCCCATGCAGGAGGAGGTTGGCACCACACTCGACGTCGACCCAGGGCGTGTGCTCCTCGGGCGCGTGGCTGATGCCACCCGTCGACGGCACGAAGATCAGGCCGGAGGGGGCGAGGTGCTGCATGCTCTGGGCGTCGTGGCCGGCGCCAGTCCTGCCCGTAGCTTGGATCGTTGGGATGGGACGAGATCGCCTAGAGAATTGGGCCGAGCATGGCGACGGTGTTGTTCAGGAGCCTGCGCGGCAGCGTCCAGGCTTCGACCTCGGCCCGGCTGACCGCCCGCGACTTGGTGAGGTAGTGGTCCTGCCGCCGGCGGATCTCGCCCGTCAGCAACGGATCGTAGAACAGGACATTGTTCTCGTAGTTCAGGTCGAAGCTGCGTCGGTCCATGTTCGCCGAGCCAATCAGCGTCACCTCGCCGTCGAGGGTCAGCGATTTGGTGTGCAGCAGCCCTTCCTGGTACTCGAAGACGCGGACCCCGGCCTCGAGCAGTTCGGCATAGTGGCTGCGGCTTGCGGCGGCGACGAGCGGGCTATCGTTCCTGGCGGGGAAGAGGATGGTGGTCGCCACACCGCGCCGGGCACTGGCGCAGAGCGCCTCCTGCATCGACTCGTTCGGGATGTAGTAGGGTGTGGTGATGACCAGCTCGCAGCGGGCGCTGTACATCAGCGACCCGAACAGTTCCGGCATGGCCGAATGGCGTATCGTCGGCCCGCTGCCGACCACCTGCGCCGCGAGGCCGTCGACCGGCGGCGGCAGCGGCCGCCGCAGCAGGTCGTCGATTCGCTCGTCGACATGGGCCATCCAGTCGGCGGCGAAGAGGTACTGGTTCTGGCGGGCGACCGGACCCTCGAAGCGCACCAGGGCATCGACCCACGGCGCATACTTGGCCTTGATGCGGAATTCAGGATCGGCGCAGTTCTGACTGCCGCAATAGGTGATGACATCGTCGATGACGACGATCTTGCGGTGGTTGCGCAGATCGATCCGGCCGATGACCATGCGCAGCAATGGGTTGCCGATCGGCAGTGCGCGGGCGAGCTTGACCCCGGCTGCCTGCATCTGCCGGCTGAGCGGGCTGCGCAGCAAATGCCGCGAGCCCAGATCGTCGACCAGGGCCCGGCAGGCAACGCCGCGCGCTGCCGCGCGCTCGAGCGCCTCGGCCACCTTGCTGCCGTTCCGGTCCGGCAGCCAGATATAGAACAGCAGATGAACGTGGTCGGTGGCGGCGTCGATGTCGGCGACGATCGAATCGATGGCGGTGTCCGAGTCCTCCATCAGGCGGCCGCGGTTGCCGCCGACCGGAACGAAGCCGTTGATCGAGGAACCGACGCAGAAGAGTGGACGGTAGAGCTCGGGTATCGCCGGCTCCGGCAAGCCGGGCTCGGCGCCGACGAGGCTATCCGGCGACGGCAGGGTCGCCAGGACCTGGTGCATGCGCGCTACTCGTCGGCGGCCGACATTGGTCTCGCCGAGCAGGACATAGCCGATCAAACCGACGGCCGGGAGGACGAGGATGACGACGGTCCAGGCGATGCGTGCCGCGGGATCGCGGCCGGGCTTGAGGATCACGCGGCCGATGAGAGCGATCGACAACAGGATATGAAGGGTCAGCAGCATGCAGCGTTCGTCATGAGGGTCCGAGCGGAGCCGGTGACGCCGCACCAGGTCCGACCGCCCGTTCGGGCGGCAGCGCCCGCTCGCGCTGCCTGCGCTGGAGCGAGCCTCGGCAACTCATCTCGTGAGGTCGACCAGCGCATGGAGCACGAGGTTAGCGCCCCGCTCGACATCGGCCCACGGGGTATGCTCATCTGGCGCGTGGCTGATGCCGCCGGTCGATGGCACGAAAATCAATCCGGCGGGGCAGCGATGCTGCATGGTCTGCGCATCGTGGCCGGCGCCCGAGGGCATCATCGTCGTTCGGTAGCCGCAGCCTCGGCTCAACGCACCGAGGCGTTCGGCCAACGTCGCATCGAGGAGCACGGGTGCGAGCCAGCTCTCCTCCTGCAGGCTGAGATCGAGGCCATGCGCGCGGGCGGCTTCTTCGAGCTCGCGCCGGCAGGCCTCGGCAATGGCGCGCATCACGGCCTCCTCGGTGTCGCGGCCGATGATCGAGAAGCTCGCCTTGCCCGGAATGGTGTGCGGAAAATTCGGCAGAAGCTCGACCTTGCCGATGGTCAGCCGGGTCTGCTCGCTGCCGACATCGGCGACGATCGCCGGGATGCGGCTGGCGAAAGCGGCGAGGCCGGCGAACGCGTCCCGGCGGTGCTGCATCGGCGTGGTGCCCGAGTGGTTGGCGACACCGGTCAGCGTCACGGTCCAGTTGAAGCAGCCGGAGACGCCGGTGGCGATGCCGATCTCGAGACCGGCCGCGGAGAGGATCGGCCCCTGCTCGATGTGCAGTTCGACAAAGGCGTGGACGCTGCCCGGCGGCCGGGCGACCTCGGCGTAGCACTCCGGGGCGAGGCCCTGGGCGCGCATGGCATCGACGAGCCGCACGCCGTCCGCATCGGTCGCGTGCTCGAGCCAGGCCGGATCGATCTGGCCGCTCAAGGCCTGGCTGCCCAGCATGCCGCCGAACCGGCCCTCCTCGTCGGCCGTCGCCACCACCTCGATCGGCCGGGCCGGCGTGATGCCGGCGGCGCGCATCACCCGCACCGCCTCGAGCGCCGCACAACTGCCGAGCGTTCCGTCATAGACGCCGCCATCGGGCACGGTGTCGAGGTGCGAGCCGGCGATCACGGGCGGGCCGCTGCCGACCGCCCAACGCGCGATGACGTTGCCGACCGGATCCAGCATGGTCGACAGGCCGGCCTCGCGGCAACGCACCATGAAGTAGCGCCGGCCGGCCATGTCGGCGTCGGAGAAGCTCGGGCGGTTGATGCCCGGCCGGCCGGGGACCGTGCCGAGCCGCGCGAGTTCCAGCATCTCGGCACGCAGCCGGTCGATGTCGACGGTCGGCGACATCCATCGCCCCTCGTTCGGCCCGGCTTCGGCCGGGCTGCGGCCTACTCCGGCTTGACGGCTTCGCCGGCGTCCTCGATCGCCTCACCGGTGGATTCCAGGTTATCGCCGGTGTCCTGCTTCAGCCCGCGCCAGGTATCGCCGCAGGCCGCAAGCGAGACGGTCAAGAAGGCGAGCACGAAGAGATTGAGCAGCATCGAACGGGTGGTCACGGCAGTTTCCTTATTTGGTGAATGTTGGCGTTTTGACGAACAACCGCGCGGTGTGACGTCCCCCGAACCGCGGCCCACCTTCTTAGGCGCAAGCAATCCTTCCTGAAAGTGTGAAAAAGCCACACTCAGGCGTCGCGGCGACGGCCGGGCACCGGCACGGCGGCGAGGAGCGTGCGGGTATAGTCGTGGCGCGGCCGGTGAAAGACCTGATCCCGCGGGCCGGTCTCGGCGACCTGGCCCTCGAGCATCACCATGACCTCGGTCGACAGCGCCTCGACCACGGCGAGATCGTGGCTGATGAACAGGTAGGTGAGGCCGCGGCGGGCCTGCAGGTCCTTGAAGAGCTTCAAGACCTGGGCCTGGACCGAGACGTCGAGGGCCGAGACCGGCTCGTCGAGGACGATGAGCCGGGGCTCGACCGCGAGTGCCCGGGCGATGCCGATGCGCTGCGCCTGGCCGCCGGAAAACTCGTGTGGGTAGCGGTCGCTGAACTCGGGCCGGAGGCCGACCTCGTCCATTAACGCTTCGACCCGCTCGCGGCGGGCGGTTTGGTCGAGATCGGTCAAGGCCTCCAGGGGGCCTTCGAGGATCTGCCGGACCGTCTTTCGTGGATTGAGCGAGGAGATCGGGTCCTGGAAAACCAGCTGCACGGTCTGGTGGAAGCGGCGCTTTGCTGCCCGGTCGAGCCTGGTGATCGGCCGGCCCTCGAGGCGGATGGTGCCCGAGGTCGGTGGCAGCAGGCCGGTGAGTATGCGGGCGAGTGTGGACTTGCCGCAGCCGCTCTCGCCGACGATGCCGAGCGTGGTGCCGGGCTGCGCACTGAGCGAGACATCGTCGACCGCGCGAAGCTCGGCCTTCTTCGCCCCGTACCAGGTGCGACCACCGCCGAACACCCGAACCAGATGCTCGGCTGCGATGATCGGCTCAGCCATTGCCGCCCGCCAATGGCCCGACATCCTGCCAGCGGATGCAGCGGCTGCGCCGGCCGTCGCCGGCCCCTGCCAGCAGGATCTCGCGGCGGCGGCAGTCGGCGATCACGAGCGGGCAGCGATCGGCGAACGCACAGCCACGCGGCAGCTCGTCGACCGCGGGCGGCAGGCCCGGGATGGCGGCGAGCGAGCGCTCGGGCTGGCCCAGCACCGGCACGCAGCGCAGGAGGGCTGCGGTGTAGGGATGGCGGGGGGCGTCGAACACTTCGGCGACGGGGCCGCTCTCGACGACCCGGCCTGCATACATGACGAGCACGCGCTCGCAGAGCTCCGAGACGACGCCGAGATCGTGGGTGATGAAGATGAGCGCCGCCCCCGACTGCCGGCGCAGGTCGTTCAGGAGGTCGAGCACCTTGGCCTGGGTGGTGACGTCCAAGGCCGTGGTCGGCTCGTCGGCGATGATCAGCTCCGGGCGGTTGGCGAGTGCCATGGCGATGACGACGCGCTGGCGCTGCCCGCCCGAGAGTTCGTGCGGAAAGGCTTTGGCCTTGGTCCTGGGCTCGGGCAGGCCCACGGCGTCCAGGAGCTCGACCGCTTGGTCCATTGCGGCCCGGCCCCCTAAGCCCTGGTGGCGGATCAGCGACTCCTCGACCTGGACGCCCACCCGAATGAGCGGGTTGAGCGTGGTGAGCGGGTCCTGGAAGATGTAGGCGATGCGGTTGCCGCGAATGTCCTGCAGGCCGTTCAAGGGCAGGCGCAGGAGGTCGGTGCCGTTGAAGCGAATGGCCCCCTTGGCGATGATCCCGGGCGGGGTGGGCACGAGGCCGAGGATCGAAAGGGCGGTGACCGACTTGCCGGAACCGCTTTCGCCGACGATGCCGAGGCTCTCGCCCGGCTGCAGCGTGAAGTCGACGCCGCCCACGGCCTTCAAGACGCGCCGGCCGACGCGAAACTCGGTCTCGAGCCCGCTGACCTCGAGCAGCGCCCCCCGATCCCCGGCACCCGATGGTGGCCCCGGTGCTACCTCGGTCCGGGCCACAGGGCGGGACAGGGCACCCGACTTGAGCCTCGGGTCGAGCACGTCGCGGAGCCCGTCGCCCAGGAGGTTGATGCCGATCACCAGGACCAGGATCAGCACGCCCGGCACCACCGAGACGTGCGGTGCCGTCATGACGAGCCCGCGGCCGTCGCCGAGCATCGAGCCGAGATCGGCCTGCGGCGGCTGGGCACCCAGGCCCAGGAACGACAGCCCGGCGGTCTCGAGGATCATCCAGCCCACCGTCGTGGACATGGTGATGACGATGACCGGCAGGACGTTGGGCAGGAGCTCGGAGAGGATGATCCGGCGGTCGGAGAAGCCGGAAAGCCGGGCCGCCTCGATGAACTCGCGATTGACGAGGCCGAGCGTGGCGCCCCTGACGGAGCGGGCGAAGAACGGGATGTTGACGACCGCGATCGCCAGGAGCGCGTTCATCAGCCCGGGGCCGAGGGCGGCGACGATGGCGAGCGCCAGGAGGAGGTAGGGAAAGGCCATCAGCATGTCGACGCCGCGCATCAGCACGTTGTCGGTGATCCGGCCGAAATAGGCGGCGACGAGGCCGATGGTGCTGCCGATCAGGGCCGCAACGAGCGTGGCGGCGACGCCGACCGCGATGCTCACCCTGGCCCCCCAGACGAGCCGCGAGAGCATGTCGCGGCCGAGCTGGTCGGTGCCGAGCCAGGCCCCTTCGCTGAAGGGCGGCTGCAGGCGGTCGGCGGGGGCGGTGATGTTGGGGTCGGCCAAGGGCAGGATGGGGGCGGCAAGCGCGATGGCGACGATCACGACGACGATGGCGAGGCCGACGACGGCGAGGCTGTTGCGCTTCAGCCGGCCCCAGGCGGTGGTGCCGCGTGGTGGCAGGGGCTCCGTCCGCTCTTCGGTCGCTTGGTCGGTCTGGACAGCCATCAGCCACGCCGCAAGCGAGGGTCGAGGGCGACCTGGATCAGGTCGGTGACGAGATTGATCAGCACGAAGCTCGCCGCCACCACGAGAACACCGCCCTGGACCAGGAGAAGGTCGCGGGTCGAGATGGCGGTCACCAGCATCCGGCCGATCCCGGGCCACTGGAACACCGATTCGATATAGACCGCGCCGCCCAGCACGAAGCCCGCCTGGATGCCGATGATCGGCACGATGTTGACGAGAGCGTTCAAAAAGGCGTGGCGAAAGATCACCCGACCCTCGCGCAGGCCCTTGGCCCGGGCCGTCCGCACATAGTCCTGGCGCAAGACTTCGAGCATGTTGGCCCGGGTGAGCCGGGCGACGACGCCGGTGGCGACCACGGCGAGTGCCGTGGCCGGCAGGGTGAGGTGCCAGAGGAGGTCGCGAAGGCCGCCGTCGCCGAAGAGGGAATACATGCCGCCCGTGGGAAACCAGCCGAGCCCGACCGAGAACCACAAGATCAGCATGATGCCGAGGAAGAAAGAAGGTGTGGAGATGCCGACGAGCACGGCGAGCGTGATGATCTTGTCGGCCCAGCCATACTGGCGCACGGCCGAGACGACGCCGGCCGCAAGGCCGAAGATGGTGCAAAGGAAAAGGGCGGCCCCGGCGAGGATCAGGGTCGGGCCGAAGCGCTCCAGCACCTCGTCGGCGACCGGCCGGTTCAAGGAATAGGAGCGGCCGAGATCGCCTTTCAGGACGCCTTGCAGCCAGGTCGCGTATTGCAGCGGCAAGGGCTGGTCGAGGCCGAGCTCCCGGCGGACCCGCTCGACATTCTCAGGGGTCGCGAACGCCCCGAGGATCGCCGTCGCCGGGTCGCCCGGAATGAGCGAGATCACCAAGAAGACGATCACCGAAATCCCGAAGAGGACGGGGACGGTGAGCGCCAGGCGCCGCAGCGCGTAGCCCAGCATGCTGGTTCTTGGCCCTTAGTTCTTTTCGACGTCTTTCAGGATCAAGAGGAAGGAGGGCTCTAGCTGGAAGTTCTCGACATTGGCGGTGGTCACCGCGTTCTGCTGCCAATTGGCGACGAAGGCCCAGGGCGCCTCTTCCTGGACGATCACCTGCATTTCCTTGTAGAGCCGCGCGCGCTCCTCCTGGTCGGTAGCACGGCGCGCCTGCTCGAGGAGTGCATCGACCTCGGGGTTCGAATAGTAGCCCGAATTGAAGCCGCCGTTCTCCGGCATCGCCTCGGTGCGGAGTGCGAGGAAGGGCAGGGTGTCCGGATCGTTGGTCATCCAGGCCATCTGCGCCATCCCGGCCTTGCCCTCGAGCCCGGGATTGACCTGGTTGAGGAAGGTGTTCCACTCGTAGGTCTCGATCCGGGCGTCGATGCCGACGGCCGCGAGATCGGCCTGGATGGCCGTGCCCATGGGTACGGGGTCAAGCATGCCGGAGCCACCCTCGGTGACATAGAAGACGGTCTCGGCACCATCCGCGTAGCCCGCCTCGTCGATCAGCGCCTTGGCGCGCTCGGGATCATAAGGATAAGGCTCCAGATCCTCGTTATAGGCCCAGGCGAAGGCCTCGGGCGTCGGCCCCACCGCGACAGTGGCCGTGCCCTGCAAGACGTTGGTGACCAGGCTCTCCTTGTCGATCGCGTAGTTCACCGCCTGGCGCATCCGCACGTCGTCGAAGGGCGGCTCCTTGGTGTTGAGGATCAAGAACCAGAGATGCGGCCCGGCCTGCTCGTGCAGGATGAAATCCGGGTCCGCGGCGAAGGTCGCCACGTTGTCCGGTGGCACCTCGACCATCAGATCGATGCCGCCCGACAGCATCTCGGAGACGCGGGCATTGGCGTCGGTGATCGGCCGGAAGACGACGCCGGCCAAGGGCGGCGAGCCGTCCCAGTAGACCGGGTTGCGCTCGAGCGCCACCTGCCGGTTGGACTCCCAGACCCTGAAGGCGAACGGCCCGGTGCCGGCCGGATTGCGCGCGTAGTCGGCCCCGTAGGTCTCGACGGCGGTCGGCGAGACGATCAGCCCGGTCGGGTAGGCGAGGTTCGAGAGGAACGGCGCATAGGGCTCGTTCAGGTGGAAGCGGACGGTGAACGGGTCCACCACCTCGGTCTCCTCGATGGCACTGAAGAAGAACGACAGCGGGAAGGGGCCGGTGTCGTAGAACGGGTGATCCTCGTTCAGCATTCGGTCGAAGTTGAACTTGACCGCGTCCGCGTTGAATTGCGTGTTGTCGTGGAAGGTCACGTCCTCGCGGAGGTCGAAGGTGTAGACGGTGCCGTCCTCGCTGATCTCCCAGCTCTCGGCGAGTGCGGGCTCGACCTCCAGCGTCCCGGACTTGTAGCGCACCAACCCGTCATAGATGTTGACCAGGATGCGGAAATCGTTGACCGCGGTCGCGACGTGCGGATCCATGGTCGCGGGCTCGGCGACCTGGCCCACCACCAGCACATCCGGCGGCACCTGGGCCGAAGCCTCAGGCAAGGCCAAGGGCGAGGCGAGGAGCCCGGCCAAGGCCGAGGCGAGCAAGGTGCGGCGCCAGAAGGTGATCGACATCGAAAGTCTCCCGTGAATGTCACCATGGGACCTGGTTTGGCGTGACATGATTGAGTGTTAGGGTCGACCAACGGGCCGGATGTGTCAAATCTCGCGGGCAGAGCTTGACAAACTTTGCCATTGGTCTCAACCCATCGGGCACAAGATTGCGATTGTCGTTGGGGTCAACGTCATGGCTTCGATGAACATCTCGCTTCCGAACGCCATGAAGCAGTGGGCCGAAAGCCGTACTGTCGACGGGCGCTTCAGTAATGTCAGCGACTATGTGCGGGATCTCATTCGTCGCAACCAAGAGCGCGTGGCGGCGCGTGCCGAGCTGCCGGCGCTGATTAGCGAGGGCCTTGCCAGCTGCGTCAGCGACCGGTCCATGGGGGACGTCTTGCGGGAAGCTCGCGCCAGGGCAGGGACGGATGCGCATCCGCGAGACCCGGAAGGCCGATGAAGACCTGATCGACATCTAGCTCTGGGGTGCCGCGCAATTCGGCATCGCTCAGGCTGAGGCCTGTCATGCGGGGCTCGCCGCTTGCTTCGAACTGATTGGCACGGTCCCTCGTCTCGGGGTCGAGCGGGCGGTCTTCGAACCGCCGGTACGCATTCACCGCCACGCCGCACATCTTGTCGTCTATCGGGTCGAGGTCGACCACGTGCTGATCGTCCGTGTGCTGCATGGCCGGCAGGATTGGCAGGCGCCGCTCGACGACGGTTGCGGCCGGACTCAGTCGCCGTCGAGCACCATCACCACCGCGTCGCCGATCGCGGCCGATGCCGTGAGCCCTGGGCTTTCGATGCCGTAGAGGTGGACGAGGCCGGGGATGCCGTGCACCGCCGGGCCCTGGATGACGAAGTCGGTGTTGATGCCGCCCGCCGGCCCCAGTTTTGGGCGCACCCCGGCATAGCCGGGCTCGAGGGCGTTGTCCTTCAAGGCCGGCCAGTACTTGCGCACGGCCGAGTAGAAGACGTCGGCGCGCCGCGGATCGACGTCGTAGTCGATGGCGTCCACCCATTCGATGTCCGGGCCGAACCGGCATTGCCCGCCCATGTCGATGGTGACGTGCACACCGAGCCCGGCCTCCTCGGGGACCGGGTAGATGAGCCGGGCGAAGGGGCTCTTGCCCGGAAGGGTGTAGTAGCTGCCCTTGCAGTAGTGCGCGGTGGGCGCAAGGGCGTGGTCGTAGCCCTCGATCTTGCGGGCGAGCAATGGGGCGTCGAGGCCGGCGCTGTTGACCAGGATGCGGCATTCGACATCCATGGGCGCCTCGCCGCCGACCTGCAGCCTGAAGCCCTCAGGCGTGACTGCGGCGCGCTCGAGGGCGGCGTTGAAGGCGATCATGCCGCCGGCATCCTCGAGGTCGCCCTGGTAGGCGAGCATCAGGGCGTGGCTGTCGATGATCCCGGTGGACGGCGACCACAGCGCCCCGGTGCAGGCGAGCTCGGGCTCGAGTTCCTTGGCGCGGGCGGGGTCCCAGAGCTCGAGGTCGTCGACGCCGTTCTCGGCGGCCTTCTTCCGAATGCGCTCGAGTTCGGGCAGCTGCGCCTCGCTGGTCGCGACGATCAGCTTGCCGCAGCGCTCGTGCGGGATGCCGCGCGCCGCGCAGTAGTCGTAGAGCCACCACTTGCCGGCGACGCAGAGCTTCGCCTTCAGGCTGCCCGTCGGATAGTAGATGCCGGCGTGGATCACCTCGCTGTTGCGCGAGCTGGTCTCGCTGCCGATCAGCGCGTGGCGCTCGAGCAGGATCACCTCGCGCCCGGCCTGGGCCAACGCCCTTGCCGCGGCGAGCCCGACGACCCCGCCGCCGACGACGACCGCCTCGACCTGCTCCGTCATCCGGCGAGGGCTCCCCGCACTTCGTCGAGCAGTGGAGCGGCGACGCCGGCGCCGGCGGCTGCCGCCAGGATGTCGTCGAGGCTCTTGGCGTCGAGCGGGATGCCCGACGCCCCACGCGCCGCCCGATGTTCGAGTTCCGGCTCGCCCGGGATGCGCACCTTGTCGATGCCGGGGGCGGGCCTTGACGCCTTGATCCAGTCCTTGACCGCCTCGACCTCACGGCCGATGGCCGTCCGGTCGCCCAGCCGGCCGCTGTCGATGACGATGCCGAGCACGCTGTTGAGGATGCCGCCCTTGATCGGGTGTCCGGGCTGGATGGTCTGCCCGCCGGTCAAGGCGCCGCCGAAGAGCTCGCAGAAGATGGCGAGGCCGGAGCCCTTGTGCTGGCCGAAGGCCTTCAAGGCACCCTTCTTCTCGTCGACCAGGGCCGTGGGATCGGTGGTGACCCGGCCCGCCTCGTCGATGATGCTCTCCGACGGCACCGGCACCCCCTTGTTGCGGGCGACCCTGGCCTTGCCGAAGGCGATGGTGCTGGTCGCCATGTCGAGCAGGGCGGCGGGACCATCGGCACCCGGAATGGCGGCGGCGAAGGGGTTGGTGCCGAGCCTGGCATCGCTGCAGCCATAGGGTGCCTGAAAGGCCGCGTGGTCGGCGACGTTGACGAAGAAGATGCCGGTCATGCCGGCTGCGGCACACTGTTCGGCATAGTCGCCGACCCGGCCGATATGGCTCGCGTTCCTTACCCCGAAGACACAGGCACCCTGGCTGCGGGCGCGCTCGATGGCGGCGGCGCTCGCCTCCCGGATCATTCGCTGCCCGGCCCCCCGGCGGGCGTCGAACAGCAGCAGGGAACCGAAATCGACCAGCGTCTCGAGCGTCTGATTGGGGACCAGGAGGCCTTCCCCGGCCAGGCGCACATAGTCCGGCAGCATGCCGACACCGTGGCTGTCGTGGCCGGAAAGGTTGGCCAGCACCAGGTGCCGGGCGACGATGCCCGCCTCCTCGTCGGTCGAGCCGAGTGCGGCCATCGTCGCGCAGGCCAGTCGCTCGAGGACATCGGCCGGAAGGATGTGCATCTCGGGTCCCTGCCTGGTTGCTGGTTGCGGCACGACGGTGCGGCTCGCCGGGCGGGCTTATCGCGGTGCGGCCACGGCCGGCAAGCCGGGATCGACGGCCGCGAGATGCCGCCGCGACAACCCGGCCAGATGCGCGTGCAGTTTCGGGCTCGCGGCGATCATGCCACGGTGGCGCAGCTCCTTTCGGTTGAGAACGAGGGCACCCCCACTCTGGTCGGTGGCCCGGCCACCGGCCTCCTCGAGGATCAGGAGGGCGGCGGCGATGTCCCAGTCCTGGCTGCTGCGCCAGGAGAAATAGGCGTCGAACCGACCGCTCGCGACCAGCGCCATTTTATAGGCGAGCGAGCCGATGGTGCTGACCCTGGCCTGTGGAAAGAAGGTGTCGAAGTCGCGCAGCCGACGCTCGCTCGAGCTCAAGACGATGCGTGCCCGCTCGGGCATGGCCGGCTCGGCCATGGCCAGCGGACGCTCGTTCAAGGTGGCACCACCGCCGGCCCGGGCCTCGAAGCACTCGCCTGTGGCCGGGTTCAACAGGCAGGCGAGGACCGGGCGGTCGCCTTCGACCAGGGCCACCGAGATGGTGAACTCGGGCAGGCCCTTGGCGAAGCTGCGCGTCCCGTCGATCGGGTCGACCACCCAGACGTGCGGCCGCTCGAGCCTGAGCCCGTCATCGGCGGTCTCCTCGGAGAGCCAGGCCGCGCTCTTCAGGATGGCACCCAGGCTGTGGCGCAAGGCGTTGTCGACGGCAAGGTCGGTCTCGGTCAGGACCTGCCCCGGCGCCTTCTCCCACGCCCGGCCGCCGCGGCCGAAGGCGGCCATCGCGATGGCACCTGCATCGAGCACCGCCTGGCGAACCAGCGGCTTGACGGCAGCGAGATCCAGCATCACCAGATCGGCTTGCCGCTGCCGGGCAGGCCCAGGCGGCTCCATTTGGCTGTCACCTTCTCGACGATCTCGTCGGCCATCTTGATCTTCTGCCCCCATTCGCGGTGCGTCTCGGGCGGCCATTTGTCGGTGGCGTCGATGCCGAGCTTGCCACCCAACCCCGATTCTGGGGACGCGAAGTCGAGATAGTCGATCGGCGTGCCTTCGATCACGGTGAGGTCGCGGCCGGGATCGACCCGGGTGGAGATCGCCCAGATGACGTCGTCCCAGGAGCGCGCGTCGATGTCGTCGTCCACGATGATCACGAACTTGGTGTACATGAACTGCCGGAGATAGGACCAGACCCCCATCATGACCCGCTTGGCGTGACCGGGATAGGCCTTTTTGATCGACACCACCGCCACCCGGTACGAGCAGCCCTCGGGCGGCAGCCAGAAATCGACCACCTCGGGGAACTGCTGCCGGAAGAGCGGCAGGAAGACGTCGTTCAAGGCCTCGCCCAGCACCGAGGGCTCGTCGGGTGGCCGGCCGGTGAAGGTCGAGAGGTAGATCGGCTCACGGCGCATGGTGATCGCCGTGACCTTGAAGGTGGGGAAGGGCTCGACCGAGTTGTAGTAGCCGGTATGGTCGCCATAAGGCCCCTCGTCGGCGGTCTCGTCGAGGCTGACCTCGCCCTCGATGACGATCTCGGCCGTGGCCGGTACCTTCAAGGGCTGGGTGACGCAGTCGACGAGTTCGACCCGCTCGCCGCGCAGGAGTCCGGCGAACTGGTACTCCGACATGGTGTCGGGAACCGGCGTCACCGCCGCGATGGTCGTGCCCGGATCGGCGCCGAGCACCGCTGCCGCCGGCAGGGGCTCGCGCTTCTCCGCTTTCCAGCGCCGATGCTGTTGGGCGCCGCCTCGGTGTTTGAGCCAGCGCATGATGGTCTTGTCGCGCTCCAGCACCTGCATGCGGTAGATGCCGAGGTTGAACTTGTCCTCCCGCGCCGCGGTCGGGCCCTTGGTGACGACGAGCGGCCAGGTGATCAGGGGAGCCGGCTCGCCGGGCCAGCAGGTCTGGACCGGCAGCCGGCCGAGGTCGATGTCGCTGCCGCGTAGCACCACCTCCTGGCAGGCCGCCCGGCTCACCGATTTCGGCCGCATCGCGAGTGCGATCTTCATCAGTGGCGCCAGCTCCAGCGCGTCCTTGAAGCTTTCGGGCGGCTGCGGCTGGCGAAAGAAGGCCAGCATCTCACCCACCGCCTTCAGTTCGTGCGGCTCGCGGCCGATCCCCCAGGCGACCCGCTCGACCGTGCCGAAGAGGTTGACGAGCACCGGCATCGACGAGCCCTCGACCGTCTCGAACAGCACGGCCGGACCCTTTTCGGCCAGGAGCCGGGTCTGAATCTCGGTCATTTCCAGGACGGGTGAGACCGGTTCTCTCACTCGAGCCAGGCGCCGTCGCGATTCGAGATGCGCGATGAAGCTGCGGAGATCGGCAAAAGCCATGTCAGAAAGAATGCGGGGGAAATGATTTCCCCCCCAACTCTTTGAATATTTGGCCCTCGAAATTTTTGCCCCCGACCTTTTGGTGGGGTGCGGGGACGATCATCTTCCCTGCGTTTCTCCTCTTCATCCGTCAGGCGGCCTTCCATTTGATCGAGCAGCCCATCGACGGGATCTGCGGGATGCTGGTCTTGCCGGTCTCGGCGATTTCCTTCATCGCCTCGTAGAGCTCACGCTTCGCACCGTCCGGGGCGGTGTCCTTCTTCGATTCATCGAGCCGGCCGCGATACTGCAGCTCGAGGTTGGCGTTGTAGCCGAAGAAGTCGGGCGTGCAGACCGCGCCATAGGCCCTGGCCACTTCCTGGCTCTCGTCGAAGAGGTAGGGGAAGGGGAACTGCTTCACCTCGGCCCAGGCCTTCATCTTGTCGAAGCTGTCCTCGGGATAATTGACGACGTCGTTGGCCGAGATCGCTGCCGTGTTGATGCCCAAGGCCTTGAGATCCTTGGCATCGCGGATCAGCCGGTCGATGACCGCCTTCACGTAGGGGCAGTGGTTGCACATGAAGACGATGAGCAGCCCCTTGGCGCCACGCGCCGTTTCGAGCGTGACGGTCTCGCCGGTGGTGCTCGGCAGGCTGAACGGGATGGCGGAGCGGCCGAGCTCGGCGTCGGGTGTCGTTACGGCCATGCGTGATCCTCCCTCGGAGCTTGAACAAACGGTTCGCGTTCGACCGCCAAAGTGGTCGCACTCAACTAGGATGTATCACGCGCGGCGAACGGGTCGAGTGCCAAGCCGGCTGCCGAGAAAGTCCCGATGGCCGCGGTGCGCCGCGACAATGGCCGGCGGGCGGGCCAGCGCTCGATGCCGCTCAGCCAGCCTTCGGCTCGAGGCTGACGCGCACCGTGCCATGCTCGTCGGCGAGGCCGAGGCGCTCACCTTCGAGCTGCCAGACCGCCACGGCCTCGAGTGCCGCGAAGTAGCGCTGCTCCTCGCCCATAGCCGGTTCCGGGCAGGCCATCCGGGTCGCTGCCGGCCGGCCGAAGGCGACCCGCTCGGCGGTGATCTCGGCGGTGCCGAAATAGCGATTGCAGCCGCCCTGGCCGGCAAAGCCGCCAGTTTCGTCGACCTCGAGGGTGATCTCGACGCCGTCGGCAAGCGGCTCGCCGTCGATCGCCACCACCCGCCAGGCGCTCCCAAGCATCATTGCCGCGCCGGGTTGCGCCGCTGGCGCGTCGCTCGCCTCCGTCGCCGCTGCCGCGGGCAGGAGAGCGGCAAGCTTGGCGATCCGGGCCCGGTCGTGGTCGATCCGGCAGGCCCGGCGATGATCAGCCGCCGCACGACCGACCCCGTGCGCGACCTCGACCAGCTGGCAGTCCAGATCGCGGTAGAGGGCGAACGCCGCGTGGCCGTGCGCCAGCGTGAGGCTCGCCCGTTCGCCGCCGGTGATCGTGTCGAGATCGGCGAAATAGGCGGCGGCGCGGTCAGCGGTGCGTTGCAGCGCCTCGGCCACCCGCGCCTCCATCGCTTCGAGGCAACGGCCGATGGCGTCGCCCTCGCCGACGGTCGCCAGGCATTCGCCCATCGCCGTGGCCGGCACTTCGTCGCCGGCTGCGTCGCCAGCCGCACCCATGGCGAGCAGGCCGGCGAGCACCAGGCACACTGGCGCCGGGCGGCAGGCGCGGCGCGCCGGACCGTCAGCTGACGAGCGACCTGATGAGCGCATTGACCTCGGCGGCCTTCTCCATGTGGGGCATGTGGCCGGCATCCGGAAACCGCGTCACCTTGATGCCAGTTGGCAGGCCGTCCGCGTGGCTTGCGGCAAGGATCCGGTCCTTGCCGCCGACGACGACCTCTACCGGCAGCCTAAGCGCGTCCAGTCGATCGCGCAAAGTCAGCTTTTGCTGGCCAGCGGCAAAGCAGCCGTCGCGCAGGCGGGCCAGCGCCTGGTCGACCCCGTCGAGCCGTTTGAACTTGAGGACGTCCTCGACCATGTCCTTGGAGATCAATTCCGGGTTGGCAACCAGCATTTCCAGCATCGGGCGCAGCTTCTTCGCCCGCTTCTCGGCGATGAAGCCGTCGATATACGTCATGTTGATGTCCGGCCCGATGCCGGCTGGGGCGATCGCGGTCACGCTCGCGACGCGCTCGGGATGGTCGAGGGCCAGGGCCAGGGCCAGACCACCGCCGAGCGAGTGGCCGACCAGATGCGCCCGGCGAATGTCCTTGGCGTCCATGAAGGCGAGGATCGCGGCGGCGAGGCTCGCCGCGTCGCCGTCGCCGACCTCCTTGGTCGAGCCGCCGTGGCCGGGCAGGTCGATGGCGTAGGTGGCATGGCTCGAGCTGAACTCTTCCTGGTTGAACATCCAGTTGTTCAGATCACCGCCGAAGCCGTGGATGAAGATGATCGGCTCGCCCGCCGCATCGCCCATGGCGAGGTAGTTGATTCGCCCGGAGCCGGTCTCGACGGTGTCGGGCTCGGGGCCGCCGGCCCCGGCGTCCTCGACGACGAAATTGGCCTTGAAGTCGCCGACGAACGCCTCGACGTCGGCGTCGCTCACCGTGGCGGGGGCCACGGCGGCGATCAGGTAGGCGACCGGCACCGTCTCGCCCTCGCCGACCACGATCTTGCGCAGGGTGCCGTCGATCGGGCTCTCGAAGACATTGGCGATCTTCGAGGTCTCGATGTCGACGATCTCCTGGCCCTTCGCGATCGTGTCGCCCTCGGCGACGTGCCATTTGGCGACCATGCCTTCCTGCATGGCCAGACCCCATTTGGGCATGACGATCATCTCGATGCTGTCGCTCATGGTGACGGCGTTCCCTGTCCACTGAAAAAGCTGCGGCGGCGCCCGCGGCAGGGCGCCGCCGTCTTCGTTCTGGTTTACGGCTATTCGGCGGCTTGCGCCTGGCCGGCGGCCATGACCTCCTTGACCGCCGCCTCGATCTTCGCCGCGGACGGGATGTAGAGGTCTTCGAGCGCCGGCGAGAACGGCACCGGACAGTGGTGGCCGGTGACCATCTTCACCGGGGCCTTGAGCGCCCCGAAGATCTCCTGCGCGCAGAGGGCGGCGATGTCGGTCGCCATGTTGCAGCGCGGGTGCGCCTCGTCGACCACGACCACGCGGCCGGTCTCCTCGCAAGTCTCGAGGATGGTGTCCCGGTCGAGCGGCGAGGTGGTCCGGGGGTCAACGACGGTGCAGGAGATGCCCGCCTTCTCGAGGTTGGCGGCGGCCTCGTTGGCGACGTTCACCATCCGCCCGAAAGCGACGATGGTGACGTCGTCGCCCTCGCGGGTGACATTCGCCTCGCCGAACGGGATGGTGTAGGCCTCGTCCGGGACGTCCATTTCTTCGTCGTACATCGCCTTGTGTTCGAAGAAGATCACCGGATCGTCGTCGCGGATCGCCGAGGCCAGGAGACCCTTGGCCTCGTAGGCGTTGGACGGCAGCACCACCTTGAGCCCCGGGATGTGGGTGAATAGCGGGTAGAGGCACTGGCTGTGCTGCGAGGCCGCCCGAAAGCCGGCGCCGTACATGGTGCGGATGGTCAAGGGGACCACTGCCTTGCCGCCGAACATGTACTTGAACTTGGCGGCCTGGTTGAAGATCTGATCGAAGCAGACGCCCATGAAGTCGACGAACATGAGTTCTGCCACCGGGCGCAAGCCGGTGGCGGCAGCACCCGCGGCGGCCCCGATGAAGGCACTCTCGGTGATCGGTGTATCGAGCACCCGGTCACGGGTGAAGACCGGCATGATCCCCTTGGTGACCCCCAAAGGCCCGCCCCAGGCATCCTGTTCGCCCGGGGCCCCCATGCCGCCGGCGACGTCCTCGCCCATGAGGACCACCCGGTGGTCGCGCTCCATCTCCTGACGCAGCGCCTCGTTGATCGCTTGACGATAGGTCTTTTTCGGCATCGTGGCGTTCCCAGGTTGAGGGCCTCAGTAGGCGGAGGTGTAGACGTCGGTAAGGAGGTCGGCCTCGGTCGGCATGGCGCCGGCCTTGGCTTCGGCCAGCACCTGCTGGATGCGGTCACGGCACGCCTTGTCGACCTCGTCCATGGCGGCACCATCGAGCAGCCCGGCCTCGGTGACGCGGTTGCGGAACAGCATCAAGGCGTCCTTCTCGGCCTTGACCTTCTCGATCTCGCCTTGCGCCTTGTAGCTGATCGCATCGCCTTCGAAGTGGCCGTAGTAGCGGTTGAGGCGGACGTGGATCAGCGACGGGCCGCCGTCGTTCCTGGCCCGCTCGATGGCCTCGCGCGCGGCCTCCCAGACGGCGAAGAAGTCGTGGCCGTCGACCTCGTAGGCCGGCATGCCGAAGCCCTTCGCACGGTCGACCTGGGAGCCGGCGACCGACCACGCGGACGCTGTCGATTCGGCGTAGCCATTGTCCTCGACGACGAAGATCGCCGGCAGGTTCCAGACCTTGGCGAGATTGTAGCTCTCGAAGGTGGTGCCCTGGTTCGACGCCCCGTCGCCGACGAAGGCGACGGCGACGCCGCCGGTCTTCAGATATTTGGCAGAGAGCGCGGCACCGCAGATCAAGGGCGGGCCGCCGCCGACGATGCCGTTGGCCCCCATCATCCCCTTAGACAGGTCGGCGATGTGCATCGAGCCACCCTTGCCGCCGCACAGGCCGTCCTTGCGGCCGAAGATCTCGAACATCATGCCACGCTCGTCGCAGTTCTTGGCGATGCAGTGGCCGTGGCCGCGATGGGTGGACGCAATCGCGTCGCGATCGTCGAGATGCATGCACACACCGACGCCCGACGCCTCCTCGCCGGCGTAGAGATGAACGAAGCCCGGGATGTTGCCGGCCGAGAACTCTTCGTGCACCGCATCCTCGAACTCGCGGATCATCCGCATCTTCTGATAGGCCTGAAGCAGATCTTCACGGCTCAATTGCATGGTCGACCTCCCGATTGTGGTGCCCGGTGGCATGGCGGGAGCCCGCGCGGGCGCGCCTATCGACCGTGGCGCGCGCTGGCTGCCTCCCTGGTTCTTCTTCCCGGCACAGGCGGCGGCGAAGGCCTCGCCGCACATCTGTTCCGTCACTGATCATCTTTATAGCGCCGTCCCTCACCGCGACAAGTCGATCAGGATCTTCAGTTGCGTGCCGCCCGGGTCGAGCAGCGCCTCGAACCCGGCCGGCACCGCCTCGTCGAGCCCGATCCGCTTGGTCACGATTTGCTTCGCCGGCAGCTGGCCGGTGGCGATCAGGCGCATGGTGCGCGGCCAGAGATAGGTCGGATAGCACCAGGATCCCCTGATCTCGACATCCTTGAACGTCACCTGGAACCAGTCGAGCGGGGCCGGGTGCGGGTGCAGCCCGGTCTGCACCACCACGCCCTGCTTCCTGACCGCATCGAGGCAGTCCTTCAAGGCTTGCTCGTTGCCGACGCACTCGATCGCGACGTCAGAGCCGACCCGGCCCTCGGTCGCGGCGCGCACCACGTCGCCGACCGTCTCCGTTGTGGGATTGATCGTCGTGACCTCCGGCAGGATCGACTTGGCCAACTGCAGCCGCGCGTCGTTGACATCCGAGACGAAAAGTTGCGCCGCCCCGGCCGCCTTGGCCGCCAGGAGCACCAAGCTGCCGATCGGCCCGGCACCGGTGACCAGCACGCTGTTGCCGGCGGCGACCCGGCCGCGATCGCAGGCATAGACGGCAACGGCGGTCGGCTCGACCAGGGCCGCCTCCTCGTCCGTCATCGCATCTGGGATCGGAAAGACGTTGTAATCGTTGACCATCGAAAGCTCGGCCATGCCGCCCGAGTGCCAGCTCAGGCCGACCACGGCGATACTGTTCGAGAGGTGAAAGAGCCCACGGTCCGCGTAATAGTCGCCGGCCCTGGGCATCACCAAGGGCTGCACCGAGACCCGATCGCCGGGCTTGACCGAGGTCACGCCGTCGCCGACCGCCTCGACCACGCCGCCGAACTCGTGGCCCAATACCTGCGGGGCAGTGGCGTGCGTGAACGGATGCGGCTCGGTCGGGATGAAGATCGGCCCATAGCTGTACTCGTGCAGATCGGTGCCGCAGATGCCGACATAGCGGTTGCGGATGACCACCTGACCGGCGGCCGGCCGCTTCGGCGGTGCATCGATCTCCTCGAGCCGCAGCTCCTTGGCCGCGTGAAAGCGCAAAGCCCGCATGGTCGACCTCCCTGTTCCCTGACCGGGCAACTCGTCTCGGCTGCCTCTGGACGCATCACGGTCGTCAACGTCTCCAACCAAAGGTTATTAGCTGACGGTGGCCTCGGCAAGCTGCCACCGCCGCCGGCTCAAAAATAGGCGATCCCGGTGTCGCCGGCGAAGACGTGCCAGCGGCCGGTATCGAAGGTGACGTGGCAGGCATCGCCCCGCCGCCCGGCGAAATCGGGCCGGGTCTTGATGATGAACTTCTGCTCGCCGATGCTGGTGTCGACCAGCATGTCGCCACCTAGCGGCTCGGTCACCATGACCTCGGCCGGGATGGTGCCGGCCCCGGGCTCGAGGCTGACGGCGATCTGGTCGGGGCGGATGCCCATCTTGACCGCCGCTCGCTCCGTCCGCTCGCGCAGGATCGCGTCCTGGGCCGGGGTCACCGGCAGGGCGAAGCCTGGATGGACGATGTGCAGCCGCTCTTCCCGCTCCTCGATCCGGCAGTCGACGACGTTCATCGGCGGCTCGCCGACGAAGCCCGCCACCCACTCGTTGACCGGGTGGTCGTAGATCTCCTGCGGCGTGCCGAACTGCTGCAGCACGCCCTCGTGCATCACCGCGATGCGGTCGGCCATCGAGAGCGCCTCGAGCTGGTCGTGGGTGACGTAGATCATCGTCGTACCCAGCTCGCGCTGCATGATCTTGAGCTCGCCGCGCATGTGCGCCCGGAGCTTGGCGTCGAGATGGGCAATGGGCTCGTCGAAGAGGAAGAGCTGCGGTTCGCGGACGATCGCCCGGCCGATGGCGACCCGCTGCTTCTGCCCGCCGGAGAGCTCCTGCGGCTTGCGCTCGAGCAGCTGGCCGATCTGCAGCAGCTCGGCGGCCTTCTTGACCCGGCGGTCGATGTCGGCGCGGCCCATGCCGCGCAGGCGGAGCGAATTGGCGATGTTGTCCCTGACCGTCTTGTGCGGGTAGAGGGCGTAGTTCTCGAACACCATGGCGATGTCGCGGTCCTTGGGCGGCAGCTCGTTGATCCGCCGCGGCCCGAAGCGGATGTCGCCGGCCGAGATGTGCTCGAGCCCGGCGAGCATCCTGAGCGTCGACGACTTGCCGCAGCCCGAAGGCCCGAGGACACAGAGAAACTCGCCGTCGGCACAGTCGAGGTTGAGGTCTTTGACCGCCTCGGTCTCGCCGTAATACTTCCAGACGTGGTCGATCGTTACGGATGCCATCGGCGTCCCTGTTGCGCTGTTGGTTCTTTCCTCCAGCCTGCCGGCTATTCCTTGACGGCGCCCATGGTCAGGCCGGCGACGAGGTAGCGGCGGATCAAGAGGCCCAGGAACATCATCGGCAGGGTGGTGACGACGCCCGCCGCCATGATGCTGCCCCATTGGATGTTCTGCGGCTGGACCAGTTCCTTGGTGGCCACCGGCAGCGTCTTGGCGCCGCCCGAACCGATGATCGAGGCGAAGAGGAAGTCGTTCCAGGCAAACAGGATGCAGAGCACGAGAAAGGCACCGATCCCCGGGGCGACCAGCGGCAGGATCGAGAGAAACGCCTGGAACCGGGAAGCCCCGTCGCACATCTGCGCTTCCTCGATGGCGTAGGGCACGTTGTCGAAGAAGCCCTTGAGCATCCAGATCGCGAACGGCAGGTTGAAGGTGGTGTAGGCGAGGATCAAGCCGGGCAGCGTGCCGATCAGCCCGGCACCGCGGAAGATCGCATAAAGCGGCACCATGACCGCCACGACCGGCGCCATGCGGGTGCTGATGATCCAGAAAAAGAGGTCCTTCTTGCCGCGGAACTCGATCCGCGAGAGCGAGTAGGCACACATCGACCCGAGCACCACCGAGATCACGGCCGAGCCGGCCGAGGCCAGGATCGAGTTGAGAAGATAGGTCGAGAAATTGTTGTTCTGGAACAGGTTGACGTAGTGCTTGAAGGTCGGGGTGAAGTCCAGGAAGATCCAGAGACCGGTCCAGTCGCCGACCGGCGGCAGGCGGAATGCCTCGAGCAGGTCCTTGAACGACGAGACGAACATGATGACGAGCGGCAAGACGGTCCACAGCAGATAGACCGCGAGGAACACCGCCACCCCGACGCTCGCGAGGCTGCGCCAGGGCGAGCGGTATTGGACGATGTCCGAGGAGGCCATCAGAGATCCTCCGGCCGGGCCTGGCTCTTCGGGCTCTCGAACACCCGGACCAGGATGAGCCCGAGGATGATCGTGACGGCGAGGAGCGTGAGCGCGATCGCCGCGCCCCGGCCGAGCCGGAAGAACTGGAAGCTGACGTCGAAGAGGTAGGTCGGCAGGATCTTGGTCGCATCCGCCGGGCCACCGCCGGTGAGCACCAGGATGGCGTCGATGAAGCGGAAATTGTCCATGAAGCGGAGCAGGATGGCGATCAGCAGGAAGGGGTAGATGTTGGGCAGGGTGATCTGGACGAAGTTCCTGATCTCGCCGGCCCCGTCGACCATGTTGGCTTCGAGCTGATCGCGCGGCACGCGCTTGAGGCCGGCGAGCACGATCAACGTGATCAGCGGCGTCCACTGCCAGGTATCGACGATGACGATGCCGATCATCGCGGTCGAGGGGTCGCCGAGGATCGAGCGCTCGCCGAGGATCCCCGCACTCTGCAATAGCCAGTGGTACCAGCCGAAGGTCGAGTTGTAGAGGTAGTACCAGACCAGCCCGGCCACGACCGGCGCCATCATCATCGGCATGAGGAAGATGGTGACCAGGATCTTCTCGTAGCGCGAGCGGTTGAGGATGACGGCGAGCAGCACGCCGAGCGCGACCTGCAGCGTCATGCACATCAGGCTGTACTGGGCGAGCAGCCACCAGCCGGCGGTGAACTTGCGGTCCTGCGGCAGCCGGAGCCAGTTGCGGAAATTGTTCCAGGTGTCGGTGCCGCCGACCTCGACGTCGTGCAGGCTCATCCAGATGAGCCAGAGGAACGGGTAGATGGTGATGCAGGCCAGGACGATGATCGCCGGCAGCATCAGGTAGAGATAATAGCGGCGGGAGGGGGTCGGGTTGCGGGCGGCGGGCGCGTGGTCGATCACCCGGGCACCATTGCGCATCGCCGCCGCCGCTTGGTGCGAAGGCTGGGCGGCAACGCTGCCGGCCGCACTGTCGCCGCGCGAAGCACCTGAACCCGATACCGCCGTTGCCGCCATGCGCCCGTCGCCCGCTGGATCGAGGAGGAAGGGGCGGGACCGACCTTGGCGGACCCGCCCGGAGCCCTCAGCCGTGGCTCAGAGGTCGTGCATGTCGTCGAGCTGCCAGCGGATCGCCTCGCAGGCCTCCTCGGCCGAGACCTGGCCGGCCACGCAGCGCTGCACCTCGGTCGCGAGGATGCTGTGGTACTCGTTGGCATTGGGGATCTTCGGGCCCAGGACGAAATGCGGGTCGCGGATGCCGTGGTCGTAAACGGCATCGAAGGTCAGCGCATTGGGCATCGTGGTCGGCCGCTGCCGCGCCGCCTTGACGTCCTCGAGGTCGAAGACGGATTTCCGGGTCGGCGTGCCGCCGACACCCTTGAGCACCTCGTACTGGGTGTTCTGCGAGGTCGACCAGATGGCGAAGAGGTAGGCGGCACGCTGCAGGTCCTCGGATGCCCCGGCATTGATGCCGATGCCACCGATGCCGCAATTGGTGCCGTTGACCGCCTGCCCGCCGTTCACGATCCACTCGGGATCGCCCTTCGGGCAGACCGCATAGGCGGTCTTGCCACCGGCCGCCCGGCTGGTCGTCTCGTCCTCGATCGAGGCCGCAAACTCGTGATACTGGACCTGCATGGCGATCTGCCCTGCCTGGTAGACGGTGTTGAGCTCGAGCGTGCCGTTGGCGAGATTGTCCGGGTGGCAGACGTCGGCCTGGTCCTTGAACTTCTGCATGATCAGGACCGACTGCTCGTCGCCCCAGCGGGCGGGACCCGGCTCGCGACTGCCGAGCTTGTCGTCGACCCCCTCGAAATCGGTCCACTGGCCGTGCGCGAACAGCAGCCGCTGGATGTCGAGCTGTGTCGTCCAGGCGAAGCTGCCCTGGTGCTGGGCGTAGCCATAGGGGATGTCGTCGCGCCCGCTCTCGCGCACCGCCTTGAAAAAGGCCGCGAAGTCGTGGACGTTCTTCCAGGTCGTGTCGTTGGTGAATTCCATCCGATAGCCGTACTCGGCCTCGAAGTCGGGGCTCAGCGCCTCGAACAGGTCCTGGCGGTAGAAGGTACAGGCGACGGCACAGTCATAGGGGAAGGCGACGATGCGCCCCTCGTCGTAGTAGACGCCGCAGGCGGTGAGGAAGTTCTCGAACCAGGCTTCCTCGCCGACGCCGTCGGGGTCCTGTGGCAGGGTGTCGTCGGCGATGAAGGTGTTGAGGTCGGCATAGAAATCGGCAAATGGCGAGCCGATCGGCTTGTCCTGAACGTAGTTCAGGTGGAAATCCGCACTGCCGCCGCGCAGGTCGATGCCGACCTTCTGCTGCACTACCGGCAGGTCGTCGGTGAGGATCTCGATCTCGATGCCGGTGAGGTCGTAGAACGGCTCGAGATTGTCGCGGATGGCGAAGGAGGGCGGCGTGTTCTCGCTCATGAACACGAGCTTCGAGCCCTCGTACTGCCGCCATTTGGCGGCGTCGGAGGACTGCGCATAGGCCGGCCGCCGGGTGATCACCGAGTTGAGCCCGACCGCGATCGAGCCGGCCCCGAGAGCCGTGGCGGCACCGCCGCCCAGCTCCAGGAACCGGCGCCGGTTGACCCGGCGAAAGACGGCATTCTTCGGCACGTAGAACATTGCAACCTCCCTGTCTGGCGAGCAGGGAGCAGGCGGGCAGACGCTGCTGTCGCCCAAACCTCGTCCTCCCTGATCGATCGAGCGGTGGCCGCCGGCCCGCGCCCGCTTCTCGCGCGCCCGGCGGCCTTCTCGGCCCCTTGGCAAGCTCGTTACGTTTGTTCTGTCATCGCAACTTTGGTAACGCAAGAGGCAAAATGCGACGGCCCGTCGCCGCCCTTGAGGGGCCCTCGGCGGGGTCACGGTAGCCCTGGGTGCAGCGGCTCGATCGCCTGTCGCGGCGCCGTGGCTCAGCCGCCGACCGGCCGCTGCCAGCCATGCGATCGCCTGGCGAAGCCGGCGCGCTCGGCCCGGGCGTCGAGCGCCTGGCGAGCAACCCGCTCTGCCGCCGCGTCCGGCTCGATCAGGATATCGGCGCAGTCGAGCCGCTCGGCCGTGTCGCCGAGAATGGTCAGCGTGGCGTCGAGCGAGCGGTGCGGCCGGGCGAGTTCGACCCAGCGCAGCCGGTGCACCGCCAGACGGCGCCCGCCCCGGGCCTCGCCGGCGATCTTGAAGAAGAACAGGGCCAAGGTGAGCTCGGCCAGACACTGAATACCGACCAGACCATGCCGGCAGGGCTGTTCGGCCAGCCACGCCAGTGCCTCTTTCGGCCAACGCGACGCCTCGCTGCCGCTCGGATCAGCGGCCGCTACGAACGGCAGCAGCGGCGGCAGCTCGCGCGCGGTCAACAGGCGCCACGACCACGATATGCCGTCGATCGGCATGGCCAGCGGCGTTGCGGGGAGCAGGGCGGCGTTCATGGGTGATGCTATGCCGCACGTCGGTTGGCCTGACATTGACCCACATCAATTGCCGACCCTAGTCTTCTTCCGGCATTATAGTGATTCGTTGAGGGAACGCGCGCGGTGGAGCAGAGCTTGGCGACGCAGCGCGCCGGTGTCCGGGCAGGAGGATCACCGAGCATGGACCGTCAGGCAGTAACCTGCTGCGGCGGACGCGTGGATTGTGCGACGTGCGCGGTGCGGTCGCTGGCCGTGTGTGGGGCGCTTGCGCCCGAGGATCTGCACGTCGTCGGCGCGATCGCCCACCCGCGCAGGCTCGAGGCCGGCAAGCAGCTGATCCAGGAAGGCGAGCCGGCCGAGAACGTGTTCACCCTCACAGAAGGCATGCTCAAGCTCTACAAGCTGATGCCGGACGGCAGGCGGCAGGTCACCGGGTTCATGATCCCCGGCGACTTCATCGGCCTCGCCTACGGGCAGAGCTATATCTACAGTGCCGAGGCGGTGATGCCGACCCAGGCCTGCCGCTTCCGGCGGGCCGCCCTGCTCGAGAAGATGGGCGAGCACCCGGAGTTGGAGCATCGCCTGCTCGGCCTCGCCAGCAACGAGCTCGCCGCCGCCCAGGCGCAGATGCTGCTGCTCGGCCGCAAGTCGGCGCGCGAGCGCCTCGCCAGCTTCATCGTCGGCCTCGCCGAACGCCGCCGCATCGTCGTCGGCGAAGCCATGCCCTTGCCGATGAGCCGGATCGACATCGCGGATTTCCTCGGCCTGACCATCGAGACCGTGAGCCGCGTCTTCACCGCGATGCGCAAGGACCGGCTGATCGCGCTGCCCGACAAGCACTCGGTGCTGATCGTCGACCTCGCCGCCCTCAAGGCCGCGGCCGGCGATTGAGATGTGGCGGTTCGGGTGCCTGCGTGGCGCCGTGGCGCTGCTCGGCCTTCTGGTGCTCGCCGTCGGCTGTGCGCCGCGCCAGCCGCCGGAGCCGCCGCCGCCGGTGCTCGAGCCCTTGCCGGAGGTGCGGCCGCCGCCGGTCCGCGAGGAACCGCCCGAAGCACGCCTCGATCGCTTCTGTGCCGCCCTGCAGCGGGTGGTCGACAACCACGGCAGCGGCTTCGCCGGGCTGCGCGACGATCGCGTCGGCCAGCGCGCCTGGTCGGGCCGGGTGGTGCCGGACGGCATGACCAGCTGCACGGTCGAGGGCGATTCCCCGACCGCCGCTCGCTATGTCTGCACCGGCCCGCGCCTGCAACGCGGCAACGGCTCGCTTATCGGCCAGGAGTTCGACCTCTTGGCGCGCGATATCGATGCCTGCCTCGCGCGTGCGGTCTGGTTCCCGCGCAACTGGCAGCGCGGCCAGGTGATCGCGTTCGCCGGGGTCGAGCAGCAGCAGACCTGGCGGGACATCGCGCCGGCGCCGCGGCCGCTGCTCGCGCTGAACATCGAGGACGACTTCCTCAACCGCCGCTACGTCGTCCGCTTCACCGTCTCGACCCTGCGCTGAGGGCGCCGGTTAGCCCAGCCCGAGCCGCGCCTTGGCGCGGTTCCTGGCCTCAGCACTCTCGCGGCCGGAGACGTAGAGCAGGCCGCACAGGCGACGGATCAGCGATGCCTCGTAATCATGCAGCTGCTCGTCGGCCAGGGCGACCTCCCAGAGCAACTCGATCAGTTGCACCCGTTCGTCGTGGCTGCAGGCCTCCTTCACCACGCGGGTGAAGCCGTGCCATTCGACCGCCTCTCGGGCCTCGGCCTCGGCCTCGTCGAGGAGCCGCCCGGCGAGGGCCGGCCGCAGGTCGAAATGGCGCTCCAGGATACCGTTGATCCGCTCGCGCTCGGTCTCGGTGAAACTGCCGTCAGAGAGCGCCGCCTCGACGATCAGGGCGGCGGCGGCCACCTGCGCCGCCTCGAAGTCGGAGGCCGGACCGGCCTCGCCGGAGACGGCGCCGCCGAACAGCTTGTCGATCAATCCGCGCATGAGCGAGACATAGGGTGTGCAGCTCAGTCGCGCCAGTAGGCCGGGGCGAAGAGCACGAGCACGGTGAACAGCTCGAGCCGGCCGAGCAGCATGCCGGCCGCGAGCAGCCACTTGGCGGCATCCGGCAGGCCGCCGAAATTGCCGTCCGGGCCGATCTCGTCGCCGAGCCCCGGCCCGACATTGGCAATGGCGGTCACTGCCGCCGACATCGCGGTGAGGTAGTCGAGGCCCAAGAAGCTCAACAAAAGGGCCAACACGGCAAAGCCGAGCGCGAACACGAAGATGAAGCCGAGGATCGAGATCGCCGTCTGATCGGAAACCGGCTCGCCATTGTAGAACGGCCGGAACACCCCCGAGGGCTGCAGCAGGCGCAGCACCTGGACCCGGGCGATCCGATAGATGACGGCGAAGCGGAACACCTTGATCCCGCCGGTGGTCGAGCCGCTGCAGCCGCCGACGCACATCAAGAAGAAGGCGAGTGAGATGGCGAAGGTGCCCCACCCGCCGTAGTCGGTGGCGGCATAGCCCGTGCCGGTGATCAGGGTGATCGTGCTGAAGGCGGCATGCCGCAATGCATCGTGCCCGGCGGCGGTGCCGGTGACGTAGAGCCAGACGATGAACAGGCCGGTGCCGGCGGCGATGATGCCGAGGAACCACAATACCTGATCGTCGTGCCACAAGGCGAAGCTGCGGCCGCGCAATGCCTGGATGTAGAGCACGAAGGGGATGCCGCCGACGATCATGAAGATGATCGCCGTCCACTCGATGGCGGCGCTGGAAAAATGGCCGATCGAGCGGTCGTGGGTCGAATAGCCGCCGGTTGCCACCGTTGTCATCGCGTGCAGGATGGCCTCGAAGGCGGTCATCCCGAAGAGCCAGTAGGCGCTCGCACACGCCACCGTGATCGCCAGGTAGATGACGCCGATGCTGGTGGCGAGTTGCCCGGCGCGGGGCAGAATCTTCTCCGAGCTGTCGGTGCTCTCGGTCCGAAACAGCTGCATGCCGCCGATCGAGAGCATCGGCAGGATGGCGATGCCCATGACGATGATGCCGATACCGCCGAGCCACTGCAGGATGGCGCGCCAAACCAGGATGCCGCCGGGGGCCGAATCGAGCTCGCTGATCACCGTCGAGCCGGTCGTCGTGATCCCCGACATCGATTCGAAGAAGGCGTCGGCGGCACCGAGGCCGAGATTGGAGAACCAGAGCGGCAGGGCGCCGAAGGCGGCGGTCGCCAGCCAGACCAGGGTGGTGAGCAGGAAACCCTGCCGCACGGTGAGCTCGGCCGTCGGCGAGGCGCCTCGGGTCATCAGCACGAACGAGCCGCCGACGAAGGCCGTGGTCGCCGCGGCGAAGAGGAACACCTGCCAGTCCGGATGCCCGGCGGCGAAGTCGACGAGCAGCGATGGCAGCATGGCGGCGGCGACGATCAAGAGCACGACCCCGACCACCATCGCGACCGGCCGGAGGTCGACCACCGCGAAGAGATGGAACACCGGCGGTGCCGCAGCACCGCGTCGCTTCGCCCGCGCCGTGCCGCGCCGCCCCTCCCGGCCGAGATCGGCCACCCTCAGTTGACGGTCCCGCGACTGCCCGGCGCGTCGAGCGAGAAGGCGGGAATCTCGACGTCGAACCAACGCCCGTCGGCGCCCACCATCTGGTAGCTGCCGGTCATGATGCCGGACGGGGTCGGCAAGGGCGTGCCCGAGGTGTACTCGAAGCGTTCGCCGGGCTCGAGCATCGGCTGCTCGCCGACCACCCCCTCGCCCTTGACTTCGACCATCCGGCCGAGGCTGTCGAGAATGCGCCAATGCCGGCTGATCAGCTGCACCGCCGCCTCGCCCTGGTTCTCGATCACCACCTTGTAGCCGAACACCCAGCGATTCTCGCCCGGCGCCGATTGTTCCTCGACGTAGAACGGATCGACGGAAACGCTGATCGCCCGTGTGACCTCGCAGTACATCACCCCATCCCCGACAGAAGCATCTGGCCCGGCCGCCTGGCCGCAGGCGGCTGACCCGGATTTATGTGCAGTGCAGCGGCCGCTGTCCAGTGCCCGACGCGGGCCGCAGACGGAGGCTGTAGAGAACGACCGCGACGGCGGTGGCGAGATTGAGGCTGGCGACGCCCGGGCGCATCGGAATGGCCAGCGTCCGCGCCGCCCGGGCGCGCAGCTCCGGCGCCAGGCCCAGGCGCTCCGAGCCGAAGACAAAGATGGCATCGCCCGGCAGGCTGGCCGGCTCCAGCGGCTCGCCGCGATCATCGAGGGCGAGGAGCAGCCGGTCGAGCGGTGGCGGGGCGTCGAGGCTCAGCACCGGCAGCGCGAACTGCAGCCCGGCAGCACCGCGGAGCGCCGCCGCCGACCAGGGGTCGACCCCGCCCAGCGTGCAGACCGCGGCCGCCCCGGCCGCCGCGGCGACGCGCACCACCGCGCCCAGATTGCCCGGATGGCGCGGTCGGTCGAGCAGCACGACCGGTCCCCGGCCGATCGCCTCGAGCCTGGGACAGGGCCGACAGGCCACGGCGACGAGGCGGGTCTCGGGCGGACGGATGCAGAAGCCGGTGAACACCGCCTCGCTCACCGGCTCGAGCCGTGCCTCGAGCAGCGGCACAAGATCCGGAGCGAGCCACCCGGCCAGTGCCAGCACCTCGGCCGGCCGGTCGGACCAGAGCCCCTCCAGCCGGGCGCCGAAGCGATGCGCATGCTTGACGCTGTGCAGACCCTCGAGGACGAGCTTCGTGGGGTCCTTGCGGGCGCTGTGCACGGGATTGATCATGTGGGGGAAATGATTTTCCCTACACCCCCTCGAAACTTGGCGCCGGTGCCGGGGACAGCCGCCAGCGCCAAGGCCCGGTGGGGCGCGCGGAGGATCATCCTCCCCGCATCCTTCAAATCACCGCGTGCCGAACCTTGGCCGAGACCCATTCGCTGACCACCACCGTGCCGAGGATCAAGAGCAGAATGAGCGTTACCTGCGGCCACGCCAAGGTGTTCAGTGAGGCCTGCAGTTGCAGCCCGATACCGCCGGCACCGACGAGGCCGAGGATGGTCGATTCGCGGATGTTGATGTCCCAGCGAAAGACGCTGATGCCAAAGAAGGCCGGCAGCACCTGCGGCACGATACCGTAGTCGACCACCTGCAGGCCCGAGGCCCCGGTGGCGCGGACCGCCTCCACCTGGCTTTCGTCGATTTCCTCGATCGCCTCGTAGAGCAGCTTGCCGACGAAGCCGATCGAGCGAAGGCCGATGGCGACGATCCCGGCCAACAGGCCAGGGCCGATGATCGAGACCAGGAGAAGCGCCCAGATCAGCGAGTTGATCGAGCGCGAGGCGACGATGACGAAAAGGGCGATCGGCCGGAGCAGCAGGGCGCTCGGCGTCGTGTTGCGGGCGGCACAGAACGCCACCGGCACGGCGATCAGGATGCCCAAGAGCGTGCCGAGCGTGGCGATATTGAGGGTGTCCCAGAGTGGCCAGAGCAGCCGCTCGATATAGGCCCAGCGCGGCGGGAACATGCGGCTGCCGAGATCCGCGATCTGCCGCGGCGCGTCCGACACGAAGGCCCAGATGGTGGTCTCGGTCATCAGCTCCCAGCACCAGACCAGAAGGACGACGAAGGCGAACCACGCGGCCCAAATGGCCCATTGCGTCGCGGTCGTCCGCCGCTGCCAGATCTTGCGCCCGTCGGCCATGGTGCTCACCGGCATGCTACTGCACCCACTTGCGGACGTGGCTCGAGCTGTATTCGGCCAGCATGACGATGCCGATGATGATAAGCAGCACGGCACCCGCACTGTCGTATTCGTAGCGGCTGATGGCGACATTCAGCGTCGAGCCGATGCCGCCGGCCCCGACGATGCCGATCACCGCCGATTCGCGGAAATTGATGTCGAGACGGTAGAGGCTGAGGCCGATCAGCCTCGGCATCACCTGGGGTTGGATGCCGTAGTTGATCAACTGCATGAAGGAAGCGCCGGTGGCGCGGATGGCCTCAGCCTGGGCTTCGTCGATATCCTCGATGTCCTCGGCCAGGAGCTTGCCCAAAAAGCCGATGGTCGCGAACGAGAGGGTCAAGAAGCCGGCGAACGGGCCGAAGCCGAACATCACGACAAAGAAGATCGCGATGATCACCTCTTGGAAGGTCCGGCTGATCGCGATGACGCTGCGGCAGGTATAGTAGATCCAGGCAGGGGCGATGTTGCGCGCGGCACCGATGCCGATCGGGACCGAGATCAGCACCCCGACCACGGTCGAGGTCAGCGTCATGGTCAGGCTCTCGATCAGGCCGCGATAGATGTCGCCCCAGCGGCTGACGAAGTCGGGCTGGAGAAAGCCGTTGACGAAGCGCCAACCGCGCTCGATGCCCTCGGCGACGCGCTGCCAGTCGACTTCGACGGTGGAGACGGCGAGGACCAGGTAGATCAGCAGTCCGCCATAGACGAGCCAGCGGGTGTTGCGATCCTTGATCAGGACCGGCGGGCGGCGCCAGCGGCGCCCGGCGATGGGCCCGGGGGTCGGGACGCTGGCCATGGGTCAAGCTAGCCCTGCCATGCGCTCCTCCACGGCCCGTTCGGGCTCGCTGCCATAGGTCGCCCGGGCATCGGCGGCGTCCTCCGCTGCACTCGCCTGCATCGCGGTCCAGTCCTCCTCGCCGTAGATGCGGGTGAGGGCGGCGTCGTCGAGCAGGGCAGGGGCACCGTCGAATACCACCTCGCCGGCGGTCAGGCCGATGATCCGGTCGACGAACATCTTGGCGAGCATGACGTCGTGAATGTTGATCACCGCCGGCAGCTCGCGCTCGCGGCAGATCTCGAGAATCAGCCGCATGATCTGCCTCGACGTCTTGGGATCGAGCGAGGCCGTGGGCTCGTCGACCAGCAAGAGCTCCGGGTCCTGCTCGAGGGCCCGGGCGATGCCGACGCGCTGGCGCTGCCCGCCCGAAAGCTCATCCGCCCGCTTGTCGGCATGCTCGGCGAGGCCGACCCGGTCGAGCAGGGCGAAGGCCTTGTCGACATCGGCCTGCGGGAACTTGCGCAACAGGCTCCGCCAGAACGGCACGTAGCCGAGGCGGCCGGAGAGCACGTTCTCCATCACCGTCAGCCGCTCGACCAGCGCATATTCCTGAAAGATCATCCCGATTCGCCGCCGGGCTTTGCGTAGCCTGCCACGGGACAGCCGGGAGAGTTGAAGATCGTTGAGAAAAATATGTCCATCAGTTGGTTCGACCAGTCGGTTGATGCAGCGGATCAAGGTCGACTTGCCGGCCCCCGAAGGCCCGATCAGGCCGACGACCTGACCCCTCTCGACCGTGAACGAGACGCCTCTCAGCGCGTGATCGCCGGTGTCGTAGCGTTTGGCGAGGTTCTCGAGCCGCAGCATCCGCATCTCCAAAGACATCTCGAGACGTCGGGTAGACCGAAATCGGGTGGCCTGTCGAGGCCGAGGCGGATGGCGGGTTCGGCCCCGGCAGCCGCCCAGCGTCAGAAGACGGTGCAGGGTCGACAGCGTGCGGGTCGCTCGGCGGCCGCCCGCGATGGTCGACATGGACTCTTCGGCGACCAAGGCAAGCCGGAAAATACCGCTGTGGCCGACCGTTCCGGCGGCGAGCGTGGACCGCAAGTGCTACAAGAAACCGATGTTTTTTGATTTGCACGGCGCGTGCTCGATGCGCTAACCCAAGTCTGACGTGAAGAAATCGGCCTTTGTGCAACTGGACGGGGTTTGCCGATGCTCTGGGCATGCTGGTCGGTGCCGTGGAGATGGCGGTGAGGCGTGGCGGCACAGGCCGGTGGCGGCAGCGCCTCGTGCTCCTGCTGATCGGCGGCTGTGCCCTCGCCCTGGTCGGCGTCGTCGGTCCCCGCTGCGTCGCGATCTTGATGCGCCTGCCGGGCGACCCGGCCGTGACCCTGGTGGCGGCGGGCAACCGTGTGCATCCGTTCTCCTACGAGCGCTCGCTTGGCAGTCGCGAGCGGGCGCTGGCGATACGGCTGGAACGCCGCGACCTCGTCGATCTGGCGCTGCTCCGCATGCAGCAGGCCGGCGCTCTGGCGGTCGACGATCCGGCGCATGCCGCGGTCCTGCGTATGGGACTGGCAGCACTCGAGCAGTCTCTCGTCCTGTCGCCGGCCCAGCCGATCGCCTGGCTCTTGCGGGCCGGGATCCATTACGAGATGGGCGATGCCCCGGCGGCGGCGCAGGCGCTGCGCTGGAGCCTGGGGACAGGTCACTTCATCAAGTCGCTGGCGGCGCAGCGCACCGTCGTCGGGATCGGCGTCTGGCCGTATCTCGAGGCTCCGATGCACCGCCTTCTGGCCCCGAGCGTAGTGACCGCCTTGGCGCGCGAGCCCGAGATCGTCGCCTGGGCCGCCGTCGCCGCGGCCGTCGAGGATGCGGTCGAGGCCTGCCTCGCCGGGGTGGCCCCCGACGGCGCAGCGCAGGCAGCGTCGTTCCGGGTCGCCATCGCACAGTACCGGGAGGCGCATGGGCTGCCGCCAAGGGCTATGGCGAATGGCACGGAAACGTGCTAATTCTTCAACTATAGTTTGGGAAATGTGCCGTGGGTGATGGTAGGGCAGGGTGGCAGGCAACGGCGGCTGTCGTTGCCTTGGCGTGTTTGCTGGTCCAGGCACCGCTTGCGCCGGTCCTGGCTGCAGTGCGCATCGGCGGCACCGAGAGCGTGGTCAACGAGGTGAACGCGTTTCTCGGCGAGGTGACCCGCGTACTCGACGTGCCCGACGAGATCTTCTCCGAGGAGGTGATCGAGACCAGCCCCGAGGGTGCCACGAAAGTCGTCTTCAACGACGGCAGCGAACTGGTGATGGGGCCGAACTCGCGCGTCACCCTCGACCGCTACGTGTTCGATCCGGATGCCGGCGACGGCTCGCTGACGGTGAGCCTCGTCTCCGGCATCTTCGAGTTCGCCTCGGGTCTCATTCCGAGTGACGGCTACGATATCCGCACCCCCTTCGCCAACCTCGCGATCCGCGGCACGGTCCTGCGCGTCCTCATTACTCCCACGGGCCTCCAGGTGACCGCACCGCAGGGGATCATTACCGCCCGGGATGCCAGCGGCCGGGTGATCGAGCTCGACAGTGCGAGCAATTGCATCATCTGGGGGGTCGACTTCGCCAATCTCGGCCGGCTCGAGGAGTGCGGCAGCCTGATCAGCGCGTTCATCACGACTGCGGGCCTCCTGGGCCTGCCCGAGCCGGCGGCAGCACCGGCAGTGCTGCGCCTGCCCGACCCGGCACAGCTGTTAACCGTGCCCCCGGGCTTCGATCAGGTCACCCGGGAACCGTCGGTATCGGTCTCGCGGAGTGGCGGCCAGAGCATCCGCTAGCCACCCAGGCCGGAACCTGCGCGCCACGCCGGCGAGCACGGTATCGGGGCCGTTTAACGGTTGTCACCTCAACCGAGGCTGCGGCTTTCGGACAGCGGCACCGAGGCCGGCCGTATGGCGTCGAGCCGCTCGGCGTAGATGCCATAGAGCTGGTCCAGGGCGAACGGGCCCGCCAGACTGCGGGCGGTCGCCAACGCCCGTTCTGCGGTGACCACCGCGCCGGCCGCCATGGCCTCGAGCAGGGCGGTGTGCGCGGCGCGCAGCGCGGCGAAATCGGTCGTGTCGGCCAGCCGCTCGTCGCCGAGCACGGCGAAAATCCGCACCGCCTCCCGGCGACCCTTGACCTGCACCGTGTCGAGTTCGAGCAGGGCGAAATCGGGTACGGCAGCAGCCGTCGCCTCGCCGATCACGACCGGCACGCCGTAGATCGGTGCCAGCCCCTCGAGCCGTGCTGCGAGGTTCACGGTGTCGCCCAAGGCGGTGTAGTCGAAGCGGTAGTGCGAGCCGAAATTGCCGACCACGGCACGGCCGGTATTGACCCCGACCCCTACCTCGATCTGCCGGTGGCCGGCCGCGGCGGCGGCTGCCTCGCGGTTGAAGGCGCACGCCGCCTCGACCACGGCCAGGGCGGCCCGGCAGCCATTGCGGGCATGGTCGGGGTCGTCGAGCGGCGCGTTCCAGAACGCCATGATGCAGTCACCGATATACTTGTCGACGGTGCCGCCATGCTCGAGGATGGCACCGGTCATCGCCCCGAGAATGCGGTTGACCAGTGCCGACAGCTCTTCCGGGTCCAGACTTTCGGCAATCGAGGTGAAGCCGCGAATGTCCGAGAACAGCAGCGTCATCGATCGCGCCTCGCCACCCAGCCGAAGCTGCTCGGGGTGTGCCGCGAGCTGCTCGACCACCTGGGGCGGCAGGTATTGGGCGAAGGCCGTGCGCACCGCCTTACGCTCGCCCTCCTCGAGCATGTATTTGAGGTAGGTGATGAGCGCGTAGATGGCGAACGAGGCCAGGGCAGCAAAGCTGGCGTCGAACAGGATCAGGTGCTCGGCGAAGAGGTACCAGCTGAGCCCGGCGAGCGCCGCCATCAGGCCGCTGCCGATGAACAGCGTGGCCAGCGCGCCGAGCAGCGGGACGAGGACGATGACCAGCAGGCAGGCGACCACCAGGGCGACGATCTCGGCCCCTTCGACCAGCGGCGGCCGCAACAGGAAGTTGCCGGTCAAGACCGTCTCGAGCAGATGCGCCTGGACCTCGATCCCGGGTGTCGCTGGCGAGAGCGGCGTGCGCTTGACGTCGAACAGCCCGGCCGCCGTGCTGCCGACGAGGACGATGCGGCCGTCCAGCGCCCCCGGTTCGACCAGCCCGGCCATGACGTCCGCCGCCGTGAGGTAATGGACGCTGCCGGCGGCGCCGTAGCGGATCCAGATGCGGCCGTGCCGGTCGGTCGGCACCTGATGGCCGCCGACATTGACGCCGGCGATGCCGTTGGCGCCCCGCCGGATCACCAGGCTCTGCTCGTCGGCGCGCAGCCGCAGCGCCTCGATGCCGAGTGCCGGCAGGATTCGGCCCCCGACGACGATCGCCAGCGGCACGCGGCGGACCATGCCGTCCTGGTCCAGGGCGATGCTCACCGTGCCGATGCCGCCGGCCGAGGCCTCGAGGATCGGCAGATTGCGGACCAGGCCGGCATAGCGCTGCAGGAAGGGCCGCGGATCACCGCCGAGCTCGACCACCGTGCCGGCCGGGGTCGCTTCGGTGTCGGCACCACGCGGCAGGTTGTGCAGGGCGGGCTGGCCGAGTGCTACCTTGTTCGCCGCGATGCTCTCGGCGAACGCCGCATCGTTGTCCGGCAGGCCCTGCAAGGTGCCGAGCAGCGCTGGCGACAGGCCGTTGAGCTCGCGCGTCAGGTTCGGCGGCGACAGCCGGTCAGGCTCGGCGAAGACGATGTCGAAGGCGACGACATCGGCACCCTGGGCGAACAGCCTGTCGACCAGTCGTGCGAGCAGCGTGCGCGGCCATGGCCACTGGCCGTGCCGGGCGAGGCTGGCCTCGTCGAGATCGACGATCACCACCTCGCCCGAGGTCGAAGGTCGCGGCAGCAGCAGCTGGTACTGATCGAACACGGTGTAGCGAACGAGCTGTGCCGGCAGTGGATCCCAGATCCGCACGGCCACGAACACCGCGAGCAGGCCAAGCCCGAGCAGCTGGGCGACCAGCCGCGCCCGGCGGCGACGCCCGGGCTGGAACAAGGCGCGAAACCAGCGCACGAAGGAACGCCGTTGCCGGTGCATCAGCGACTGCCGTCAGAGCCTCGGCCGCTGGCACCCAACCACCAGCAAACCTGCTGGCGACCATGACATGCCGCCCCGGCGCCGGCAAGCCGCCGCCGGTGCTGGCCTGCCAGCGCGGTCTCGCCCTTTCCGTCCGGTTGCCGGCGTGCAGCTCAGCTGCAGCTGCCACTCAGTCGCAGGTGTAGGTCTCGCCCATCGCCGCGCCGATCTGGCGAACGACCGCCCAGTCGTCCTGAAAGGAAATGGAGATGAACTGGTCCTCGCCGCTCCGGCTGAACTCCTCGGCCAGGGCCGAGCCCTCCCAGGGGAAGCTGAAGAACGCCTCCTTTATCTTCTCCTGCAGCTCCGGCGACAGGTTGTAGACGGTACCATAGCCGGTCGTCGGGAAGGTCTGCGAGGTGTAGATGGTGACCAGCTGGTCCTCGGTGACGACCTCACGCTCGATCATTCGGGACTTGACCGAGTTGGCGATGGCAGCCGCATCGTAGTCCTTGTTGGCGACGCCGAGGATCGAGTTGTCGTGGGCGCCGGAGAAGGCCGCCGTAAAATCGACGCCGGCCTCCATGCCGAACTCGGACGCGAGCAGGGCGGAGGGCGCCTTGAAGCCCGAGTTCGAGGTTTCGGCGGTAAACGCCATGGTCCGACCCTTGAGGTCCTCGACCGCCGCGATGCCCGAGTCCGGGTAGGTAATGATCTCCATCTCGTAGCCGAAACTGCCGTCGGCAGCCGCCATCATCGCGAACGGGCGAAAGCCGGCGCAGGCCACGGCCAGCGGGTTGGAGCCGGTGTTGAAGCCGGCGATGTGCAGCCTCCCGGCGCGCATCGCTTCGATCTGTGCGGCGTTCGACTGGACGGGGAAGAACTGTGCGGGCTTGCCCGTCACTTCCTCCAGGTGCTCGAGAAAGCCGGCCCAGACCTCGGCATAAACGGCCGGGTCCTCGACCGGGGTGTAGGCAAAGATCAAGGTGCCGGGATCGACCCAGTCCGCGGCATCCTCGGGGATGTCGGCGATCATGTCACCGTCGTTGTCAGTGAACCGTGGGTCGAGCTGGAACTCGGCCAGAGCGCTCTCGGCCGAGCCGAGAACGGCGAGCATGGCGAGCGCTGACATCGTCTGTCGCAACATTGATGGGTTCCCTCTGCAGTTGCCGCTGTGGGTTCGGCTCCCGCGAGGTATCGAGAGATAATATGACAGGATAACGACAAAGCGGAAGTTTCCGGATGTGTCGACCACGGCGAGCCTGCGCCATCGGGCGCCGGATGACGAGCGCTCAGGGGCGAAGGGCGCCCGCCGGCGGAAAGGCGAAGTAGCGCCGCCAGATGTCGGCGAGGCTGCCGTCGCCACGCAGCGTCTCGATCGCCGCGTCGATCGCGGCGAGGAGCCGGCCCTGGCCCTTGCGCAGCGCCACCGCCTCGCCCGCACCGAACGCCTCGCCGCTCTCGTCCGGGGTGCCGACCAGGGCGAAGTCGCGGCCGAGCGGCGTGGCCAGAAAGCCGGTGTCGAGGATGATGCCGTTGCCGAGGACGAGGTCGAGCCGGCCGAGCAGGAGGTCGGCGAAGATCTCGCTCTGCAGGCGATAGCTGAGGATCGTGTTGGCCGCGGCCAGCCGGGCGTCGGCATAGTGCGCGTAGGTGGTGCCCTCGCGCACCCCGATCCGCAGCCCGGCGGGCGCACTCGACGCCAGCTGCCGGGCGAGCTCCGGGCGGCCGAGATAGCGGTTGGGGGCGCGATAATAGGGCCTTGAGAAATCGACGATCGCCGCCCGCTCGGGGGTGATCGACATCGACACGACGGCGATGTCGAGCCGGCCGTCGCGCAGTGCCCCCAGCACCTCGGCGAACGGCGTGGGCACCAGTTCGCAGCGCCGCTCGAGCACCGAGCACAGCGCATAGGCGACGTCGACGTCGAAGCCCTCCCGACGGCGATCGCTCTCCCGCTCGTAGCTCAAGGGCCGATAGTCGAGATCGACGCCGACCAGCAGCGGCACGTCGATCGCCCCGTCCGGGTCCTGTGCGGCCAGAGGTGCCGCCAAGAGCAGCGTGATCAGCGTCAGCCAGCCGAGCCGGACCACCGGCAGCAGTCTCACCAGCGCTGCCCCCCGCCGCTCAGCCGCTCGATCCGCCGGTCGATCGCCGCGAGGGCGTCGGCGGCCGTGGTCTCGCCGCGCAGTGCCGCATGGATCTCGGCCGCCACCTCGCGGCTCAACAGCTGATAGCTGCTGCCGGCGATGGCCGACGGACGGGCGACGGCATGCGGCAGCACGGCGGCGGCCGCCGCCAGCTGCGGGTGGCGCGCCATGAGCAGCGGATCGGCGAGGAGATCGAGGCGGGTGGGGGCGAGGCCGAGTTCGGCAGCGCGCCGCCGCTGCTCGGCCTCGCCGGTCAGGAAGCGCGCCAGCTCGACCGCCGCCGCCGGTGCCCGGCTGTTGCCGGCGACGCCGATCAGCCAGCCGCCGAGCGTCGCTGCACGGCCGGCCGGCCCCGCCGGCAGCGGCGCGAGGCCGGTGACCGCCGCGATCTCGGGCGCCGCGTCGACGAGCGCCGGCCAGGCGGCCAGCCAGCCGCGCATCAACGCCGCCCGGCCCGCGGCATACTGCTCGACCGTCCGCCCATAGTCGGCGAGCAGCGTCGCCTGCGGCGCCTGCAGGCCGACCCAGCTGGCGATGTCGCCGACCAGGGCCGTCGCCGCCGGGTGATCGGCACCCGCCCGGCCGTCGGCATCGACCAGCGGTGCGGCACCGGCGCTGACCAGCCACTCGATGACATTGCTGGTCAGGCCCTCGTCGGCCGCGCCCTGAAAGAGATAGCCGGCAACGTCGTCGGCCGCATTGGCGCGGGCCAGTGCCAGTGCTGTCTGGCCGAGGGCCGCCCAGGTCTCCGGCACCGCGAGGCCGACGGCAGCCAGGAGATCGCGGCGATAGAACAACACCCCGGCATTGGCGCTGAACGGCAGTGCCACCAGCCGGCCGCCGACCACGGCACTGTCTACCGCCGCCGGCAGGTGCGCCGCCGCCTCGGCGACCGGGCCGAGGGAGAGCAACTGATCGGCGAAGAGCCCGGCCCAGATGACGTCGATCTGCACCACATCGAGGGCGTCGGTGTCGAGCACCAGGATCTCGCGCAGTCGCGCCAGGTGCTCCGCACTGTCGTCCGGTGCGGCGACCACGCGAACGTCATGGCCGCTCGCGGCCGACCAGCGCTCGACCGCCGCCCGACAATCCTCGATCGGCCAAGAGCCGCCACCGCAAAGCAACGACACTTCGGCGGCGGCCGCCGGCAGCGCGAGGCCCAGCGCCACCGCAATCGGCGCGAAGCATCGAGCGAGGTCAATAACTGTTCCTTGCATCGTCGCCTCTTCGCACATTGGCGGTTCGGGGCCAACAGGTTATAAGCCAGGACGAGTGTTGCTGCATGAACCATGATGCTGGTCAACAACCGTAGGTTGTGTAAATGCGGCGGTTTGGAGGTGGGTTATAGCGCGGCACCAGACCCTCCGCGTGGGCGGCGTGATCGCTCGATCGGCACTGGCACTGCTGCGTTGCCGGTGGCTGGTGCTCTGCTGTTGTCTGGTCAGCCTGCCGGCGCTGGCGCAAGAGACGCTGCCGTCGGTCGACGAGCCGACGATGATCGACCGCGAGCGGGCCTCGGTCGAGGCGCAGATCGAGGTGCTGCGGGATCTCGTAGCGGCGACCGGCAGCCTGCGCGAGGCGCGCTACGCCGAGCTTCGGGCGGCCGAGCTGCAGCCGTTCGGCGCGGCCGAGAGTGTCGCGAGCCTGCGCCTCTTGCGAACCCGGCTCGGCCGGGTCGAGACCCGGCTGAGCGCCCTCGAGGCGCGCCGTCACCAGGTCGCCGAGCGCCTCCTGATGATCGAGCGGGTGCGCGCAGCGGCAGCCGGGGATGCCCCGGCACTGCTCAACCTGCGCCATGTCGTGCGCGAGGTCGGGCTCGACCGGCTCGACCGGCTGCAGGCGTCGCTGCGCGCGCTTGCCGCCCTGCAGGAGGAGGCGATCGCCGAGCTCGTCCGTTTGCAGGCAATCGCCGCGCAGCACCTGGCACTCGGCCAGGCGCGCCTGCGCCTCGGGGCGCTCGACGACCCGCTGACGCTCGAGGAGGAGCCGCGCATTCAGCTGCTTGGGCGAATCGTCAACCGGCTGGTCGACGAGAGCTTTCGCCTGCAGCGGCAGGCCGCGGCACTTGCCGCCAGCGCCGAGGCGCCGCAGGCGCGCATCACCGAGTTGGAGCTCGCCGGGGCGCTGATGCTGACGCGCAGCAACCTGCGCCTGATCGACATCGGCCTGGTCCAGGCCGAGCAGCGCCTCGCCACGGTGGCCAGCATCGCCGACGATCGGGCAATGCCGAGTGCGGCTCTCGAGGACGCCACGGCGAGCCTGGCCCGGCTGGACGACCGGCTCCATGGCTTTGCCGCCGAGATCGATGCCGAGGCAGCACGGCTGGCGACGCAGCGCGAGTTCGCGGCCGGCGCCGAAACCATGGCCACCGGCTCCGACATCCCGTCGATGCTGACCCAGCTCGACGCCCTGATCGCCATGCAGCGGGCCGATATCGAGGCCCGCCGCGCGGCGCTCGCCGAATGGCAGAGCGGTGTGGCGGCGCGGCTGGCGGCGCGGCGCGTGCAGCAGCTCGGCCAGCACGTGGCCCTGCCGGCCGGCCTCGACGGCTGGACCCTGGTCGGCTGGCAGGCCCTGCATCTGCCGCGCCTCGCGGCACTCGGTGCCTGGCAGGGGCTGGGGGCCCTGGGTCAGCAGCTGCGCCTGCAACCCGCTGCAGGCTGGCTCTTGCTCCTGGCGATCGGTGGGCTCGGGCTGTGGCTTGCCCGGGCGGCAGGGCGCGACGGCGGGCCGGCCCTGGCGGCCGCCGTGCCGCCGCTGCTGGCCCTCGCGGTCGGCTGGCAGCTCGCCTGGCCGAGCAATGTCGTCGTCGCCGCCACCGGCCTCGCCACCCTGCCGGCGGTGGCCGCCTTCTGGCGCGCCGGCCGCGTCGACGGCCGGCTCGGTCGGCCGATGACGATCTTCCTGGTCGGCTTCACCCTGGTTCTCGGGCTCGGTGCACTGCCGCTGAGCCCGGCGATGAGCGACCTGCTCGATCGCCTGGCGTTCCTGCTCCTGGCCATCCTGGCGGTTACCCTGGCCCGGGCAGCGCAGCGCCGCAAGTCGCTCGACCGGACGCTCGGCATCGGCCTGCGCCGGCTGCGGCTGCCGCCGGCACTGGCCCGTTGGCTGCCGCTCGGGCTGGCCGCCCTCATCGTCTTGACGGCGCTGGCAGCACTCCTCGGCTATACCCCGCTCGCCGGCTTCGTGCTCGGCCGCGGAGCCGCCACCGTGGCGACCCTGGTCGCGGTGGTGATGCTCGCGGTCGGCGTTGACCGGGGGTTGCGCGACCTCGTCGCCCGCTTGCGCTGGCTGCAGGGGCCGGCGCGGGCGCGGGCCTGGCGGGATGGCACGTTGCTCCCGGCTGGGCGGATCGCCGAGATCGGCCTCGCCCTCGTCACCTTCGACCTCCTCGCCCGGTTGTGGCTCGGCCGCGGCCTGCCGATCACCATCGTCGCGATCGCCGTGCTGCTCGGCATGCTGCCGTTCGCGCTGCGCATCGTCGACGGCGTCTGCCGCTTCTTCATGACGGCGGGGGCGAGCGACGACCCGCGCCGGCCCGTGGACCTGCAGACCGTCGTCGTGCAGCGCTTCGCCCGGGCAACGGTGATCCTCGGCAGTGCCTTGGGGGTGACGGCACTCGCCGGCATCGGCACGGCCGAGCTTCTGGCCGGCGACACCTTCGAGGCGGCGCTCGTCCGCCGCGGCTTCGAGCTCTTGGCCATCGTGCTGCTCGCCGACCTCGTCTGGCAGGTGGTGCGCACCGCGATCGAGCGCAAGGAGCTCGACATCGCTCCGCCCGCGGTCGAGGCCGGGGGCGAGGCGCCGACGGCCGACGACCCGCGCCGGGCCAGGCTGCGCACCCTTCTGCCGATCCTGCGCAACCTGCTCGCCGTGGTCATCCTGGTGACCGCGATCCTCATGGTCCTGTCCTCGCTCGGCATCCAGATCGCGCCGTTGATCGCCGGGGCCGGCGTGGTCGGTGTCGCCGTCGGCTTCGGTGCGCAGACCCTGGTCAAGGACGTCATCTCGGGCGTCTTCTACCTCCTCGACGACGCCTTTCGGGTCGGCGAGTACATCGTCGCCGACAACTACAAGGGTACGGTCGAGAGCTTCTCGCTGCGCTCGATCAAGCTCCGCCATCACCGCGGCTCGCTCTACACCATCCCCTTCGGCTCGCTCGGTGCGGTGCAGAACATGAGCCGCGACTGGGTCGTCGACATCCTCACCTTCACCGTCGTCTACGGCTCCGACCCGGCGCAGATCAAGCGGGTGATCAAGCAGGTCAGCAAGGAGATGATGGCCGATCCCGAGACCGCGGAAGGCCTGCTCCAGCCGATCAAGTCGCAGGGCGTCGATGCCCTGGGCGACCACGGCATGAGCGTCCGGGTCAAGTTCATGGCCAAGCCCGGCACCCAGTTCCCGATCCGCCGCAAGGCCTATGCCGCGATCCACAAGGCTTTCGCCGAGCACGGCATCGAGATCGCCGTGCCGACGGTGCGCATCGCTGGCGACGTCAACGAGGCGACCGCCGCCGCCGCCCAGGCCGCCCTGGCCCCCAAGGCGGCCGAATAGCCAAGCAACCGGCTAGTGGTCGGAGACTAGTGGTCGGAACGGTGCAGGATCCGATCCGCCACCCCGGTGTCGTAGGCCACGGCCGATGCGGTGAGCACCAGGCGACGATCGGCGTCTCGTGCCACCAGCCCCTTGCGCTCGAGTGCGCCGAAGACCGCCGGATTACTGAGCCCGGTCGCATCCTTGGCGCGCACGAGGGCAGCACCGACATGAAAATGATCGCCGTGCGGCCGCGGCAGCGCGGCGAGCGCCACGCCGCCGTCCGGCAGCGCCACGCCGCCGCTCGACGCCAGTTCCTGCAGGATCGCCAGCGTCTTCAACTGCAAGGCATTGAGCTTCAGAGGATTGGGACGGCCGGCCAGTGGCTCGCTCCGGAGAAAGGCGATCGCACGACCCCGTCGGCGATGGTGCGCCCCCAGGGACTCGAACCCTGAACCCGCGGATTAAAAGTCCGCTGCTC
>CAZNWE010000001.1:102804-109299 GCA_964576715.1 uncultured Geminicoccaceae bacterium | reverse complement strand
GCCCCGCGACCCCGCCCGCTCCGCCTCCTCGACCAGCCGGCCCGCATCGACGCCATGGCCCCGGTCCCCGACGGCCCACCCATCCTGCTGCGCCGCTTCGGCCAGAGCGAGAAGGTGCGAGCGGCGAGCGGGCCCGAGCGCCTCGAGCCCGAATGGTGGCGAACCGACCGGCCTCTGCCGCGCCCGCGCGACTACTATCGGGTGGTCGACACGGCGGGGCAGCTGCTCTGGCTCTACCGCGACGGCCGCTTCGGCGATGCCCTGCCGCCGGCCTGGCACGTGCACGGGTTTTTCGAGTGAGACGACGCCAAGCAGCCGACCTATATCTTTCGCGTGCGAACCACTGAGGCAATGCCGATGGTCGAGTCACAACTAATGGAGCAGCGCGAGGACTTGGAGGATGCGCTCGACATCGAAACGATCACGAATGATCCGAATCGCCGCACAATTCCGGCTGCCGTCGTCGACCGTCTGCTCGACGACGAGAAACCTCTGAAGGTCTGGCGCGAGCATCGCGGCCTCAGCCGGGCCGAGCTCGCCGCCCTGACCGGCCTCACGCCTGGCCATATCGGCCATCTCGAGATCGGCCGGCGCCACGGCACCCCCGACACCCTCCGCCGCCTCGCCACGGTTCTAGACGTCGCGGTCGACGATCTCGTGCCGATCGAGCCGGCGGCTTCCGCCGAGCAATGATTTTGGAGGCACCCTGATGGCAGACCTCGTCGTAACGGACATCGAAGAACAGGCTCTGCGGCGGATCGACGTCAACGCAATTTGCAACGGTCGAACGTTGGAAGAAGAGCTCATCATTCTTATCGTCGATGGACTGAGCGAGATCCACGATCCTGCGATCGTCCGCGCAGCGTTTCGCCACGCGACCATCGAGATCGACGGCTATCGGAAACTCGATGACAGCGTGAGCAGTGAGGAATGAACGCGACCGGATCGGTATAGTGCAGATCGAGCAAACGTTTTGGGTAAGTCGCCGGCTCAACAGATTTACGCCGAGCTCCAAGTAACCACCAACTTCTGCTTCCTTAAGGGCGCGTCCCACCCCGAGGAGCTGGTCACCCGTGCCCACGAGCTCGGCCTCGCCGCCATCGCGGTCACCGACCGGAACAGCTTTGCCGGCCTCGTCCGGGCGCATGTCAAGGCCAAGGAGCTGGGTCTGCGCTTGCTCCCCGGCGTCCGGCTCGACCTCGTGGACGGACCGTCGCTCCTCGCCTGGCCCACCTCGAAGCCCGCCTATGCCAGGCTCTCGCGGTTGCTCACGCTGGGCAAGCGGCGCGCCGCGAAGGGTGAGTGTCTGCTCCACCTGGAGGACGTCCTGGCGCACGACGAGGGCCAGATCTTCGCCGCCATCGACCCGGACGACGCCACCCTCGCAACCCTCGCCGAGTGCTGGCTGGACCGGCTCTACCTCGTGGCCAGCCACCGCTTCGCCGGCGACGACAGGGAACGCATCGCCCGGCTCGCCGACCAGGCGAAACGCGCCGGCGTGAAGCTGCTCGCCACCAACGACGTCCACTACCACGACCCGGCCCGCCGCCCCTTGCAGGACGTCATGACCTGCATCCGCGAGCACTGCACTATCGACCAGGCCGGCCACCGCCTCTTCGCCAATGCCGAACGCCACCTCAAGCCCCCGGCCGAAATGGCCCGGCTGTTCAGGGACTGGCCCGAAGCTCTCCAAAGCAGCCTCGAGATCACTGACCGCTGCCGCTTCGCCATGGACGAGCTCGCCTACGACTACCCGGTCGATGACTCCTATGACGGCCGCACCCCACAAGCGGAGCTCGAGCGCCTGACCTGGCTCGGTGCCACCGAGCGCTACGGCGAGCCGGTGCCCGAAAAGGTCCAAAAGAGCCTCGCCTACGAGCTCGACCTCATCGGCCAGCTCGCCTACGCTCCCTACTTCCTCACCGTTCACGACATCGTCCGCTTCGCCCGCTCTGAGGGCATCCTCTGCCAGGGCCGGGGCTCGGCCGCCAATTCCGCCGTCTGCTACGTCCTGGGCATCACCGCGGTCGATCCCGCCCGGATCGACCTCCTCTTCGAGCGCTTCATCTCGGCCGAGCGCAACGAGCCGCCCGACATCGACGTCGATTTCGAGCACGAGCGGCGCGAGGAGGTGATCCAGTACATCTACCGCCGCTACGGCCGCGACCACGCCGCCCTTACCGCCACCGTCATCCGCTACCGGGCGAAGAGTGCGATGCGCGAGGTCGGCAAGGTCATGGGCCTCTCGGCCGACGCGGTCGATGCCCTCTCGAAGTCCGTCTGGGGCTACGGCCGCGAGGGCTTGCGCCTCGACTACGTCGCCGAAGCCGGCCTCGACCCCACCGACCCCACCATCCTCATGACCATGCGCCTCGCCGAGGAGCTGATCGACACGCCCCGCCACCTCTCCCAGCATGTCGGCGGCTTCGTCATCGCCAAAAGCCCGCTGCACGACCTCGTCCCCATCGAGAACGCCGCGATGGAGAACCGCACCGTGGTCGAATGGGACAAGGACGACATCGAAGCCTTGGGCATGCTCAAGATCGATGTGCTCGCCTTGGGCATGCTCACCTGCATCCGCAAAAGCTTCGATCTGCTGCGCCAAGCCTACGGCATCACCATCGACCTGGCATCGGTGCCCCCTGAGGACCCCGCCGTCTACGAGATGCTCCAGGACGCCGATTCCGTGGGCGTCTTCCAGGTCGAATCCCGGGCCCAGATGTCGATGCTGCCCAGGCTCAAGCCGCGCTGCTTCTACGACCTCGTGATCGAGGTCGCGATCGTCCGCCCCGGCCCCATCCAGGGCGACATGGTCCACCCCTATCTTCGCAGGCGCGAAGGCAAGGAGGCCGTGGTCTTCCCCTCGCCCGAGCTCCAGCAGGTGCTCGGCAAGACGATGGGCGTGCCGCTCTTCCAGGAACAGGCGATGCGCATCGCCATCGTCGCCGCCGGCTTCACCCCGGCCCAGGCCGACGGCCTCAGGCGTGCGATGGCCACCTTCAAGAAGCGCGGCCAGCTCGAGCGCTACCACACCATGCTGGTCCAGGGCATGGCCGAACGCGGCTACGACGCCGACTTCGCCGAGCGCTGCTTCAAGCAGATCGAGGGCTTCGGCTATTACGGCTTCCCCGAGAGCCACGCCGCCAGCTTCGCCCTTCTCGTCTACGTCTCCGCCTGGCTCAAATGCCACTACCCCGACGTCTTCGTAGCTGCCATCCTCAACAGCCAGCCCATGGGCTTCTATGCGCCAGCCCAATTGGTCAGGGACGCCACCGACCACGGCGTCGAGGTCCGCCACCCCGACGTCAACTGGAGCTTCTGGGACAACACGCTCGAGCCACTCGCCCGTCGCCGCGGCCCGTTGAAGACCGCCGTCCGCCTCGGCCTCCGCCAGATCAAGGGGATGCCCGAGGAAGCCGCGACTCGCATCACGACCGCCCGGCTCCGCGCCTACGACAGCCCCGCCGACCTCAAACGCCGCGCCGGCCTCGACCGGGCCACCATGGTCCGCCTCGCCGAGGCCGACGCCTTTCGCTCGATCGCCATGGACCGCCGGCAGGCGCTCTGGAGCGTGCAGGCACTCAAGGACGGCGAGCTGCCGCTCTTCGCCGCCGCCGAAGCGTCACCAGGCAGCAACCTGCCGCCGCTCGAAGGCCCAGCATCGGGTGAAGGGGGCGAGCCCTGGGCCGAACTGCCGCCCATGGGCATGGGCGAGCACGTCATCGAGGACTACACCAGCCTCCGCCTCTCGCTCAAAGCCCACCCGCTGGCCCTCCTGCGCGAGCCCATGCGTCACCGCCGCCTGGTGACCGCCCGGGACCTCTGGTCGATCCCGCCCGGCAGCCGCGTCGCCATCGCCGGCCTGGTCATTGTCCGCCAGCGCCCGGGCAGTGCCAAGGGCGTCATCTTCGCCACCCTCGAGGACGAAACCGGCTTCGCCAACATCATCGTCTGGCCCAAGATCTTCGACGAATTCCGCCCGATCATCATGCGCACCCGCCTGCTCGAGGCCAAAGGCCGCCTGCAACGCGAAGGCCGCGTCATCCACCTCGTCGCCGACCACCTCACCGACCTGACCTCCGAGCTCGCCCACCTCCGCCACGCCACCACCGACCCCAAAACCTTCACCGCGACCCTGGACCGCGCGATGAGCCCAGCCGACGAATTCAAACGCGCGGTGCCGGACGCCCGGGACGCGATGCCCAAGGGGCGGAATTTTCATTGAGGTGGGTGAAGCGACGCCTTGTTCAGGCGGCGATGACCTCGTCGCGGGCGAAGTGCAGGCGGATCAGCTTCGGCGGCTCGGGCTCATGGGCGAAATGACAGCGGACGGCATCGCGAACCATCCCGTGCAGCTCTTCGGCGGTATCGGCTTGCGTGAAGATGCGCTGGCCGACGGCGTCGGCAACGAAGCCGCCTGCCGGGTCTTCTTCCACGAGGAAGGTGATCTCGATCATGGCGCGTCGCCGGCCCAACCGATCCCGCTATACGATACGGGAAGAGGCTGCCCGGTCGACCTTTTTTGGGCGGCCGGTCAGCCTCGGACACGCGGCCCCGACACGCCCACCTCTGCCGGATTTGGTGGGTCGCGCTCTCGACGCGACGGCGGCAGCGTTTCCGTTTTGCGGTGTGCTCGCCATGCCGGGGGCGTCTTCGGCTGGCTGGCGCCGACTGGTCGTCGGCACGGTCGAGACGGCCGATTCGGGCTCAGCGCTTGAACCGCTGCCAGTCGATGTCGGCGTGGCGGTCGAGGCTCTGCTCGCTCTTCGGCAGCGCGTATTTGAGGCCGGTGGCGCAGTTGAAGAGGACGCAGCGGTCGGTGGGCGCGATGCGGCCCTCTTCCAGGCTCCGCTTCCAGGCGGCGTAGGTGGCCGCCCCCTCCGGGCAGAGGAGGAAGCCCTCGTCCCTCGCGACCTCGTCGAGCCCGGCCTGGATGGCGTCGTCGGTGACCGCCATGGCGTAGCCGCCGCTCTCGCGCACCGCGCGCAGGATGAGGAAGTCGCCCACCGCCTGCGGCACGCGGATGCCCCAGGCGATGGTCTCCGCGTTCTCCCAGCGCGGCGCGTGCTCGACGCCGTCCTCGAAGGCCTTGACCATGGGCGCACAGCCGGCGGCCTGGACCGCCACCATGCGCGGGCGCTCAGGCCCGATGAAGCCGATGGCCTCGAGTTCGGCGAAGGCTTTCCACATGCCGATGAGCCCGGTGCCGCCACCGGTCGGGTAGAAGATGACGTCGGGGACATCGAAGCCGAGCTGCTCGACGAGCTCGAGGCCCATCGTCTTCTTGCCTTCGATCCGGTACGGCTCCTTCAGGGTCGAGGTGTCGAACCAGCCGACCTGCTCCTTGCCGGCAGCCACGAGCTTGCCGCAGTCGTCGATCAGGCCGTTGACGCGATAGACGTCGGCCCCCTGCAGCGCCATCTCGCTGATATTGGTCTCGGGCGTGTCCTCGGGGCAGAAGATGGTGGTCTTGATGCCGCAATGGCTGGCATAGGCCGAAAGTGCTGCCCCGGCATTGCCGTTGGTCGGCATCGCCATGTGCGCGACCCCCAGCTCCTTGGCCATCGAGACCGCCATGACGAGGCCCCTGGCCTTGAACGAGCCGGTCGGCAGCCGGCCCTCGTCCTTGACGATGAGCGCACCGGTGGCGCCGTGCCGGGCGGCCAGGGTCGAGAGCTCGATCAAGGGCGTCGCACACTCGCCCAGGCTGACGATGTTCTCGACCTTGCGGACCGGCAGCAGCTCGCGCCAGCGCCAGAGATCAGTGGGTCGGGCCGCCAAGGTCTCCCTGGTCAGCGCCTTGCTGACGCCAGCGAGGTCGTAGCGGACCAGGAGTGGGCGGCCGATCTTCGAGAGATTGTGCAGCTGGTCGGCTGCGTAGCGCTCGCCGGTCATGCTGCACTCGAGATGGGTGACGAAGGTCGGGCGTTCCTCGGTGAGGTTCAGATTGTCGGCGATCATCTGGTCTGGCTCCCCTGATCGGCGTTGGCGACCTGTTGCATGAAGCAGGCGAGCAGACCCGGGTCGAGCCGCCCATCGGTGCGCAGGCCGCTGCAGAGGTCGACCCCGAAGGGCCGCACCTCGGCGATGGCCCGGGCGATAGTGGCGGGGCCGAGCCCGCCTGCCAAGAAGACCGGTCGGTCGACCGCCTCGACCACGGCCCGGCTCAACGCCCAGTCATGCGTGCAACCGGTGCCGCCGAGCTCCTTGATCGCCGCTTCGGGTCGGCCGCTGTCGAGCCGGAACCCGTCGACTGCCGCGGCCAGGTCGCGGGCCGTGCGCACCATGGTGATGTCGCGCACATGCAGGACCGGCAGCAGCCGGGCGCCGCAGGCTTGGCGCCGCAGCCGCTGCGGCACCGCCGGGTCGACCGCATCGACGAGTTGCAGCACGGCCGGCCGCACCAGGCGCAGTTCGGCCTGCAGCTGTGCGAGCTCGGTGGCACTCGACAGCAGCACGGTCGTCACGCCAGGCGGCACCGCGGCGGCGATCGCC
>CAZNWE010000001.1:92204-102704 GCA_964576715.1 uncultured Geminicoccaceae bacterium | reverse complement strand
CGGCGGCGATCGCCATTGCCGCCTCTTCGCGCGAAGCGATACAACAGACTTTGACGCGGGTCCGCATGGTCGGTTCGCAGCGGGTCCGTTTCGGGCTGCAGTGGCGGCATCCGTCGAGATTGGGCACGCCGCGAGGGTCAGACATCGATGGGAGGTAAGAGTGCCGGATGAAGCTGCCGCCGTCGAGCATCTGCATCGCCTGGAGGTGGTCCGCGAACGGGCGTGGATGCTGCTGGCCGCTGCCGAGCGCGGGCAGAGCGACCATTTCATGCTCTCGCCCGAGGCGGTGAACACCGTGGCGCTGGCGCTCGCCGAGGCGATCGGCACGCCCCGCGACAGTGCCCTGGCACCGACAGCGCTCGCCGGCCCGGCCCTCGCCAATCTCTGGCAGACCTTGCGTCAACACCAGCCGGCAGCACTCGAAGCCCTCGGTGCGGCCGTGGCCAGCGGCGATGCCCTCGCCCGGGCGCGGAGCGGCGCCGATCTCGCGCTCCTGCACCGGGTGCTCGAGCCCGCCGGGCTGCCGCCCGGCGGCGCGACGCTCGATGCGCTGGTCCGCTTCTTCGCGGCCGGCGGCTGCGCGGCCGGCAGCCCCGGCGAGGCCGTGCTCGACGCGCCGGGCCTGCGCCGCGCCCTGGCCGGTGACAGCACCCTCGCACTGCCGACCGCGCTGGTCGAGCTGCTGGCCGACCAAGGCCGCCGGCAACGCCTCGAGCAACTGGCGGCGCAACTCGAGCAGATGCCCGATTTGTTCGGCGTCCAGGGCCGCTTCGGCCAACTGCTCGACCCGCTGCTCGGCGCCGCAGCCCCCCCGACGCCCACCGCCAATGGAGCGCCGCCACCTTCCGGCGCAATGGCGCGGCTGGACGTGCAGACGGTCGTCGACATGCTGGCACCGCTGATCGATCCGCTGGTCGCCAGCACGGTGCGGATCGGCGGCCACCTGGCGGGCGACGTGTGGCGGCATCCGCTCGCCTGGGCGGAGGATCGGTCGCGGGAGCTCGTGCCGTTCCACGCAGCGCTGCTGGCGCTCATCCTCGACCTCGTCGAGCCGCTGGAGGAAGCCGGAGCACAGCTCGTCGATCTCGACCAGCTGCCGGTGCCGGCGAGCCGCCCGCTCGCCGAGCAGATGCTCGAACTCGGCCTGGTGCGCGCCCGCCATGCGGCGATCGCCCGGCTCCGCCATCCACCGGGCTCGGACATCGTGATCGAGCTCAGGGCGCTGTCCGTGGCCCTGGCCGAGCGACTGGTCGATCGGCTGCGCGCCGAGCTCGGGCACACCATGCATGACCTGCCCGTCGTGCGGATCGTGGGCCCGCTGGCACAGCTCGCCGCCAATTGGCGCGACCGGCCCGGCCCCGGGATTGCCATCATGGCGAGCAGCTTCTAACAGACGAGGTCGAGCAGGGGTGCGCTCGGCGTCGCCCGGCAAGGATCGGCGGGCCGCGTTAGCCCACGCCCGCCCGCCGGCCGGGCGTCTTGTGGCTGGCACCGTCGCCCAACCGCCGCGGCGCTCACCTGGTCCGGCGGCCAGCTGGTCCGGCACACAGCAATCGAGAAGCCCGCATGCCCGAGATCATCGTCGTCGACCACCCGCTCGTCCAACACAAGCTCACACTGATGCGCCGATCGACGACCGCGACGGCGGATTTCCGCCGCCTGGTGCGCGAGGTCGCCCACCTGCTCTGCTACGAGATCACCCGCAACCTGCCGCTGGAGCAGGTCGAGATCGAGACCCCGCTCGAGCGGATGCTGGCGAGCCGCCTGGTCGGCAAGAAGCTGTGCCTGATCTCGATCCTGCGCGCCGGCAACGGGCTGTTGGATGGCATGCTCGATCTGGTGCCGTCGGCCCGGGTCGGGCACATCGGGCTCTACCGCGACCCGGCAACGCTGCAGCCCGTCGAGTACTACTACAAGGTGCCGGAGGATCTCGCCGAACGGCCGGTGGTGGTGGTCGATCCGATGCTTGCCACGGCGAACTCCGCGGTCGCCGCGATCGACCGGATCAAGCATGACGGGGCCAGCGATATCAAGTTCGGCTGCCTCCTGGCCGCACCCGAAGGTGTCCGCCGGCTGCAGGAGGCGCATCCCGATGTGGTGATCTTCACCGCCGCCATCGACCGCGAGCTCAACGACCACGGCTACATCCTGCCCGGCCTCGGTGATGCCGGCGATCGCATCTACGGCACCAAATAGCGGGTACGGCACCAAATAGCGGGCAGCGTTAAGGGAAATGCAACAAGGCCTGTGGCATCCAAGCGTCAGAATGAGCGGCTGCGCGCTGTTCCTGCAGCTGCCGGAAGCGGAGTGGCGGATGCGGCAGGCATTTCCCGTGGAGTTGGTCGAAGCACGGCCGGGCAGTCTCGCCAGCCTCGCCGACTGGCTGGCGGCCGGCGGGTATCAGCCGCATCGCCGCCGCGTCGGCGAGCTCGCCAGCACCCTTCCCGACGCTTGCATCCGGCTCGTCGAGGTGACCGCCGGCCAGACGGCTGGAAGGCTCGCCGCGCTCACCCGACGCGCGGCCGGCGAGCAGGTGGCGGTTGCCGCCCTGGTGCCCGAGGACGACGAGATTTCACTCTCCAAGGCCCTGGCCGTGGGCCCGGACGACCTCTTGACGTATCCGTTCGACGCGGACGAACTGGTCACCCGGCTGGACGCCCTGCAGCAGCTCGGCCGGGCCCGGGCGGTGCTGGCCGAACGCCGCCGGACCTTGGCGCGGTTCGCACCAACGCTGGTGCCGGCGGTGTCGCCGACGGCACCGCGCGATGCCCCGCCGCCGGTCAGCATCGCTGCCGAGCCCACCGCCGCCCGGGCGCGCTCCCGGACCGCCGCCGCTTCACGCCCGCGCGTGCTCGTCATCGGCCCGGCGAGCCAGCACAAGGTCAAGGTGGCCGAGGCCCTGGCACGCGCCTTGATCAACTATGCGGACAATCTCGAGAAGGCCAAGGGGGCGCTGGCGACCAGCGCCTTCGACCTCGTCGTGCTGCTCGCCACCAACCCGGTCGCTCGACGCGAGCTGTTGCGCTGGCCGGAGCTATCGGGGCTGGGCACCATGGCCACGCTGCTGGTGCTCGACCGCGGCGGTGTCGAGGACCCGCTCGAGACCCGGCAGCGACTGGCTCATCTGCCGGTGTCCGATCGGCTGATCCTGCCGCAGCCGGCCGAGCTGGTCCGCGCACGGATGGATTTCTGGCTCACCTTCGTCGAGCTGCAGCAGCGGCTCTGCACCCCACCGCCCGGTGAGTTGTTCGGCCTCTGTCACGACAGCCTGACTGGGCTGTTCAACCACGGTTTCTTTATGGAGCATTTGCGGACGCTCGATCTCGCGCCACCGCATCGCCGGGCCTTGCTGGTGATCGAACTCGTCAATCTGGCGCGGCTCAACGAAGCCGCCGGCTACGCCGCCGCCAATCGCTACCTTGCGGCACTGGGCCCGGCGCTGCGCCGGCAGGTTCGGGCCGAGGACCTCGCGGCCTATCTGGGTGGCGGCCGCTTCGCCGTCCTGCTCGATGACGTCGCTCCCGGTGCCGCGACCGGCATCGGCGCTCGGCTGGCGCGGCTCCTCGGGCAGGTGGCCTGCAGCGGCAGCCTGGCACCGCGCCTTACCGCCCGCAGCATCGAGCTCACGCCCGGGCTGGCCGCCAAGCAGTGGCTGCAGCAAGCCCTCCGCCTGCGACGCGACCCATCGCCGAGCTCGGCAGCCGCCTGACCCGCGACCACGACCAAGGGCCGAGCGGCGAGGCGACCGAACGGCCTTCCCCTCACCGCCAGGTCCTGGTTGCCGGCCGCCGGACGAACCGGCGACGTGCGGTCGACGGGGAGCATCGCGGTGCCAGGCTGCTGGCCGCCCTCGGTCACTGCCGTCCGAGCGCATCCGCCAGGACGCACAGCAGCTCGAACATGATGTTGACGGCGACCCAGGCGGTCTGGCCCGAGGGGTCGAAGGGGGGGCTTACCTCGACGAGATCGGCGCCGACCAGGTTCAGGCCCTGCAGCTGGCGGACCATGCGTTGGGCCTGGTGGGTGGTGAAGCCGCCGATCTCGGGCGTGCCGGTGCCGGGCGCCATGGCAGGATCGATGCCGTCGATGTCGAAGCTGACATAGGTGGGCCGGTCGCCGACGATGCCGCGGGCCTCGGCCATGACGGCGTCGACGCCCCGGTCCATCAGCTCCTCGATCATGACGATGCGCACGCCGTTCGCCTTGCCCCACTCGACGTCCTCGCCGTCATAGGCCGTGCCGCGAATGCCGATCTGGACAATGCGCGCGGGATCGAGCAGGCCCTCCTCGCAGGCCCGCCTGAACGGCGTGCCGTGGGTGTAGCGGTAGCCGCCGAAATAAGTGTCGTAGAGGTCGGTATGGGCGTCGAAATGCACCATGCCCAAAGGTGCCCTGCCCTTCGCCAGGCCGCGCAGCACCGGCAGCGAGATCAAATGGTCGCCGCCCGCCGTCATCGGCATGATGCCGGCGTCGCGCAGCCGGGTGAAGAAGTCGGTGACCTTCTCCAGCGTATCGTCGAGGCTCGCCGGGTTGACCGGGCAGTCGCCGAGATCGGCGCAGCGGGCAAGATGAAACGGCTTGATGCCGGTTGCCTGGTTCAACAGCCGGACCATGGTCGACAGATCGCGGAGCTGTCGGGGACCGTGGCGGGCGCCGGCGCGGTTGGTGGTCCCGCCGTCCCAGGGCACCCCGACGAGACCGATCTGCACGTCGCCGATCCGCGCATCGTCGAGGTCGATCTCCGGCAGGCGCATGAAGCTGATCGGGCCGGCGAAGCGCGGCAGGTCCATGCCGGAGCGCGGGATGAAGGCGTGCGGGGCGGTCTCGTCGGCCATGGTGCAGTTTCCTTCGCGGGCGGCGGGCGGCGGGCGGCGCGCCCCGGCTGGGCTCGACCAAGCACGGGCGAGCCCACCGCTGCCGATGGCGGGGTGCGGGGATGTTGGTGGGCGTGGTGCGGGGGGCCGACGGACGCCGGCCGATCGAGACCCCGCCGATCACCGTGCGCCTCGGGATGCAGCGAAGCCGGGCGGCATGGGCCAGCGGTGTAGGCGGGTAAGCCGCATTTTCGCTCCGCGGCGGTTGCGCAACGCGCGTCGCGGCCAGAGAGCGAAAGGGCGCACCGACCGGCCAAGGGCATCGCCGCGACGCACCGCGGCTTGCCGACGGGCGAGCCGGGATGGTAACCACGCCTGTCGTGTTCGAGCCGGTTGGACATCCCCTGATCCTTCACCAGCGATCCTCGAGCCCGAAGCAACGCGGACAATCGGGAGCACGCGACGCATGGCAGCGGTGATCGAGGCTCGTAGCCAATTCGCTGGCCGGTCGCAAGACAGGCAGCCGCGGCTGGTGCCCGGGCTCGAATGGCGGCGCAGCCACGGCCGCGTCGCCTACGACCGGGCGACGGCGGCGATGGAAGCACGGGTCGAGGCGCTGCACCAGGGTCGGGCGGGCGAGCTCGTTTGGCTGCTCGAGCATCCGCCGCTGTTGACCGCCGGCACCAGCGCCAACGCCGGCGAGCTCCTCGATGCCGACCGCTTTCCGGTGCACCAGACCGGCCGCGGCGGCAAGTTCACCTATCATGGGCCCGGCCAGCGCGTGGTTTATGCGGTCCTCGACCTCAAGCGGCGGCGCCGGGATTTGCGCTGGTACGTGCACAGCCTGGAGGAATGGGTCATCCGCACGCTGCGCGCCGTCGGCGTCGAGGGCGAGCGGCGCGACGGTCGGATCGGCATCTGGGTCGTCACGCCGGACGGCAGGGAGCGCAAGATCGGGGCCATCGGGGTGCGGGTGCGACGCTGGATCGCCTATCACGGTATCGCCATCAACGTCGCCCCGGATCTCGCCCACTTTCAGGCCATAGTGCCGTGCGGCATCGCCGGGTTCGGGGTGACGTCGCTGGCCGACCTCGGCATCAGCGCCGACATGGCCGAGGTCGACCGGGCCCTGGCGGCGTCGTTCGCAGCACTGCTCGGCCCCATCGGCCGATGACCGTCACCGCGACATCAAGTCGACCAAGCTTGCGGCGATGGCCCGCCGCGCTACCTTGGCGGTCACCATGTGTGATTGGACATCGTGATGTTTTCTCGACTTCGCGCCGCTCCGGTGGCCACTGGCATCGTGACCCTGGTGTTCGCGGCGCTCGCCGGCGGGGAGGCGCTGGCCCAGTGCACCGCCTTTCCAGCACCCGGCGTCGAATGGCGGCGTTGCCTGCATGACGGTGACGACCTCAGCGGCGCCGACCTCACCGGTGCCGATTTGCGCGACAGCTCCTTTCGCCGGGCGAGCTTCGACGGTGCCATCCTCGCCGAGATCAGGGCCAGACGCGCCCGCTTCACCTCGGCCTCGATGATCGGCGTCAACTTGGCCGGCGCCGATCTGACGCTCGCCGAGTTCACCAGCGCCGATCTCACCGACGCCTCGTTCGTCGGCGCCACGCTCCGCCGCACCAGCTTCGTCAACGCCACGCTGCGCGGTGCCGATTTCACCAATGCCGACGCGCTCGAAGCCGACTTCGCCAGGGCCGATCTCTCGGGTGCCATCTGGGTCGACGGGGTGACGGTCTGCGCCGAGGGGTCGCAAGGCACCTGCCGGCCGACGCGCCCGGGTCAGGCGAGCGAGATCAGCAACTAGCGGCGGGTCGATCGACGAAGGCCGCGTCGACCCCGAGATGGAGCGCCGCGGCTAGGCGGCTGATTTCATTGGCCAGCCGGACCGCAGTGGGTGGTTCGGCAACGATTTCCGCCGACCTGCCGGCGACCGCAGCCGCGCTTCTGAAGCGAGCAGTGCCACTGGTCGCCGCTCGCCGCAGCAAGCGCTTGACAGCTATCGGCCCGGCGCCGATCCTCCCGCTCGAACAAGCGAATAGCGTCAGGTCAAATGACGCTCTTACAGGGAGCTGTCTCATGTTGCGTCACACCCGTCGGGTGCTCTTGGCCAGTGCGTTGGCACTCGGTGTCGCCACGCCGTTCGCTGCCGTCCAGGCGCAGGACGTCCGGCTCCTCGCCTCCGTCCCCAGCATGGGCTTTCCGTTCTTCGTCCACATGATGAACGAGATCAAGGCCGAGGCGGCGACGCTCGGGGTCGCGATCGTCGAATCCGACGGGCAAAACAGCACGCCCAAGCAGACGGCCGATGTCGAGGCCGCGGTGATCCAGGGCCTGTCCGGCATCCTGATCAGCCCGACCGACGTCAATGCCATGGCCCCGGCGGTCCAGACCGCGGTCGAGAACGGCGTGCCGGTGGTCACCATCGACCGCCGGGTGGACGCGGTCGACGGCATCCTCGCGCATGTCGGTGCCGACAACGTCAAGGGCGGCGAGGCGCAGGGCCAGTGGATCCTCGACAACTTCCCCGATGGGGCGACGATCGTGAACCTGCAGGGACAGCCCGGTGCGTCGCCGGCGATCGATCGCAACCAGGGGGTGCACAACGTCCTCGACGGGGTCGACGGCTATGCGTTCATCGTCGAGCAGACGGCGAACTTTGCCCGCGACCAGGGCCTCGCGGTCACCGAGAGCATCCTCGCCGGGCTCGATAGCCCGCCCGACGTCATCGTCGCCGCCAATGACGACATGGCCCTGGGGGCCATCGAAGCGGTGCGGGCGCAGGGCCTCGAGGGTGAGATCGCGATCCTGGGCTTCGATGCCCTGCCCGAGGCGCTGGTCGCCGTGCGCGACGGCAGCCTTGCCGGCACGGTCGAGCAGTTCCCGGGCGGGCAGAGCCGGCAGGCGATGCAGATCCTCGTCGACTATCTGCGGGACGGCAAGGCGCCGGCCGAGAGCGTGGTCCTGCTCACCCCGATCGTCATCACCGTCGACAATATCGACGCGGCCGAGCGGCTCGGCGAGATCAACTGACGGCAAGCAGTCGCGAGCCCGGCCGACATGAGCGACGGTATTTCGCCCGGGTCGGCCGGGAGCTGGCAGGGGGGCGGCGCGCCGCCGCTGCTGCGGATGACCGGCATCAGGAAGGCGTTCCCGGGCGTGCTCGCCGTGGACGGGGTCGACTTCACCGTGGCCGCCGGCGAGATTCACGCGCTTCTGGGCGAGAATGGGGCGGGCAAATCCACCCTTCTGAAGATCCTGGCCGGCGCCCAGCCGCCGGATCAGGGGCGGATCGAACTCGACGGCGTGGCCGTCGAGCTCGAGAGCCCACTCGACGCGCAGGACCGTGGCATCGTCACGATCTACCAAGAATTCAACCTGATCCCGACGCTGACCGTGGCCGAGAACGTCTTCGTCGGCCGTGAGCCGCTGCGCTTCGGCCTCGTCGACTGGGCCCGGATGCGGCGCGAGACCCGGGAGATCATCGCCAGGGTCGGGCTCGACCTCAACCCCGACCGGCTGGTGGCCGATCTGTCGGTGGCCGAGCAGCAGATGGTCGAGATCGCCAAGGCCTTGGCCGTGTCGTCCAAGCTCATCGTCATGGACGAGCCGACCTCTGCCCTGGCCGAGAACGAGGTCCTGCAGCTGTTTCGAATCTGCCGCGATCTCAAGGCCCGAGGCATCGGCATCGTCTTCGTCAGCCACCGGCTCGACGAGGTCAAAACCCTCTGCGACCGGCTCACCGTGCTGCGTGACGGCCGGCTGGTGGGCTCGGCCGACGTCGCAGAGGTCGCGATCGAGGACATTGTCAAGATGATGGTGGGGCGCGAGATCGACCGGCTGTTCAAAAGGCGCGGCGGCCACCCGACCGGCACGCCGGCGCTCAAGGTCGAGGGCCTGTGGGCGGAGGGCGACCCGCGCGATCCCTCGGCCACTAGGCTTTTCGACATCTCGTTCGCGGTGGCGCGCGGCGAGATCGTCGGCCTTGCCGGGCTTGTGGGGGCCGGCCGGACCGAGCTCGCCCGCTCGATCTTCGCTGCCGATCCGATCCTGCGGGGCCGCGTCTCGGTCAATGGCGAGGCGGTCGACCTCCGCTCGCCCGAAGGGACGATCAGGGCCGGGATCGGCCTCGTGCCCGAGGACAGAAAGCAGCAGGCACTGTTCCTCTCGCTCGCGGTTCGGCTCAATCTCTCGATCGCGGCCCTGGGCCGGCTGACCAGCCGGTTCGGCTTCGTCGACGAGCGGGCCGAGGCGGTGCTGGTCGACGACTACCAGCGGCGGTTGAACATCAAGATGGCAGGCGCCGGGGTCGAGGTCGGCAATCTCTCGGGCGGCAATCAGCAGAAGGTGGTGCTCGCCCGCTGGCTGGCGCTGCAGCCCAAGGTCTTGATCGTCGACGAGCCGACCCGCGGCATCGATGTCGCGGCCAAGGCCGAGGTGCACCAGCTCTTGTTCGAACTCGCCGAGGCCGGCATCGCCATTCTCGCCATCAGCTCTGAGCTGTCGGAAATCTTGACCTTGAGCGACCGGATCTTGACCATGCGCGAGGGGCGCTTGACCGGCGACGTGCGGATCGAGGAGGCGTCCGAGGAGCGGCTGATGCAGCTCATGACCCTAGGTGCGGTGCCCGCCGAACGGGACTCGCTCGATGCTTGAGCAGGCCGGCCAAGCGGCCCCCAAGCCCGCCGAACTCGACGTCTTCGGCCTCTTGGCCCGGTTTGCGCCCCTGATCTTCCTGCTCGTGCTGATGGCCGTCTTCGCCATCCTCGAGCCGCGCTTCCTCTCGCCCCTGAACCTCTTCAACGTCATGCGTCAGGTCTCGATCTTCGGGCTCCTGGCCATTGGCATGACCTTCGTGATCCTGACCCGCGGCATCGATCTTTCAGTGGGCTCGCTCATCGCGTTGACCGGCCTCGTCTCGGCGGCGGTCGCCAAGGGCGGCTTCGAGAGCCGCTTTGCCGTGGGCACCGCCGCCGAGGCCGCGGGCTATGGCTGGCCCCTGGCCCTGCTCGCGGCGATCCTGGTCGGCATGGGCTGTGGTTTCCTCCAGGGCATCGCCATCACCAAGCTCAAGGTGCCGCCCTTCGTCGTGACCCTGGGCGGCATGTCGGCCTTCAGGGGTGCCGCCCTCTTGTTTGCCGGCGGCGGGCCGATCTCCGGCTTCGAGGAAGGCTATCGCTGGTGGGGCCAGGGCTATATCGGCCAGGTGCCGGTGCCGGTGGTGATCTTCGCCGTTGCCGCCGTCGTCGCCTGGGTGGTGCTGCGCTACACCCGTTTCGGCCGCAACGTCTACGCGGTGGGCGGCAATCCGGAGGCGGCCCGGCTATCGGGGCTCAATGTCGATCGCATCACGCTCTCGGTCTATGTGATCATCGGGTTCATGGCCGGGCTCGGCGGCTTCGTCCTCTCTGCCCGGCTCAACTCGGCCGAGGCGGTGGCCGGGATGACCTACGAGCTTACCGTGATCGCCGGGGTGGTGATCGGCGGCACCTCGCTCTTCGGCGGGGTGGGCACCATTTTCGGCACGGTGATCGGCACCATGCTGATCGGCGTGCTGCTCAACGGGCTCGTGCTGAACAATGTCAGCTCCTACGTCCAGCAGATCATCATCGGGGTGATCATCGTGCTGGCGGTGGCGTTCGACACCTTCGCCAAGTCGCGGCGCAAGCGCGCCTGA
>CAZNWE010000001.1:0-92104 GCA_964576715.1 uncultured Geminicoccaceae bacterium | reverse complement strand
GCCAAGTCGCGGCGCAAGCGCGCCTGACGGCGGCTGGTTCAGCCGGGTGCCGCATCCGCTTCGCGGACCGCGGCCAGGAACGCCCGGACCAGCGGCAACCGCCGATGCTCGTCGAGGCAGACCACGTATTCGGCGACCGTGAGCTCGCAGCCGTCGACCGCCAGCGTGTGAATCGTCGGGTCGCTGCCCTGCTCGCTCTGAAAGACCACCCCGATGCCGAAGCCGGCCAGCACCGCCTCGCGCACCGCCTCGCGCGACTGGACCTCGATCAGTGCCGCAGGCTTCACCCCGGCCTCGGCCAGCGCCGCCTCGAACACCTCGCGGGTCACCGAGCCGGGCTCGCGGATGACGAGGTCACGACCCTGGATCTCGGCCACCGCGATCCCTTTGCGTCGGGCCCAGGCATGGCTCCGGGGCACGAAGACGACGAGCCGGTCCTGCTTGAGCCGTCGAAAGAACAGCCTGGGATCGGGCGAGCGTTTGGCCGCGACCCCGACATCGGCATCGTAGGCCAGGACCCTGGCGAGCACGTCGGCGGAATTGTCGATGCGAAGCGAGAAGGTGACCCCACCATGGTGGCGTTTGAGCTGGGCTAGAAGCGGCATCACGTGGGTGGCGCTGTCGGCGGCGATGCGCAGATGGCCGCGGCGCAGGGTGGCGGCGCCGGCGAGCAGCGCCTCGGCCTCGGCATGCGCGGCAAACAGGCGGGTGGTGATCTCGAGGAGGTTCTGGCCCATCGTCGTGCGCTCGAGCTTGCGGCCGCGCCGGTTGAAGAGGCTGACCCCGTGCCGGGCCTCGAGCTGCCTGACCTGGGCGGACAGCGTGGGCTGGCTCAAGCCGGCCTCGCGGGCGGCCACGGTGAAGCTCTGGGCCTCGGCGACGAGGTGGAAGGCACGGAGCAGGCTGATCGTCATGAGGCCTTCATAGATCAGATCTATATGAGCCATGCAAAGGGTATATTGGACGCATGGCGGGCGGCGGCGCTAGCCTCGGGTCCATCGCCGCACTGCCGAAAGACCGCCCATGCCTGCCACCTCCGAGACCGGTGATCCCCTGCTCCTGACCCCGGGGCCGCTCACCACCTCCAGGTCCGTCAAGGCGGTGATGGTGCACGACTGGGGCTCGCGCGACGCCGGGTTCATCGCGATCAATCGCGCCGTGCTGAACCGTCTGCCGGAGCTGATCCACGGCGCCGACGACTTCGTCACCGTGCCGATGCAGGGCTCGGGCACCTTCGCCGTCGAGGCCATGCTGACCAGCTTCGTGCCGCCCGAGGGCGAGGTGCTGGTGCTGATCAACGGCGCCTATGGGAGCCGGGCGAAGCGCATCCTCGACCTCGCCAGGCGGGCAGTCGTGGTCCACGAGACGGCCGAGGACACCCCGCCGGACCTCGCCGAGGTCGAGCGCATCCTGGCGCAGTCGCGGACGATCAGCCACGTCTTCGCCGTCCACTGCGAGACGACGTCGGGCATCCTCAACCCCCTCCCCGAGATCGCCGCGTTGTGCGAGCGGCACAACAAGCGGCTCCTGGTCGATGCGATGAGCGCGTTCGGTGCGCTGCCGCTCGATGCGCGGGAGGTGCGCTTCGATGCGGTGGCGGCCTCGTCGAACAAGTGCATCGAGGGGGTGCCGGGGCTCGGCTTCGTGATCTGCCGGAAGTCGGCATTGGCCGAGACGCAGGGCAACGCGACGACGCTGGTGCTCGACCTCTTCGACCAGCACCAGGCGCTGGAAAAGACCGGGCAGTATCGGTTCACGCCGCCCATTCACGTCATCGTCGCCTTCCACCGGGCGCTCGCGGAGCATGCCGCCGAGGGTGGGGTCGCCGGCCGCGGGGCGCGCTATGCCGAGAACTGCCGGGTGCTGGTCGAGGGCATGCGCGCCCTCGGTTTTTCGACCCTGCTGCCCGACGATCTCCAGGCGCCGATCATCGTGACGTTTCACATGCCGACGGACCCGCGCTTCGCCTTTCAGCGCTTCTATGACGGGCTGAAGGCGCGCGGCTACGTGATCTATCCGGGCAAGCTCACGGTAGCCGAGAGCTTCCGCATCGGCTGCATCGGCAGGCTCCAGCCTGAGCACATGCAAGGCGCGCTCGCCGCCGTGCGCGAGGTGCTCGAAGAGCTTGGTCTCGCCCTGCCGCTCGCCCGCGCAGCTTAAGAAAAGAGCTCCACCATGACCGATCTTGCCATCAAGGACCGGGTGATCAGCGCCAACGGCCGCGCCTATCGCTGGCCCCGCCGACCCACCGTCGTCGTCTGCATCGACGGCTCCGAGCCCGGCTATATCGAGGCCGCGATCGAGGCCGGCCTCGCCCCCAATATCGCCCGGCTGATGCGCGACGGTGCGACCTTCACCGCCTTCTCGGCGATGCCCTCCTTCACCAACCCCAACAACATCTCGATCATCACCGGCCGCCCGCCTGCCGTGCACGGCATCGCCGGCAACTACTTCCTCGACCCCGAGACGGGCCAAGAGGTGATGATGAATGAGCCGCGGTTCATGCGCACGGGCACCATCGTGGCGGCCTTCGAGGACGCCGGAGCCAGGGTCGCCGTGGTCACCGCCAAGGACAAGCTGCGAACCCTGCTCGCGAAGGGCCTCGACGTCTCGGCCGGGCGGGCCGTGGCCTTCTCGGCGGAGAAGGCGGATCAGGCGACGGTGGCCGAGAACGGCATCGGCGATCTGCTCGAGACGCTGGGCCTGCCGCTGCCCGCCGTCTATTCGGCCGATCTCTCGGGCTTCGTCATGGCGGCGGGGGTGCACCTGCTCCGCACTTGGCGCCCCGATCTCATGTATCTCTCGACCACGGACTACATCCAGCACAAGGCCGGCCCGGGAACCAAGGTCGCGAACGATTTCTACGCGATGCTGGACGGGCATGTTGGCGCCCTCGACCGGCAGGGCTGCACGCTGGTGCTGACGGCCGACCACGGCATGAACGACAAGCATCTGCGCGACGGCAGCCCGGACGTGATCTACCTGCAGACGCTCCTCGACGCCTGGCTGGGTGACGGCGAGGCACGGGTGATCCTGCCGATCACCGATCCTTATGTGGCGCATCACGGCGCCTTGGGCTCCTTCGCCACGGCCTATCTGCCGGCCGGGGCCGACATCGAGGCGATGCGCATACGGCTTCAGGGGCTCGACGGGATCGATGCGGTCCTGACCCGCGAGGAGGCTTGCGCGAGCTTCGAGCTGCCACCCGACCGGATCGGCGATCTCGTCGTCACCTCGACCATCCACAAGGTGATCGGCACCCGCGCCGAGCTGCACGATCTCTCCGGCCTCGACGAGCCCTTGCGCAGTCACGGCGGGCTCACCGAGCAGCGCGTGCCGCTGATCGTCAACCGCAAGGTGATGGTTCCATCCGGGCGAACGCTGCGCAACTTCGACGCCTTCGACGTCGCCTTGAACCTCGTGGAGGGCTGAGGCCATGACCGTGCGCCGGGAAGCCATGCGGATCGCGGGCCGGCTCGTCGAGACCGGCGACACGCTCGAGGTCCTCAACCCATACACCAATGAGCTGGTCGGCACCGTGCCGGCGGCCCGGCCGGAGCATGTGCGCGACGCCTTCAAGCGGGCACGCGCCTTCAAGCCCCGGCTTAGCCGCTACCAGCGCCAGCGCATCCTGATGACCACGGGCGAGACTCTCGCGGCCAGGAAGGACGAGATCGCCCGACTGATCACCGCCGAATCGGGCCTCTGCCTCAAGGATTCGCTCTACGAGGTCGGCCGCGCCTACGACGTCTTCAGCCTCGCCGGCCAGCTCGCGATCCTCGACGACGGCGCGATCTATTCCTGCGACGTCACCCCGCAGGGCAAGGAGCGGCGCATCTACACCATGCGCACCCCCCTTCTGGGCGCCATCTCGGCGATCACGCCCTTCAACCACCCGCTCAACATGGTGGCCCACAAGCTGGCACCGGCGATCGCCACCAACAACCGCGTGGTCCTGAAGCCCACCGAGCTCACGCCGTTGACGGCCCTGCTCCTCGCCGACGTGCTCTACGCGGCGGGGCTGCCACCGGAGATGCTCTCGGTGGTGACCGGCAATCCCGCAATCATGGGCGATGCGATGCTCACCGACCCGGACGCCGATCTCGTGACCTTCACCGGCTCCGTCCGCGTCGGCAAGCACATCGCCGCGACGGCCGGCTACAAGCGCCTGGTGCTGGAGCTCGGCGGCAACGATCCCTTGATCGTCATGGACGATGCCGATCTCGACCAGGCGGCGGATCTGGCGGTGGCGGGGGCGACCAGGAACTCCGGCCAGCGCTGCACCGCGGTCAAGCGCATCCTCGCGGTGCAAAGCATCGCCGACGCCCTGGCCGAGAAGATCGTGGCCCGCGTGAAAAAGCTCCGCTGCGGCGATCCGATGGACCCCGAGACCGATATCGGCACGGTGATCAACGAGCGCTCGGCCAGACTCTTTCAGGCCCGGGTCGAGGCCGCGGTGGAGCGTGGCGCCGAGGTGCTGCACGGCGAGCCGCGCCAGGGGGCGCTCTTCCCGCCGACGGTCGTCGATCGGGTGCCCTTCGATGCCGAGCTCGTCCATGAAGAGACTTTCGGGCCGGTGGTGCCGATCATCCGCTGCCCGAACGACATCGAGGCCGTCATCCGCATCTCCAACGCGACCGCCTTCGGCCTGTCGTCGGGCGTCTGCACCAACCGGCTCGACCACATCACCCGGTTCGTCAACGAGCTCGAGGTCGGCACGGTGAATGTCTGGGAGGTCCCTGGCTACCGGATCGAGATGTCGCCGTTCGGCGGCATCAAGGACAGCGGGCTCGGCTACAAGGAAGGCGTGGTCGAGGCGATGAAGAGCTTCACCAACCTCAAGACCTACTCCCTGCCCTGGCCCGGCTGAACGTCCCGGGTCGAGTGCTGTTGATCGACTTTGTCATCGAACTGCAACAAGAATGGAGGATGAGTGCGGCGCACGGACGCCGGCCTGGAGATGGCGGCGGCAACCAACAAGTCGGGAGCATGGCACATGACCACCCTCACGCGTCGCCTGGCGCTGACCACGGCGCTCGCCGCCAGCATCAGCCTCGTGGCCATCGGCACCGCCGCGGCACAGACCCCGCTGACCATCTACACGGCGCTGGAGAACGACCAGCTGGCCCCGTTCAAGGCAGCGATCGAGGCGGCGGTGCCCGAGGTCGAGGTCAACTGGGTGCGCGATTCGACCGGTGTGATCACCGCCCGCTTCCTCGCCGAGGCCGACAACCCGCAGGCCGACATGGTGCTCGGGATCGCGGCCTCGAGCCTGCTCATGTTCGACAATGCCGGCCTGCTCGAGAGCTACGCGCCCACGGATGCGGCCGCGCTCAACCCGCTCTTCGTCGACCAGCGCGATGAGCCCACCTGGATGGGCATGGACGCCTTCGTCGGGGTGATCTGCTACAACACCTACGAGGGCGAGGCCGCCGGTGCGGCACAGCCGACATCCTGGACCGACCTGCTTGACCCGGCCTTCAAGGACAAGCTGGTGATGCCGCACCCGGCCTCCTCGGGCACCGGCTACCTCACCGTCGCCGCCTGGCTGCAGATGATGGGCGAGGAGGACGGCTGGGCGTTCATGGACGCGCTGCACGAGAACATGGCGGCCTACCTGCACTCGGGCTCGGCCCCGTGCGTCCAGGCGGCCCGGGGCGAGCGGGTCGCGGGCATCGCCCTCGACATGCGCGGCGTGTCGGAGAAGAACGCCGGTGCTCCGCTCGAGGTCGTGGTCCCGATCGAAGGTGTCGGCTGGGACATGGAGGCGTCCGGCATCGTCAAGGGCACGGAGCACCGCGCCCTGGCAGAGCAGGTCATGGACTGGGTGGTCAGCGAGGACGCCAACCGGCTCTATTCCGAGACCTATGCCGTGGTCGCTCATCCAGCTGTGGTCAACCAGCCGGAGAACTACCCGACCGAGGTGGCCGAGCGGATCATCGAGAACGATTTCGCCTGGATGGCCGAGAATCGCGAACGCATCCTGGCCGAGTGGTCGCGCCGCTACGAGGCCAAGGCGGCCCCCAAGGAGTGAGACTCCAGCCGCGATGAAGGGAACCGCCGCCGGCCCGGCACCGCCGCCGGGCGGCGGTCCGAACGCCTGTCCTCCCGCCCAACGATGGTGGAGCCTGGATCGATGACCGAGACACCAGCCGCGGCGTTCCTCGAAATCCATCGCCTGACCAAGCGCTTCGGCAGCTTCACGGCACTGCGCGACGTCGACCTCGAGGTCGGCCAGGGCGAGTTCGTCTGCTTTCTCGGCCCGTCGGGCTGCGGCAAGACCACCCTGCTCCGCGCCATCGCCGGGCTCGACCTGCAGGACGAGGGGTCGATCGCCATGGCCGGCCGCGATGTCTCGAACGCACCGCCGGCCGAGCGTGACTTCGGCATCGTCTTCCAATCCTATGCACTTTTCCCCAACCTCACGGTGGCCGACAATGTCGGCTACGGCCTCGTCAATCGCGGCCAGCCGCAAGGCCAGATCAAGGCGCGCGTCCAGGAGCTGCTCGAGCTCGTGGGTCTGCCCGAGCAGGGGACGAAATACCCGCTGCAGCTCTCGGGCGGCCAGCAGCAGCGCGTCGCCCTGGCCAGAGCACTCGCCACCTCGCCCGGGCTGCTCCTGCTCGACGAGCCGCTCTCGGCCCTCGACGCCAGGGTCCGCGTCCACCTCCGCGAGCAGATCCGCGAGCTGCAGCAACGGCTCGGCCTGACCACCATCATGGTCACCCACGACCAGGAGGAGGCCTTGACCATGGCGGATCGCATCGTCGTCATGAACCAGGGGGTGATCGAGCAGGTCGGCTCGCCGCAGGAGGTCTACCGCCGGCCGGCCACCGCCTTCGTCGCCGACTTCGTCGGCAAGATGAGCTTCTTTCCCGGCCGGGTCACCGGCCCCAACCGGGTGCAGATCGCTGGAATCGAGCTCGCCTGCGAGCACGATCGCGGGCTGCGGGCTGGCCAGGCCGCCTCGCTCGGCCTGAGGCCGGAGGAGGTCAGGGTCCGCGGCGTCAGCCCGAATGATCCCAACGCCGTCCAGGTCGTGGTCGCCGATCTCGAGTTCCTCGGCTCCTTCTACCGGGCGCGCCTGCTGCCCGGCGGCGAGGCCGTGCCGATCATCGCCGACTTTTCGGCCAACCTGATGCGCGACATGGCGATCCAGGAGGGCATGCGGTTGCCCGTCGTCCTGCCGGCCGACGCACTCCGGCTGTTCCCCGTCGAGGAGGCGGCCGGCATCACGGCCGCAGCCGCATGAGCGTCGCCGCACCGAGCCGCACCGACGCCCCGGCACTCCCGACCGCAGCGCCGCGCCCTTGGCTGACCGAGGAGCGGGTCGCCAGCCTGCTGATCCTGATCCTCGCCGGGTTGCTGATCGTCGCCATCGTCCTGCCGCTCTGGACGCTGCTCTCCAAGAGCTTCCTCGACGGCGAGGGCAACTTCGTCGGGCTCGCCAACTACGCTGCCTATTTCGCCAACCCGATCCTGGTCGATTCGCTCCGCAACAGTGTCCTCGTGGCACTGCTGGCGACCGCGATCGTCATCCCCTTGGCCTTTCTCTACGCCTACGCCCTGACCCGGACCTGCCTGCCGATGAAGGGCGTCTTCTACGCGCTCGCCATGCTGCCGCTCTTCGCCCCGTCGCTGCTCTCGGCGCTATCGCTCGTCTACATCTTCGGCAATCAGGGTTTCCTCAAGGGACTGCTCTTCGGCAACAGCATCTATGGGCCGATCGGCATCGTCATCGCCCAGGTCAACTTCGTCTTCCCGCATGCACTGCTCATCCTGGTGACCGCCCTCTCCCTCTCCGACGGTCGGCTCTACGAGGTGGCCGACGCCCTTGGCACCTCCAAGCGGCGCATCTTCACCACCGTCACCCTGCCGAGTGCGCGTTACGGCCTGATCAGTGCGGCCTTCGTCGCCTTCACCCTGGTGATCACCGATTTCGGCATCCCCAAGGTCATCGGCGGCCAGTTCAACGTGCTCGCCACCGACGTCTACCGGGCGGTGGTGGGGCAGCAGAACTTCGAGATGGGCGCCGTCGTCGGGATGATCCTCCTGGTGCCGGCGGTCGCCGCTTTCGCGGTCGACAAGATCGTCAACCGCCGTCAGGTGGCGCTGCTTTCGGCCCGTGCCGTCCCCTATGTGCCCCAGCCGGACGCGCAGCGCGACCGGGGCTTTCTGATTTATTGCCTGGTGATCGTCTTCCTGCTCGCCTTCACGCTCGGTGTTGCGGTCTGGGCCTCGTTCGTCACCTACTGGCCCTACAACTTGTCCTTGACGCTCGGCAATTACGACTTCACGCGGTTCGAGCCGCAAGGCTGGAGCCCGTACGTCACCTCGCTCAAGATGGCGACGCTCACCGCGGTGATCGGCACGGCGATCATCTTCACCGGCGCCTACCTGATCGAGAAGACCCAGGCCCAGCCGGCGGTGCGCATGTTCGCCCAGTTCCTCGCCATGCTGCCGATGGCGGTGCCGGGCCTGGTGCTCGGCCTCGGCTACGTCTTCTTTTTCAACGCCAGCTGGAACCCGTTGAACATCTTCTACGCGACGCTGGCGATCCTGGTGATCAACACGATCACCCATTTCTACACGGTCTCGCACATCACCGCGACCACGGCCCTGAAGCAGATCGACCGCGAGTTCGAGGCGGTCTCGGCCTCGCTCAAGGTGCCGTTCTGGCGGACCTACCGGCGGGTGACGGTGCCGATCTGCATGCCGGCGATCCTCGACATCGCGGTCTATCTCTTCGTCAACGCGCTGACCACGGTTTCCGCCGTCATCTTCCTCTACGGTGCCCAGACCAAGCTCGCCTCGATCTCGATCGTCCACATGGACGAGGCCGGCTTCATCGCCGGGGCCGCTGCCATGGCCACCCTGATCGTGGCGACCGCCATTGGTGTGAAAGCCCTGCACCTCGTTCTCGACCGCTTCGTCTTCGGTCGTCTCCAGGCCTGGCGCCGGCGCTAGAGCGAGGCGTTCTCTTCGCGCCAGAGCCGCTCCGAGACATCGAGGAGCGCGCCGAGCACGTCGCTCTTGCTGACCGCGCCGAGATAGCGGCCCGTCGCCTGCTCGACCACCGGCACCTCGACGCCGACAAAGCCGTGCAGCTGCTGCATGGCCTCGGCGACGCTGACGTCATCCGCAAAGCTCATGAGCGGCTGGGCCGCGACCGCGCCGACCGTGGCGGCGCCCATCCCGCTGCCGGTGGTGAAGACCCCGAGCAGGCGGCCATCGTCGGGGGCGACCACGAACGCCTCCCATCGCCCGCGATCAGCAAGGCGCTCGGCCACGGCATGCGGCGGCTCGGCGGGCGTCGCGGTGACCGTTGCGGCGCTGACGAGGTCGCGGACGGGCATGGCGGCGAGCCGTGCTTGGGTACGACCAAGGGAGAGGTCGATGCCGGCCTGGGCGAGCTGCATGTCGAAGAGCGAGCGCCCGAACGTCCGGTGCGAGAGGAGATTGGCGAAGGCGACGGCGACCACGGCGGCGATCGTCACCTCATAGTTCCGCGTCAGCTCGAGGACGATCAGGATGCAGGTCAATGGGGCGCCGGTGACCGCGCTGGCACAGGCCATCATGCCGGCGATCGCATAGACCGCCACACCCGAGGTCGGCACGTGGCCGAGTGCTGAGCTCACCGTCCAGAAAAGAGCGCCCAAGAGGCTGCCGATCAGCAGCGCCGGGCTGAACACGCCGCCGGAGAAGCCGGCGCCGAGGCAAAGTGCCGTCAGCACGAGCTTGGCGATGATCAGGGCGACGATCCGGCCGGGATCGAACGCTCCCTCGACCGCCGACGCGCGCAGCGGCTCGAGGCCGAGACCGAGCACCTCCGGCAGTGCCAGGGCGACAAGGCCCAGGACCAGGCCCGCAGCGGCCGGCCGGAGCTCGGGCCGGGCAACCACGCGGGCGATCGCCGGTTCCGCAAGGAGAACCAGCTGCATATAGGTGATGGCCACCAGGGCGACCAACAGCCCGAGGGCCGCGAAGAGAACGAACTCGTAGCCGTACTCGACACCGGTGAACGCGACCTGCAGGAGGGGCGGCCGTTCGAGAATGATGGTGTTGAGGATGAATCCGGTCACCGAGGCGACGGTGACCGGCGCGAAGGACCGGGTGGCGAAGTGCCGGAGGACCACCTCGTGCGCGAAGACGATGCCGGCGATGGGCGCGTTGAAGGCGGTCGAGATGGTCGCCGCGACGCCGCAGCTGATCGCGATCGGCGCCAGGTTGGCGCCATCCCAGCCGAGACGTCGGGCGGCGCTGCCGATCAGCGCACCCAGATAGACCATCGGGCCGTACTCGCCGACCGAGGCACCCACCCCGAGCGAGATGGCGGCGGTGGCGCTCGAGACGATCCCACTTTTGGCGTCCGGCAGCTCCTCGCGGAACTGGACAGCACGGATCACCTCGGGCGGACCGAGCGGGCGCCCGGCAGGCGACAGGTGGCGCAGCGCCAAACCGACCACAAGACCGCCGAGCGCCGGCACGAGCACCGTGGCGGCGGCCAGGAGCCAGGAGGACCCGCCCCAGGCGGTGCGTGTCCGAAGGTCGATGAGGAGCAGCGCATTCATCGCGGTGACGACGTCGACGAAGACGATGGCCGCGAGCGAGGCGAGCGCGCCGACAACCAGGCCCAAGGCGGTGACCACGAGCATCCGCGTTACAGGATGGGCCAGAAGGATCTCGGTGGCACCGGGCATGGCTGGCAGTTTCGAGGCTCGGCCGGATTGAAACAAGCCGAAAAGCCGCGCCGGACGCTTCGGCCCGGCGCCGCCCTAGCCGCGATCGCCCGAGCGAAGCCGTGGCTTGAAGAAGCCGATCGCCGCCACACCCAGAACGAGGCCGCCGGTGAGCCAAAGGAGCCGGCGCTCGCGGGCGAGCAGCGCTGCGGCCGCTTGGGCATCGCCGCCCAGGGCCGCCACCTCGCGCGACACCGGCAGCAACACGAGCACGATCACCGCCATGACGACGAGGGCCGCCCAGAGATGCAGCTGCAGCCAGCGCTGCTGCACGAGCCCGGCACGCAGGAGCAAGAGGCAGCAGCCACTGATCGCCGCGAGCAAGAGACCCGGCATCACCCCGATCGCCACCGGCGCCAGCACCCCCGCGAGCAGCAGTGCCAGCCCCAAACGATGCGCGTAGCGTGTCACCTGCAGCATGACCGGACGACCTCTGAAAGCCGAGCGAGAAGCACGAGTCATGGTACCGGGTACCCTTAACCGGCGTTAACCATACCCGGTACCCTGAAGAGGGCCTGCAGCAGCGTCAACGGCCGTGAAGATACCCGGTACCATGAACGGCGGGGCGACAAGTTGGCGCTTGATCGGTGCCGTCGGGCGTGGCGAAAGGATGGGCTGGAAACGCCTTTCAGCGACCAGGGGGACGGTCATGGCACTTAGGGGTTCGACGCAGCGCTATGGTGCGGTCGCGGTCGTTCTGCACTGGCTGAGCGCCGCCTTGATCCTGGCTTTGCTGGCGGCCGGGTTCGTCGCCGCCAACACCAGCGACCCGGCCAGCAAGGCGGCGATCCTCCGCCTCCACGCGCCGACCGGCGTGCTCGTCCTGGCACTTACCGTCGTGCGCCTCGTCTGGTGGCTGGCCTTCGATCGGCGGCCGGCCCCGCTCGCCGACACGCCGCCGCTCCAGGCCAGGACCGCGAAGGCGGTGCACGGCCTGCTCTACGCGGTGATCCTGGTGCTCGCCGCCTCCGGCATCGCGCTCATGCTGCTGTCGGGTGCGAGGCCGATCCTGACCGGCGAGGTCGAGGGCGTGCTGCCGAACTTCTGGGCCTTTCCGCCGCGCTACGTGCATGCCGCGATGGCGTGGCTCCTGGCGTTGTTGCTGGTGACCCATGTGGCGGCCGCTCTGCACCACCAGCTCGTCCGCCAAGACAACATCATGGGCCGCATCAAGCTCGGCAGTCCCGGGTGAGCGTCACCCCATCCGAAAGCGACAGCAACCTCACCCCCGAGCGGCAGCGCTGGCAGGCGCGCACCCTGGATGAAGCGACCCGGGCAGCCCTCGAGGCGGACGCCAGGGCGTTCCTCCACCAGTCCGTCTCCACGCCCTGCCTCGACGTCGTGGCGAAGGCCCGGGGCATCTGGCTCGAGGACGCCCAGGGCCGCCGCTTCATGGACTTCCACGGCAACAACGTCCACCACATCGGCTACGGCCACCCGCGCCTCAAGGCCGCCATCGCGGCGCAAATGGACGCCCTGCCCTTTGCACCGCGCCGCTTCGCCTGTGAACCAGCGACAGCGCTCGCCGAGAAGCTCGGCCAAATCACCCCCGGCGACCTCGCCAAGGTCCTCTTCACCACCGGCGGCTCGGACGCCGTCGAGGTCGCGGTCAAGCTCGCCCGGATCGCCACCGGCCGCTTCAAGATCATCACCTTCTGGGACGCCTTCCACGGCGCCGGCCTCGGCGCGGGTGCCCTCTCGGGCGAGATGCTGTTTCGCTCCGGCCCCGCAGCCTCCCAGATGCCCGGCACCACGCACGTCGCCCCCTTTGCCTGCTACCGCTGCCCTTATGGCCACGATGTCGACGCCGACGGCAAGCCCGACCTCGCACGCTGCCGGCTCGCCTGTGCCGCCATGGTCGACTACGTGCTCGAGCGCGAGGGCGACGTCGCCGCCGTCATCGCCGAGCCGGCCCGGGCGATCCCCTATTTGCCGCCACCGGGCTTCTGGCAACAGGTCAAGGAAGCCTGCGACCGTCACGGCGCGCTCTTGATCTTCGACGAAATCCCCACGGGCCTCGGCAAGACCGGGCGGATGTTCGCCTCCGAGCACGACGGTGTCACCCCCGACATCCTGGTCCTCGGCAAGGCCCTGGGCGGCGGCATCCTGCCCATCGCCGCTGTCGTCGCCCGGCCAGACCTCGACGTCGCCCAGGACTGGGCCCTGGGCCACTACACCCACGAGAAGAACCCGGTGACCACCCGGGCGGCGCTGACGACGATCGAGATCATCGAGGACGAGGGGCTGGTCGGGAACGCGGCGCGGATCGGTGCCATGGCCCTCGCCGAGGTCGACGCCATGAAACAGCGCCAGCCGGCGATCGGCGATGTGCGCGGCCGCGGCCTGCTCTTCGGCATCGAGCTCGTCGAGGATCGCACGACCAGGCAGCCGGCGAGGGCGCTGGCCGAGCGCGTGCTCTACCGCTGCCTCGATCAGGGCCTGTCGTTCAAGACGACCATGGGCAACGTCTTGACCCTGACCCCGCCGCTCACCGTCACCGAGACGGAGATGCGGCAAGCGCTGAGCATCATCGAGCGGGCGATTGCGCAGGGCTGAGCCGCTGGACGGCTGGTGGGTCCGGCGCCATATCCCAACCATGAGCATCGAGCCACGCCCAGAGCCGACCGCCGCCTTCGCCTTCGACAACAGCTACGCCCGGCTGCCCGAAGGCTTCTTCGCCGTACGCCGGCCGACGCCGGTGCCCGAGCCCCGACTGGTGTGCTTCAATCAGCCGCTCGCCGCCGAACTCGGGCTCGATGTCGCAGGGCTCGACGAGGCCACGCTCGCGGCCGTCTTCGCCGGCAACCGTCTGCCGGACGGGGCCGAGCCCATCGCCATGGCCTATGCCGGCCACCAGTTCGGCCAGTTCGTGCCGCAGCTCGGCGACGGCCGGGCGATCCTGCTCGGCGAGGTGATCGATCGCCACGGTCGACGGCGCGACATCCAGCTCAAGGGGGCCGGGCGCACCCCCTACTCCCGTGGCGGTGACGGCAAAGCCCCGCTCGGCCCGGTGCTGCGCGAATATCTGGTGAGCGAGGCGATGGCCGCGCTCGGCATCCCGACGACCCGCTCGCTCGCCGCGGTCGCCACCGGCGAGCCGGTCATTCGTCAGACCATCCAGCCAGGCGGCGTCGTCACCCGGGTCGCCGCGAGCCATGTGCGGGTCGGCACCTTCCAGTTCTTCGCCGCAAGGCAGAACGATGCGGCCGTCAGGCAGCTCGCCGACTATGTCATCGATCGCCACTACCCCGAGCTCGCTTGTGCCGAGCGGCCCTATCTGGCGCTGCTCGAGGCCGTGCGCGACCGGCAGGCGGCGCTGGTTGCGCGCTGGTTGCTGGTCGGCTTCATCCATGGGGTGATGAACACGGACAACATGTCGATCGCCGGCGAGACCATCGATTTCGGGCCTTGTGCCTTCATGGATGCCTACGATCCGGCGACGGTGTTCAGCTCGATCGACGATTTCGGCCGCTACGCCTATGGCAACCAGCCGCGGATCGCGCAGTGGAACCTCGCCCGGCTGGCCGAAGCGCTGTTACCGCTGCTCGATGCTGACGAGGAACGGGCGATCGAAGATGCCAATGCCGTGATCACCGGCTTTTGGGAGCGCTTCCAACAGCACTATCTCGACGGCATGCGCGCCAAGCTCGGGCTCGCCGCCGCCGAGGCGAGCGATCTCGGCCTCGCCAAGGGCCTCCTCGATGCGATGCACGCGGGCCAGGCCGACTTCACGCTCACCTTCCGCCGGCTCGCCGCCGCGGCGGAGAACGAGGCGGCGGATCAGCCGCTTCGCCAGTTGTTCGCCGAACCCGGCGGAATCGACACCTGGCTCGCCGACTGGCGGACGCGGCTCGCCCGCGACCCGCTCACGCCGACCGAACGCGCGAGCCGGATGCGCAGGGTGAGCCCCGCCCTGATCCCGCGCAACCACCTGGTCGAGGCGGCGCTCGAGGCGGCGGTCGAGAACGGCGACCAGTCGCTCGTCGACCGGCTGCACGAGGCCTCGGCACGGCCGTTTGTCGATGATCCGGCCACCGCCGACCTTGCGGCACCGCCGCCACCCAGCGCGGTGCCCTACCGCACCTTTTGTGGCACGTGAGCGGTTCGGCAGCGCCGCCGTGCCGTCGCGTCGTGCCGTGTTGACCACGCCCCTGCTGGCACCCTTGCTCTCAGCCTGCAGCCCGCTCGGCGTGATGAACGCGCTCGTGCCGAAGGACGCCGGGTCCTTTCGCGCCGAGACCGACCTCGCCTACGGCACCCATCCCCGCCAGCGCTTCGATGTCTATGTGCCCGACGCTGGCCGGAGCGACCGGCCGGCACCGCTCTTGCTGTTCCTCTACGGCGGCTCGTGGCGGCGAGGAGACAAGGCCAACTATGGATTCGTCGGCCGGGCCTTCGCCGCACAGGGCTTCATCACCGCGATCCCCGACTATCGAATCGTCCCGGAGGTGCGCTATCCGGCCTTCGTCGTCGATTGCGGCCGGGCGCTCAAGGCGTTCCGTCGGCAGGCGGCGTTCTTCGGCGGGGCGGATGGGCCAGTCTTCCTCGTCGGCCACTCCGCCGGTGCCTACAACGCCGTCATGCTGGCGCTGGCCTCGGAAATTCAGGCGGCGGCTGGCATCGACGGTGAGGCGATCGCCGCCGTGGCCGGGCTTTCGGGTCCCTACGACTTCCTGCCATTGCGGGTGCGGGCAACCCGCGAGGCCTTTGCCGGGGTTGCCGATCTCGAGACGACGCAGCCGGTCAACCGGGCGCACGGCGAGGCACCGCCCATGCTGCTGGTCAACGGCAGCGAGGACGCCGTGGTGGCCCTCGAGAACATTCACCGGCTGCAGGGGAAGCTCGAAGCCGCCGGCAGCGTCGCCGTGACGCGCGAATATGACGGGGTCGGCCATGCCGGCACGCTCGTCAACATCGCCCGGCCGCTGCGCTGGCGGGACGATATTCTGGGCGACGTCACCAGCTTCTTTGCGGCGGTCGAGCGGGGCGGGCCAGTGGCGGTCGCTCGCGGCTGAGCGCAGCCTCGGCTTCAGGCGCGTTGTCGTTCGGGCAGGCCGTCGGCCACCAGCGCCTCGATCCGACGGCGGACCGTCTCGAGCTCGTCGCCGGCCCGGCCCGACGGGGCGGCCGGACGGCTGGTGGCCCGGGCTGCGATACCGCTCGCCACCAGCATGTCCTGAAACGCCTCGAAATCGCGGATCTGCATCGCCAGGCCACGCCGCGCCAGCGCATTCGAGATGCCGGCCAAGGGGCCGGTCGACAGCCGCCGCAGCCAACGGCGCCGCTGCCGGTCCAAGCCACCCCACCACCGGGTGCCGAGCGGGATGATGGCAAGCGGCAGGCCCTGGCGCGCCACCTCGGTCTGCATCGAGATGCTGTCGGCGGTGACCAGCGCCGCATCGGCCGTGCCGAGCAGTGCCGCATAAGGATTGCCGGCCTCGGCATCGCCCCAGGCGAACAGCCGGGCCGGCCCCGGCAACCGGCCGCGCAGAGCCTCGACGACGAACGGCGGCGTGCGCCGGCTGGTGATGACGAAGGCGGTGCCGCCCTGCCCCTCGGTGATGTCGCGCAGCAGTGTCAGGACCCGCTCGACCAGCTGGCCGTCGAAGCGAAAGGGGCCGGTCGGGCCGCCCAGCAGCACCGCTACCCAGGGGCGCGGCAGCCCGGCGAAGCGGGGTGCCCAGAGGGCCGTCTCGGCGGCGATGCGCTCAGGATCGACGCGCATCAGGGGCAGGCCGATCGGCATGACGCTGGGCAAGGGCGGCAGGAACTGCTCGCCGCTGGCAACGACCAGATCGTAGGGCAGAATGGAGCCCGACGGCTTGCCGACCAGAACGATGCGGGTCCGGCCCTGATTCTGCTCCTGGATCCAGAGCGCCGCCGAGGACGGCCTTCGGCCGATGGTCAAGATGAGACCCGGCCAGGGCGGCGCCAGCGTGTCCGACTTGCCCGCATCGAAGATGTCGAGGGTCGGGCGAACCTTGGGCTTTTCGAACGCCCATTCGGGCTTCGGGATGACGTTGCGGCGCTCGACCGGCCAGGGCAGCCGTTCGGCGATGATCTCGACTTGGCGGTTGTCGCCGGGCTTGTCGCCGAGGACCAGCCAGGTGCGTGGCTGGGCGTTCACGAGGCGCGGGCGGGCGTGGGTGCTGCTGGCCCCGCCCCAAGCCCCGGCAGCGTCTTGCTGCCGAGCGCATGGGCCAACGCCGGATCGAGCCGCTCGGCGACCAGCGCCTCCAGCTCGGCCACCTGCTCGGGCGTGAAATCCTCGGCATAGCCGCCGACCTTCGCACGCCTGACCTTGCTGCTCTCGGCATCGCCCTTGATCCCTGGCCGCAGTCCCTTCTGCTTGAAGAAATTGGCGGATTCCAGGGTCTTCAGATTGTCGAAGCTGCCGAAGCGTACGGCTTCGGCGATCTCCTCGTCGCTGAATCGTTCGCCCATCAGGCTGCCGATCCGGGCGAGTTGTCCCGCCGGATCGGCGCGCAATGCCTCGTAGGGCACCGAGATCGCTCGGGGCAGGACCGCGATCCGCGCCTGAAAGGCGTTGAGGAAGTCGATGATGTTGACGAGGCCGAAGCCGCTCTGTCGAACGAAGCGCCAGCGATCGATCGTGCTGCGGTCGATGGGCTCGTCGAGGTCGGCGTTGATCAGCTCGAACTTGGCGCGCGACTGCCGCTTGGTCACCTGCAGGTACCACGAGGTGGCGATGTCGATCGGGTGACGCGGCAGGAAGACGATGGGCTTGTCGCGAATCGGATTCGCCGGCGCATCGACCGCGAGCGCCTCGCCGACCCGGGCCTCGTAGGCATACCACGCATTGGTCGCCGAGATGCGCGGGATGGCGGCGACCCGACGATGCAACTCGTCGGAGGTGACGACGAGGTGGCCCGGCAGGCCGTGGCGGAACTGGTAGAGCCGGGAGAGCAGCACCCGAAGCCAGGTATTGCCGCTTTTCGGATGGCCGATGATCAAGAGACCGGTGCGCTCGGCCTTTTCAAGCTCGAGCCGCGCCAGCCACGCGCGGCGCGCCGCCAGCCGCAGCCCGCGCGGCAGGAGCTCGCTCGAGCCCAGGACCAGCGCCTTCTTGGCGTTGTCGCTCAGCACGGGCGCCCGCCGACGCTGTGCGAGGCAGCGGGTTCACGAGACATCGGCAACCTCACGGACCACCTCGTGCTCCACCTCCTGCCGCGAGGCTTCGTCGACCAAGCCCTTTTCGAAGCAGCGCTTGCCGCAGACCCATTCCTCGGGTCGCTCGCGGATCCAGCGCTCCAGGTGCCGGTTGAAGGCGGTCATCATGGCCGCAGCACGGGCGTGGTCGTCGGCGAGATCGGGCGGCGGGCGCAACGGCCCCTCGGCCGTGACCCGAAACCGCGCTTGACCCAGCCGCTCGACCCTGACGGCCACGAAGTCGGCACCGGTCTTGAGCGCCAGCCGCGCCGGCGAGAGCGTTGTCCGCTTGGTCGCCCCGAAGAACGGCAGCGGCTCGCCTTCATCGACCCTGAAGTCCGCGACGATGCCGATCGGCCGGCCGGAGTTGAGGTGCCGCAGCAGGGTCTTGGCACTGCCGTCGCGCGGCAGCAGCCGGGCGCCCATCAGATCGCGATAAGCGCGCAGCCGATGGTCGGCGATGCCCTCGCCGATCGGCGCGTAGACGACGGCAAGATCGACGTCCCAAAGGCGCGGCGCCACCGCCAGGACCTCCCAATTGGCGAGATGCCCGGTGGCGAACACGGTCAGCCGCTCGCCGCTGAAATTGGCCTCGAGCTGCGGCTGGATGTCGGCCACGATGCCGATCCCGGTGGCGCCGGCCGGCACGCCGAAGCGCCCGACATGCGGATACTCGCCGGCACTGGCACCCATGTTCCGCCACACCCCCCTGGCGATCCGCTGCCGCTCGGCCTCGCCGAGCTCGGGAAAGGCGACGCGCAGGTTGCCGTCGATCTTCTCGTGCTTGGGCGTCCAGGGGCCGATCGCACCGATCACCCAGGCACCGAAGCTCGAAGCGCGCTCCGGCGACAGCCGGCCGCAAACGACCCAAAAACCGACCAGTGCCGCATCCTCGAGGCGGCCGACCAGCCGCTGCAGCAAGCCCCAGCGCCGCAGTCGCTTGCGCAGCTGTTTGTTGCGGATCAGGTGCGACAACGGGCCGGTCCCGCCCTAGCTGCCAGGGATCAGGCGGCGATCGGCGTGGCGGAGGCGCGGGCCATCACCTCGAAGGCGTCGTGGCGCACGTGGTTCTTCGCCATCTCCGATTCGACCAGGGCCTTGGAGACGTGGCCGGCCGCCACCGCCTCGGCGAGGAGGCCGAAGAAGAACTGCTCCTGGTTCGGGTCCGGGTGGCGCTTGTAGGTACCGAGCCCGCCATAGCGGCCGAGCACCGCCTCGCGGGCACGGCGAAACCAGCCCAGCGGGGCAAACCGCCGGGTCTTCGAGGACGGCGTAAAATCGACCGGCAAACCGGTCTTCCAGGGCTGCGTCCAGCGCTTGGTGTTGTGCAGGAGCTTGGTCTTCGGGCCAAGGTGGTCGAAGTCGTTCCACTCGGGCTCCAAAAGGCCGATCGTGTCCTTGGGCTCGAGCTTGAGGCTGATCCACGCCATGTAGTCCCGCTTGCCGGCGAACATCTCGTCGAACTGCTGCTCGACCTGCCAGTGGGTCAGCTTCGCACAATCCATGAGCATGACGCTCGACGCGAACTCCTTGTCGCCGCCGCGCTGCCGGGCAAACAGCGCCTTGCCCGCCATGTCGCGGGACAAGAGGTCCATCACGTCGCCGACCGCGAAGACGTCGGGGTCGACCATCAGGGCCCGGCCCTGGTAACCCATGAGTTCGGGCGCGGTGAAGCGCAGCGGCGTGAACGACTGCAGGTCGTCGTAGAGCCACTCGCGCGTCAGCCCGTCGCGGAGATAGCTCTGCCCCTCCTTCGCCTTCAGCCAGGGAAAGTCCTCGGTGGAGACGATCTTGACGGCGAACGCGTCAGGCCGGCGGCTGTTGCGGCGAAACGAGTGCTGCGAGACCAGCGCGCCCAGCATCTGCTTGGGGTTGGTATGGATGAAGACGGTCGGTTTGGGCTCACTCATCGAGGATCTCCCAAGAAGGGCAGGGTCGAACTTGGTTGGCGGCACGACAACGGCCGCAGGCGGGCGGCACGGGCTGCCGCGGCAGGTGGTCAAGCGATAGCGGCGAGGGCGGAACGGCCATAGCCGAAGACGGGATCGAGCCGGCGGTCGACCTGATCGAGAATCGTCTCGACCTCGGCCGTGGAAAAGTAGTCGCGAAACCCGCCGACCTTGCCACGGCGGGTCTTGAAGCTCTCGGGCTGGCTCGGGTCCTTGGCCTTCATCCGGCCACCGGTGAGCCAGGAGGTGTTCTGGGTTTCCAGCCGGCGCATGTTCTCGAACGATGCGTAGGCCACCGCACCGTCGATCGAGGCTCGGTCACCGGGGGTGCCGATGAACCGGGTCACGGCGTCGAGTTGACCCGCCGTGTCGGCCTTCAGGTCCTCATAGCGAAGGATCATGAACGCGTTCAGCCGCTCCCGCTCGCGCGCCCAGTCGTTCATGAAAGCGATGGTCTTGGCGAGCCCGGCCGGCTGGTTGACGACGAAGTCGAAGATCGAGACATCCGCCGCCGGATAGTCGTTGATCGTCTTCTTGCGGTCGCGCATGCGATACCGCCATTGGTGGTATTGCGATACCGCGACATCGGCAGGATGGCGGACCAGCAGCACGACCTTCTTGGCGTAGTAGTCGGCCTTGCTGTCGTGGTTGCCGCTGTAGTCCTTGACGTAATTGTCGTGGGTGAAAAAAATCTTGGGGATCGTGCGGTTCAGATAGTGAAAATTGTCGAAGCCGATCAACCACTCGGGCAGGTCGTGCTCGAGCTGATAGAAGCGCGAGACCAGCACGCGCAACCAGGTGCGGCCGCTCTTGCCGAAAGACACGATCACCGCGTCGGAGGCCGCCAACTTCTGGCACTGCTCGCGGCCGCGGATCCACCGCTCGAGCCCGATCTGCCGCTCGCTATCGAGAAACGGCATCGTCGGATAGAGCAATGCGGCGCGGGTCAGCTTCTTGTTGACGCTGGACAGTGCTGGGCGGAGCACGGCGAGAACGGTCGACATGGAAGTGGTGCGATCCAAAGCTTGCGGCGCGGACCATCGCCTCGGCCGAAGCCATCGCTGGCCGGCGCGGTCCCACCTGCCTCGAACATGTAACGGCAGCTGCGGGCCGGCTCAAGCGACCTTGGCGTCGCGGCAGGCCGTCCGCCATGGCGCTGTCACAACCGGGCCACAGCGCGCTCGCACCGCCGCCGGCCAGCCAGCTGTCGCCCGGCGCTAACGAATCGTTAAGAGCTAGGCGGTTAGGCTGCCCTTCGCACGATGGCCGTCCGCCGACCGATGCGCCGTCCTGTCCCGCCGCGGAGATCGCCCGACCATGCCCATCCCGACGTCAGCCGCTACCCTCGACCCACGCCGCGACGACGCACCGGCAACCGAGCCGATGGCAGCGGCTGCGGCAACGGCCGGGTGGTCGCCGCCGATCGACGGGCACGGGCTGTTCAAGGCGTTGATGGTCCGCCTGCCGCGTCGGGTGCGACGCTCGTTGGACCATGAGCAATTGTTGGCCCTGCGCCAGGCCGCGGAGGAGATGGCGTGGGGCGAGCACCCGATCGATATTCGCCTGAGCCTGCCGCTGCCGCGGGCCAGGCACTACCTGGTCCTGATCGGCGGGCGCGAGCGGCGCGAGCAGCGGCGGCTCGGCCGGCGGCGCGACCAGCCCATGGTCAGGACCGGCAACTTCGCCTCGATGGGTGTTTTTCTCTGCTTACTCACTGGCCTCGCCGCCTGTGCGGGCCTGCTCATCGAGCGCCTGCTGCCGGGCTGATGGGGCCGGCGCCGCGCGGCGCTCAGGGCATGAGCTGGCCGCCGTTGACCTCGAGGATCTGCCCCGTGACGTAGCCGCCGAGCCGCTCCGAAGCGAGGTAGAGAAAGGCCCCGGCGCAGTCCTCACCGGCGCCCAGGCGTTGCAGCGGGATCCGCGTGCGGCTGGCCGCGAGCTTCTCGGGCGTCGAGTAGATCGCGTGGAACTCGGTCATGATGGTACCGGGCGAGACCGCGTTCACCCGAATGCCCATGGGGGCGAGTTCGGTGGCGAGCGCCCGCGTGAACGTCGAGACGAAGGCCTTGGACGCCGAGTAGAGCGCCGAGCCGGCACTGCCGCCGGTCCGGGCGGAGATCGACGTGACGTTGATGATGCTGCCGCGGCTGGCCGCGAGCGCCGGCAAGGCGGCCCGGCAGGCCTCGACCACCGAGCGGGCGTTGAGATCGAACACCCGGTCGATCGCGGCATCGTCCATGTCTTCGAGGGTCACCCGACCGAGCATGTGGCCGGCATTGTTGACCAGGACATCGAGCCCGCCGAGCTGCGAGACGGCCTGCCCGACCACAGCGGCCGCCGCCCCCCGCTCGGCGAAGTCCGCCTGCAACAGCACCGCCCCCGAGATCTCGCCCGCCTCGGCGGGCTGTCGCCGGTAGTGCAGGGCCAGCCGCGCGCCCATCTCGGCGAACAGTCGCGCCGCTGCCGCACCGATCCCGCGACTGGCCCCGGTGATCAAAACGCGCTTGCCTAACAGCCCCGGATCGATAGGTGTTCCCACGAACGCTCTCCCACTTGGCACCCACCAACCACACAGGATCGGCGCCTTGCACGCAACCGCCTTCGTCGACGGGGTCGGCGCCTTCATCGATGCCTACGAGGGATTTCTGATCGACCAGTGGGGCGTGCTGCACGACGGCGAGCAGGTCTATCCGGGCGCGCTCGAGGTCCTGGCCGAACTGGCCCGCCGGAACAAGCAGGTGGTACTGCTGACCAATTCCGGCCGGCGGCGTTCGTTCAACGAGGCAAGGCTGCGCGAACTCGGCTTCAATACGGGGGCGCTGGCCGGCATCGTCACCTCGGGCGAGGCGACCTGGCAGGCCCTCCGCGAACGCGGTGTCGAGCCGTTTCGAAGTCTGGGGCGGCGCTGCCTGTTGTTCACCCGGGCCGACGATTTCGGGCCGGTCGAGGGGCTCGATCTGGAGCTGGTCGAGGATCCGGCTCAGGCCGATTTTCTCTACCTCACCTGGCTCGATGCGCTGACCCATTCGATGGACGCGTTCGACCGGGTGATCGAAGTGGCGGCGGCCCGTGGCCTGCCGCTGATCTGCTCGAACCCGGACCGGGTGGCTCCCACGGCAGGCGGCCTCACCCAGGCGCCCGGCAGCCTCGCCGAGCGCTACCGCCGGATCGGCGGCCAAGTGGTCTATGTCGGCAAGCCGCATGCCCCGATCTACCGCACCTGCCGCGACGTCCTGCCCGACCTCGCCGCCGGCGAGATCTGCGCGATCGGCGACAGCATCGAGCACGACATCAAGGGTGCCAAGCAGGCCGGCATGGCGGCGGCCTTCGTCATGCGCGGCATCCACGCCGACGCCTTTCCAGCAGGGGCGAGCCGCGCCGCCGAACGCCGGGCGCTCGACGCGCTCGCCGCCGAGCACGGGGTCCACGCCGACTTCGCCCTGCCTCGCTTTGCCCTCTAGCCGGCCGCACCGGCGAGGCGTTGGCGGCGCCCGACGCCAGGGCTGAAGGGCGTTCGAGCGGCGCTGCCGGCTCGGCAGGCCGCACGAGCATGGCGTTTGGCAGGGAGACCGCTCATAATGGGGGCTTGCCGACAGGCGGATCGGATGGGGAGGTCGGTCATGCGTCACCCGTTGCTCGCGGCGACGGCATTCGTTCTCGTTGCCAACGACCCGGCTGCGGCCGAGACGCTGCGCTTCGCTTTCCAGGGCGACGTCAACACGCTCGACCCGCACGGCTTGAACGAGACCTTCACCCTGGGCTTCCAGGGCAACGTCTACGAGGGATTGATCAGACGGGGTCCTGACCTCGCGATCGAGCCGGCACTGGCGACCGACTGGGAGATGCTCGAGCCAACCCGCTGGCGCTTTCGCTTGCGCGAGGGCGTCACCTTTCACGACGGCAGCCCCTTCACCGCCGACGACGTGCTGTTCTCGGCGGAACGTGCTCGCGCCGCGGGCTCCGACCTCAAGAGCCGGCTCGCCGGTGTCGTCGAGGTGATCGCGGTGGATGACCACACCGTCGACTTCGTGACGGAGGTGCCCAACCCGATCCTCCACAGCGAATGGGACACCTGGTACATCATGGATCGCGACTGGGCCGAGGCGAACGATGCCACCGCGCCCACCAACCTCGCCGACCAGACCGGCGCCTTCGCCCACATGAACACCAACGGCACCGGGCCCTTCATGATCGAGAGCCGGCAGGCCGACGTGCGCACCGTGGCAGTGCCCAACCCGAACTGGTGGGATACCGCCGAGCACAATCTGACCGAGGTGATCTTCCAGCCGATCGGCAGCGACAGCACGCGCCTCGCGGCGCTGCTCTCGGGCGAGATGGACATGGTCTACCCGTTGCCGATCCAGGACACGCCACGGGTCGAGAGCACGCCCGGCGTCACCGCGCTGACCGGTCCCGAACTTCGCACCATTTTCCTCGGCCTCGACCAGGCCCGCGACGCCCTGCTGCATGGCTCGGTGAAAGGCGCCAACCCCTTCCAGGACCGCCGCGTGCGGCTGGCGATCTATCAGGCGATCGACATCGACGCGATCGTCGAGCAGATCATGCGCGGCCAGGCGACCGCGGCGGCCAGCATGGTCGCCCCCGGCGTGCAGGGCTTCCCGGCAGCGCTCGAGCGGCACGCCTACGACCCGGACGCCGCCAAGGCGCTGCTCGCCGAGGCCGGCTACGCCGACGGCTTCTCGGTCACGCTCGACTGCCCCAACGACCGCTACGTGAACGACGAGTCGATCTGCCAGGCGATCGTCGGGATGTTGGCGCGGATCGGAATCGAGGTCGACCTTCTGGCGCAGCCGCGGTCGGTCTATTTTGCCAAGGTGTTGGCCCAGGGCGGCTATGACACGAGCTTCTACCTGCTCGGCTGGACCCCGGGCAGCCTCGACAGCTGGCACGCGCTCTACAACCTGGTCCACAGCCGCACCGAGGATGGTGCCGGCGCCTTCAATCTCGGCGGCTACAGCAATGCCGAGATCGATGCGCTGAGCGCACGGATCTTGACGGAGACCGACCTCGCCACCCGAAACGCCCTGATCACCGAGGCCTGGCAGCTGCTGCACGACGATGTCGGCTACATCCCGTTGCATCAGCAGGCCCTGGCCTGGGGCATCGTCGACGCGCTCGATGTCGCCCAGCGCGCCGACAACCAATTCGCCTGGCGGCACGTCGTGAAGCACTGAGCACCGGCGCCGGCGTCATCGCCGCAATGGCGCTCGACCGTGTTCACAGGCTCGACCGTGTTCACAGGGTTGTGTAGCAAATCGCCCGTGGCGTTGCGTGCCGCTGGTGATCGTGATTGTATGCAAACAAACGCGGACGATGGCCGCATTCGCCCGCGAGGGGAACGCTCCGGTGCAACATCGAGCAGGCGCCAGTACCTGCCAAGCCTGCCGGGCCGAGCTGCCCGCCGGCGCCCGGTTCTGCCCGGGCTGCGGCGCGCGGCTGGAGCTGCGGCAGGCGGCCGGGGCCGGCGCCGCTGTCGGCAGCGAGCATAGCGGCGAACATCGCCAGATCACCGTCATGTTCTGCGATCTGGTCGGCTCGACCCGGCTGTCGGCCGAACTGCACGCCGAGGACCTGCGCGAGCTGTTGCGCACCTATCACGAGATCTGTGCGACCGAGATCGAGGGTCGCGGCGGCATGATCTCGAGCTATCTGGGCGACGGCGTGATGGCCTATTTCGGCTACCCGCAGGCGAGCGAGGACGCCGCACTGCGCGCCACCGATGCCGGGCTCGGCATCGCCAGCCGGGTCGCCCGGCTCGGCGAGCAGCTCCAGGCGGAACGCCGCATCGCCCTCGCCGCCCGCGTGGCGCTGCATACCGGGAAGGTGTTGATCGGCGAAATGGGTGCCGGCGAGCACCGCGACCGCCATGCCGTCACCGGCATCGTCCCCAATCTGGCCGCCCGGCTGGAGAGCCTGGCGCCCAGAAACGGCCTCGTCGTCAGCGAGCAGACCCGAGCCCTGATCCATCCGGCCTTTCGTCTCGACCCGATCGGCAGCTACGACCTCAAGGGCATTCCGCAGCCGGTCGAGGTCTATCGCGTCCATGGGCGCAAGCCGGCCGCGTCCGTGCTGCGTGATCAGCGCCAGCGGCTGGTCGGTCGTGCGGCCGAACTCGACCTGCTGGAGGCGGCCTGGCACCGCGCCCGGAACGGTGCCATGGTCCGGGTGACGATCGAGGCCGAGCCCGGGCTCGGCAAGTCGGCGATCGCCGCCCGGTTCATCGAGCGCGCCCGGATCGAGCCCCGGCGCGTCATCGAGTTCGCGGGTGGACTGAGCGAGCGCAACGCGCCCTTCGCCTGCCTGCGGCAGACCGTCAGCCGCCACCTGCAGGCCGCCGGCACGTTGAGCGCCGAGCAGGCGCGGCGCACTTTGGCCGGCTGGCTCGATGCGGCCGACGGTGCCACCAACCCGCATGTCGAGACGATGCTGGCCGTTTGGCGGGGCGAGCTCGCCGCCGGCGCCGACGGCCGGGCCGCCGTGTTCGCCGCCGCGATGGCACTCTTCAAGGCGGTCGAGCCGCCCGTGCTCGTCGTGCTCGAGGATGCCCATTGGATCGATCCGTCGACAGCCGAGCTGTTGCGCAAGATCCTGGACGGCGCTGGCCCCGGTCAGCTGGCGCTGGCGCTGACCAGGCCCGGCGGCTGGACCGACTGGCGGCGGGCCGATGACGTCACCATCCAGCTCCGCCGTCTCGACCGAACCGACTGCCGGGCGTTGATCGAAGGTGTCGCCGGCTGTGCGGTCGAGACATCGCTGGCGCAGCGGATCGAGGCGGCGACCGACGGCCTGCCGCTCTATGTCGAGGAATTCACCAAGGCGCTGATCGAGGCCGGGCTGGTCCGCCGCCAGCGCGGCGTGCTGCGCGGCGTCGAGCTCGATGCCAGCATCGAGACCCCGGCCTCGCTGCTCGATCTCATCACCTCGCGGCTCGATCTTCTGGGCGACGCCAAGATCTTCGCGCAGATCGCCGCCGTGCTCGGCCGCAGCTTCGAGCGGGCCGCCCTGGTGGCGGTGAGCGGCCGCGCACCCGATGAGGTGGAGCAGGCGCTCACCGCTCTCGAGGAGGCCGGGATCATCACGGTCGAGGCTGCCGGCGACGCCGCTTTTCGCCACGCGCTCTTCCAGAAGGCCGCCTATGAGAGCCTGCTGCGCCCGGCCAAGCGGACCTGGCACCGCCGCTATCTCGACTGGCTCGAAGCGGCCCCCGAGCGCATGGCGGCCGTTCGCCCCGAGACCGTCGGCTTTCACCTCGGCGCCTGCGGCGCCAAGGAGCCGGCCGCGGCCCGCTATCTCGAGGCCGGGCTCGCCGCCAATCGCGCCTCCGCCAGCTTCGAGGCCGCCGCCCACTTCCGCAAGGCCCGCGATCTCCTGGCCCGCGACGCCGCCGCCAGCCGACCGACCACCGCCCGGCTGCAGGCGCAGGTGCTGATGGCCGGTGCCCTGCTCTCGGCCCGCGGCCCCGGCGCGCCAGAGACCCGCGCCGCCTATGACGAGGCGCTCCAGCTCGCCGAGGCGACGCCGGAATCCGAGTGGCATCTCGCCGCCTACTGGGGCTGGTGGCGGGTCTCCGAGACCTTCGCCGCGATGGCCGAGCGGGCGCGGCGCCTGCTCGATGTCTCACAGCGCATGCAGGGTGCCGAGTTCAAGCTGCAGGCGATGCATTGCGGCTGGGCCAATGCCTTCCAGATGGGCGAGCTCGAGGCCGCGCGCGGCCGCGCCAGTGTCGGTCTCGAGCTCTACGAGGAGGCCGGCTTCGACCACCTGAAGACCCTCTATGGCGGCCACGACTGCAAGGTCTGTGCCTTGGGCGAGACCGGCCTCGCCACCTGGCTCCTCGGCGCCGGCGACCGGGCCGTGGACCATGCCGATCGGGCCCTCGCCCATGCCCGGGCCATCGACCACGTCGGCAGCCTGCTGCACGCCCTCGACATCGCCCTCATGCTGCACCACTACCGCCGCGACGGGGCCGCGGTCGCCCGGCATGCCGAGCACCTGCTCGAGCTCGCCGTCCACCACGACCTCGAGGAATACCGGGCCAAGGCCGACATCTTTCTCGGCTGGCGCGATATCGACGCCGGCCGGCCGCAGCCGGGCCTCGAGCGTGTCAGCCGCGGCTTTCGGGTGATGCAGGAGGTCGGCACGCCGGAGGACTTTCCGGTCTACCAGTGCATGCGCGCCGCAGCCCTCTGCCAGCTCGGCGATCCGGATGCCGCCCTCGCTGCCCTGGCCGAGGCCAGGGCGGTGATCGCCGAACAGGGCGTCGCCTACTGGGCCGCCGAGATCGCCCGCCACGAAGCCCTGGCCGAGCTCAGCCGCGCCCGCCCGGATGCCGCCCTGGTGGCGGCCAAGCTCGACGAGGCGCAGCGCATCGCGAAAAGCCAGGGGGCTTTGGCGCTCGAGCTGCGCGCCGCTCTCACCAGCCTCGTTTTTGCAAGGCAAATGGGCGAGAGCGAGCCGGCCGAGGCGGCGTTGGTCGGCATTCTGGCGCGCTTTGCACCCGACGTGACCAGCCGTGATATCGCCGACGCCCGCACGGCCCTGGCCCGAGTCGCCGCTCGATGAGTGCACCCCAGCCGATCGGCTTGGCCGACAAGCCGTTCAGCCACGGCACCCGCCGCAGCTGCCCGCCCGCCGAGACCTGGGCCAGGCTCAGCCCCCTGCTCCCGGTCTTCGGCATCACGCGGGTCGCCAACATCACCGGCCTCGACCGCATCGGCATCCCGGTGGTGACCGCCTGTCGGCCGAACGCCCGCTCGCTCTCGGTCTTCCAGGGCAAGGGCCTGAGCCTGGACGCCGCCCGGGTCTCGGCGGTCATGGAGGCCTACGAGACCTGGTGTGCCGAGAGCATCGACCAGCCGCTCCGCTTCGCCAGCCTGGACGAGATGCGCTTCAGCCACCCGCTCGTCGACGTCGACGCGCTGCCCCTGGCGGCGATCGAGCCGCTCGACCCCGGCCACCCCTTCCTCTGGATCGAGGGCGAGGCGCTGATCGGCGGCGGCCGGAGCTGGCTGCCTTACGAGCTGGTCCACGCCAACTACGCCCTGCCCGAGCCCCCCCACTCCGCCACCTTCGCCGCCACCACCAATGGCCTGGCCTCCGGCAACACGCGCGACGAGGCGCTGCTCCATGCGCTGATGGAGGTGATCGAGCGGGACGCCCTGACCTTGTGGAAGCTCGGCCCCGACGCCTGGCAGTCGACCACCGCGATCCGCCCCGAAACGGTGGGCGACCCCGCCTGCCGCTGGCTGCTCGACCGCTTCGCCACGGCCGCTATCGACGTCGCGATGTTCGACATCACCTCGGATCTCGGCATCCCCGCGGCCCTGGTCCTGATCGACGATGCGACCGGCACCACCGGCGCCCCGGAGCTCGGCAGCGGCGCCCACCCGGCACCGGAGGTGGCGCTCGCCCGGGCGCTGAGCGAGGCCGCACAGGCCCGCGCCACCTTCATCGCCGGGGCGCGCGAGGACATCCCCGACGACGACTACGGCGAGGCGGCGCTCGCAACCCGCCGCAGCGCCGCCCGCTTCATCCTGGACGGGCTCTCGCCCAAGCGCGCCTTCGCCGACATCCGAACTGTCGAGCGGCCGAGCTTCCGCGACGACATCGAGGCCACCCTCGAGGCGCTCTGCCGCTGCGGCATGAACGAGGCCATCGCCATCGACGTCGACAAGCCCGCCTTCGGCCTCGCCGTCGTCCGTGTCGTCGTCCCCGGCCTCGAGGCCGCCCTCGAGGGCGAGCGCTCGACCTACGTCCCCGGCCGCCGCGCCGCGGCCCTCTTGACGGCGGCCGCCGCATGAACATCGTCTTCCTCGGCCCCACCATGCCGCGCGATCAAGCCGAAGAGCTCTGCGCTGCCGTCTTCCTGCCACCGGCCCGCCGCGGCGACCTCCTGGGCGCGATCGACGCCTACCAGCCTACCACCCTGGCCCTGATCGACGGCTATTTCGAGCAGGTGCCTTCGGTCTGGCACAAGGAGATCCTCTGGGCCCTGGCCCAAGGTATTCAGGTAGCCGGTGCGGCCAGCATGGGGGCGCTTCGCGCCGCCGAGCTCCAGGCCTTCGGCATGAGCGGCATCGGCCGGGTCTTCGAGGCCTACGCCAACAGCCGCTTCCCGCCCTTCCCGGAACCGTTCGAGGATGACGACGAGGTCGCCGTCGTCCACGGCCCGGCCGAGATGGGCTACCCCGCGACCGACGCCATGGTCGACATCCGCGCCACCCTGGCCAGCGCCATCGACGCAGCCGTCATCGACCTGGAGGCCGCCATCGCCATCGCCGCCGTCGCCAAGGCGCTGTTCTACAAAGACCGCCGCTACGCCGCCGTCCTGGAACAAGCCCGCACCGCCGGCATCGACCCCGCCGCCATCGCCCGGCTCGAAGCCTGGCTGCCATCCGGCCGGGTCGCGCAAAAACGCCTCGACGCCGAGGCCCTGCTCCGCCGGCTCGCCCAGGGCAGCCTCGCCACCACCCTGCCCGTCTTCCGCTTCGAGCGGACGCTGCACTGGGAACAGGCCCTGGCCGAGGCGACGAGCCGATGAGCTTCTCCCTCGACCAGTTCTTCCGCCCGACCGGCACCCGCTTCAGGCTCTTCGCCCAGTCCCCCGTGCTCGGCGATTTCCAGGAGCCCGAGGTCGTCCACGTCTCCTCGCCCAAGGGCAGCCTCGGCCCCGGCCCGTCCGACGAGCGCATGTACGCGCTCACCCCGATCGACAAGAAACCCTATGGCGACGAAGACCTGCCGCCCTTCCGCGGCCCCAAGGCCGCCCCCGCCTCGCCTGACCCTGAGGGCCATTTCGACCACCTTCATCCGGGCGATCCCGGCTTCGAGGCGGCCCACATGTTCGGCACCGTGCGCCGCGTCCTCGATGTCTGGGAGGTCTATCTCGGCGGCCCGCTGCACTGGCACTTCGCCGTGACCCACCCGCGGCTCGAAATGATCCCGCATGTCGCCTGGGACAACGCCCATTTCGGCTGGGGCTTCATGGAATGCGGCGAGGGCGCCGACGATCAGGGCGAAAAACGCCCCTATGCGCTGAACTTCGACGTCCTGGCGCACGAGACCGGGCATGGGCTGGTCTTCTCGCTGGTCGGCATGCCCACGCCCGAAACCCTGACCACCGCCTATCGCGGCTTTCACGAATCCGCCTCGGACTGCGTGGCGATGCTCTCCGTCCTGCATTTCGACAGCTTCATCGACCACGTGCTCAGGGTCAGCCAGGGCGATCTCTACAAGGCCAACGAGCTCAACCGGATCGGCGAGCTCTCGGCCACCCGGCAGATCCGCTCGGCCTCCAACGCGCTGAAGATGGCCGACGTCATCAGCCTCGACACCCCGCCCGCCAAGGTCACCGGCAAGCAGGCCCACACGCTGGGCCAGCCGCTCACCGGGGCGATCTTCGACATCATCGTCGACCTCTATCTCGACCGCCTCGTCGACTTCGGCCTGGTCGGCGCCGACCTCGCGTCCACCCTGCGCCGCGCCGCCCAGACGGACGAGCTCGACACGACCGACGACCACGCCCTGATCGACGCCTACCGGCACGAGCCCGAGGGCTTCAAGAGCGCCCTCGCCGACGCCCGCGACATGGTCGGGCTCAGGCTCGCTGCCACCTTCCACCGCCTGCAGGCCGACGGCCTCACCTTCGAGCGGGTCGCCCGCAGCTTTCTCGCCGTCGATCGCACGCTCACCGGCCCCACCAACCAGGCCCTCATCGCCGAGAGCTTCCACTGGCGGCAGATCCTGCCCGCCCGCGACCGCCGGCGCCAAACCGTGGCGCGCAACGCGGCATTGGTCTAGGCTCGAGTAAATCCACGGCGCTGACGACCCCGAGGACAAGGAAACCGCCCATGACGACCATCGGCCTCGCCCCAAAACGACGGGTCATCCTCTACGTCAAGCAGGTCCCGCTCCTCTTCCTCGAGGGCGCCGTGCCCGAAAAGATCGCCGAGGCCGGCAAGCTCGATGACACCCGCTATCAGGATCTCAAGCCCGGCCACGGCGAAAACACGCCGAAGGCGCTCAACGTCTTCGAGGGCGGCCTCGCCTTCGTCTACGGCTATCGCTTCGCCGACGAGGACAAGCCGCACACCCTGCCCGAGCCCTTGAAGCTGCTGCTGCCGTCTCCGCCCGCCGACGCCGAGCCGGCCCCGCCGGCCGATGATAAAGACTCGATCGAGAAGGCCTTCCCGCGCGCCAAATACCTGCGCTGGGCAGCCGACCTCGACGCCGAGACCCTCCTCTTCGACATCGACGAGACCGAGGTCGGCATCGCCCTCGGGCTCACCGCTCCCGACACCGTGGGCCTCGCCAGCACCACCGGCGACGGCGGCTTCACGCTGCGTGGTGCCGACGGCCGGCTCTACTACGTACCGGACACCCTCGGCAGCTACGAGGTCATCGAGGAAAGCGAGCGCAGCTCGCTGATGCTCGCCCCCGGCACCGATCGCGACGACCTCCGCGTTCGCGAGCTCCTCGACGACGGCACCGGCGGCGCCATCCAGTCCCGCGCCATGATGCAATCCCGGGCGATGATGCAGTCGCGTGCCATGATGCAAAGCCGCGCCATGATGCAGTCGCGTGCCATGATGCAGAGCCGGGCGATGATGCAATCACGCGCCATGATGCAGAGCCGGGCGATGATGCAGGCCCGCGCCATGATGCAGACCAACCTGCACGGCAAAGGCTACCACAACATCGACGACGAATAATCCAAGCACGCCGACCAATCCTCTGCCCGGCCGGCGTGTGAAGAAGAAAGATGGCGGGGAGGCACGCCTCCCCGCCGGCCCCTCCGTCTTTAAGACGGTGGCGCGTGCACTACCGCTGGAAATGTCAATGCGGGAAGTGTCGTTGCGCTTGGGGAGGGAATCCACCTCCCCGCCGCAACACCTCGTCCAACCGCCACGGACAAGGCACCGACCACTCTGGCACTTCGTCGCGGAATCCACCGCAGCGCTGACAACTTCGATCCTCAGGCTGCCAGCCGCGCCAGATCGTCCACGACTTTCCGCGCCGCCTTCAGCCGGTCGTTCGGGCTCTTCGTGTCCTGCATCACCACGAGCTTGTGATCGGGCCGCACCCGCATCCGGCCCTTGCTCGTCGCGATCTCCTGGATCAGGCGGGCGGGCTCGGCGAATTTGTTTTCGCGGAAGGCGAGGACCACGCCCTTGGGGCCGACGTCGAGCTTCTGCACGTTGGCTTTCTTGCAGAGCTGCTTGATCTGGACGATCTGCAACAACTGCTCGGTCTCGGCCGGCAACGGGCCGAACCGGTCGATCAGCTCGGCCGCGAAATCCTCGATGTCCTGGGGCTCCTCGAGGCTGGCGAGGCGCTTGTACATGGCGAGGCGCAGGTCGAGGTCGGCGATGTAGCTTTCGGGCATCAGGGCAGCGGCGTCGATGGTGATCTGCGGCGTCCAATCGCCTGCCTCGGCCTCGGCGTCGCCGGCGGCCTTCAAGGACGCCACAGCCTCCTGCAGCATGTGGTTGTAGAGCTCGAAGCCCACTTCCTTGATGTGGCCGGACTGCTCGTCGCCGAGCAGATTGCCGGCACCGCGGATGTCGAGGTCGTGGCTGGCGAGCTGGAAGCCCGCACCCAGGCCTTCGAGCGACTGAATGACGTGCAGGCGCTTTTCCGCCGTCTCCTGCAGGATCTTGTTGGCCGGCACGGTGAAATAGGCGTAGCCGCGGACCTTCGAGCGGCCGACCCGGCCCTTGAGCTGGTAAAGCTGCGACAGGCCGAAGAGGTCGGCGCGGTGGACGATCAGCGTGTTGGCCGTGGGAATGTCGAGACCGCTCTCGACGATGTTGGTGGCGAGCAGCACGTCGAGCTTGCGGTCGTAGAAATCGCTCATCACGGCCTCCAGGTCCTTGGCCGGCATCTGGCCGTTGGCGATCGCGACCTTGACCTCGGGGACCAGTTTATCGAGCTCTTCCTTCAGCTTGGCCTGATCCTTGATCCGCGGGCAGACATAGAAGGTCTGACCGCCGCGGTGGTACTCGCGGAGGATGGCTTCCCTGAGCACCACCGGGTCGACCGGCATGACGAAGCTGCGCACCGCCAGCCGGTCGACCGGCGGGGTGGCGATGATCGAGAGCTCCTTCATCCCGCCCAGGGCCATGTGCAAGGTGCGCGGGATCGGCGTTGCGGTCATCGTCAGGACGTGGACCTCGGAGCGCAGCTGCTTCAGGCGTTCCTTGTGGGTGACGCCGAAATGCTGCTCCTCGTCGACGACGACGAGGCCGAGGTCCTTGAAGCCCACGGTCTTGCCGAGGAGCGCGTGGGTGCCGATGACGATGTCGACCGAGCCGTTGGCCAGGCCCTTCTTCACCTCGCTCGCCTGCTTGGCGGTGACGAAGCGCGAGATCTGCTCGACCCGGAGCGGCAGGCCGCGAAAGCGCTCGCTGAAGTTCTGGTAGTGCTGCCGCGCCAACAGCGTGGTGGGGGCGAGGATCGCCACCTGCTTACCAGACATGGCGGCGACGAAGGCGGCGCGGAGGGCGACCTCGGTCTTGCCGAAGCCGACATCGCCGCAGATCAGCCGGTCCATGGGCTTGCCCGACGCGAGATCGCCGAGCACGGCGTGAATGGCGCGGAGCTGGTCCTCGGTCTCCTCGAAGGGGAAGCGGGCGGCGAACTCGTCGTAGAGCCCAGGCGCCAGCTCCAGGGTCTGACCACGGCGCATCTCGCGGGATGCTGCGATCTTGATCAGCTCGTCGGCCAGCTCCTTGATCCGCTGCTTGATCCTGGCCTTGCGGTTCTGCCAGCCGACCCCGCCCAGTTTGTCGAGCTGGACCTCCTGGTCGGCATGGCCGTAGCGGGTCAGGATGTCGAGGTTCTCGACCGGCACGAAGAGCTTGTCGCCGCCGGCATAGACCAGCTTGAGGCAGTCGTGCGGGGCCCCGCCGAGCTCGAGCGTGACCAGCCCGGCGAAGCGGCCGATGCCGTGTTCGGCATGCACCACGTAGTCGCCCTCGGCGAGCGTGCCGACGTCCTGGATGAATTTGTCCGCGGCCTTGGCCCGGCGGGCCTGCCGGCGGGTGAGCCGTTCGCCGAGCAGATCCTGCTCGCCGACGAGGCAGAGGCCGGCGGCCGTGACCCCGGTGTCGAGTGGCAGAACGGCGAGGTGCACGGCACCGTCGACCCGCTCGGCCAGGGATTCGATGCGCAGTGGCGGCTCGAGCCCGTGGTCGACCAGCACCTGCGCCAGCCGATCGGCGGCCCCACCGCCATGCACGGTGATGATCGGGCTCTGCGGTTTGAGTGCCGTCAGATGCTCGGTGATCGCCTCGAAGAGGTTGATGCTGCGATCGGCCCTTTCGCGGGCGAAATCACGGCCGGGGCGACCTTCGAGATCAACAATCTCGGCGATGCCGGAGGGCGTCACCGGTGGTGGTGCGAAGATCGAGAGCAGCCAGGTCGCGCGTGGCCGGAGCAGGGCGCGAATGCTCTCCTCGTCGAGATAGAGCGTGTCGGGCGGCAAGGCCCGATAGGGCAAGGAGCCGAAGGCCCCGGTCAGGGCGGCATTGCCGGTCCGGACCTCGTACTGCTCGCCGATCGCCGCCTGCCGGGCGGCGACGGTATCCTCGGCCAGGTGATCGAAGGCGACCGCGACGTCACCGTCGAGATAGTCGAAGATGGTCGCGAGCTTGTCGTGGAACAGCGGCAGCCAGTGCTCCATGCCGGGATAGTGCCGGCCGGCGGTCACCGATTCGAGCAGCGGGTCGTCGGTGACCGCCCCGAACTGGCGCAGATAGCCGGCGCGGAAACGCTCGACCGAGGCCTCGTCGAGCAGCACCTCGGAGACCGGACCGAGCTCGATGGTCTTGAGCCGATCGGTGGTGCGCTGGGTGGCGGGGTCGAAGCGGCGGATCGATTCCAGCGTCTGGCCGAAGAAGTCGAGCCGCACGGGCAGGGATGCCCCGGTCGGGAAGAGATCGATCAGGCCGCCCCTGACGGCGTAGTCGCCGGGCTCGACCACGGTGCCGACGCGCTGATAGCCGTTGCGCTCGAGGTGGCCGAGCAGGCCTTCACGATCGACCCGGGCCGCGGCCTGCAAGACCAGGTGGCTGGCGCGCACCGATGCCGGCGGCGGCACCTTCTGGACGAAGGCATTGGCCGAGACCAGCAGGAGGCGCGGTCGGCCCGCCGGCCCCTGCGCCAGGCGATGCAATGTCGCCAGGCGTTCGGCGACGACGCTGGCGTTGGGCGACACCCGGTCGTAGGGCAGGCAATCCCAGGCCGGCAGGGTGAGCACCTCGATCGCCGGGGCGAAGAAGCGGACGAGCGAGGCGAGTGCGGTGCTGCGCTGTGCTTCGCGGGTCACATAGACGAGGGTGTCGAGGTCACCGTCGCTCAGACGCTCGGCGACGAACCGGGCCTCGAGCCCCGGCAGCGCCCGGGCGACGAGGATTCGCCGGCCGCGCACCACGGCGCCGGTCGTCGGGGTCGCCGGCTGATCGGCGAGAGCGGTGGTCAAGCTACCGGCTCGTAGGCACGAAGCAGCCTGAACACCCGGTTGTCGTGGCGGGCCGGAACGTGGCGAGCGCCGGTCAGCCACGCCCAGACGTCCTGGTCAGCCTCGTCGAGCAGTGCTTCGTACTGGTCGACCTCGTCGCCCGTCAGGCCGCCCAGGTGGCGTTCGGCGAACTGGCCGAAATGCAGGTCGACCTCCTTGAAGCCGCGGTAGCGGCTGCGATGTGCCAGGCGCTTCAGCCGGTCGGCACTGCTCTCGCTCATGGCATCATCCCCTCGCGTCCTTGCGCCGCCATCGACGCCCCTCTTCAATGCCGAGCGCGCCGGGCGCCGCGGCGGCCGGGCGGCAGGCATGCAGGGGATGTAGTCGATATGCCGGAGACGGCCAAGGGCAGTGCCGGGACGACGATCTCACCGGCGCGGCCAGCGGTTCTCTTTCCACTGTTTCGCCCGCTCGCCGACCTGCCCGGGGTGGGGCCGAAGGTCGCGCGGTTGTGCGCCCGGCTGATCGGCCGGGACGAACCGCGGGTGCTCGATCTCTTGACCACGGCACCCATTCGCCGTCGCGATATCGTCGATGTGCGCCGGCTCGAGCCGGGCGATGTCGGCCGCCTCGTCGCGCTCGAGGTGTTGGTCGGCGAGCACCGCCCGGCGCACGGCCGGGCCCCCTACCGGATCGCCGGTTCGGCCGGTGGCGTGGCCCTCGACCTCGTCTTCTTCAACGCCAAGGCACCCTGGCTGGAGAAGCGCTTTCCCAAGGGTGCGGCGGTTCGGCTGATCGGCCGGCCGGAACTCTTCAACGACCGCTACCAGCTCGTCCACCCCGAGCCGGCGAGCGACGGCGGCCGCGACGCCACGGTCTATCGGCTGATCGAGGGTCTGGGTGCCCTGCGGCTGAAGAAGCTCATCGCCCTGGCCATGGAAAGCGCCCCGGAGCTTCCCGAATGGCACGACCCGGACATGCTGCAGCGCGCGCACCTGCCGGGCTGGCGAGCCGCACTCGGCCGGCTGCACGGGCTCGCCGCCGTGGCGCCCGGGCAGGACGGCGACGCTGTCGAGCTGGCAAGACGCCGCCTGGCCCTCGACGAGCTGACCGCGACCCAGCTTGCCCTGGCACTCGATCGGCGGGCTCGGGCACGGCTCCCGGCACCGGCGATCAGCGGTCCGAGCCCGTCCGCCGAGGCGCTGATCGCGACCCTCCCCTTCGCCGCCACAGCGGCGCAAACCCGGGCGATGGCCGAGATCGCTGCCGACCTCGCCCAACCGCGGGCGATGGCGCGCCTGTTGATGGGCGATGTCGGCAGCGGCAAGACGCTGGTGGCGCTGGCCGCCATGCTCCGCGTCGTCGATGCCGGCTGGCAGGCGGCCCTGATGGCACCGACCGAGGTGCTGGCACGCCAGCACGCCAAGGGGCTCGGCGCCCTCGCCGCCCCGCTCGGCGTCGAGGTGGCCCTGCTGGTGGGTGGCAACACCGCAGCACCGCGCCGGACGTTGCTCGAGCGTATCGCGAGCGGTACCGCGGCCATCGTCGTCGGCACCCACGCCCTGTTCCAGGAGGGCGTCACGTTCAAGCGTTTGGCTCTCGCGGTGATCGACGAGCAGCACCGCTTCGGCGTCGCAGAACGCGTCGGGCTCGTCGCCAAGGGCCACCGTAACCGGGGCCAGGGCGACACGGGCCAGGGCGACGGCGGCGCAGCCACCCATCTCCTGCTGATGACCGCAACCCCCATTCCGCGCAGCCTGGTGTTGAGCGCCTATGGCGATGTCGCGACCTCGCGGCTCGACGAGAAGCCGCCGGGCCGGCAACCCATCCGCACCGCCATCGTGCCGCGACGCCGGCTCGACGACGTCATCGAGCGGATCCGAGCCGCGATTTCGCGCGGCGAGCAGGTCTTTTGGATCTGCCCGAGCATCGCTGCCGGCGAGGATACGCCCGACGCCGGACAGCACGCGGCCGAGGAGCGCTGCGCCGCGTTGCGCGCCCGCTTCGACGATGCCGTCGGTCTGGTCCATGGGCGGCTGCGCCCGGCGGAGAAGGCCACTGCCATGGCGTCCTTCGCCGCCGGCGAGACCCGGCTGCTCGTCGCCACCACGGTGATCGAGGTCGGCGTCGACGTGCCGGAAGCGACGATCATCGTCATCGACGGGGCGCAACGCTTCGGCCTCGCGCAGTTGCACCAGCTCCGCGGCCGGGTCGGGCGCGGCAGCCGGCCGTCCTACTGCCTCCTGCTCTACGATCCGCCGCTCGGCGGGGCGGCGCGGGCGCGGCTCGAGATCCTGCGCGAGTCCGACGACGGGTTCCGGCTCGCCGAGGAGGATTTGCGGCTGCGTGGCCCGGGCGAGCTGCTGGGCGCCCGGCAAAGCGGCCTGCCCAGATTGCGCTTCGCCGATCTCGCAACGGATGGCGACCTCGTGGCCCTCGCGCACGACGCCGTGCGTCAGGCACTAGCGGCCGATCCCGCTCTGATCGGCGAGCGGACGCGACGGCTGCGGCTGCTCTTGCACCTGTTCGAGCGCTACGAGGCGGTCGGCGCCCTGGCCGCCGGCTGAGTGCCGGCGAGCGGTCCGGGACCGGACCCCTTGACGCTTTCGGCACTGACGATGCCCCCTGAGATGACCAGCTTGATGCCGTCCTCCACGGGCATCTCGAGGCGGATGATGTCACGCTCCGGGACGAAGACGAGAAAGCCCGAGGTCGGATTGGGCGTGGTCGGAATGAAGACGTTGGCGAACGCGCCATCGAAGCGCTCGCCGATCTCGCCCTTCGAGGGCCCGGTGACGAAGCCGATCACCCAGACCCCGCGGCGCGGCCATTCGATCAGCACCACCTCGCGAAACGAGCGCGAGCTTTCCGCCAGCACGGTCTCGAAGATCTGCTTCAGGGCACTGTAGATCGTGCGAACCACCGGCATGGCATCGAGCACGCGCTCGCCCATCCGCATCAGCGAGCGGCCGACGAAGCCGGCGGCGAACCAGCCGATGAAGGTGAGGATGGCAAGCATCAGGACGATGCCGATACCGGGTACGCCGAACGGCAGGTAGTTGGCGGGGTCGTAGCGTGCTGGAATCAGCCGGCTCGCCGTCGAATCGAGGAAGTCGAGGAACTGCCAGACGATCAGGAAGGTGATGCTGACCGGTGCGGTGACGACAATCCCGGCGAACAGATAGGTGCGCAGCCGCGCCAGCAGCGAGCGCGGTCTGGAGGCGCCGGCGTCGCCCGACGCCTCGCCGCCCGATCTGGAAAGCCGTCCCCGATTATCGGTCACCGTTCGTCATCCCCGCCTGCCTTGCTTGCCGCGGCAAGCTAGAAGACTGTCGTCGCTCTGACCATTCCCGAACTGCCCGCCGCCTCACGACGCCACTCCGGCTCGCCCAACAAAAATAAAAGTAATCAAATTTCCCTAAAATTTTATCCTCCTTTTATTTAAATCACTGTACGATTTTTACTTGGTTGCAATTGACAGTCATGCAGGATAATGACTATTGGAGGAACAACGGGTCGCCACTCCGACTTTGTGAGCTGGGTCGAGCGGACGATCGACTGGCGAGGTGAGGATGCAGAGCATGACAGTCATCAATAATTCAACCCTGCTGGTCCGCCGGATCAGCGACTTGCAGCGCCGCCGGGACATCCTGCTCGAGCGGCAAGACCGGTTGCGCCGCAGCCTGCCGGAATGGGCGTTCGCCCCACTCCAGCTCGCCGGCATGTCGGCGGCCGAGATCCGCGGCATGATGCAGGAGATGAGCCGTGCCGAAGCCGACGCCGGCCTCGATGAGGTCGAGCGGGAGCTCGAGCAGCTCGACCAGCGCATCGAGGAGCTCGAGAACGAGCTCTTGACCACCCCGGCGCGCTCGCTCGATTCGATCCACGCGGTGCTCGACCTCGCCGTAAACCGCTTCCGCAGCCAGACCTCCAGCGATCCGCAGGACCTGTTCTACGACTATGGCGATGCCCGCGTGCTCCGGTTTCTCGAGCGCGCCACCGACGACATTCTCGCCCTGCTTCAAGAGACCCAGCGCGAGGCCGTCTAGGCGGCAATTCGCCGCTCGGCCACAGCGTGGCAGGCGGCCTCGGCCGCACCCGCAGACAGCAGCGCCGGGCGCTCCTCGCGGCAACGGGCGAAGGCGTCGGGACAGCGCGGATGAAAGGCACAGCCGGACGGTGGTTCGAGCGGATTAGGCACCTCGCCCGATAGCGGCACCCGCTCGCGACCTGCCCTCTCGAGATCCGGGATGGTCTCGAGCAGCAGCCGCGTGTAGGGATGGCGCGGCCGCGCAAACAGTTCGGCAGCCGGGGCGATCTCGCACAAGCGTCCGAGATACATGACCCCGACCTGATCGGCCATGTGCTCGACCACGGCGAGATTGTGGCTGATGAAGAGAAAAGTGAGCCCCAGCCGACGCTGCAGCTCCTTCATCAAATTCAGGATTTGCGCCTGCACCGAGACGTCGAGCGCCGAGGTCGGCTCGTCGCAGACCAGAAACTCGGGCTCACCGGCCAAGGCTCTGGCGATGGAGATGCGCTGGCGTTGCCCGCCCGAGAACACGTGTGGATAGCGCTGCGCATCGGCCGGGTCGAGGCCGACCTGCGTCAGCGCCCGGCCGATCCTCGCCTCGCGGTCTCGGGCGTCGATCGCCAGCCCGAAGGCGTCGATCGGCTCGGCGATCACCTCGCCGACCCGCCAGCGTGGGTTGAGGCTGGCATAAGGGTCCTGAAAGATCATCTGCAGCCGGCGGCGAAAGCGGTCGTGCCGGGCAGTGGTGATGTCCTCGCCGCCGAGACGGACCGTGCCGCGGTCGGGGCGCAACAGGCCGACCACGAGCCGGGCGACCGTCGACTTGCCGCAGCCGGACTCCCCGACCAGCGCCAGCGTTTCGCCACGGCGGATGGTGAAGCTGACCTCGTCCACCGCCTGCAGATAGCGCCTGGGCTCTCGGTCGAGCATGCGGCTCAGCCAGGGCCTGGAGACGTCGAAGGCCTTGGCGATGCCGCTGACCTCGAGCAGCAGCGGTTCAGCCATCGGCGGCGCCCCCGGCGACGCTGCGCTCGTCGTCAGCCGCCTGGAGCCAGCAGGCGGTGCTGCCGGTGCCGCCCGTATCAAGCAGGTCCGGGCGCGCGCGGCGGCAGCGATCGAAGGTCTCGGGGCAGCGCGGGTGGAAGGCGCAACCGGCCGGTATCCGATCGAGACGCGGCATCGTGCCGTCGATCTGCGTCAGCCGCTCGGCCTGGCGGCCGCGCACCGGAATGGCCCCCATCAGGCCCCTGGTGTAGGGATGCCGCGGCGCGCCCACCACCGCACGCACCGGGCCGATCTCGACCAGCCGCCCGGCATACATGACGGCGACCCGGTCGGCGGTCTCGGCGATCACGCCCATGTCGTGGGTGATCAGCATGACCGCTACCCGACGCTCGTCGCAGAGGCGCTGCAGCAGCTGGATGATCTGTGCCTGGACCGAGACGTCGAGGGCCGTGGTCGGCTCGTCGGCGACGATCAGCCAGGGCTCGGCCGCGAGTGCCAGGGCGATCACCACCCGCTGCCGCATGCCGCCCGAGAAGGCGTGCGGGTAGGCACCGAGGCGCTGTTCGGCGCCGGGGATGCCGACCTCGCGCAAAAGCTGGACGGCGCGCTCTCGGGCCGCCCGGTGGTCGAGATCGAAATGCGTCCGGATGGTCTCGATCAGCTGCTGGCCTACCGTGAAGAGCGGGTTGAGGCTGGTCAGCGGGTCCTGGAAGATCGCGCCGATCCGGCGCCCGCGAAGCGGCCGCATCGCCGCATCGGGCAGGTTGTCGATGCGGGCGCCGGCCAGGCGGATCGACCCGCCCACGACCTGCCCGGGCGGGTCGAGCAGGCCGATGATCGCCATCCCGGTCAGCGACTTGCCGGCCCCCGATTCGCCGACCAGACCCAGCACCTCGCCCGGCTGAATCGTGAACGAGACGTCGTCGACGGCCACCAGCCGACCGCGGCGCGTCGCGATCTCGACCCGCAGGCCCTCGACCTCGAGGATGGCCGTCACGACCCGGCCTCAGCGCAGCTTGGGATTGAAGGCATCGCGCAGCCAGTCGCCGAGCAGATTGACCGAGAGCACGAGGACGACGAGGACGCCGGCCGGGAAGAAGCTGATCCACCATTCACCCGAGAAGAGGAAATCGTTGCCGATGCGGATCAACGTACCCAAGGATGGCGTGGTCGGTGGCACGCCGACCCCGAGGAAGGAGAGCGTCGCCTCGGTGATGATCGCCAGAGCGAGGCCGATGGTCGCCACCACCAGGACCGGTCCCATGACGTTGGGCAGAATGTGCCGCCGCATGATGCGCCAGGGGCGAATGCCGATGATCCTGGCCGCCGCCACATACTCCTTGCCCTTCTCGACCATCGTCGCCCCGCGGGTCAGGCGCGCGTATTGCGGCCAGTCGGAGATGCCGATGGCCAGGATCAGCACCCAGATTGCGGCCTCCGCCTGCATCTCGCGGGGCAGCACGCTGCGCGCCACGCCGTTGACCATCAGCGCCACGAGGATGCCCGGGATGGTCAGCTGCACGTCGGCGAGGCGCATGACGACACTGCCATACCAGCCGCCGATATAGCCGGCCGAGACGCCCAAGGCCACGCCGAGCACGGTGGCCAGGGTGACGGCGGCGAAGCCGACGGCGAGCGAGATGCGGCTGCCGTGGATGATCGCCGAGAGCATGTCGCGGCCCTGGTTGTCGGTGCCGAGCAGGAACTCGGGCGTGCCGCCGGCCTCCCAGACCGGCGGGATGAAGGCGTTCATCAGGCTGAGGCTGGCCGGATCGAACGGGTCGTGCGGCGCGACCCAGGGGGCGAGCGCCGCGGTCAGGAGGATGAGCAGCGTGACGATCGCGGCAACGACCGTCACCGGCGAGCGGCTGAAGCTCCAGAAAAGGTCGCTGTCGACGAGCCGCGCCAAGGCGCCGGGCTCCCGTCGCACCTGATTGCCGTCGTCGCTGCGCCCTGCCGCCAAGCTCGCTGCCCCCGCCAAGGGTCCTCGCCCATCAACCGCGATGGTAGCCGGGGGATCGGTCATGTCGAGCCCGATCACGGCAAGATGCGTTGCGCACCGCGCTGCCATTGACCGCGCCAGCCAGCCATTTACTTGGCTTGGGCGGGGGACGCGAATGACCCGGAGGGCAACGGATGCTTGCAGTCGCTCGAGTGCTGATGATGGTCGTCCTGCTGGCGGCCCCGGCCGCGCTGCGCGCCGACGACGATGGCGCCGCGTTTCAGGCGGTGATCCAATCGCAGCTCGAGGCGTTTCAGCGCGACGACGGCACCGCCGCCTTCGCCCATGCCTCACCGATGATCAAGAGCCTGTTCCGGACACCGGACAACTTCATGCGCATGGTGATGCAGGGCTATCCGCAGGTCTACCGCCCGCGCAGCGTGGACTTCGGCGCCGTCATCACCTATCGAGGACAGCCGACCCAGCTCGTCTACCTCACCGGTCCCGACGGCGACGCGGTCATCGCCTACTACCAGATGCAGCAGCAGCCGGACGGCACGTGGCAGATCAACGGCGTCTACATGGAACCCGCCGCCAACGTCTGAGCCAGGCCTGGCCCGCGTGTGGCTAGGGAGCGGCTCGACCAGCTCATGGTGGCGCGAGGCCTGGCCGCCAGCCGGGCCAAGGCGCAGGCGCTGATCCTCGCCGGCGAGGTCTTCACCGGCGAGCAGCGGCTCGACAAGCCCGGCACACTCGTCGCCGCCGACACCGAGCTTCGCCTGAAGACCCCCGGCCCGAGCTACGTCAGCCGCGGCGCCTTCAAGCTCATCGCCGGACTGGACGCCTTCGCCATCGACCCCGCCGGCCACGAATGCCTGGATATCGGCGCGTCCACCGGGGGCTTCACCGAGGTTCTGCTCGAACGCGGTGCCGCCCGGGTCACCGCCGTCGACGTCGGCCACGGCCAGCTCGACTGGCAACTCAGGAACGATCGCCGGGTGGTGGTGCGCGAGCGGACCAATGCCCGCCACCTGACCGTCGACCGGCTGCCGGCCGCACCATCGCTCGTCGTCTGCGACGCCAGCTTCATCGGCCTGCGCACGGTCCTGCCGGCGGCCCTCGCCCTGGCCCGGCCCGGGGCCGCGCTCGTGGCACTCGTCAAGCCGCAGTTCGAGGCCGGCCCGGAGGCGGTCGGCAAGGGCGGCGTGGTCCGCGATCCGGCCGTGCACGAGGCGGTCTGCACCACCGTTCAAACCTGGCTCGCAGCCAGCATGGGCTGGTCGGTGCTCGGCATCGTGCCCAGTCCGCTCACGGGCCCCAAGGGCAACCGGGAATTTCTGATCGGCGCTACGAAGCCGCTCTGAGCCGGGTGAGCCCGGCCTCGAGGTCCTTGATCAGGTCGTCGGGGTGCTCGAGGCCGACATGGATGCGCATCAGCTGGCCGGGCTCCTGCCAAGGCGTCGCGGTGCGGATCGGCCGAGGGTTGGTCGGGATCAGCAGGCTCTCGTAGCCGCCCCAGCTGAAGCCCATGCCGAAGAGCGCCATGTGGTCGAGCATGGCGGCGAGTGCCGAACGGCTGACGGGCTTCAAGAGGAAGGCGAAGAGCCCCGACGCACCGGTGCAGTCGCGACGCCAGAGTGCGTGGCCCGGATCGTCCGGCAGCGCCGGGTAGAGCACGCGCTCGACCTCGGGCCGCCCGGCCAGCCACTCGGCCACCTGAAGCGCGCTCCGCTGGTGGCGCTCGAGCCTGGTCGCCAGCGTGCGCAGGCCGCGCAGCGCCAAATAGCAGTCGTCGGGACCCGGGGCGCCACCGAATTCGCCGAAGGCGGTGCGCAGCCGCGGCTCGAGGTCGGCGGTGGTCGAGACCAGCCCCATCATCAGGTCGGAATGGCCGCCGATATATTTGGTCACCGCCTGGATACTGAGGTCGGCGCCGAGCGCGAACGGCTTGCAGAAGAGCGGCGAGGCCCAGGTGTTGTCCATGGCGACGACCGCCCCTCTGGCCTGCGCCGCCGCGGCGATCGCCGGCACATCCTGCAGCTCGAAGGTCAGCGAGCCCGGGCTCTCGACGAAGACGAGGCGGGTGTTGGGACGAAAGAGCTCGGCAATGCCGGCGCCGATCCGCGGATCGTAGAAGTCGATCTCGACGCCGAAACGCCCGAGCACGCGGGATGCCGTGTCGCGGGTCGGCTGATAGGCATTGTCGGTGATCAGCACGTGGTCGCCAGCCTTGGTCAGCCCCATCAGCACCATGGTAATGGCGTTCTTGCCGCTGGAGACAGCAAAGCCGCTGTGCCCCCCCTCGAGCGCCGCAACGGCGTCGGTCAGCGCCCGGGTCGTCGGCGTGCCGTAGCGGCCGTAGTAGTAGCCGTCCGGGCGGCGCGGCGCCTCCAAAGCGTCGAGCGACGGAAAGAGGATGGTCGAGGCGTGGTGGACCGGCGGGTTGACGATCCCATGGTGCTTATCCGGCGCGCGGCCGAGGGTGGTGACGCGGGTCTGGTCATGCATGGCAGGGTGAGCGTCCGAAAGCGGTGATGACACCGCCGCTTGAACAATGTTCAAAGCGGCAATACCACGCGTTCAATTGTACCACCACGCATCATTTGTGCGCGAAATCCGTGCAACCGATACCTTGCACTGCACAAACCATGAGCAATGCTCACAGGCTATGCACAACCGGGTTGGCTTTTCTGTCGGCCCGTGGCTATCCTTGGGGATCAGTACGAACCGCAGGTGCCAATGCCTGGACCGTACGGTCCAGGCATTGGCACACCCAAGCAGAGGAAGGACACCGATGCGCTTCTCCCATCTTTTCGCCGGAGCCGCCCTTGTCGCAATCAGCTCGGTCGCCACGCAGGCCCAAGCCGGCCCCACGCTCGACGCGATCATGGAACGCGGCGAGCTGCGTTGCGGCGTGAGCACCGGCCTCGCCGGCTTCTCGCTCGCCGACGCCCAGGGCAACTGGACCGGGCTCGACGTCGACTATTGCCGGGCCCTGGCCGCCGCCCTGTTCGGTGACGCCCAAGCCGTCGAGTTCACGCCCTTGAGCGCGCAGCAGCGCTTCACCGCCCTGCAGTCGGGCGAGGTGGATATTCTCTCCCGCAACACGACGTGGACGTTGACCCGCGACGCGTCCTTGGGCCTCACCTTCGCCGGTGTGACGTTCTACGACGGCCAGGGCTTCATGGTGCCCGCCGATCTCGGCGTGCAGAGTGCGCTCGAACTCGACGGGGCCGAGGTCTGCGTGCAGCCGGGCACCACGACCGAGCTCAACCTCGCCGACTACTTCCGTGCCAACAACATGGAGTTCACCGGCGTCGTCATCGAGGATCTGGCGCAGTCGCTCGAGGCGTTCTTCGCCGGCCGCTGCCAAGTCTACACCACCGACAAGTCCGGTCTGGCGGCGATTATCGCCAACGACGCGCCGGACCCCGACGCCTACGTCATCCTCCCCGAAACGATCTCCAAGGAACCGCTCGGCCCCGTCGTGCGGCGTGGCGACGACGAGTTCTTCGCGATCGCCAAGTGGGTGGTCTACGGGCTGATCGAGGCCGAAGAGGCCGGCGTCACCTCGGCCAATCTCGAGGAGATGAAGACCAGCGAAAACCCGACCGTGCAGCGTCTGCTCGGCACCTCGGACGCCATGGGCGACCTGCTCGGCCTGCCCACCGACTGGGCCGTCCAGATGATCAGCCAGGTGGGCAATTACGGCGAGATCTTCGACCGCAATGTCGGCCCCAACACGCCGCTCCGGCTCGAGCGCGGGCAGAACGATCTCTGGACCCGCGGCGGGCTGATGTACGCGATGCCGGTTCGCTGACCGAGCATCGGCCTGCCGTGGTCGCCGCCGTTCCGAACGATCGGAGCGGCGGCGCTGCGGCCCAGATATTGCGAGGCACGATGACCATGGCAGCCGCAGCGCTGCGGCGGCGCTCGACGAACGGAGGCTCTGGCAATGGCGCATGACGTGGTCGGAAGGCACGCGAGCCAGCCCAGTGCCGGCGCTCCCGTCATCTGGTGGCGCAATCCGGCGATCCGCGGGATCATCGCCCAGATCCTGGTGCTGGGTGCTGTCGTCGGGCTCGGCTACTACCTGGTCAGCAACCTCCTCGTTAACCTCGAGGAGCGGCGGATCCGCACCGGCTTCGGCTTCCTACAGCAGCAGGCCGGCTTCGCGATCGGCGAATCGATCATTTCCTTCGCCCCCACAGACTCTTACGGCCGGGCCTTCGTCGCCGGGCTGTTGAACACCCTCAAGGTATCGATCATCGGCATCGTGCTGGCGACCCTGCTCGGTATCGTCATGGGCATCTCGCGGCTCTCGACCAACTGGCTCGTCGCCAAGCTCGCCTCGGTCTATGTCGAGGTCACCCGCAACATCCCGCTCCTGCTGCAGCTCTTCTTCTGGTACACCGTGATCACCCAGCTTTTGCCGCCCGTCCGCGAGGCGCTGGAGCCGGTTCCCGGGGTGGTGCTCAGCAAGAGCGGCCTGCAGATTCCGGCCGTCATCTACGAGCCGGCGCTGTTGCCGATCATCGTCGTTTTCGCCCTCTCGGTTGTCGCCGCCCTGGTCTATCGGCGCTGGATGTACAAGCGGCAGCGCGAGACCGGGCAGGAGCCGAAGCTGCTGTTGCCGATGCTCGGCATCATCGTCCTTCCGGCGCTGGCCTTGTTCTTGGCACTGGGCAGCCCGGGCGAGCTCGACGTGCCCGAGTTCCAAACCTTCAATTATCGCGGCGGGGCGAGCGTCACCCCGGAATTCCTCGCCCTCTTGATCGGCCTCAGCTTCTACACCGGCGGCTTCATCGCCGAAATCGTCAGGAGCGGCATCCTCGGCGTCCCCTGGGGCCAGAGCGAGGCCTCGGCGGCCCTCGGGCTGCGCCGCGGCCTGCAGTTGCGCCTCGTCATCCTCCCCCAGGCGCTCAGGATCATCATCCCGCCGACCACCAGCAATTACCTCAATCTGACCAAGAACAGCTCGCTCGCGGTCGCCGTCGGTTATCCGGACCTGGTCTCGGTCGGCAACACCACCTTGAACCAGACCGGCCAGGCGCTCGAGGCCATCTCCATCATGATGGCGGTCTACCTCACGATCAGCTTGCTGATCTCCGCCTACATGAACTGGTACAACCGCCGCATCGCTTTGGTGGAGCGCTGAGCCATGGCCACGGATAGCCACCACACGCCGACCGAGGCCCGTGCCCGCCCACTCACCAAGGCGGACCCGATCGGCTGGGCCAAGGCCAACCTCTTCAATGGCTGGTTCAACAGCATCCTGACCGTGGCCATCATCCTGCTGCTGTTCTGGATGGTGCCGCCCCTGCTCAACTGGGCGGTCTTCAACGCGGTCTGGGGGGCGGCGACACCTGACGATTGCAAGGCAGCGACCGGTGCCTGCTGGGCGGTGATCACCGAAAAATATCGGCTGATCCTCTTCGGCCGCTACCCGTTCGAAGAGCAATGGCGGCCGCTCCTGGCGGCCATCGCCCTCATTGCCATGGCGCTGATCAGCTGCGACCGGCGGAGTTGGGGCCGACAGCTGATCCTCGTCTGGGGGCTCGGGCTAGGCAGCTTCTTCATCCTCATGGGCGGCGGCTGGTTCGGGCTCTCGGCGGTGCGGACCAGTCTCTGGGGCGGCCTGCCCTTGACCTTGATGCTCGCCTTCATCGGCATCGCCGCCGCCTTCCCGATCGCCATCCTGCTGGCCCTCGGCCGCCGCTCGAAGCTGCCGATCATCTCCAACATCTGCATCGTCTATATCGAGCTCATTCGCGGCGTACCCCTGATCACGCTGCTCTTCATGGCATCGTTCATGCTGCCGCTGTTCATGCCGACAGGGGTCAACATCGAAGCGATCGTCCGGGCGCAAGTGGCGATCATCATGTTCGCCGCCGCCTACCTCGCCGAGGTGATCAGGGGCGGCCTGCAAGCGCTGCCCAAGGGACAATACGAAGCCGCGGACGCGCTCGGGCTCGGCTACTGGCAGACACAGTGGCTGATCATCCTGCCCCAGGCCCTGAAGATCGCCATCCCGCCGATCGTCAACACCTTCATCGGTCTGTTCAAGGACACCTCGCTGGTCGCCATCGTCGGCCTCACCGACCTCCTGCTCGCGACGCGTCAGGCGCTCGGTGATCCGGAGTGGCGGCAGTTCTTCATCGAGGCCTATCTCTTCATCATGGTGATCTTCTGGATCTTCTGCTTCTTCATGTCGAAGTACAGCCAGGCGCTGGAGCGCCGGCTGGCCACCGATCGCCGCAGCTAGAGGGATTCTCGCGCATGGCCCAGGCCGCCCCCGTTCCCGAGACCGCAGCCAGCAGCCGCAGCAGCGAGATCATCGTGGATCTGCAGCGGGTCAACAAATGGTTCGGCGACTTCCACGTGCTGAAGGACGTGAGCCTGACCGTGAAGAAGGGCGAGCGGATCGTCGTCTGCGGCCCGTCGGGATCCGGCAAGTCGACCCTGATCCGCTGCATCAACCGGCTCGAGGAGCACCAGTCCGGGCGGATCATGGTCGAGAACATCGAGCTCACCAACGACGTCAAGAACGTCGAGATGATCCGCCGCGAGGTCGGCATGGTGTTCCAGTCGTTCAACCTCTTTCCGCATCTGACGGTGATGGAGAACTGCACACTGGCGCCGCTCTGGGTCCGCAAGATGCCGCAGAAGGAAGCCGAGGCGATCGCCATGAAGTTCCTGGAGCGGGTGCGCATCCCCGAGCAGGCCGCGAAGTATCCGGGGCAGCTTTCGGGTGGTCAGCAGCAGCGCGTCGCCATCGCCCGCTCGCTTTGCATGATGCCGCAGGTGATGTTGTTCGACGAACCCACCTCGGCGCTCGATCCGGAGATGATCAAAGAGGTCCTCGACGTCATGGTCGAACTCGCACTCGAGGGCATGACCATGATTTGTGTCACCCACGAGATGGGCTTCGCCAAATCGGTTGCCGACAATGTCGTCTTCATGGACCAGGGCGAGATCGTGGAGATGGCGCCGCCTTCGGCGTTCTTCACCAACCCGAAGTCCGAGCGCACCCAAGCCTTCCTGAGCCAGATCCTGGCACACTAGGCTGGATTAACGCGGCGCCGGTCCGCGCCCGATCCCGAGGAAGGTCAGGGATTGGTCGAGCAGGGCGTGCGGTCGCCCTTGCTGCCGAAGCCGACCAGTGCACTCAGCGCATTGATCGGCAGGGACAGCGCCTCGACCACCGCGCGGCCGGCGAGCCCTACGGTCGAGCCGGTCGAGATCTGGGGCGCGGTCAGCTTGCCGTGCACCTTGAACGGCGTGACGACCTCGATCAGCCGCTCGTGCAGCGGCCGCGGCGCGAAGGAGACGTCGATCCTATCCTGGCCGAGATCGAGCGTGCCGGTGCCGATCAGCTGCACGTTCGTGGTTTCGATCACGATGCGATCGACGGTGCCCCGGCCGGCCTTGAGCGTCAGCTGTCCTTCAGCACAGACCAGCTCGGCGCCGCTGCGGCTCGAGAACAGCCAGCTGACGATGCTCTCGCCCGCGAGGTCGATCAGGCTGGTCGCCACCTTGCCGGCACCGAGGGTCAGGGCTACGGTGCCGTCCACGGTCGACGCCAGCTCAGCGATCTCCAGCCCGCTCCCGTCGAGCTTGAGCTGGGCACCGAGCGGCGCGTCGATCAGCGGCGTGGCGCCTAGCTTGCCCAGGAGCTGCGCCAGCTCGAGCTGCTGCGCTCGGCCGTCGAGACTGACGGCCGGGGGGCCGCTGCCGAGCTCGATCACCGTCGACGCCTGCAGTGATCCGCCGGCATAGTCGAGCTGAAACGGATCGAGAGCCGCTCGGCCGTCGCCGTAGACCAGATGTGCCGCCACGTCGGCCTGATCGCCGTTCTTCTCGGCGACCACCGTCGCCTGCACGTCGAGCTCGGCGTCGAGCCAGCTGGGCGGGGCACTCGGATCATCGGCTGCGGCCTGCTCGCCGCCGTCGTCGAACGTCTCGCCGATGGCCGACAAGGCGCCCAGGCTGCGGAGATCGGCGAGCTGCAGGGCCGAGGAGCCAACCTTGCCGCGAAAGACCGATTTGCCGTCCGCGATGTCCTGGCGGAGGTCGACCGTCAGCGGCGACTGGCCGATGGCGCCGTCGCCCCGGACCGTCAGCTCATCCTCGAGGGCGACTCTGCCCTCAAAGGACAGGCTGCCCCCGGTTGCGGCCTCGGCACCGAAGGCTTCGGCAAGCGCCGCGAGATCGGTGACGGCGACCTTGACGTCCACCGGAGTGGAGGTGGTGCCCGCGGCCGAGCCCGGCTTCTCGAGCGCAAGCTCGACAGGCCCTTGCCCCGTGAGCTTGGCCGACAGCTTCCGCAGCTGTAGCGCACCCGGGCTGTCGTCAATCGCCAGCGTGCCCGCCAACTTGCCGATCGAGGCCGGCGCCGGCTTGCCGGTGGCCAGCTCCAGCGCGTCGACATCGAAGGCGCCGGCAAGCTCGATGCCCGATCGGTTCAAGACGTCCAGGACATCGCCCTTGAGATCCAAGCTCGGGTTCTTCGGGTCGCCACTGAGGATGTGCAGGCCGCGAAGGGCGAGCCGGCCATCCTTGTCGCGCGTCACCCGCTCGACGCTGACCGGGCCGATCCTCGCGAGCTCGGCCTCTGTCAGGTTGGTGGCGAAGACCAGGTTGGCGAGCGTCAGGGCGAGGATGTCACCGGTAGCACCGCCCGTGATCCGCTCGAGCTCGATGTCGAAGGCGCTCGACGGCTGCGGCGCTGAGCCATCACTGCGCCGCAAATCCGCGGCGAAGGTGACGTCGACCCCGGTGCCGTTCGAGAAGTCGGCGATCTCTCCCTCGATCGTCAGCCGCTCGCCGGTCGAGAGCCTGCCCTCGGCCTTGATCGGCTTGGCGACCAGCGCGTCGGAAGGTCCCGACAGGCTCATCGAGAGCTTGGCCGTGCCGTCGAACGCGCGCTTGAGCAGGAAGAGCTCCAGCATGTCGCCGAGTGACGAGATATCGGCCGTGAAGGTGGCCTCTAACTCGCTGCCGCTCTGCTCGAGGGTGCCCGAGGCCTCGCTTTCGTAGCCCGGCAGCGACGTGGTGATCTTGAACTTCCGTCCTCGATCCCCGTCCGCGGTTTCAGCGGCCGCCGCGAAGGTCGCCTCGATCTTCACGGGCTTGTGATTGATGGTGCCGAGGGCGGAGATCGTCCGCTCGCCCGCCGTCTCGCCCGCCTTCGCGACGAGCTCGGTCAGCTTGTAGCGGGCACCCCAGCCGTCAGGATCGTTGCTCTCCGTGATCGTGACGTTTTGCAGCTGGAGATCGCGGGTGCCTGCGGAATCGAGCAGCCGTGAGAGATCGAGCAGGAAGGCGCTGACCGGCAAAGCCGCCTCGGCAGCGTCGGAGGGCGGCCGAGTGGTCAGCTCGATGCCGTCGGCGGACAGTCCCTCGATCCGGAAATCGCCGCGCAGGACCGGCAGCAGCTGAAATCGCAGGCTCGCGTCGTCGACCGTCAGCTGCTCGAACCCGGTGCCGCCGCTCGCGGCGCCGATGGTCAGGCCGGCAACGTCCAGGCTCGTCACCGAACCCGGCACCAGCACGACGTCGCCGCTGATCGACACGGGCCGGTCCACCACCTGCGCGATCAGCTGCTCGACGGCGAGCCGTCGCTGCGGTGCCAGCAGCGGCAGGTATGCCAAGGCCGCGAGCAGCCCCGCGCCGCCGACGAGAAGCACCAGCACGACCACGACGGCCTTCTTGACGAATCGCCCCATCTCGTTCCTCCCGGCTGGCCGTAGCGCGAGGCCGCGCCGCCTAACGCCCAATCCCAAACTAGCGTCCCCGAGCTGTCGAGCGCGAACGAAAGCGAGAATTCCGCTTTTCTCCGGTCCCGTGCGGTGCTTTTCGCGCTAGCGCTCGAGCTCGCAGGTCGACAGCACGCCCGCGGCTCCGCGCGGCATGATCGCGCTCAGCGCTTCGAGCGGCAGAGCGCGGGCCTCGACCACCGCTTGCCGGGCGAGGCCGATGGCCGAGCCGACGGCCACACTGGGCGCGTCGAGCGGCCCCATGGGCAGCGGCCGAACGCCGAGCTCGGTCAAGAGCGAGAACCTATCGAGGGCGCGTACAGCGGCGTCGAGGCGAACCGGCCGGCGTTCCCGGTTGAAGCCACCGGCAAGGCTCGCGGTCGCGGTGCCGCCCAGATAATCGAGTTGCAATGGCTCGATCACGAGACGCCCTTCGCGCCGGCCGAGCCTGGCGTTGAAAGCGCCCGGCGCCGCGCCGCGCCCGTCGACGATCCGCGCCTCGGTATCGAGCGGCGCGTCGAGCGCCGCCGTCGGCACGCGTGCGTCGGTCATCGAGCAGCGCCTTTCGTCACGCTCGCGGCATCGGCAAGCCGACGAAAGAGCGCTTCCCGCTGGTCCTGGTAAGAGGTCGCCTGGCCGGCTCGTCCGCGCCCCGGTCAGCCCACCTTGGGCAACCGCAGCTCGAGCCGCTCGGCATAGCCTCCCGCCAGTCGATGGCGGCGGCAAGCGCCACCCCGGTGCTCGGCCAGCTGGCGCAAGGTCTGCTCGACCTCCGGGCGGTGATGGACGCCGAAGCGATCGAGCCAGGCGGCCATCGCCCTGGCGAACAGCCGCGGCAGACCGTCCATCGGGCCGAAGTCGACCACGTGCAGTCGGCCCCCTGCCGCCAGCGCGTCCGCCGCCCGGGTCAACGCCAGGCTCGGATCGTCCATCATCGACAGGCTGTAGCTGAAGAGAACGTGCTGAACGGCGGTAACCCCGAACTGTGCCTCCGGATCGAGCGCCTCGGCCGGCGCCTGGGCCAGCGTCGGCGCGGCCAGGCCCGCCTTGGCGAACCGTCCGGCCGTGGTCTCCAGCATGACCGTCGCGGCATCGAGGCCGCAAAGCCGTGTGCCGGGATAGCGCCGCGCGATGGCCTCGAGATTGCGGCCCGTGCCGCAACCGATGTCGATGACGACGTCGCCCGGACGGGCGTCCAGCGACGCGATCAGCTGATCGCGGCCGAGGAGGTAGTATTTTCGCGTCAGGTCGTAGATCAGCCGCTGCGGCCGGTACATCCGCTCCATGCGGGCCTGGATGTCACCGCCGGCCTGGATATCCTGGTCGGGGAGCGGCGTGGCGCGGCTCAATGAACGGCCCTGGCATAGACGTGGAAGCCGCCATAGACCGCCGAGCGGTCCTGCTTGAAGAGCGCCGCACTCAGCTCGTCGAGGCGCCGCCAGCGCCCGCGCAGCATCTCCGGCAGATGCCGGTCGACCGGCGAGCCGGCACCGGCGGTGCGGCAGATCACCCGGGCGACGGCGCTGCCGGTCCGGTCGATCTCGTGCCAGAGCGCGGCGAGCTGGGCCGGGGTCATCCAGTCCTGGGCGTCGAGCAGCACGTAGCCGTCGAGGGAGCCCGGTGCCTCACGCTTGAGGGCGTCGGTCATCGTCTGGTGGCGCACATCGACCCGATCGACGCGCTCCCGCAGCGCGGCGAAGCTCGCCACCTCGAGGTAGGGCGGACGCGCCGTGCCCGACGGGCCGTAGGCGCGGGCCAGGGCCTGCCAGGCGAAATAGTTGTCCTGCAGCGGAAAATCGCAGAGCAGGCGACGTACCCGCTCACGCATCACCGCCGCCGGATCGTCCGGGTTCTCCGCGGTCAGCGCGGCATATTGTTCGGGCGGAATGCCCAGGCCGTAGAACGAGGTGGGCAGCTTGGCCAGCGCCTTGACGAGCGGCTTGTCGAACACCGGGCCGAGCACCGCCTCGAACAGCGCCTCCTGCTCCTCACGCGTGCGCGCCTCCAGCAATGCCCTGGGGTCGGCACCGTGCAGTCGACAGGCGAGATGGGCGAGGCCGATGGTGCGCCCGAGCACGCCCTGGCGGTAGAGACCGTTGGCGAACAGCTTGATCCGGCGCTGGCCCTTGAGGTTGCGGCCCTGCCAAAAGCGCCTGGTCTCCGGGTCGAGAGCCGGGGCAATCCGTGCATCGAACAGGCGGATATTGTCGGCGCCTCGCGCCTCACCGAACAGCCGGTAGAAATCGGCGTGGTCATCGAGCACGCGCGCTGCCGTCAGCTTGAGCCGCAGCAGGGCCAGATGTGCCGGGTTGAGGTCGACCGCAATGACCTCGCGCGGCTCGGCCAGGAGGTAGTTCATGACGTTGCAGCCACCCGACGCGATGGTCGCGATGCGCGCCCCGGGGGCGGGCTCCAGACCGGCCAGATCGACCGTCGGATCCTCCCAGATCTGCGGGTAGACGAAGCCGGTGAACAGCTGGCTGAACAGGCTCTCCATCAACCCGCGCTTGCTGGTAATGGGATGGCTGCGGGCAGCGGTCTCGATCAAGGCGCGACTCATGCGCAAACTCCAGCGGTGGTCGACACAGCGTCTGATTCAGGGCAGGAAGTCGAGGCCGAGGCCATTGGGCCCGACGGTGACGAAGCTGGCCGGGCTGCCGATCCAGTGGCCGGCATTGGCGTAGGTGACGACGCCCCCCGGCGTCGCCACCCGGCGGCGGATCGGCTCGTGGGTGTGGCCGCAGACGATGAGGTCGAGAGCGGCCCGGGCAGCGTGGACGGCAGCCGCCTCCGCCACCTTGTCGCCGAGCTTGCCGACCTTCACCTGCCAGGCATCGAGCCGCGACAGCCAGCCGTGGTGCGGCGCCAGGCAGCGCTGGCAGAAGGCGAAGACGTCGGAGCAGAGCTGGCTGAAGCGGACGTGGCGACTGATGAACGCGTCGAAGCAGTCGCCGTGCACGGCGAGGCAGCGTCGACCCTGCTGCTGCCAGCTGAAGCTCTCGCGCCCTTCGATGCCGAGCAGCCGGGTGATCGGCGAGGCCAGCTTCCGGTCGTGATTGCCGAGTAGCCAGACGACCTCGCGGCCCGGCTGCCGGTCGATCTGGCGGATATGCCGCAGCAGCCGCCAGGCATCGGCACCGAGATGCCGGAAGCTCGGGTCGTGAAAGATGTCGCCGAGGAGGATCAGCCGGCCGAACGGCCGCTCCACCAAGAGGTCGAGCAGGTCACGCGGACGGCTGTCGGGCAAGCCCAGATGCAGGTCCGATACGATCAGGGTATCGGCCGGCCCGGCGTCGGCGGCGGACGGCGCGAAGGGGATCGGCGCCACCGGCTCGCGCCGCCGGGGCGGCGCCGCGACTGCGGGGCCGAGCGAGGTGGTGGTGAGACCGAGGGGCAGGGCGGTGGCTGGTGCCGATGCGGCCATGCAGGCAATACCCTTGGGATGGGCGACGCGAGCCGGGTACACCGACACTGCGACAGTTCGACGACGAATCGGTGACGACGGCGCTACAGTGCCCAGCGGGCCACAGCTTCAACGGACCCCTTACGGCGTGGCCCCGACCGGTGCAACCTCGAACGGCGACGCTTCGCTGCCAACCAGATGAACGGCGGGGCCGCACGGCTCGACGACCTGCTGCGGCTGCGCGCACAGGCGCTTTGCCAGGACCTCGCTCAGCCGCGCCAGGCGAAAGCCGCGCTCGGTCACGGTCGGCAGCCAGGCCTCGAGCGCCGCCAGCGTCGTCGGATAGGGGTGGCCGATGGCGATCACCGTCCCGGTGTACCGGGCGAACCGCTCGATCGCGGCGAACTGGCGCGCGATCGCCGACGGCGTGGGGTCGTGGTCGATGAAGATATCGCGGCCGGTCGTCGGAATGCCGGCCGCCCCGGCAATGCGCTCCGCCTGGCTTGCCGGGTTGGTTCGGCTGTCGACGAAGAAGAGCCGGTCCCGGCGCAGCTCGTCCATGACCACCTCCAGCCCCCGGGCGTCGGTGGTGAAGCGGCTGCCCATGTGGTTGTTCACGCCGACCACCCCCGGCACCTGGTCGAGCGCCCAGCGCACCCGGCGGCGCAGCTCGACCTCCTCGAGCCCGACCAGGAGCGCCTCCGGGCCGGGGTCGGCATCACCCAACGGCTCCATCGGCAGATGCAGCAGCAGCTCCAGATCTCGCCCTCGTGCTGCCTCCAGCATGGTTGGCGTCGCATGCGCATAAGGCAGAAACGACAGGGTCAAGGGGCCCGGCATGGTCGCCAGCCGGGTCAGCGCCGCCCGGCTGTAGCCCATGTCGTCGATGACGATCGCGATGAGCGGCCGAGCCGCGCCGGGCCGCGCCGCAGGTGGCGGCCACGGTGCAACCGGCAGTCCGACAGGAAGGGCATCGAGCTGGCCCGGCACGGAGCCTTCCGGTCCTCCGGTTGCCGCCGGCGTCGTGTCGAGCTGGCCGGCATCGGCAATGGCCGGCCCGGCGGCCGGCGCTGTGCTGAACACCGTGACCGACCGGGCCTGAGCCGTATGCAACTGGAGGTTGAGACGAAGCCCGGCCGTCACGTCACCCGGTGCCAGCGCCACGACCGCCGTCCCGGACACCAGCCGGGACCCTGCCGCGCGCACGATTGGCGGATGCGCGAGCGACAGCTCGCGCGCCGAGCGTACCGGCGGCAGGGCGAGCTGTCGGCTGATGGTCAGCGCCGACGTCGAGACGGGCTCGACCGCGGCCGGTGTTGCGATCGCGGGCGACGCGACATCCTGCTGCACCTGGAGATCAGCCGGCTGCTGCACCGGGAGATCAGCCGGCGGCAATGCGGCCAGGCGGTAGGCCACCTCGACACACATCACCGCGATCATGAAGCCGAATGCCATGGAGCGCGCCCGTCGCCATGGCCGGCGATCGCGCCGTCCTCTCAACCGACCCGTCCCATGGGTACTCCACACCACGCGACACCCTGCCCGGTGTCCATAAGAGGTATAGACCGATCCGAGCCACAGTTGAACAACTTGATCAGCAGCGAACACGCTGGTTGCCAAAGGTCCGCATTCGCGCACGCTTCGCGGGAGAGGGCTTGACGGCTTTGCCGGGCGCGGGCTTTCTTCGCTGACCAGGGCGAGGCCATCCGGCTGGCCGCAGCCTCGGCTGGTGAGGGGGCAAGGCCGCGAGCACCGTCGTCAACGCCGCCTCGCCTGATCCCCGCCGCTGCACCGATCGGTCAAGCCATGCTGCTGCTCATCGACAACTACGACAGCTTTACCTACAACCTTTATCACTATCTCGGCGAGCTCGGGGCGATACCCCGGGTGTTTCGCAACGATGCGCTGACCGTTGACCAGGCCATCGCCCTGGATCCGGCGGGCATCGTCATCTCGCCCGGCCCCTGCGATCCCGATCGTGCCGGCATCACCCTGGCCCTGGTCGCCGCACTCAAGGAGCGTTGCCCGATCCTCGGCGTGTGCCTCGGCCACCAGGCGATCGCTCAGGCCTTCGGCGCGGTGATCGGCCGGGCGAGCCGGGTGATGCACGGCAAGACGAGCATGATCAGCCATGACGGCAGCGGCGTGTTCGCCGGTCTGCCGACGCCGTTTCGTGCCACCCGCTACCACTCGCTCGTCGCCGAGCCCGAAACCGTGCCCGAACAGCTCGTGGTCACGGCGCGGAGCGAGGACGGCACCATCATGGGGCTGCGGCACCGTCGCCTGCCGATCCATGGGGTGCAGTTCCATCCCGAAAGCATCGCGAGCGAGCATGGCCATGCACTGCTCAAGAATTTCCTCGCGATGACCGTCCTGGAGAAGGCTGCTTGAGCACCGATCTCGTCCGGTTCAAGGAGCTGATCGGCATCGCCGCCTCGGGCCGACCGCTGTCCCTCGCCGAAGCCGAGGACGCCTTCGCCATCATGATGGCGGGCGATGCGACGCCGGCCCAGATGGCGGGCCTGCTCATGGCGCTCAGGGTCCGCGGCGAGCATGTCGACGAGATCATCGCCGGGGCGCGAATCCTGCGCGGCCGGATGACCCGGATCAGGGCTCCCGAAGGCGCGATCGATACCTGCGGCACCGGCGGCGACGGCAGCGGCACCTTCAACATCTCGACCGCCGCCGCCCTGGTCGTCGCCGGTGCCGGCGTGCCGGTCGCCAAGCACGGCAATCGCGGTCTGTCGTCGCGCTCCGGCAGCTCGGACGTCCTGACCGCCCTCGGGGTCAACATCGAGGCACCCTTCCCGGTGATCGAGCGAGCGATCGAGGAGGCCGGCATCGGCTTCATGATGGCGCCCCGTCATCACGGTGCGATGCGGCACGTCGCCGGCCCCCGGGTGGAGCTCGGCACCCGCACGATCTTCAATCTGCTCGGGCCCCTGGCCAATCCGGCGGCGGTCAAGCTGCAGGTCATGGGCGTCTTCTCGCCCGACTGGCTCGAGCCCCTGGCCATGGCCCTCGGCCGCCTGGGTGCCCGGCGCGCCTGGGTGGTGCATGGCGAGCCGGGCCTCGACGAACTCAGCACCGCCGGCACCACCCATGTCGCGGCGTGGGACGGCGAGACGGTGCGCCGCTTCACCGTCGAGCCCGAGGACGCCGGGCTCGCGCGCGTCGACCTCGCCGACCTCAAAGGCGGGGACGCGGCCGAGAACGCCGCCGCGATCCAGGCCATGCTGGCCGGCATCAAGGGCCCGCTGCGCGACGCCGTGCTGCTCGCGGCAGCCGCCGCGTTGGTCGTCGCCGGCACCGCCCCCGACCTGCGCGCCGGGGTGACGCTGGCGGCGGCCGCGATCGACAGCGGGCGGGCGCGAACGGCACTGGACAGGCTGGTCGCCATCAGCCGGGAGGAAACCGCTTGAGCGACGTTCTGGCCCGGATCTGTGCCGCCAAGCGGCAGCATGTTGCGGCGAGCCGCGCCCGGCAATCACACGCCGGGCTCGAGCAGCGGGCCGCCGCGGCCGCATCGCCCCGGGGCTTCAAGGCGGCGCTCGAGCGCAAGGCGGCAGCGGGCGGGCTCGCGCTGATCGCCGAGATCAAGAAAGCGTCGCCGAGCCGGGGGCTGATCCGCCAGGATTTCGACCCCGCCGCCCTGGCCACGGCCTATGCGGCAGGCGGTGCTGCCTGCCTCTCGATCTTGACCGACACACCGTATTTCCAGGGCGCCGACAGCGATCTCGGCGGCGCCCGGGCCGCGGTCGATTTGCCCTGCCTGCGCAAGGACTTCATGCTCGATCCCTACCAGATCGTCGAAAGCCGCGCGCTTGGGGCCGATTGCATTCTCTTGATCATGGCGGCGCTCGACGACGGCCGGGCCGCCGAGCTCTGCGAGGCCGCACACCGGCTCGGCATGGACGTGCTGGTCGAGGTCCACGATGCGGCCGAACTCGACCGGGCGCTGCGCCTGGACACCGATCTCGTCGGCATCAACAACCGCAACCTGAAGACCCTGACGGTCGATATCGCCATCACCGAAGCCCTCGCCCCGCAGGTGCCGGCCGACCGCCTGCTGGTGGCCGAAAGCGGGCTCCACCACCATGCCGACCTGGTCCGCTTGGCCCGCGCCGGGGCGCAGGCCTTCCTGGTCGGCGAGAGCCTGATGCGCGAGCCCGATGTCACGGCAGCCACCCGCCGGCTGCTCGGCCTCGAGGTGGCGGCGTGAGTGGTCTGACCCACATCGACGCCGAGGGCAACGCCGTCATGGTCGACGTCGGCGACAAGGCCGAGACGGCCCGGACGGCGACCGCCGAGGGGCGCATTCGGCTGCAGGCCGCGACCCTGGCGCGGATCGGCGAGGGCACGGTCAAGAAGGGCGACGTGCTGACGATCGCCCAGCTCGCCGGGATCATGGGGGCCAAGCGCACGGCCGACTTGATCCCACTCTGCCATCCCTTGTCGCTCACCTCGGTCAAGGTGTCGCTCGAGCCCGAGCCGGCTGCGCCAGCCGGGCTGGCGGCCATCAAGATCACCGCGACGTGCCGGCTGGAGGGACGCACCGGGGTCGAGATGGAGGCGTTGACGGCGGTGAGCGTCGCCGCGCTCACCGTCTACGACATGGTCAAGGCGATCGATCGGGGCATGGTGATCGAAGGCATCCGCCTCGTCCACAAGGCGGGCGGTCGCTCCGGCGACTACCATGCCGACTGAGCACCGCTGATGCTCGACGTCGACGAGGCGCAAGCGCGGGTCTGGGCCGCCTTCACGCAATTGCCGGGCGAACTGGTGGCGCTCCCGGAGGCGCGCGGTCGCGTGCTGGCAAGCCCGCTCGTCGCCAGCCGCGACCAGCCACCGGCCGCGGTCTCGGCGATGGACGGCTATGCCGTCCGTGCTGCCGACGCCGTGCCGGGAGCCTGGCTCGAACTCGTCGGCAGCATCGCCGCCGGGCAACCCGGCGCGCGTCGGCTCGAGCACGGCCAGGCAGCCCGCATCTTCACCGGCGCGCTGCTGCCGGAAGGGGCCGATGCGATCCTGATCCAGGAGGATGCCCGGGCCGACCATGGCCGCGTTCAGGCAACCGACCGCGTGACGCCCGGGCTGTTCGTCCGTGAGCAGGGCCTCGACTACCGGGCTGGCTGGGTCGGACTGGCGGCCGGCAGCCGGCTCGGGCCGCTCTGCCTCGGCCTCGCCGCCTCGCTGGGCGCTGCCTGGGTCGAGGTCCGCCGGCGACCACGGGTCGGCTTGATCGCCACGGGCGACGAGTTGCGGCTGCCCGGTGCGGTGCTCGGCCGCCACGAGATCGTGAGCTCCAACAGCTTCGCACTGGCTGCCATGATCACGGCCTGGGGTGCCGAGCCGGTCGATCTTGGCATCGCCAGGGATGCGCCTGAGGCACTGGCCGAGCGGCTGGCCGCCGCTGCCGGGCTCGATCTTTTGGTTTCCACCGGTGGTGCCTCGGTCGGCGACCACGATCTGATCCGTCAGGTCGGCGGCGCGCAGGGGCTGACCCTGGATTTCTGGAAGATCCGGATGCGCCCCGGCAAGCCCTTGATCTTCGGCCGGCTGGGCGCCGTCCCGCTGCTCGGCCTGCCGGGCAATCCGGTCTCGGCCGCGGTCTGCGGCATCGTCTTTCTGCGTGGTGCCGTCCGCGTCATGCTCGGGCTCGACCCGTCCCTGCCGATCGGCCGGGCCCGGCTCGCCGCCGGGCTGCCGACCGGCGGTGAGCGGACGGAATACCTGCGAGCCCGCTACACCGGCGAGCGGCGCGTGGCACCGGCCGAGCGACAGGACAGCTCGATGCTCGCCACCTTGGCCCATGCCGATGCCCTCATCGTTCGCCCACCGGCGGCAGCCGCACTCCCCGCCGAGGCTCCGGTCGAGGTGCTCGACCTCGAGGCCGTCCTCGGCAACTAGAGCCGCCTCCAGGTTACGCGTCGGCAATCATTAACGCTTGACGAGGACGAGAACTTAATTAGAACAATCGAACTTGATACGGTGGTTTGCGCCCGCTTACGCGGTGCCTCTACGCAGGGGGAGGGCACACCTTGTTGACCCAACGGCAACTGCAGCTGCTCACCTACATCCACGCCTATGTCCGTGAGCACAGGGTGCCGCCGTCGTTCGAAGAGATGCGCAACGCGCTCAAGTTGAAGTCGAAGTCCGGCGTGCATCGGCTGATCTCGGGGCTGGAAGAGCGCGGCTATATCCGCCGGCTGGCCTACCGCGCCCGGGCACTGGAGATCGTCCGCTCACCACACGACGAGCCCTCGCCCGCCTTCGCGCTGCCGGCCGGCGGCGGCGCCGCCGTCCCGGGTCTCGCCGAAGGGACGGCCGGCGTGCCGGCGCTCGCCGGCAGCGTCGCGAGCAACATCGTGCGCGGCCATTTTCGCGCCGGACCACGGCCGACCGATGGTGCGGGCGCGGCCAATCGTTCGGTGCCGCTGGTCGGCCGCATCGCCGCGGGCGCCCCGATCGAGGCACTGGCCGACCACGGCAATACCATCGACGTGCCCGAGTTGTTGCTCGGCGAGGGCGAGCATTATGTTTTGCAGGTGGCCGGCGACTCGATGGTCGATGCCGGCATCGTCGACGGCGACTACGCCGTGATCCAGCGTTGCGAGACCGCCGATAACGGGACCATCGTCGTCGCCCTCATCGAGGATCGCGAAGTGACCTTGAAGCGGCTGCGGCGCAAAGGTGCGTCGATCGCCCTCGAGCCCGCCAATTCGGCCTATGAGACCCGCATTTTCGGCCCGCACCAGGTCCAGGTGCAGGGCCGTCTCGTCGGCCTGCTGCGCCGCTACTGAGCCCGCATCGCCAACGCCGCGCCGATTGCGGCCGGGCGGTCGGTGATGATCGAGGCGACGCCAGCCTGCAACAGCCAGCGGGCACGGACCGGATCATTCACCGTGTAGCAGAGCAGTGGCCGGCCGGCGCGCTCCAAGGTGCGAGAAAGATCCTTCGACGCCCGGTTACCCTCGCAGTGCAGCGTCGCACAGTCCAGTCGATCGAGCATGTCGAGGGCGCGCCGTGTCGGCCGACCGACCAATAAGCCGCGCGGCATCTCGGGGGCGTCGAGCCGCGCCTGTTCCAGTGACGCCAGGGCGAAGCTCGACAACAGCGGCCACGGTCGAGCGGCGGGCCAATGCGCCCGCAGGGTCTCGACGATCCGCACCGTCGTCTCGTGCTGGCGGCCCGGGCAAGGCTTGATCTCGAGGTTCATGTCCAGATCGAGCGCGATGCAGAGGGCGATGGCCTCCTCTAGTGTGGGGATCGGCTCGCCGGCGAAGCGCCGGCCGAACCAGCGTCCGGCATCGAGCCGCTTGAGCTCATCGAGGTCGTACTGCGCCACCTCGCCGCGGCCATTGGTGGTCCGTCGCAACAGATCGTCGTGCATCAAGATGCAGTGGCCGTCGCGGCTCAGCTTGACGTCGACCTCGATCCACCGAGCGCCCTCGGCCGCCGCCAGGCGGATAGCGGCCAAGGTGTTCTCGGGTGCCGCCGCCGAGGCGCCACGGTGCGCGATCACCGGGGCGAGGCGTTCTCTGATCGTCTCCATCCCATCCATCCGCCGAACCGCGACGCGGCCATTACCTAGCCGGGCGCGTCGGTGACGGCTAGTCTGATCCAGGTGGCCCGGCACGCAGCGGCGCGACTGAGGTGCCACGTCAGCCAGGGTGGAGCTGTTGACCACGAGCCGGGTCCTTTCGGGCACCATCGAGCATGTCGTCTTCCGGCAGCCGGCCACCGGCTTTGCCGTGCTCAGGGTCAAGGTCCAGGGCCGGGCGGAACCCTTGACGGTGATCGGCTCGGCACCGGAGAGCCGGCCGGGACTGGTGCTGCGTGCCGAGGGCGACTGGCAGGACGATCCGAGCTGGGGCCGGCAGTTTCAGGCGAGCACCATCACGCTCCTGCCACCGGCGAGCGACGACGGGATCAAGGCCTACCTCGCCTCGGGTGCCATCAAGGGCGTCGGCGAGGCCATCGCCGAGCGGCTGCTCGAGCATTTCGGCAAGAGCCTCAGGCAGGTCATCGAGGTGACGCCCGAGCGGCTCGCCGAGGTGCCGGGGATCGGCGCGAAGACCGCAAGACGCATCGCCCAGGTCTGGAACAGCGAGAGCCAGAGCCGCGACATCCTGCTCTTCCTCGAAAGCCAGGGCATCCGCCCAGCCCGGGCGCGCCGCATCCTCGAGGCCTATGGCGACAACGCGATCCAAAGGCTGCTGGCCGACCCCTATCTCCTGGCGCGCGACATCCGCGGCATCGGCTTTCAGACCGCCGACCTTCTGGCCGAGAAGCTGCAGATCACCGGCGACGCGCCGATCCGCCGCCGCGCCGGCCTGTTCGAGGTGCTGCGCCGGGCCACCGAGCACGGCCATTCGGCGCTCACTGTCGACCTCGCACTCGACGCCGCGGCCGAGCTCCTGCAGCTGCCACGAGCGGCCCTGGCCGAGGTGCTCGAGGACGCGCTCGAGGAGCGTCGGCTGGTGGCCCGCGAGGCGCATGGCCAGCGCTACCTCCTGCTGCCGGAACTCGACCGGGCCGAGAGCCGCATCACCAGGCGCCTCGCCGGACTGGCGACGGCCCCCCTGACCTGGGATCCGCTGCTGATCGGCAACTGGCAGGTTCGGGTCAAGACCCGCCTCGCTCTCGACCTCTCGGCCAGCCAGGCGGCGGCGCTCGAGACCATACTCAGGAGCAAGCTCGCGATCCTGACCGGCGGGCCCGGCACCGGCAAGACCTCGCTGGTCCGGGCGGTGCTCGCCAGCCTCGAGCCGCTCGAGCTCAAGGTGGCGCTAGCCGCCCCCACCGGCCGGGCGGCAAGACGGCTGTTCGAGAGCACCGGCCACGAGGCCACGACCATCCACCGCCTGCTCGAGGCCGACGCGGCGCGCGGCTTCGCGCGCAATGCCGAGCGGCCGATCGAGGTCGATCTGTTGATCCTCGACGAGGCCTCGATGATCGACCTTCTTTTGATGGAGGCGGTGCTCGAGGCGCTGCCCGACACCGCGGCCCTGCTCCTGGTCGGCGACAAGGACCAGCTGCCGCCGGTGGGCCCGGGCCAGGTGCTGGGCGACCTGATCCAGAGCGGCCGGATGCCGGTCATGGCGCTCTCCGAGATCTTCCGCCAGGCGGCGCTGAGCGGCATCGTCCAGGGTGCACACCAGGTGATCAACGGCGAGATGCCGGGCTTTCGCCAGGGCGAGGCCGCCGACTGCTTCGGCATCCGGGTCAAGGACGCGGCCGACGCGACGGCGAAGCTGATCGCCTTGGTCGAGACCCGCATCCCCGAACGCTTCGGGCTGGATGCGGTCGCCGACATCCAGGTGCTGACCCCGATCAATCGCGGCCCGGTCGGCACGGCCAGCCTGAACCAGGCGCTCCAGGCGGTCTTGAACCCCGAGCCTTCGGTCAGCTTCGAGCGGGCCGGCACCCGGTTCGGCGTCGGCGACAAGGTGATGCAGACCGAGAACGACCACAATCGCGAGGTCTATAACGGCGATCTCGGCATCATCCAGTCGATCGACACGAGCGCCAGGCTCATGGAGGTGCGCTTCGAGGACCGCGGCGTGGTCTACGGCTTCGATCAGGCGGAGCAGCTGGCCCTGGCCTATGCGGTCACCGTGCACAAGAGCCAGGGCTCGGAATATCCGGCCGTCGTTCTCTTGCTCATGCGCGAGCACGGCCGCATGTTGCGCCGGCAATTGCTCTACACGGCGATGACCCGCGCTCGCCGGCTCCTGGTCGTGCTCGCCAGCGGCAATGCGCTCGAGCGTGCCGTCGCGACCGCCGAGCCGCCCCGCCATTCGCTCCTCGGCCACCGTCTCGCCAATGATTGGAAGCCTCGATGACCGATGCCGCCCTCGCCCACCGCTTCGACGCCGGCTGGAAGATCCTGCACGCCGCCGGCAAGCTGGCCCTCGACTATTTCCATAAACGCAGCGACCTTGCGATCGAGAAGAAGGGCCCGCAGGACCTCGTCAGCATCGCCGATCAGGCGGTCGAGCGGGCGATCCGCGGCGAGCTGACCCGCACCTTTCCCGAGGATGCGATCATCGGCGAGGAGGACGGCGCCAGCGCCGACTACCTCGATGCCCCGGGGGTCTGGGTGCTCGACCCGATCGACGGCACCAGCAATTTCCTCCGCGGCATGCCCTACTGGTGCTGCGTGATGGCCTATTCGGTGACCGGCATCACCGAGGTCGGCCTGACCTACGACCCGGTGCACGACGAGCTCTTTGCCTGCCGGCGGGGCCAGGCTGCGACCCGCAACGGCCAGCCGATAGCCGTGAGCCAGCGGCCGGTCGAGGAGGCCTGCGTCGGGCTCAGCTTCAACTTCAAGCAGGACGGCGACGCCTATGCGGCGATGCTCGGACGGCTCAACCGGATGGGCTTCGACAACCGGCGTTCCGGCTCGACCGCCTTGCACCTGGCCCATGTGGCCGACGGCCGGCTCGATGCCTGCATCACCCGCGACTGCCAGAGCTGGGACGTGCTGGCGGGCCTGGCCCTGGTCGAGGCGGCCGGTGGGGTCGCCAGCCGCTATACCAGAGGTGCGACCCTGCTCGACCGCCGCCCGGTGCTCGCCGCGGCGCCGCAGCTCAAGACCGCCGTCGAGACCGCAGCCGGCTTTTCGGTCGATCCTTGACCGTCGCGGCCGGATTGCCGACGCGACGGCCTTCGCCTAGAATCAATTGTCGGTCGCAATGGGGGAGGAAGATCGAGATGCCGTATGTCGATTCCAACCTGATCAGCTGGGTCGATTACGATCCTGCTGCTCGAAGCCTCGCGGTGCGGTTGCGAACGTCACCCGTACTCTACAACCATCTCGACGTGCCCGAGGAGGTGTACCAAGCGTTCATGGCGGCCCCCTCGAAGAACAGCTTCTATCAGCAGCAGATCGCCCCGGTCTTCCGCCTCGACGCGGCACCGCTGGGCCATGCCGGAGACGGCGCGTTGAGCCAGACTGCTGCGACCGCCGCCGAGCCCTGATCGGCATCGGCGGCAGGGTCAGCGCGGCCGGCCGACCGCGTCGACCACACCGGCGGCGAGGAGTTCCGGCACCGTCGGGAACCACATCTGCTCGTGCGGCGTCGCCGCCACCCGGTCGAGGAACGCCGGGTCGATCCTGCTTCCCCTGAACAGGGCTCGGTCGCGGGCCTGCTCGGCCGCCGGGTCGAGGAAATGGCCGACCAGCGGCGAGCGCAGCCCATAGCGGTGGAAGCCGAGCCGTGCGCCGGGCTCGAGATAGCGACGCTGCGCACTGAGCAGCACGATCGTGCAGGCGGAGCTGCACTCCCCTGCGGCCGAGGTGACGAGGTCGTGACGATGCACGAGCCGCGCCACACCGCGCGCTTCGGCGACCCGGCCACCAGCACTCTCGAGCCGCAGCACACGCACCCCTCGTGCCGCGGAAAGCATCGCCTCGAGCCGCTGGGTGAGGCCGAAATCGATCAGCCCGCGCAACGCCACCGACCGTCCGTCGGCAGCCAGCGCCAGCCGGTAGCCGGTCGGCGCTGCGCCTGCGGCAGCGGGCTCGCCGGCGCGGCCCTTTGCCCCATCGCCCGTCACCAGAACACCGAGCAGTCCGACGAGAAAGCTCAACGCCAGCGCCCCGCCGAGCCACAGCGGCGCATCCTCTCTCCACCGGGCTCGCTTGCACTGCGCGACGATCGTCCTTGCTCCAGGGTCATGGAGAGAGGGCCAGCGATCTTGCCCGCCTCGGGCGCCACGCGGCGGCGCTTGATCAACGAGCGCGAGCTTGCCATGATCGTGCCAGGAAGACCACTGCCGCGGTGCTGAAGGCGGTGACAACGGCGGCCGGAACCGGCGCTGCCGACAACGGGCGCGGATCTCGACTGATGATCGGTGCTGGATATCAGGGAACGTCCCGCCGACCGCGGCCGTCGCGGCGCCGGACGTGGACAAGGGCAGGCTCCCGACGCCGATGATGCGCAACGACCCGATCAAGCATGCCTTCATCTGGCCAGCCTTCCTGGTCGTGCTGCTGGTCTCGATCTTCCCGCTGATCTACTCGCTGACCACCAGCTTCATGAGCTTCCGGCTGGTTCCACCGACACCGATCCGCTTCGTCGGGCTCGACAACTATGCGAGCCTGCTGGCCAATCCGCGCTTCTGGCAGGTGTTCACGACCACCTCGGTGATTGCCCTCGCCGCCGTCGCCATCCAGTACGTCATCGGCTTCGCGCTTGCCCTTGCCCTGCACGCCAAGGTACCGGGCGAGCGGTTCTACCGGGTGGGTTTCCTGCTGCCGATGCTGATCGCCCCGGTGGCGGTGGCCCTCATTGCCCGGATGATCTTCAATCCGACCATGGGGCCGATGAACCAGCTCATGACGTTTATGGGCTTTGCCAACCTGCCCTTCTTGACCGATCCAGCCTGGGCCCTGGGCACCATCGTCACGGTCGAGATCTGGCAGTGGACGCCCTTCGTCACGCTGCTCATGCTGGCCGGGCTGCAGACCCTGCCGGACGACGTCTACGAGGCGGCGGCGCTCGAGAACGCCTCGACCTGGCAGCAGTTCTGGACCATCACCTTCCCGTTGCTGCTGCCGATCTCGGCCGCCGTCGTCTTCATTCGGCTGATCGAGAGCTACAAGATCATGGACACGGTCTTCGTGATGACCGGCGGCGGCCCCGGCACCTCGACCGAGACCTTGACCCTCTTCGCGTACCAGGAAGGCTTCAAGAAGTTCAATCTCGGCTACACATCGGCCCTGAGCTTCCTCTTCCTCATTGCGATCGTGGTGATCGGCCTCGTCTACATCGCCATCCTCAAGCCGCACATCGCCAAGCGCCAATGAAGCGCCGGACGTGATGCGCCAACCCCTCGACACCCGGCCTCTCGACACCCGGCCCCTCGACACCCCGATCGCGCTTGCAGCCGCACCGCCGCGCCCGCGTTGGTGGGGCCGCACCTCGCTTACCGGCCTCGGCCCACTGCCCCGCGCCCTGGTGACCTTGGCCTGCCTGTTCTGGGCATCCTTCACCCTCTTTCCGCTCTATTGGGTGTTGATCACCGCCTTCAAGTCGCCGCCCGGCGTGGTCGCCGGGCCGACCTACCTGCCGTTCATCGATTTTCAGCCGTCACTGCGCGCCTGGAGCGACATCCTGGCCGGCATCCGCGGCGAGTTCGCCGCCACCACCTGGAACTCGACCATCGTCAGCCTGTCGGCTGCCACCATCGCCACCGCCTTCGGCGCGATGGCCGCCTATGCGCTCGTCCGCTTCACCTTCAAGGTCAAGCTCGCCGCCGGCCTCGCTTTCGTCGCCATTGCCCTCGGCGGCTACCTCATCGGCCACGAGCTCCTCGGCTACGGCCGGGCGCCGGCGCTGATGCTCGCCTTCGTCGTGGCCCTGGCAACGAGCCTTCTGGTCAACCGCCTGCCGATGCCGGGGCCGATCCTCGGCAATCCCGACATCGTCTTCTGGTTCGTCAGCCAGCGCATGTTCCCGCCGATCGTCACCGCCTTCGCGCTTTATCTCATGTACACCGAGTTCGGCCGCATGGGCTTTCGCCTGGTCGACACCTATCTCGGCCTCACCTTTTGCTACGTCGCCTTCTCGCTGCCGATCGTGGTCTGGCTGATGCGCGACTTCTTTCAGGCCCTGCCGGTCGAGGTCGAGGAGGCGGCGATGGTCGACAACGTCCCGCACTGGCGGATCTTCACCCAGCTCGTGGTGCCGATGGCGGCCCCCGGCCTGGCTGCCACCTTCATGATCACGCTGGCCTTCATCTGGAACGAGTTCCTCTTCGCGCTGTTCCTCACCACCTCGCGCTGGCAGACCCTGCCGATCCTCGTCGCCGGGCAGAACAGCCAGCGCGGCGACGAATGGTGGGCGATCTCGGCAGCCGCACTGATCGCCATCGTGCCGATGATGGTCATGGCGGCACTGCTCGGCCGACTGATGCGCTCCGGACTGATGCTCGGTGCCATCAAATAACCTCAACTCAAGCGCTTATCAGGGAGACTGCATCCGATGCGCAAATTCCTTCTCGGCTCGACAGCGGGGGCTGCTCTGGCCCTCTCGGCCAGTGGTGCCCTGGCCTGCAGCCCGGACTACTCCGGGGTCACGCTGACCGCCGGCACGCAGACCGGCCCCTACATCGCCTCGGCCTTGACCATGGCGGCCGAGGTTTGGTCGGAGCAGACCTGCGGCACGGTGCAGGTGGTCGAGTTCCCGTGGTCGGAGCTCTACCCGAAGATCGTCACGACGCTGGTCGCCGGCGAGGACGATTTCGATCTCATCACCTTCGCCCCCGCCTGGTCGCCCGACTTCACCCCGTTCCTCGCCGAGATGCCGGCCGCGATGCGGGAAGGTGCGGACTGGGAGGACATCTACCCGGTGTTTCGCGATCGGCTCATGGTCTGGGACGGCAAGGTGCTGTCGATGACCATGGATGGCGATCTCCACGCCTACAGCTATCGCATCGACCTGTTCGAGGACCCGGAGGACCAGGCCGCCTTCGAGGCCGCCTACGGCTACCCGCTGGCCATCCCGGCAACCTGGCAGCAATATCTCGACATCGCCGAGTTCTTCCGGCGCCCGGATGACAGCCTCTGGGGCACGGCCGAGGCCTTCCGCCGTGGCGGCCAGCAGTTCTGGTTCTTCTTCAGCCATGCCGCCGCCTACACCAATCATCCGGACCATCCGGGCTCGATGTTCTTCGACCCGGAAACCATGGACGCGCAGATCAACAACCCGGGCTGGGTGCGGGGCCTCGAGGAGTATATCCGGGCCTCCGAACTGGCCCCGCCCAACGCGCTCAACTTCTCCTTCGGCGAGGTGAACGCGGCCTTTGCCGGTGGCCAGGTCGCACAGTCGATCGGCTGGGGTGATACCGGCGTGATCGCCGCCGATCCCGAGCAGTCGGTGGTCGCCGGCAATGTCGGCTCCGGCCTGTTGCCCGGCTCGACCGAGATCTGGAACTACAAGACCGGCGAATGGGACAGCTATGACGAGGTGGTCTACTCGCCGTTCATGGCGTTCGGCGGCTGGCAGGCGGCCGTACCTCAAGCCTCGCAGAACCAGGAGGCGGCCTGGCACTTCATCTCGGTGCTGACCAGCCCCGAGGTGTCGAGCCGCGCTGCCGTCACCGGCGGCACCGGCGTCAACCCCTATCGCGGCGTCCATACGAGCAATCTCGAGCTCTGGTCGGCGATCTTCTCCGAGCGCGAGGCGCGCGAGTATCTCGGGACCCAGGCAGCCTCGGCGGAGAGCCCCAACGTCGCCCTCGACATGCGCCTGCCCGGCTACTTCTCCTACACCGAGATCCTCGAGATCGAGCTCTCCAAGGCGTTGGCCGGCCAGGTCAGTCCGCAGGAAGCCCTCGACACCGTGGCAGCCGGCTGGAACGAACTCACCGACGAGTTCGGCCGCGACGCGCAAAAAGCCGCCTACCGGGCGTCGATGGGCCTGCCGCTCGAATGACCTGACGAGCGAAGCTGCCGGCGGCGGTCGGGGACAAATCGGCCGCCGCCTTCTTTTTTGCCAACGGAAGAGCCCTCAATGGCGCGCGTCAGTCTCGAGCGGATCACCAAGGCCTTCGACGAGATCACCGTTATCCCCGCCCTCGATCTCGACATCGACGACAAGGAGTTCGTGGTGCTCGTCGGCCCCTCGGGCTGCGGCAAGACGACGACTCTCCGAATGGTCGCCGGGCTCGAGCTGCCGACGTCCGGCAGCGTGCGGATCGGCGAGCGCGACGTCACCCACGTCCGCCCGGGCCTGCGCAACTGTTCGATGGTCTTTCAGAACTACGCCCTCTATCCGCACATGACGGTCCGCGACAACATCGCCTACGGCATGAAGGTCAGGGGCACGCCCAAGGCCGAGATCGACGCCGCGGTCGCAAAGGCGGTCGGGATTCTCGGCATCGGCGACTATCTAGACCGCAGGCCGAAGAACCTCTCGGGCGGCCAGCGCCAGCGGGTGGCAATCGGCCGGGCGATCGTCCGCGAGCCCGACGTCTTCCTCTTCGACGAGCCCTTGTCCAATCTCGACGCCAAGCTGCGGGTCGAGATGCGCACCGAGATCAAGTCGCTGCACCGCAGGCTGGCGACCACCATCGTCTACGTCACCCACGATCAGGTCGAGGCGATGACCATGGCGGATCGCGTGGTCGTCATGAACCAGGGGCGGATCGAGCAGGCGGCCGATCCCATCACGCTCTATCAGCACCCGGCCAACCGCTTCGTTGCGGCCTTCATCGGCGCACCGGCGATGAACTTCCTCGAAGGCCGGCTGGTGCTGGACGACGGGCCGCGGTTCGTCGCGGACGACGGCGTGAGCCTGCCCGTTCCAGCCGCCCGCGCCGACCGGTTGGCCCAGCATCGGAACCGACCGGTCAGCCTCGGCATCCGCCCCGAGCATTGCGCCGGCACGGGCGACGCCACCGTGCCGCTCGAGGTGGTCGCGGTCGAGCCGCTGGGCCCGCATACGCTGCTCGTCGGCCATGTCGGCCGGACACCGTTCACCGCCCAGGTGGCGCCGGGCTTTCCGGCGGCGGCCGACCAGCTGGTCGAGGTCGGCATCACCAGCGGCGCCGCACACTTCTTCGATCGGGCGACCGGTGCCGTGATCTGAGCCGGCTCAGCCTCCTGGCGCCCGGCGCGCCTCGCCTGCCGCGACCAGCGCCTCGAACGCCTCGTCGAACACCGCGTGCGCGATGACCGGCTCGCTGAGGCTGCCGAGCTTGGCGTAGGCCGCGTTGGCCGCTTCGTTGCCGGGCTTGGCGGTCCACCAGACGAAGCTGCCGCCGCCGGCCTTGGCCCGCCTCGCCACCTCGGCGACCAGCGCCCGGCCGACACCCCGCCGTCGCCAGTCCTCGATGACGTAGAGGTCGACGATGTAGAGGCCGCTCGCCGCATAGGTCGCCTCGTAGCCGACGTGAAAGAGGCAATAACCGACGATCGACCCCGACGCCTCGGCCACGACGACGCTGATCTCACCCCGGGCGAGGTCGTGGGCCATGGTCGCGGCGGTGACGTAGCCCGTGGGGTCGCCCTCGCTCCGGTTCAGCGCCTCGACGAGCTCGGCGATGACAGGCGCGTCGGCAGCGGTCGCCGCGCGCAGGGCCAGCCCGGCGGGATCGGCTTCGGGGAGCAGTGTCGCCAGCATGGTGATCGGGTCCCCGCCCTCGTCGGATTGGCCGTGCGCCAGCGCCTTATCGACCCTCGGGGCGCGGCAGGCAAGCCGCGCCGATCGATCGTCATGCGGCGAGGAGCGAGCGCAGATAGGCGCCGTACTCGTTCTTGCGCAACCCCTCGGCACGGGCGAGCAGGGCGTCGTCGTCGAGCCAGCCCTTGCGCCAGGCGATCTCCTCGAGGCAGGCGATCTTGTAGCCCTGCCGACGCTCGATGGTCTGGACGAACTGGGCCGCCTCCATCAGGCTCTCGAAGGTGCCGGTATCGAGCCAGGCGAAGCCGCGGCCGAGCAGCTGGACCGAAAGCTCGCCTCGCCGGAGGTAAACCTCGTTGATACTGGTGATCTCGAGCTCGCCTCTGGCCGAAGGCCGGATCGACCGGGCGATGTCGATCACCTGGTTGTCGTAGAAATAGAGCCCGGTCACCGCGTAGTGCGATTTCGGCCTGGCCGGCTTCTCCTCGAGCGAGAGGACGCGGAAGCTCTCGTCGAACTCGACCACGCCGAAGCGCTCCGGGTCCTTGACCGAGTAGCCGAAGAGGGTGGCGCCCGACGGCTTGGCGGCGGCGGCCCTGAGCACCGGGGTGAAGCCCTGGCCGTAGAAGATGTTGTCGCCGAGCACGAGACAGACCGGATCGTCGCCGATGAACGAGGCACCGATGGTGAAGGCCTGGGCGAGGCCGTCTGGGCGGGGCTGGATCGCATAGCGCAGACTGATGCCGAACTGCTGCCCGTCACCGAGCAGCCGCTGGAAGCCGGCCTGGTCCGCGGGCGTCGTGATCACGAGGATATCCTGGATCCCGGCCAGCATCAGCACCGACAGCGGGTAGTAGATCAACGGCTTGTCGTAGACCGGCAGGAGCTGCTTGGAGGCGCCCATGGTGATCGGGTAGAGCCGGCTGCCATTGCCGCCGGCGAGCACGATGCCTTTCATGCGCCCGCTCACAACCCCTGCCGTTCCAGCCGGTAGGTGCGGCTCAGCACCGCCTGCCACCACGCCTCGTTCGCGAGGTACCAGGCCACGGTCTGCCGGAGCCCGCTGGCGAACGTCTCACGCGGCCGCCAGCCGAGCTCCCGCTCGAGTTTCGTCGCGTCCGTGGCATAGCGGGTGTCGTGGCCCGGCCGATCGGTGACGTGGGTCACGAGGTCGGCGAACCGGGCAATGCCGGCGGGCTTGCGCTCGGGCGCCAGCTCCTCGAGCAGCGCGCAGACCGTGCCGACGACATCGAGGTTCCGCACCTCGTTGTGGCCGCCGATATTGTAGGTCTCGCCCACCCGGCCGCGCTCCAGCACGGTCAAGAGGGCCCGGGCGTGGTCCTCGACATGCAGCCAGTCGCGCACCTGGCGGCCATCGCCATAGACCGGCAACGGCCGGCCGGCGAGCGCGCTCAGGATCATGTGCGGGATGAGCTTCTCGGGAAACTGATAGAGACCGTAATTGTTCGAGCAGGCGGTGAGCAGCACCGGCAAGCCATAAGTCCGGCGCCAGGCGCGCACCAGGTGGTCGGCGGCGGCCTTGCTCGCGGCATAGGGCGAGCTTGGCGCGTAGGGCATGGTTTCGACGAACGCGCCGCCGGTCTCGCCCAGATCGCCGTAGACCTCGTCGGTCGTGACCTGGTGAAAGCGGAACGTTGCCCGGGCCTCCGCGCCGAGGTCCGCCCAGTAGGCGCGGCTCACCTCGAGCAATGTCGCGGTGCCGATGACGTTGGTGTCGACGAAGGACAACGGCCGGTCGATCGAGCGGTCGACATGGCTCTCCGCCGCGAGGTGCAGCACGGCGTCCGGGCGATGCTCGGCGAAGACGCGCGCGAGCGCCGCCCGATCGCGGACATCCACCTGCTCGAAGGCATAGCGCGCCGCCTGCCCGGCCGGGTCCGCCACCACCTCGGCCAGCGCGTCGAGATTGCCGGCATAGGTCAGGCAGTCGACATTGACGACGCAATGAGTGGTATTGCGCAGGGTCTCACGAATCACGGCCGAGCCGATGAATCCGGCACCGCCGGTCACGAGCAGCTTCATCGTGGTCGGTCCAATCGCCAGACTTGGGTGCCCAAACACGCGCGCGAGCGGCGCGACCAGGGGTGTGCCGCAAAACCGGCGGCAGCGGGCGGGCGCGCTGGCCCGGGCTGTATTCCGCTACAGCGAAAGCTTGCCGGCTGTTGGCGATGGCGCCTGATCGAGCGGAACGCGGCACGACGTCGGCCTGGCGCTCTTGGCCCAACGCGTCGAGCCGTGCGTCTCCCCAGAGGCACCTCGTCTCCCTTCAACCGCGAAGCAGGCGCTGCGCGACGACCGAATTGATGTCGCGCGGCACTGGCCCGGCTGCCGCGCCGTTCAACCAAATCGCTATTTCTTATGCACTACACTACTCGAAGTTGATAGCCAATGCCTGAAATGATGTTTACGCCGCCATCCTCCGCCGGGCGTGTGGCTGGCCCGGGCAAGGTCGGGCCGATGGCTCGCCTTGCGCTACTGGTCCCGCTGGGCGAGCCGCACCTCGCCGTCGCCGAGGAGGGCGACGGGATCGATCGCCCCTTTGCCCTGCCGGACCTCGAAATGCAGCTGCGCCTCGACGACATCGCCGCTGCTGCCGACCTTGGCGATCGGCTGGCCGCGCCGCACCACGTCACCACGGGCGACGAGCAGCACGTCATTGTGCGCGTAGGCCGTGAGGTAGCCGCCGGCATGGCGGACCAGCAGCATCCGGCCGAAGGCGGCGAGGTCCTCGTCGGCATAGACGACCAGACCGTTCTCTGCGGCACGCACGATGCTGCCTGCGGGCGCGGCGATATTGATGCCGTCGTTCCGTCGCCCGTCGGGCTTGCCGCCGAAGCTACTGATCACCGTGCCGGCGTCGACCGGCCAGAGAAAGCCGTCACCCGACAGCGGCGGCGCCTCGACCGCCGCGAGGTCGCGCTGTCGAGCGGCGTCCCGCTCCGCATCCGGCGGCGGCAGTTCCCGAGCCGTGGGTCCGGCCGAAACCGGCGCGGTTGCGGTCGGCGAGACTGCCGAGGGCGTCGCCGCTGCCGGCCGAGCCGGCGCCGGGCGCGCCGCCAATGGCCGGCTCGGGGTCGCTCGCTCAGGCTCGGCTTCGGCCACCATGAGCCGTCCCTGCCCGGCCTTTGCACCTGCCGGCAGCCGCACGGCGCTGCCGACATGCAGCCGGTCCGGGTCCACCTCTTGGTTCAACGCCAGCACGTCACCCAGCTTGACGCCGTAGGTCGCGGCGATCGCCCCGAGCGTCTCCCCCCTGGCAACCACATGGGTAACCCCGCTGCCGGGCTGCGGCTGGCCGGGGCGCGGCAGCTGCAGGACCTGACCGACATAGATGCGGAACGGTTCGACCAGGCTGTTGAGCGCCACGAGATCGCGCATCGGAACCCGATAAACGACGGCGAGTTCGCTCACCGTCTCGCCGGGCATCACCACGTGCCGGCCGTTGGTCGGCACCAGTCGCGCGGTTTCGCCGGTCGGATCGTAGATCGCCTTGCGCGCCTGCTCCCAGGGCACGGCGCCGCCCCAGTTCACCGGCTGATAATCGGTGCAGCCGACGAGCAGGAGACCGCCCAACAGTGCCCGAATAGCCCTGCTCACCCGCGTTCGCCGCTGCAACCTGCCACTTCCCGCCAAACCGCCACCTCATGTCCGCTGCCGTCCGCCGGCCCGCCCGCCGCCGACCACAACGTCACACCCCGCAAGATTATTGCAGCGTAGCGCAATCGACTTCGTCAGGGCAACAACAGCCAAAAAAGCAGCCGCGCGGCGATGCATATAGGACACATCGGCAGCAAGCACTGGCACCAGCTCTACTTGTCGGTATTCGCGGAAGTGAAGCTCCGCTCGAAGATATCCCGACGCCTACTGTGACATCAACAGTTTGGTCAGCTTGGCAAAGCTCGGGTGGTGCGTCATGTCGAGCTGGATCGGCGTGACCGAGACGTGGTCGTCGCGCACCGCCGCCACGTCGGTACCGTCGGCGTGGCTGGACTCGCCGCGCGAAAGGCCAATCCAGACATAGGGTTCGCCGCGCGGATCAATGCGTTCGATGAGCTCGTCACCGACCTTCTGCTTGCCCTGCCGGGTCACCGCAATCCCCTTCACGCTCGGCGCGATGGCATCCGGAAAGTTGACGTTGATCAGGACGTCCTTGGGCCATTCCATTGCCAACAATGGCTTGATGATGCCCGGCGCCCAGTGCTCGGCGGTCTTCCACTTGACCGGATGGCGATCGCGGCAGGACTGCGAGAAGGCGATCGCCGGCACCTGCAGCAGCGTCGCCTCCATGGCGGCGGCAATGGTGCCGGAATAGGTCACGTCCTCGCCGAGATTGTGGCCGTGATTGACGCCGGAAAGGACGAGGTTGATGTCCTTGTCGATCAGGATGTTCTGCAACGCCAGCAGCACGCAATCGGTCGGCGTGCCGTCCACCGCATAGTGCCGCTCGGACACCCGGCGGGTGCGCAACGGCCGACGCAGGGTGAGCGAATGGCCGGCACCGCTATGGTTGACTTCGGGTGCGACGACATAGACCTCGTCCGAGATCTCGCGGGCGATGGCCTCCATGACCTTGAGGCCGGGAGCGTTGATTCCGTCGTCGTTGGTGACGAGAATCCGCGGGTTCTCACCCGGTTGCTTCAGCATCTGCGCTCATCCGTTCAATGCCGCCCATGTATGGGCGAAGCGCCTCGGGCAGGGTGATGCTGCCATCGGCCTCCTGGTAGGTCTCGAGCACGGCGATGAGCGTGCGGCCAATGGCGAGGCCGGAGCCGTTCAGCGTGTGCACGAAGCGGGTCTGCTTCTGGCCCTTCGCTCGGCAGCGGGTGTTCATCCGCCGGGCCTGAAAATCGCCGCACGTCGAGCACGACGAAATCTCCCGATAGGCCTGCTGTCCCGGCAGCCAGACCTCGATATCGTAGGTCTTCCTGGCACCAAAGCCGGTATCGCCCGAGGCCAGCGTCATCACCCGGTAGGGCAGCCCGAGGCGTTGCAGGATCGCCTCGGCACACCCCGTCATCCGCTCGTGCTCGGCCGCCGACTGCTCCGGCGTGGTGATGCTGACCAGCTCCACCTTGTTGAACTGGTGCTGCCTGATCATCCCGCGCGTGTCCTTGCCGGCGGCCCCGGCCTCGGAGCGAAAGCAGGGGGTGAGCGCGGTGAACCGGTAGGGCAGCGCCTCCTCGGGCAGGATCTCGCCGGCGACCAGATTGGTGAGCGGCACCTCGGCCGTCGGAATCAGCCAGCGCTCGTCGGTGGTCTTGAACAGGTCGGTGCCGAACTTGGGCAGCTGGCCGGTGCCGAACAGAGCGGCGTCGCGGACCAGGAGCGGCACCGCCGTCTCGGTATAGCCATGCTCGCCGGTCTGGATATCCAGCATCAGCTGGCCGATCGCCCGCTCGAGCCGGGCCAAGCTGCCCTTGAGCACCACGAACCGGGCACCGGCGAGCTTCGCCGCCCGCTCGAAATCCATGCCCAGGCCGAGCCCGAGCAGATCATGCGGCTGCGGCGTGAAGCCGAAATTGCGCAGGCTGCCCCAGCGCCGCTCCTCGCGATTGGCGGACTCGTCCGGGCCATCCGGAACATCGGCCGCGAGGACGTTCGGCAGCTCGGAGAGGCGTGCCTCGAGGCGGCTCCTGGCCTGCTCGAGCTTGGCCTCGCGCAGCTTCAACAGCTCCTTGAGCTGGGCCACTTGATCGAGCAGCTCGGCCGGCGGCACGCCGTCCGGCCCGCGGCGCTGGCCGATCTCCTTCGACAGTCGGTTGCGTAGCGCCTGATCCTCCTGCACCCGGGTCTCCAGCGCCCGCCATTCCCCGTCCAGGGCAATCAGTTCGGCCGCCGCCGGCGGCAAGCCACGCCTGGCCAGCGCCGCGTCGAAGTCGTCGCCATGCTCGCGCAACCACTTCAGATCATGCATCGGTGGCTCTGCTTGTCATTACCCCTGCCGGCCGCTCTCTAGACGAGCCCGCCCGACCCGGCAACCACACCACCGTGCCGACCGGGCAGTTCGGCTCGTCGGTGTGGCCTGGCTCTGCTATTCGTGGTGGCGGCTATCAACTTGCCGGGCCGCGCGGCGGCTGCGACCGGCGGCAGCGATCGGGAGGCCGGAATGCGGCGCCGTCTTGCTTCACTGCTCCTCATTCTGGCCTTGGGCGGCTGCGGCCATCTGCTGCCGGCAGGGCACCAAACCAACGAGCCGAGCGAGCTTCGCGCCGGCGCCTACCGGCTCGACCCGGATCATGCCATCCTCCTCTGGAAGGTCGACCATCTGGGGTTCTCGACCTTCGTCGGCCGTTTCGATCGGCTCGATGCGACCCTCGACTTCGATCCGGAGCAGCCGGCCGCGGCGGCGCTCGAGGTGATGGTCGAGACGGCCAGCGTCAGCACCCACGTGCCCGGCTTCGCCGACGACCTGCGCTCCAGCAGCTGGCTCGACACCGATCGTTACCCCGAAGCCCGCTTCGTCAGCCGCTCGATCGAGTTGACCGGTCCCGACACCGGGCGGGTGAGCGGCGACCTCACCCTGCTCGGGGTCACGCAACCGGTCGTCCTGGAGGTCAGGTTCAACGGCGGTGCATCGAACCTCTTGACCGGCCGCTACACGCTCGGCTTCGCCGCGTCGGCCGTGATCGACCGTGGTGCGTTCGGCCTGTCGACGTTCATCCCGGCGATCGGCCGCGAGGTGACGCTGGAGATCCACGCCGAGTTCCTGGCCGGCGACAACTGAACGCCACCGAGGCCACGCGGCAACGGCACCCGATCGACGCGGCACCGTCCGGGCCGGGTCGCCCACTTGCCGGACCGCGATGCCTCACCACCTGAACAGGGTGCGCAGCAGGGGATCGACGATGCGGTGTTGCAAGCGGACGGGATTTGTTGCCGGGCTCTTGGCACTCGCCGGGAGTGTGGCCGGGCCGTCGACGGTCGGTGCGGCGGTCGGCGACGTCTACGCCTTGCGTGGTGCGGGCCAGCTTTCCTGTACCCAGTACCTTGAGGCCTACGCCGAGGAAGGCCGGGTGCTCTACATGACCGCCGGCTGGATCGACGGCTATGTGACCGCTCTCAACCGCTTGCAGGACGGCGTTTTCGAGCATCTGTCCTGGCAGGAGACCGGCCTCGTCCTCGACCTCCTGCGCAACCATTGCACTGCCAATCCCGAGGATGTGCTGGCCAATGCCGTGCATCTCTTCGTCGAGGCGACCGCCGTCACCCGCCTGACCGAGGCGAGCGAGCTCACCGAGATCCCGGCTGCCGAGGGTGGCAGCATCGACCTCTATCGGGCGACCATCAGCAGGGTGCAGAGCACGCTGGCCGAGCTTGGCCACTACAAGTCGACCGTCGATGGTGCCTTCGGTCCCGGCACGGCCGAAGCCCTCAAGGCGTTTCAGGCAGCAAACGGCCTGCCCGAGAATGGGCTGCCGGATCAGCGCACGCTCCTGGTGCTGTTCGCCCCCACCTTCGAGCGCGTGAACTGAACCCGGGTCAGGGCCTGAGGGTGCACCGACGCGCGCCGCAGCAGCGGTAACGCCGTCTTAACCAAGGCTGTGGTTCCCTCTCGCAGCGGCGATCCATCGGCCGCCTCAGCGACGGGAGATACGGAATGCGCGCAGTGCTCTTCATGCTTTGCCTTTTCGCCAGCCTCGCCACGAGCGGCAGCAGTTCGGCGCAAGCGCCGAGCGCCCCGCCGCGGCTACTCTGCCACGACTATCAGAAGATCGCCGAGACGCTGGGCGAGCGCTACGGCGAGCAGCCGGTGTCGCTGGGCCTGCAAACCAATGGACACCTGCTGCAGGTCTTCACCTCGGCGACGAGCGGCGGCTGGACCATCCTTTCCATCGCCCCCTCGGGACTGGGTTGCATCATCGCCGCCGGCCGCAACTGGCAGACGCAGCAGCCGGTGGGCGCCGGCGCGCCAGCCTGAACGACCGATCCGCAGGCCTTGCGCCGGCGGCCCGCCGCCCCCACCCTGAGTGATGGCAGAGCGGTCCTACGGGGCAAGGCAGATGGCTCGGGTGTTGATTACCGGCGCCAGCCGCGGCATCGGCAGGGCATTGGCGACCGAGCTCGCACAGCGCGGCCATGAGGTGATCGGCGCGATGCGGCGGCCCGTCGAGATCCCCGGACTGCGCAGTCTGGCCCTCGACGTGACCGATTGGCGCTCCATCGCGGCGGCAGCCGACCAGCTCGCCGGCGAGCCGCTCGACGTCCTGGTCAACAACGCGGGCATTTTCGGCGAGCGGGGTGCCGGCCTCGGGCGGATCGACGACGACCGCTGGCACGCGGTCCTCGCCACCAATGTCATCGGCGCCTACCGTACTACCGAGGCCTTTCTGCCGCATCTCCGGCGCGGCCGGACGAGGAAGCTCGTCACCATCTCGAGCCGGATGGGCAGCATGGGGGCCAACACGACCGGCGGCGAGTATGTCTACCGCTCGTCCAAGGCGGCGGTGAATGCGGTCATGCGAAGCCTCGCGATCGATCTGGCGGCCGAGAACTTCATCGTCGCCCTCCTTCATCCCGGCTGGGTTCGCACCGACATGGGCGGCGCCGCCGCAACGCTCGACGTCGGCACGAGTGCGCGCGGTCTGGCCAGTGTCATCGAGGGGCTGACGCCGGCCGCGAACGGTGGCTTCTTCAACTATGACGGAACATCGCTGGTATGGTAGACTCGCATCGAATCTGCGGGTGCGCCGGCTGGCTCAAGAGTGCGTCGCACCCGAGCAAGCACTCGGTGTCGCCGTTCGACTATCGAGGCTTCGACGATCCGGTCGACGGGAGGCGAAGCGATGGCAGTCGAGACCACGGTAAGGCAGGCGGGCCATCAGGCAGCGCCCCGGGCCGGCCGCGGGCGGCGGACCCCCAAGGGACGGGAGTTGCTGGCCGAGGCCGCGGTCGAGATCGACGGCCTGCTCGGCACCCGGCCACGGCGCGCCGATCTGCTGATCGAATACCTGCATCTGATCCAGGACCGCTTCGGCCATTTGCGCAGCGCGCATCTCAAGGCACTCGCCGAGGCATTGCGGTTGGCCGAGGCCGAGGTCTTCGAGGTCGCAACCTTCTACGCCCATTTCGACGTGGTCCGCGACGGCGAGGCGCCACCGCCGCCCCTGACCGTCCGGGTCTGCGACAGCCTGACCTGCAGCATGCTCGGTGCCGAGCGGCTGATCGCGGCGCTCGAGGCCGGCACCGATCCCGCGGCCGTGCGCGTCATGCGCGCCCCCTGCATGGGCGCCTGCGATCGGGCGCCGACCATCGAGATCGCCCATCGCCAGCTGCACCGGGCAACCCCGACCGAAGCGCTCGCCGCGGTCGAAGCGGGCCGCACCCATCCCGACCTGCCCGACTATGTCGATCTCCCCCGCTACCGGACAGCCGGTGGCTACACTCTGCTCGAGCGGCTGCGCCAGACCGACCCGGGTGACGCCGACAGCGGCATGGTGCACGACTTCATCGACCGGCTCGAGGCCTCGGGACTGCGCGGCCTCGGCGGTGCCGGCTTTCCCACCGCGCGCAAATGGCAGCTCGTCATGGCCCGGCCGAGGCCCCGCCAGCTCTGCGTCAATGCCGACGAGGGGGAACCCGGCACCTTCAAGGATCGGCATTATCTAGAGTCCGATCCGCACCGCTTCCTCGAAGGCATGCTGATCGCGTCCTGGTCGATCGACGCTGCCAATGCCTGGATCTATCTGCGCGACGAATACCCGGCGATCCGCACCATTCTCACGCGGGAGATCGCCGCTCTGGAGGCTGCCGGTCTCGCCCGACCTGGCCACATCCAGCTCAGGCGCGGTGCCGGCGCCTATATCTGCGGCGAAGAATCGGCGATGATCGAGAGCATCGAGGGCAAGCGCGGCCTGCCCCGCCACCGCCCGCCCTATGTCGCCGAGGTCGGACTCTTTGGCCAGCCGACGCTGGTGAACAATGTCGAGACCCTCTACTGGGTGCGCGACATCGTCGAGCGCGGCCCGGAATGGTTCGCCGCGCAAGGTCGCAACGGTGCGAAGGGTCTCCGTTCCTATTCCGTCTCGGGCCGGGTCAAGGCGCCGGGCGTCAAGCTGGCGCCGGCGGGGACCACCGCGAGAGAGCTGATCGACGCGTTGGCCGGCGGCATGGCGGACGGCCACGCGTTCCGTGCCTATCTGCCGGGCGGTGCCTCGGGCGGCATCCTGCCGGCCAGCATGGCCGACATCCCGCTGGATTTCGGCAAGCTCGAGCATCTGGGGTGCTTCGTCGGCAGCCACGCCGTGGTCGTCCTCTCCGACCAGGACGATCTCCGGGCCGCCGCCCGTAACCTGTTGCGCTTCTTCAAGAACGAGAGCTGCGGCCAGTGCACGCCCTGCCGGTCCGGCACCGCAAAGGCGGTGGCACTGATGGAGCACGAGGTCTGGGACCGGCCGCTGCTCATGGAGCTCGCCGATGCCATGGCCGACGCCTCGATCTGCGGCCTCGGCCAGGCCGCCGGCAACCCGATCAAATGCCTGATCCGCTACTTCCCCGAGCTGTTCGATGGTTGAGCCATCCGGCGAGGTCGCCTATGATGTAGTGACATCACTACAAGGAATCGCTGATGTCGACCGTGACGGCCCGCGAGGCCAACCAGCACTTCTCGAAATTCCTCGACGCCGCAGCCCGCGGCGAGGAGGTGACGATCACCCGCCGCGGCAAGCCGGTGGCGAAGCTGGTGCCGGTCGCGGAGGCGAAGGATCCGGCCGTGGCCGCGCGCGAGGCAGCCGAATTGGAGGCCATCCTGGCGCGGTTCAAAGAGGGCTTCGTCGGCGCGCGCCTCGACGACTGGACGAGGGACGAGCTCTACGACGATCGGATCGAGCGGCCTTGGCAACCAGACCGGTGCGAGTGACGCTCGACGCCAACCTGCTCGTCTACGCGGCACAAGGGGGAGACCGACGGCACGAGACCGCGGTCGCGATCCTGCGGCGTGCCGTATTCGGTGATTGCGTGCAGACAGTGCAGAGCTACGGCGAGTGCTACAATGCGCTGACGCGTAAACGCGGTTTCGCCCCACCAGCGGCGCGTGGCATCATCATCTACTATCGCAAGATGCTGCCACATAGCATATCGGCGACAGCCGACGACCTGGAAGTCGCAACCGTGGCCCACGCCGAGCACGGCCTTCAGTTCTGGGACGCCATGCTCTGGGCCACTGCGAAGCGGGCCGGCTGTCGCATGATCTTCTCCGAGGACTTCCAGGACGGCCGCAACCTCGAAGGCGTGCTCTTCGTCAATCCGTTCAAGCCCGAGAACGCGAGGCTGGTCGAGGTCGCTTTGCCCGAGGCAGGAGGACCAGGCGCATGACCGAGACGATCCACTTCACCCTCGACGGCCGGGAGGTCGAGGCCCTGCCCGGCGAGACCATTTGGCAGGTGGCGAAGTGCCAGGGCGTCGAGATCCCGCATCTCTGCTACCTGCCCGAACCCGGCTACCGGCCGGACGGCAATTGCCGGGCCTGCATGGTCGAGATCGAGGGTGAGCGCGTGCTGGCCCCGTCCTGCCTGCGCACCCCGACGCCCGGCATGACGGTCCAGACGTCGAGCGAACGGGCGATTAAGGCCCGGCGCATGGTGATGGAGCTGCTCGTCGCCGACCAGCCGGCGCGGGCTGCGGCACCCGACCGGGACAGCAAGCTCTGGCAGTGGGCCGACCGGGTCGGTGTCGCCGAGAGCCGCTTTCCCAAGGCCGAGCGCTGGGCACCCGACCCGAGCCACCCGGCGATGCGCGTCACTCTCGACGCCTGCATCCAGTGCACGCTCTGTGTCCGCGCCTGCCGCGAGGTCCAGGTCAACGACGTCATCGGCATGGCCTGGCGTGGCCACGACGCCAAGATCGTGTTCGACCAGGACGACCCGATGGGCAGCTCGACTTGTGTCGCCTGCGGCGAGTGTGTGCAGGCCTGCCCGACCGGGGCGCTGATGCCCGCCTCGATCATGGACGCGGCCGGGATCGGCGAGCGCAGCGCCGATCGCCGGGTCGAGAGCGTCTGCCCGTTCTGCGGCGTCGGCTGCCGGCTGACCTTCCACGTCAAGGACGACCGGATCCGCTACGTCACCGGTGCGAATGGCCCGGCCAACGAGAACCGGCTTTGCGTCAAGGGCCGCTTCGGCTTCGACTACGTCCATCACCGGGAGCGGCTGACCGTCCCCCTGATCCGCAAGGACGGGGTGCCCAAGCACGCGCAGGACCGGGTCGATCCCGCCAATCCCTGGACGCATTTTCGCGAGGCTAGCTGGGACGAGGCGCTGGACCGGGCGGTGGCCGGCCTCATGGCGATTCGCGACACCCATGGCGGCGAGGCCTTGGCCGGCTTCGGCTCGGCCAAATGCTCGAACGAGGAGGCTTACCTCTTCCAGAAACTGATCCGGACCGGGCTCCGGACCAACAATGTCGACCACTGCACCCGCCTCTGCCACGCCTCGTCGGTGGCCGCCCTCATGGAGGGCATCGGCTCGGGTGCCGTCACCGCCCCCTTCACCGAGGTGGCCAACAGCGACGTCATCGTCGTCATCGGCGCCAACCCGACCGAGAACCACCCGGTGGCCGCCACCTACTTCAAGCAGGCGGTCGCGCGCGGGGCCAAGCTCGTCGTCATCGACCCGCGTGGGCAAGCGCTGAAACGCCATGCCACCCACATGCTGCAGTTCACCCCGGGGCGCGACGTGGCGCTGCTCAATGCCATGCTCAACGTCATCGTCACCGAGGAGCTCTACGACCGGCAATACCTGCAGGCGCACACGCTGGGCTTCGAGCAGCTGAAGACGCACCTCGCCGCCTATCCGCCCGAGGCGATGGCGCCGATCTGCGGCATCGACGCCGACACGATTCGCACCGTCGCCCGGCTCTATGCCAGGGCCGAGGCAGCGATCATCTTCTGGGGCATGGGCGTCGCCCAGCACACCCACGGCACCGACAATTGCCGCTGCCTGATCAGCCTTGCCCTGCTCTCCGGTCAGACCGGCCGGCCGGGCACCGGGCTGCATCCGCTGCGCGGCCAGAACAACGTCCAGGGTGCTTCGGATGCCGGGCTCATCCCGATGTTCCTGCCGGACTATCACAAGGTCGGTGATGCGGCCTTTCGGGCGAAGCTCGAGGCGCTCTGGGGTGGTGCTGCCTTGAGCCCGACGCCCGGCCTCACCGTGGTCGAGATCATGCACGCGATGAATGCCGGCAGCGTGCACGGCATGTACATCCTGGGCGAGAACCCGGCGATGTCCGACCCCGACACCGACCACGCCCGCTCGGCCCTCGCCCGGCTCGACCATCTGGTCGTCCAGGACATCTTCCTGACCGAGACCGCTGCCTTCGCCGATGTCGTGCTGCCGGCCTCCGCCTGGCCCGAGAAGACCGGCACCGTGACCAACACCAATCGCCAGGTGCAACTCGGTCGCCAGGCCCTCCCCGCACCGGGAGAGGCCCGTGCCGACTGGTGGATCGTCCAGGAGATGGGGCACCGACTGGGCTTGCCTTGGGACTATGCCGGGCCGGCCGACATCTTCGCCGAGATGCACTTGGCGATGCCGTCGCTCGACCACATCACCTGGGAGCGGCTCAGCCGCGAGGGCAGCGTCACCTACCCCTGCCCGGCCGACGATGCGCCCGGTCTCGGCGTCGTCTTCAGCGACCACTTCCCGACCGCAACGGGCCGCGCCACGCTGGTCCCGGCGACCGGCATCGACCCGGACGAGACCCCGGACGAGACCTACCCGATGGTCCTGACCACCGGACGGACACTCGAGCATTGGCATACCGGGGCGATGACCCGGCGCGCCTCGCGCCTCGACAGGCTCGAGCCCGAGGCCTTCGTCGCGATGAACGGCCGCGACATGGCAAGCCTCGGCGTCAACCCGGGCGCGCGGGTGCGGGTGACCACGCGGCGCGGGTCGATCGAGCTCATGGCCCGCCGCGATCCCGCCATCGCCCAGGGCATGCTGTTCATCCCGTTCTGCTACGGCGAGGCACCAGCCAACCGGCTGACCAACCCGGCGCTCGACCCGTTCGGCAAGATTCCCGAGGTCAAGTACGCCGCCGCCCGGCTGGAGAAAACCGATCTCGCCGCAGTTGCCGAGTAGCCCTGCCGCGGCCGCCGCGCCGAGCCTCGAGCCCGGCACCGAGCCGAGCAACGAGACCCCGGCGCCGACCCTGGCCAGCAGGCTTGAGCGACAACCAGCACGAGGACGGAGATGATCAGCATGACACTGACCGGTCTCGGCAGCAACGCCGCCACGTCTTCCTACCCCACCACCAAGGCACGCCCGCGATCCTTGTCCGCCACGGGACCGAGGGTCACGCCGGTGCTCGGTGCTGCCACCGATTAGTCCCTTTCGCCAGGAGCCGACGAGGCCCAGCTTTGCCATGAGGGAGAGGTCGGCGATGGTGCGCCCCGGGCCGGCTCCGGCAACCCATCCGGGCCGAGCGGATCGATCCTGGCGCGATCGTCACCGAGGCCATGAATATGCGCCGGCCCAAACGGCCACGGCACCGCCGCCCTATGCCTCCTCCTTCGCCAGCCGCTCGAACACCGCGACGATCTCCGCTGCCGTCGCGCGGGCGATGGCACCGTTCTCGACCTCGGCTGGTGTCCACATCCAGGAGCGGGCGGGGTCGTCGCGCATCGCCCAGTCGGGGAAGAGGCGGCTGTCGATGCGGCGGGTGACGAGCTGTTCGACCTCGACGTGGCGGTCGTCCCTGGCGATGCGGGCGTAGGTGGCTTCGACGGCGTCCTTGGGGCCTTCGAGCAGCTGCAGGTAGAGGTCGGCGCGGCAGATGAGGGCGCCGGTGACGTCGTTTTCGGGGTTGAGCCGTCGGGCTTCGCTGAGAATGCCGTTGAGGATGGCCGCGTCGAAGCCGAAAGGCTTCGATGCGTAGACGAGTTGGATCAGGCTCACGGCGCACCTCCATTGTTGTCGAAACCCGTGCTGCAGAGTGCCAGCGCAGCGCGCCTAGCACCAGCGTCCAGGCAACTGACCCCGCTGTTCGCTGCACCACCCCGCGACAACGATGCGACCCCGCGAGGCGAGCCGCCGCGCGCCGACGCTGGCGACGACTGCTGCATGGATGGTGCGAAGCTCGGGGTCGATGGTGGGCGCTCAGTCGCGGGCGGCGAGGCTGACCAGCATGCGGTTGTCGTCGCGATTGCCGCAGTTGCGGCAGCGGAGATGACGCTCGAGGTCGATGAGGCGGGTGTGGGCGGGGCGATCGCGGCCGAGCGCCAGGGGCTCGAGCCGGCCCTTGTGGCCGCAGGTGGGGCAGGCGACGGTGACGACGTGCCAGGAACGGAGGTCGCCGAGGCGGATGGCGTAGCGAGGCGGAATGTTCGCATTTTGTTCCATGCCTGGCAAGGTAGCGGAGCGGTGCGGTAGCGGCAAGAGGGGACAAAGAAAGGCCCGCAAGACGCGGGGTCTTGCGGGCCTCGGGGTGGCCAGCCTCACCCGGCGGGCCTGGCTATGCCCTGCCGGGTGGTGGCGCGCCGGACGTCGTCCTCGCGGCTGGCGGGTCAGTTGGGCAGTTGTGCCGGGCCGGCGCCGGGCTTGGCCTGAGCCGCGATCTCGGGGCTGATCGGCTCCTCCTCGGCCAGGGCCACCGGCACCCGGGTGAGCGCCACCTGCAGCACCTCGTCGACATTGCCGACGGGAAGGATCTTCAACCCCTTCTTCACGTTGTCGGGGATCTCGGCCAAGTCCTTCTCGTTCTCCTTGGGGATCAGGACGACCTTGATGCCACCGCGCAAGGCGGCGAGCAGCTTCTCCTTGAGCCCACCGATCGGCAGCACGCGGCCACGCAACGTCACCTCGCCGGTCATCGCGACGGAAGCCTTGACCGGGATGCGGGTCAGTACCGATACGATCGAGGTCACCATGGCGACCCCGGCCGAGGGGCCGTCCTTGGGCGTGGCCCCTTCCGGCACGTGGATGTGGATGTCGGTGGTATCGAAGCGGGCCGGGTCGACGCCGAGCAGCCGCGAGCGCGAGCGCACGTAGCTTTTCGCCGCCTGCACCGATTCCTGCATGACGTCGCCGAGCTTGCCGGTAATCGTCATCTTGCCCTTGCCCGGCACCTGCACCGATTCGATAGTCAAGAGCTCGCCACCGACCTCGGTCCAGGCAAGCCCGGTGGTCACGCCCACCATGTCCTCGAGCTCGGCCTCGCCGTAGCGGAACTTGCGGACACCGGCGTACTTGTCGAGGTTGCGGCGGGTGATCTTGACCTGCTTCTTCTCGCCGGCGACGATCTCCTTGATCGCCTTCCTGGCCAGGTTGGCGATCTCGCGCTCCAGGTTACGGACACCGGCCTCGCGGGTGTAGTAGCGGATCAGGTCGACCAGCGCTTCGTCGGTGATCGACCATTCCTGCTCGGAGAGGCCGTGCGCGGAACGCTGCTTCTCGAGCAGATGCCGCTTGGCGATCTCGACTTTCTCCTCCTCGGTATAGCCGGCAAGGCGGATGATCTCCATCCGGTCGAGCAGCGGCTGCGGCATCCTGAGCGTGTTGGCGGTGCAGACGAACATCACGTCCGACAGGTCGTAGTCGACCTCGAGGTAGTGGTCGTTGAAGTTCGCGTTCTGCTCCGGGTCGAGGACCTCGAGCAGGGCCGAGGACGGGTCGCCGCGGAAGTCCGAGCCCATCTTGTCGATCTCGTCGAGCATGAAGAGCGGGTTCGAGGTCTTGGCCTTCTTCATGCTCTGCACGATCTTGCCGGGCAGGGAGCCGATATAGGTGCGCCGGTGGCCCCTGATCTCGGCCTCGTCGCGCACCCCGCCCAGGGAGAAGCGGACGAAGTTGCGGCCGGTGGCCTTGGCCAGCGACTTGCCGAGGCTGGTCTTGCCCACCCCGGGCGGACCCACGAGGCACAAGATCGGACCCTTCATCTTGTCGACCCGCTGCTGCACCGCGAGGTACTCGACGATCCGCTCCTTGACCTTCTCGAGGCCGTAATGGTCGGTGTCGAGCACGTGCTGGGCGAGCTTGATGTCCTTCTTGACCTTGGAGCGCTTCCTCCAGGGGATGGAGAGCATCCAGTCGAGATAGTTGCGCACCACGGTGGCCTCGGCCGACATCGGGCTCATGGTCCGCAGCTTCTTGAGCTCGGCCAGGGCCTTGTCGCGGGCCTCCTTGGTGAGCCGGGTCTTCTTGATCCTCTCTTCGAGCTCGGAGGCCTCGTCCTTGCCGTCCTCGAGCTCGCCCAGCTCCTTCTGGATCGCCTTCATCTGCTCGTTCAGGTAATACTCGCGCTGGGTCTTCTCCATCTGCCGCTTGACGCGGGAGCGGATGCGCTTTTCCACCTGCAGGACGCTGATCTCACCCTCCATGAAGCCGTAGAGACGCTCGAGGCGCTCGGCCAGGGAGGCGGTCTCCAGCAGGTCCTGCTTGTCGGAGATCTTGAGGGCGAGGTGGGCCGAGACGGTGTCGGCGAGCTTGCCCGGATCGTCGATCTGCGAGAGCGAGACCAGGACCTCGGGCGGTACCTTCTTGTTGAGCTTCACATATTGCTCGAACTGGGTCACCACGGCCCGGGCGAGCGCCTCGACCTCGCGCATGTCGGTCGAACCGTCCTCGAGCACCTGTGCCGAGACCTGGAAGAACCGCGGATTGTCGACGAAACCCTGGATGTCGGCACGGGCGGTGCCCTCGACCAGCACCTTGACCGTGCCATCGGGCAGTTTCAGCAGCTGCAGCACACTGGAGACGGTGCCGACGCGGTAGATGTCGTCGGGCCCCGGATCGTCCTGGCTGGCATTCTTCTGGGCGACGAGGAGGATCTGCTTGTCCTCCTTCATCACCTCCTCGAGTGCCGCAATCGACTTCTCGCGACCGACGAAGAGCGGCACGATCATGTGGGGGAAAACCACGATGTCGCGCAGTGGTAGAACCGAAAAGATTGTCGTTTGGGGTGTCTCGACCATCAGACCTCACCGCAGGGGCGGCAGCGGGCGATCCCGTTGCGCCGGATTACCGACAATGAGGTGGCCCGGCGGGGTGGCGCTTTCAAGACAACGCCATGGCCATGCCCGCCCAGGGTGCAGCGGCGATGCGTCACCCGGCCGACGCGGCTCAGGAGGCGGAGCCGACGTCGCCCTTGCGCTGGTTGTGGATCATCAAGGGCTTGGCGTTGTTGTCCACAACTTCCTTGTTGACCACGACCTCTTCGACCGTGCTGAGCGACGGCAGCTCGAACATGGTCTCGAGCAAAATGCCTTCCATGATCGAGCGCAGGCCCCGGGCGCCGGTCTTCCGCTTGATCCCCTTTTGCGCGATGGCACGGAGCGCATCCTCGGTGAAGGTGAGCTTGACGTCCTCCATCTCGAACAACTTCTGGTACTGCTTGACCAGGGCGTTCTTCGGCTCCTTGAGGATCTGCACCAGGGCGTCGATGTCGAGGTCGGTCAGCGTGGCGACCACCGGCATGCGGCCGACGAACTCGGGGATCAGGCCGAACTTCAAGAGATCGTCGGGCTCGACCT